>NZ_CP150269.1:145000-745000 GCF_037976825.1 Paenibacillus sp. FSL K6-1330
AGGCGTAATCGAAGGACAACAGGTTGAAATTCCTGTACCACCGTAAACCGTTATGAACGATGGGGTGACGCAGGAGGGTAGTGACGCGGACTGATGGATGTCCGTCCAAGCAGTGAGGCTGATGTGTAGGCAAATCCGCACATCAATAAGGCTGGGCTGTGATGGGGAGTGAAAATTATAGTAGCGAAGGTCATGATCTCACACTGCCAAGAAAAGCCTCTAGTCAGGTGAAGGTGCCCGTACCGCAAACCGACACAGGTAGGCGAGAAGAGAATTCTAAGGCGCGCGGAAGAACTCTCGTTAAGGAACTCGGCAAAATGACCCCGTAACTTCGGGAGAAGGGGTGCCTCGGTAGGGTGAATAGCCCGAGGGGGCCGCAGTGAAAAGGCCCAAGCGACTGTTTAGCAAAAACACAGGTCTGTGCGAAGCCGTAAGGCGAAGTATACGGGCTGACGCCTGCCCGGTGCTGGAAGGTTAAGGGGAGCGGTTAGGGAGTAATCCCGAAGCTGTGAACCGAAGCCCCAGTAAACGGCGGCCGTAACTATAACGGTCCTAAGGTAGCGAAATTCCTTGTCAGGTAAATTCTGACCCGCACGAATGGCGTAACGACTTGGGCGCTGTCTCAACGAGAGATCCGGTGAAATTTTAATACCTGTGAAGATGCAGGTTACCCGCGACAAGACGGAAAGACCCCATGGAGCTTTACTGCAGCTTGATATTGGATTTGGGTACGATCTGTACAGGATAGGTGGGAGCCTTTGAAGCATGAGCGCCAGCTTGTGTGGAGGCGACGTTGGGATACCACCCTGATCGTATCTAGGTTCTAACCTGGTACCGTAATCCGGTGCGGGGACAGTGTCAGGCGGGCAGTTTGACTGGGGCGGTCGCCTCCTAAAGAGTAACGGAGGCGCCCCAAGGTTCCCTCAGAATGGTTGGAAATCATTCGAAGAGTGCAAAGGCATAAGGGAGCTTGACTGCGAGACCTACAAGTCGAGCAGGGACGAAAGTCGGGCTTAGTGATCCGGTGGTACCGCATGGAAGGGCCATCGCTCAACGGATAAAAGCTACCCTGGGGATAACAGGCTTATCTCCCCCAAGAGTCCACATCGACGGGGAGGTTTGGCACCTCGATGTCGGCTCATCGCATCCTGGGGCTGAAGTAGGTCCCAAGGGTTGGGCTGTTCGCCCATTAAAGCGGTACGCGAGCTGGGTTCAGAACGTCGTGAGACAGTTCGGTCCCTATCTGTCGTGGGCGTAGGAAATTTGAGAGGAGCTGTCCTTAGTACGAGAGGACCGGGATGGACGTACCGCTGGTGCACCAGTTGTTCCGCCAGGAGCATGGCTGGGTAGCTACGTACGGAAGGGATAAGCGCTGAAAGCATCTAAGCGTGAAGCCCCCCTCAAGATGAGATTTCCCAACTAGTAAGACCCCTTGAAGACCACGAGGTAGATAGGTTGGAGGTGGAAGTGCAGCAATGCATGGAGCTGACCAATACTAATCGGTCGAGGGCTTATCCAAAACATATTTCAATGTGTTGCAAATTCGTTTCGTATCTAGTTTTCAGGGAATCAATCTCTGTAACTGCATACAAGTTATGATGGAGAGATACCCAAGTGGCTATAAGGGGACCCTCTGCTAAGGGGTTAGACTGCGTAAGCGGTGCGAGGGTTCGAATCCCTCTCTCTCCGCCATTTGAATAACTTGAACGCAAATAGGTTTATATGGCGGTGTAGCTCAGCTGGCTAGAGCGTACGGTTCATACCCGTGAGGTCGGGGGTTCGATCCCCTCCGCCGCTACCATACATACCTGGAGGCTTAGCTCAGCTGGGAGAGCATCTGCCTTACAAGCAGAGGGTCGGGGGTTCGAACCCCTCAGCCTCCACCATGTACTTATTTTTATTACCTTACCATGCCGGTGTAGCTCAATTGGTAGAGCAACTGACTTGTAATCAGTAGGTTGGGGGTTCAAGTCCTCTCGCCGGCACCATCTTTAATAATGTGGAACTGTGGTGTAGAGGCCTAACATGCCTGCCTGTCACGCAGGAGATCGCGGGTTCGAATCCCGTCAGTTCCGCCATTATTAATCTTAAGGAATAAAAATGGTCGGTTTTCCACAGATTAAAGTGGGCAGGATTGCATTCCGCACTTTATTTTTATGTCATTTATGTAAGGCTCGGTAGCTCAGTCGGTAGAGCAGAGGACTGAAAATCCTCGTGTCGGCGGTTCGATTCCGTCCCGAGCCACCTTTATATCCTGGAGGATTAGCGAAGTGGCCAAACGCAGCAGACTGTAAATCTGTTCTCGTCCGAGTTCGGTGGTTCGAATCCATCATCCTCCACCAGTAAATAAGAGCCATTAGCTCAGTTGGTAGAGCACCTGACTTTTAATCAGGGTGTCGAAGGTTCGAGTCCTTCATGGCTCATCCGAAGAGTCGTCAACGTTGTTGACGGCTCTTTTTGTGTTGTTTTTAAGCAGTTTTTCTCCAATGTAACTGGACTTAGAGAGAAGGCATTGTCGCTTGCACTGGGTGTTATGCTAAAATAAGAAAAAACGATAAAGTGGTGGAGTCATCAATGGTGGAGATGGAGCACATCGTTCAGAAACTAGAGCAGACCTTGGGTACCTCACTCGGTTTAAAAACATTGAATGCTCAGGAAGCAGCATGGTTAACAAAACTAATAGCGACCTCACCGCCATTCGGTGATCGGATGGGTCATGAGGAAAGAGCCCAGGGGACTAGTAGCCGTGAAGAAAACAGAACCTCACACCAATCACGAAGGGTTCACGGCGCCTATGTGCACAAGGACCTTGGTGAGATTTGGATTCCTGTGAATCAACAGGATCCTAGTCGGGTAATTGTAGCGAATCAGAGTGCTTTGACGGAGTCCGAGATTGGGCTTATAACTCTACTATTGTCGAGCCTTCAGGATACGACACCAGGGGTAGTGTCCAAGAGTGCCGGTAAGGTTGAAGAAGAACGACGCGCCCAACAGTTGGGTGGTTGGTTAAAGGAACGCCTGCAAGCCGGTGAACTGCTTGCTGAATTACCAGAGGAAATGTGGATTCGGACAAGCTTGACGGAGGACATGGTTCCCTTTCTTCTTATTCATGAGAGCGAGCACGCCCCTACTCCAAGTTATAAGGCACTGCATCGGTTATTGCGCAGCTATTTTGGCGGGGACATCATTCTGGTGCCACTGCTTGATAAGGAATGGATTATCCTAGCGAACCAGGAATTGCTGGACGGTATAACGACGGATGATAAAGATGATGCTTCGGTGGAAGGCGATCAAGATTTACTCTCCTTATTCTGCATGGGGCTCTACGAGCTGATTTCAACGGAATGGGTGGGGGATTTCCATATCTCGGCGATACCGGCAGTTAATGCCCTGCATGCTCTGCCACAGACCGTTAGCATGTTAAGAGAGACCATGACCATCGGCCGTACATTCCAGGTAAAGGAACATATCCATCTGTCGACCGGGCTTCATCTGGAGCGCCTGGTCTATAGCATTCCCGAGTACCAACGCAATCAATTTCTGCGAGAGTACGCTGCCGGACATACCGATTTATTCGAGGATAGTGAGACCTTGTCAACGCTGGAGTCTTTTTTCGAATTGGATTGTAACGTGAGCGAGACGGCCAAGCACCTATATATTCACCGTAACACGCTGCTATACCGCCTGGATAAGATCAAACAGGAGACGGGGCTTGATGTTCGCAGCTTCAGTGATGCGGTTTTAGTGAAAATAACGCTTCTATTGTATAAAGTGACGAAAAGGAAATAGGTTTTTTGTGCAGATTGTGTATAGCAAGTCAGGTGCCTATGGGGTAATATAAGATTATAAATTAATTGTATTCGATTTCATAACATTCATATGAGGGGGCAAATGCACATGGCTGGTGTACGCTTAGAGCATATTTACAAAAAGTATGCAGGTGCGGATAAAGCAACTGTAATTGACGTTAATTTGGATATTAAAGATAAAGAATTCTTGGTACTGGTAGGTCCTTCCGGTTGCGGTAAGTCCACGACACTGCGTATGATCGCAGGTCTTGAGGAAATTTCTGAGGGTAAACTTTACATTGGCGACCGCGTTGTTAACGATGTAGCACCTAAAGATCGTGACATCGCGATGGTATTCCAATCCTACGCCTTGTATCCACATATGAACGTATATCAGAACATGGCATTCGGTTTGAAACTCCGTAAAGTGAAGAAAGACGAAATCGATAAACGTGTACGTGAAGCAGCAAAAATCCTGGATATCGAGCATTTGCTCGAGCGTAAACCAAAGGCTCTGTCCGGTGGTCAGCGTCAGCGTGTTGCCTTGGGTCGTGCGATTGTCCGTGATCCACAAGTCTTCTTGATGGATGAGCCACTTTCCAACTTGGATGCGAAACTCCGCGGTCAGATGCGTGCCGAAATTACAAAGCTGGTTAAGCGCCTTGAAACCACTTGTATCTATGTAACGCATGACCAAACAGAAGCTATGACGATGGGTGACCGTATCGTTGTTATGCAAGACGGCATTATTCAACAAGCGGATTCCCCAGAGCAACTGTACAACAATCCGAACAACCTGTTCGTTGCTGGTTTCATCGGTTCCCCAACCATGAACTTCATCAACGGTAAATTGTCCGAGCAAAACGGTGGCGTATACTTCACTTCCCAGGGCTTGAACGTTCAAGTACCAGGTGGTAAAGCGCAATTGCTCAAAAACAAATCCATGATTGGCAAAGAAGTAATCATGGGTGTTCGTCCGGAAGATATTCATGAAGAGCCCGTCTTCCTGGAAGCTTCCCCGAACACAATCTTCACTGCAAAAGTTGACGTAACCGAGAACCTTGGTCACGAAATGCTCTTGTACCTGAGCGGCTTGGGCACCGATACGGTTATCGGCCGTGTAGACGGGCGTTCGACTACTCGCGAAAGCGACAATGTGAAATTGGCACTCGACATGAACAAAGTTCATATCTTTGATAAAGAGTCTGAATTGAACGTATTGCTCGAAGACTAATCTTCAGCAATCGGGATCTCTTGAAAACCGCCCTCTCAAGGGGCGGTTTTTTTAGGAGAAAAATACATAAATCCAGGTAGTATTCACTCCTAGAGAGGGTTTAAGGTGTTTCTCGCAGAAGGTAGTAGATGCATTCAAAGGAATAGCAGATATATAAAGCAGTAAACCCAGATACTGGAGAAGAATGGAGTTTATAATGCCTTTCGTGATAAAACATTACATTTATATTATTCAAGTTATAGTACGTAATCGTAGTGTCGGTTCACCCCAATATAAGCCTAATGTCGCGATTGAATAGCCGGTTAGAATTGCATTCATTGGTTTTTTTCGATAAGATAAGCACAAAGCAAGGCATACATAAGTATGGGACATACGGGATGTTGAAGCATATTTCATGTGAATTGCCAGATCGCTGATAAGGCTTATACAGATTATCTACTTTAGATAATATCGAATATGGAATATATCATCCAATACGGGCCGCGTACATGACGGTTGCGTTGTGATGTCAACATACAATGGAAGAAGAGGGGTAAGACCATGGCCAAGAAAGTGAAGGTATCCGAGCTGGTCCAGCAGTTTCAGCTGGAGGTCATCGCAGGTGAGGAAGGCTTAAAACGTCAGATTACAACGGACGATCTGAATCGCCCGGGATTGGAAATGGCCGGTTATTTTGAATACCATCCGCGGGAACGGGTCCAGCTACTGGGCCGCACGGAGTTGGCTTTCTTCGGAATGCTGAAGCCGGAAGAGCGTAAAGAGCGGATGCGCAGCCTGTGTACGGAAGAAACACCTTGCATTGTAGTTACTCGTTCCTTGGAAGTGCCGGAGGAACTGGTGGAACTCGGGAACGAAAGAGGTTTGCCTGTACTGCGCAGCAGTATGGCGACAACCATTCTGACAAGCCGATTCACAAGCTTCCTGGAGCGTAAACTTGCACCAACTACAACCATCCACGGGGTATTGTGCGATGTTTATGGCGTGGGGATGCTGATCACAGGTTCAAGCGGTATCGGGAAGAGTGAGACGGCATTGGAGCTCGTCAAACGCGGACACCGGTTGATTGCGGATGATGCGGTGGAGATACGTCAGACATCGGATTTTCAGCTTCACGGAACGGCGCCGGAGTTGATTCGCCATCTTCTGGAGATTCGCGGAGTTGGTATTATTAATGTCATGACGTTATTCGGTGCAGGAGCCGTTCGGAACAATAAACGGATTACGCTTGTTGTTCGATTGGAAGCTTGGCAGCAGGATAAACAGTATGATCGTCTGGGATTAGATGAAGAAACAACACGAATTATTGAGACAGACATCCCTCTGGTCACCATTCCGGTTCGTCCAGGACGTAACCTTGCGGTTATTATTGAGGTAGCAGCTATGAACTACAGATTGAAACAAATGGGACTGAATGCTGCGCTGCAGTTTACGAACAAACTGACAGCTACGATCGCTGAAGATATGGACGATTTGGACTAGGACTAGGGAGGTTATAAAAGATGCAAACATTGCTCATCGATCCGGTGGCGTTCTCCATCGGATCGCTGCGTGTTCATTGGTATGGCTTGATTTTGGGGTTGGGAGCTTTAGCGGGGCTGTTACTGGCCATTCGCGAGGGGAAGCGTTTTGGCATTCCGCAGGAATTTTTTATGGATTTGCTCTTGCTTGGTGTTCCTTCCGCAATCATTGGTGCGCGTATTTATTATGTAGCTTTTAAATGGGAAGATTATAAAGACAACTTCCTGGATGTGTTCAAAATATGGAACGGCGGGATTGCCATATTCGGTGCCCTTATTGGTGCCATTATCTGTGCGTTAATCTTTGTTCGCCGGAAAGGCTATTCATTCTGGCGGATTGCCGATATCTGCGCTCCGTCCCTGTTGGCTGGTCAGATCATTGGACGCTGGGGGAACTTCGTTAACCAGGAGGCCTATGGCGGTCCTGTAAGTGAATCCTTTTTACGCGGACAGCTGCACCTGCCTGATTTCATCGTGAATCAAATGAATGTACAAGGTGTATTCCATCATCCTACCTTCTTATATGAATCGCTATGGAACTTGGTGGGTATTGTCATATTGCTTATCCTCCGCAGACAGAAATTCCTGCGCGCAGGCGAACTCTTCATCGGATATTTCATCTGGTATTCCATCGGCCGATTCTTCATTGAAGCGGTGCGTACGGACAGCTTGGCGTTCCAAGGCGCAACCGGACTTGCCGACTTCATTAACAATACGCTGTGGGCACCGATGACTTGGATGGGCTTTGAACTGGGCCATCTGGATCCGGCTTACGGCAATATTCGGATTTCTCAGCTGCTGTCGGTGTTCTTCGTCATTGCAGGCATCGTATTGATCGTTGTACGCCGCGTAACAGGCCGCGCCAATGTGCGTTATTTGGACCCCATCGTGTCAACGAAGATCGGAGCAGGGCCAACGCCTGAAGCTGACCTTCAGACGGATAAAGCCGTGAAGTCATCTGCGCAGGCACCTGTTAAGCAGGATAAACTGGCAGCAGATCCAGTAGAGAAGGATGATACAAGCTCTCTAATCCAAACCCAGGAGACGGAAGTCAAATCGTCCCGAGTAGAAGATACTCCGGCAATAAAACCAGATACGGAGGACAAAAAGGAGTAGTTGCAGCATGATAGAAACCGTACTGTTTGATTTAGACGGAACCATTATTGATACGAATGAATTGATTATCTCGTCGTTTCTGCATGTCTTCGAGGCTCAAGCACCGGGACCGTTAACCAGGGAGCAGATCATTCCACATATGGGAACCACGCTGGAACAGCAGCTGCAGGCTTTCTCGGGAGGCGTTGAGGATGTTAGTCCGTTTGTCAAAGCCTACCGTTCCTTCAACACGCTTCATCATGATGAGATGGTTAGACCGTTCCCTCATGTAAATGAGGTCGTGGAGCGCCTTCATCGTCACGGGCTTTCGCTTGGGATTGTAACAACTAAGATTCGTCCTTCTACGATGATGACTTTGGAAAAGTACGATCTCGAGCGATTCATGTCGACGATTGTTACGGTGAACGACGTCGAGCATCCGAAACCGCATCCTGAGCCCGTTCTGACAGCAATTGAGCGGCTGGGCGCCAATCCGGCTACGACATTGATGATCGGGGACAGTCCGGTCGACATTCAGTCCGCCAAGGCGGCGGGTGTGAAGGCCGCAGCTGTAGCTTGGTCCCTGAAGGGTGAGCAGAAGCTGATGGAGTATGGTCCGGATTATGTTTTAAAGGATATGAAAGACCTGTATGAAATCGTAGGACTTCAAGAGGAATAGGAGTTTTGGCAGCATGGCCAGAAAGGTTACCCGTTATCCTGTAGAAGGGCCCAACGCGCTATGGCAAATCTACCGCACCGTGAGCCCGTTTAAGGGCGTCAAGAACTTCATCTTTATCCAGTTGGCCCGCTATTGCCCTATCCTGCCCTTGAAGAACTGGATATACCGCCATATGCTCGGGATGAAGGTGGGAAGACATACTGCGTTTGGATTGATGGTCATGGTGGATGTGTTTTTTCCGGAGAAAATATCTATCGGCGAGAATTCGGTGATCGGCTACAATACAACGATTCTTGCCCATGAGTATCTAATAAAGGAATATCGTCTGGGTGAAGTGCGGATCGGGGAGAATGTGCTCATCGGCGCGAACACCACGATTTTGCCTGGCGTAACGATCGGAGATGGAGCGGTTGTTGCTGCAGGGTCTGTCGTACATAAAGATGTGGCACCGGGTGTTTTTGTAGGCGGCAATCCATTGCGAGAGCTGAAGAGGACATCGACGGAAAGTGAGTCAATTTGAGGTAATGTGACAAGTTAGGTTCTCAAGCTACCTGAATTATTGTAGAATGAGTATAGGATAACATGACACAAAGCGATTCCATAGTCCCCGGGGTATGATGGCCTTGAGGGACTTTTTTGCCCGCCCATCCCTTTTCATTGACTCTATGAAAATACTTGAATCAAGGAGGCGACGCCTGACATGAGTGCAACGCTGAACAAGAAGGAAAGGCTGCCGCAGCTCGATATTTATCGTGCGCTGGCCATCCTGGGCGTGCTTCACGTTCATGCGACTTCATTTGCAACAGTGGATGCGATTGATTCGCGATTCTATTATATTATTAATTTTTTGAATATTTTCTTTAAATACGGTACACCCTCGTTTATATTCCTAAGCAGCTTCGTGCTGTTCTATAACTATGCGGACCGGCCGCTGACCAAAGATCTAATCAAAAACTTCTACAAACGGCGGCTCTTGTACATTTTGCTGCCTTATGTGTTGTTCTCGATCATCTATTTCTTTGTGCGGATGTATCAGAACGGGCTGCTCAACAGCTCATTTGATCTATGGGCACAGATGCCTCTTTTCTTTGAACGTTTAATTCGGGGGCAGAACTATACGCACTTATATTTTGTATTTATCAGTTTGCAGTTCTATATCTTGTTCCCGATCTTCCTTAAGCTGTTCAAATCGTCACGGTTTCTCGTACGGTGGGCGGTTCCCATCGGGTTCCTGCTTCAATGGGGCTTTATCATATGGAATAAATACGAGCTGCACTACACGTTTAAAGGAAGCCTGGCCATCTCGTATTTAGCCTATTATATGCTGGGTGCTTATCTGGCGATGAATTACGACAAATTCAAGGGCTGGCTTACGTCATCCTGGAAAAAGCAGACTTCAGGTCAAAGAGCAGGTACGGTCGTGTTATGGGCCGGTTGGCTTGCGATGGCACTGACACATGTGCAGATTTGGTACAATCAGAGATTGCACGGTGCCAAATACGACTCCCTGTTGTACGAGCTGTTATGGAATCTGCACACGGTTTTCTCCGCGATTGTGCTGATGCAGCTGGCCAGCTGGCTGTATAACAGCGGTTGGAAACTCATCGTGAAGGTGCTGACGCGGATTGGCGAGTTGTCCTTCGCGATCTATCTGGTGCATCCGCTCTGGCTGTTCCTATACCGGGAGTACGATCTCAAGCTGAATCCGGTAACCGATGATTATCTCATCTGGATTTATGGTGGCATGGTTACTGCGCTGATTGTCAGTGCACTGGTGGTACAAACGGTGTTCCGGTGGATTCCAGGCTCCTGGATGCTGCTTGGCAGCGTTCCGCGATCATTGAAGCCATCATCCAAAGCACCGAAAGCACCAACGCAGAGAAAAGATACCGTTACAGGCGACAGCAAAAAATCGGTGGATCTATAACCATAGCAGGCATACTTTTTTCTTATTTATCATTATGAAGCAAAGCCGTCCGGCAATCGGACGGTTTTTTTGTATTATGCGTGGCTCTGGACATAGCAGAGATTCACCCCTAGATAAGCAAGCCACTCCAGCATGTTCTTGTGTTACAATTATACCCAGAAGTTAAGCAGATTCTTTGGCGGCTAAGGCGGATTACAACGGAGAACGATACATAGCAGGACGCATTTATGATGCATTGACGATCAGGCAGGGTTCATGGTAATATAGCCAATATCCTTTAATTTATTAGCAAGGTACTACTTTACCATAGTAAAGACTTTTCTGAATTTGAGGTGGAGCGTCATGTCTAAACCGAAAGGCTTCGAAAAACCGGCAGGTGTTCGTGATTACCTCCCTCATGCGGTCACCAAGCTGCGCCGGATTGAACGTGAAGTGCTGGCATGTATGGACCGCTGGGGATACCGGCAGATTATGACACCAACGATGGAATATTACGATACGGTAGGCGTGGCAAGCTCTACGTCGGACCAAAAACTGTTTAAATTATTGAATAAGCGCGGAACGACGATGGTGCTGCGGTCCGATCTGACTGCTCCCATAGCACGGGTTATGTCGTCGCTGCTGAAGGATGAGCCATTACCGGTGCGTTTGTCTTACCATGCGAATGTGTTTCGCGCAATCGAAGAAGAGGCGGGCCGGGAGGCTGAATTCTTCCAGACGGGTGTAGAGCTTGTAGGCGACGATACGCCGGAGGCTGATGCTGAAGTGATTGCACTGGCCATCGAGTCTCTGAAGGCGGCAGGCGTGGAGAAATTCAAAATCGCGATGGGGCATATGGGTTACCTTAATGGCCTGCTCCAGGAGGTGCTGCCTGAGCGGACGGAGGATCAAGAGAGCCTAAAGCAGGACCTGCTAAACCGCGACTATGTCGGATACCGAAATACCATTGCCAGTCTGCGGCTTACGGAGACACAGCAGGATCAGCTGGAAGGAATCCTGAAGCTGCGCGGGGGGCGGGAGATTGCCGGGCAGGCACTTGAGATTAGCAGCAATGATCTCGCAAGAGCTTCTATTGAGCACCTGTGCAGAGTATGGGAGGTGCTGGAGGCATACGACGTCTCCAGGCATGTTCTGTTTGATCTGACGATGCTCGGAGACTTCTCCTATTACACCGGCATGACGTTTGAAGGCTATGCTGCTGAGCTAGGTTCACCCGTTGCGAGCGGCGGTCGTTATGACAAGCTGCTGCAGCAGTTTGGCCGTGCCGTTCCGGCAACCGGCTTTGCGCTTAAGACCAATCGCATATTGGATGGGGTGCAGGGAGAAGAGATTACGGAGGAGCTGCCCGTTCTGATCCGTTACACGGCTTCCTATCGCAAAGAAGGTTTGGCGAAAGCGTCAGAATTGCGGGCACAGGGTCATACCGTCATCACCTCGATTATGCCGGACTCGGCGAATGTCCGAGATGAGGGGGTACCCGTTGTATCCGGCAGTTTGCTTAATAGAGGCTATCGGGAGATCATTACCCTTCGATAGAACGCTGATATATCACTCTATTTTATTTAGGTTAAGGTCAGGAGGAGTTGAACGTGGCGGAAACGTTGAAAGTAGCGATGCCCAAAGGGCGTATATATAAAAAAGCATCCGCGCTGTTTCGTTCAGCCGGACTTCCGATTCCCCTCGATGTGGATGAGACGCGCAAGCTGGTCATTCCCTTGCCGGAGGCAGGAATGGAATTTATTCTGGCGAAGCCGGTGGATGTGCCGACTTATGTGGAATACGGTGTCGCGGATATCGGAATCGTTGGCAAAGATGTGCTGATGGAAGAGAACAAAGACGTCTATGAGCTGCTCGATCTCGGTATCGCAAGGTGCCGGATGTCGGTTATCGGCTTACCGGACTGGAAGCCGGGCATACGTCAGCGGGTTGCCACCAAATATCCGAATGTAGCTTCGCAGTATTTCCGTGAACAAGGCCAGCAGGTTGAAGTTGTTAAGCTGAACGGTTCCATCGAGCTTGCACCGCTTATCGGCTTAGCCGACCGGATCGTGGATATGGTGGAAACGGGCCAAACGCTCAAGGAGAACGGACTTATAGAGATGACCAGCATTTTTGAAATTACAAGTCGCCTGATTGCCAATCGCGTCAGCTATCGGATGAAGAATGATGAAATTCAGGCATTGTGTGATCGGCTGCAAATGGTCATTATGTCTGAGGGAGCGAATATACAGCGCTAAGAAACGAAGTATAAACAAAGATGAGCATGGATAGATCGGACATATAGATTGTCGATTCGTAAGAAACGCTATGCATGTATGAGGTCAAATGTGATGCAAGCAGCGGGATTGGGGGAGATGAAGGTGAAGGTTGTATCAGCACGGGACTTTCAGCTGAAACGGGAAAATGATTATGGCACACCAGAGCAGAATGAAGTCGTGAAGGCGATTGTGCGGGATATTCGGTCTGAAGGAGATGTTGCCTTATTGCGGCATACCGAGCAATTGGACCGCGTCCGTCTTAAGGCAGATCAGCTTCGCGTAACGGATGAAGAGCTCCAGGAGGCTTATCATCATGTGGAGTCTTCGTTCGTGAAGGCGATTCAGGCCGCGGCGAATAATATTCGCGCTTTCCATGTGAAGCAGAAGCGTAATTCCTGGATGGATCTTCAAGCCGACGGCAGCATCTTGGGACAGATCATTCGTCCGTTGAAGCGTGTGGGTGTATATGTGCCCGGCGGGAAGGCAGCCTATCCTTCGTCCGTGCTGATGAACGTCATCCCGGCGCAGGTGGCAGGCGTGCCCGAGATTGTCATGGTCACCCCCCCGGCTACCGGCGGGAAGGATGGGATTAATCCCTATATCCTGGTCGCCGCAGCCGAGGCTGGCGTTACGGAGATCTACCGCGTAGGAGGAGCTCAGGCGATTGCGGCGTTGGCCTACGGTACGGAGAGCATCTCCCCCGTTGATAAAATCTGCGGTCCCGGCAATATTTACGTTGCGCTGGCCAAGCGAGAAGTGTACGGGGCGGTCAATATTGACAGCCTGGCCGGTCCGAGCGAGATTGCGGTATTGGCCGATGACAGCGCAGATGCTTCGTATATTGCGGCGGATTTGCTCTCCCAAGCAGAGCATGACGAGATGGCATCCGCCATTCTCGTGACGCCTTCACGCAAGCTGGGCGAGGCCGTTGCCACTGAAGTGCAGCGGCAGCTTGAACTTCTGCCGCGGCGTGACATCGCCCGCGCCTCCGTGGACACTTACGGCGCGGTGATCATCACGGAATCCCTTAGAGAAGGGATTGAAGTTATTAACCGTTTGGCGCCGGAGCATCTGGAAATCGTGACGGAGGAGCCGATGGCGATTGTGGGCCAGATCGAGAACGCGGGTGCGATCTTCCTCGGGCCATATAGCTCAGAGCCGGTAGGTGATTATTTTGCAGGACCGAATCATATCATCCCGACGAATGGGACGGCTCGGTTCGCATCGCCGGTTGATCTGGACGATTTCATTAAGAAATCAAGCTTGATCTACTACAGCAAGGAAGCCCTGCTGCGCGATGGCGAGCAGATTATGGAGCTGGCTCGGCGCGAAGGGCTTGAAGGCCATGCCCGGGCGATCGAGATTCGGCTTGAACAGGAGCGTTAAGCATCAAAGAGGAACATGAATGATTCGTTCATACTAGATACGTTTAGAGGAGGCAATCAACGTGAGCAGTTTGGATGCAGCAGCAAGATCAGCCGGCGTGAGCCGTAAAACCAATGAGACCGATATTGCCCTGGATTTCAATGTCGATGGAACCGGGATCTCGGAATTGGAAACCGATGTGCCGTTTCTGAATCATATGCTTGATTTGTTTACGAAGCATGGGCAATTTGATCTTCGCGTCAAGGCGAAGGGAGATATTGAGATCGATGACCACCACACGGTGGAGGATATCGGGATTTGCCTGGGGCAGACGTTCCGCGAGGCGCTGGGCGATAAAAAAGGGATTAAGCGGTACGCCAGCGTGTTTGTACCGATGGATGAGGCGCTTGCTCAAGTCGTTGTAGATATCAGCAACCGTCCGCATTTTGAGTATCGGGCCGAGTATCCTTCGCAGCAGGTAGGCTCTTTTGATACTGAGCTTGTCCATGAATTTCTGTGGAAGTTGGCGCTGGAGGCGCGGATCACGCTGCATGTCATCGTTCATTACGGACACAATACCCACCATATGGTTGAAGCGGTATTTAAGGCGCTCGGCCGTGCATTGGATGAGGCGACTACCGTGGATCCGCGGGTGACCGGCGTGCCATCCACGAAGGGAGTGCTCTAATCGATGGCGATTGCAATCGTGGATTACGGCATGGGCAATCTGCACAGCGTCAGCAAAGCAGTGGAGCGGCTTGGATATAAGCCGCTCGTCACCGGGGAGCGAGAGGAGATTCTGGCGGCGGATGGCATCATTCTGCCTGGGGTCGGCGCGTTCGGCGATGCTATGGAGCAGCTGCGCGAAACCTCGCTGGACTCGGTCATGAAGGAAGCAGCGGAATCGGGGAAGCCGCTGCTGGGGATTTGCCTCGGCATGCAGCTCCTGTTCAGCCGGAGCGAGGAGCATGGCAAGTTTGAAGGGTTGGATATTTTGCCCGGATCGGTTGTACGGTTTACGGGTGGTGACTACAAGGTGCCGCATATGGGCTGGAATTCATTGCAGTTCGAGAAGCGGGAGCATCCGCTGTTTGCGGGACTTGAGGAAGGTCATGTGTATTTTGTCCACTCGTATCATGTTCTTCCTGAGGTTCAGGCTGACTTGCTGGCGGTTACCGATTACGGTCAGCCAGTGACAGCCATCGTGGGCCGCGATTCGGTGTATGGCATGCAGTTCCATCCCGAGAAGAGCGGGGAGCTTGGGATGAGCCTGCTTCGCAATTTCTTGGCTTTAACGTAATGTAAGGTGATCAAATAGACCAGAAGGAAAGTGGGAATGGGGATGTCCTCTTTTATCATATATCCGGCGATCGATATTCGCGGCGGCAAATGCGTCAGGCTCGTGCAAGGCGATTATAATCAAGAAACGGTATACAATGACAATCCGCTCGAGGTAGCCAAATCGTGGGAAGAGCAGGGCGGCACCTTTATTCATCTCGTGGATTTGGACGGAGCGAAGACAGGCCATCCGGTGAATGACGATATCATCGGGAAGATCGCAGCAAGCGTTCAGGTTCCGGTTCAGGTAGGCGGAGGTTTGCGCACGCTGGCGGATGTGGAGCGGCTGCTGTCGCTTGGCGTCAGCCGGGTTATCATCGGTACGGCAGCGATTGAAGATCGTGTCTTTACGGAAGAGGTGCTGGGCAAGTACGGGGATAAGGTGGCCATTGGGATCGACGCGCGCAACGGATACGTCGCAACTAGGGGCTGGTTGGAAACGTCGGAGGTTCAAGCCGAGGTGTTGGCTAAGGAGCTGGCAGCCAAAGGAGCGGAAACCTTTATCTTTACCGATATTTCCCGGGACGGGATGATGCAGGGGCCTAATGTGGAGGGGATTGTCTCGCTGGCGAAAGCCAGCGGCCGCTCGGTCATCGCTTCGGGCGGCGTGACGAAGCTGGACGATTTGCTGGCGCTCAGCGCGCACAGCGGCGAAGGTGTAGGCGGAGCGATCGTAGGCAAGGCGCTGTATACAGGCAATATTGACCTGAACGAGGCAATTACGAGAATCAAATAGGTCTGACTTAGGGTCCGTTCAAATAAGCGGTTGATCGATAGAGTTCATAGGGGAAGAGGGGAAAGGTATGCTGGCAAAACGGATCATACCTTGCCTGGACGTGAAGGACGGCCGGGTGGTGAAGGGTGTAAATTTTGTGAATCTCCGCGATGCGGGCGATCCCGTGGAATTGGCGGCGCTCTATGACCGGGAAGGCGCAGACGAGTTAGTCTTTCTGGATATTTCAGCATCGGTCGAAGGGCGGGCGACGATGGAGGAAGTCGTGCGGAAAACGGCAGGGGAAATTGCCATCCCTTTTACCGTGGGTGGAGGCATTTCGTCCGTTGAGGATATGAAGCGGATTCTGCGGGCAGGCGCGGATAAGATCGGGATGAATACGGCAGCGGTCAAGCAGCCGGAGCTGATCTCAGCCGGGGCACGCAAATTCGGCTCCCAATGCATCGTTGTGGCCATCGATGCCAAGTACAACGAAGCGTGGGGGGAATGGGAAGTATACACGCACGGCGGACGTACGCCTTCCGGCATCAAAGCGCTGGATTGGGTGAAGCAGGCGGAAAGCCTGGGTGCAGGCGAGATTCTGTTGACCAGCATGGATGCGGACGGGACGAAGGATGGGTTCGATCTATCACTTACCTCTGCCGTATCTTCAATGGTGCAGATCCCGGTCATCGCGTCCGGCGGTGCTGGCAAAGAGGATCACTTCTATGACGTGTTCACCACAGGCAAGGCGGATGCGGGTCTTGCCGCAACGATTTTCCATTATAAAGAGATCTCGATTCCTCATCTGAAGTTGCATCTTAGTCAAAAAGGAGTGGATATACGATGAGCGAAGATATGTTGAAGGATTTATCCCTGGAGCAGGTCAGCGAGCATATCCGTTGGGATGCCTCGGGCCTGGTGCCGGCGATTGTACAGGATGCACAGAGCAAGCAGGTGCTGATGATGGCTTATATGAATCGGGAGTCTCTTCGCTTGACGCTGGAAAGCGGCGAAACTTGGTTCTGGAGCCGTTCGCGCGAGGAGCTGTGGCATAAGGGGGCAACTTCCGGGAACGTCCAGACGGTCGTATCCATGACGTACGACTGTGATGGAGACACCCTCTTGCTGCTGGTGGATCCGAAGGGACCTGCTTGTCATACCGGACAAACAACCTGCTTCTACAATGAGATTACGGTTCAGGGGCAGAAGAGCGGGACTGCGAATAACCGTGCAGCTGCAGAGAGCGGGCGGTTTGCGGTTCTTGCCGAGCTGGAAGAAGTCATTGCCCAGCGTGAAGTGGAGCGGCCTGAAGGGGCTTATACGACTTACCTCTTTGATAAAGGGGTAGACAAAATTCTGAAGAAGGTGGGCGAAGAAGCTTCGGAAACGATCATCGCCGCCAAAAATAAAGACAACGCCGAGCTTAAGCTTGAAATCAGCGATCTGATCTATCACCTACTGGTACTTCTCCAGGAGCGCAAGCTCCCACTGGATGAGATCATGGATGAGCTGAGTCGCCGCCACGAACGGCCACGCCGCGATTAGGAGGTCTACCGATGCATATTGATTACCATACCCACCATGCCCGGTGCGGACATGCCGAGGGGCAGCTGGAGGAGTATGTACGGCGCGCCATTGAACTCGGGATGGATCAATTGGGCTTGTCGGATCATATGCCTTTGATTCACGTCAACCCGGAAACCTATTATCCGGAAATGGCCATGCCGATGGACGAGCTGCCGCGTTACGTGGAAGAGTGCCTGCAGCTGAAGGAACGCTACAAAGGACAGATTGACATTCGGATCGGTCTCGAAGGCGATTATATCGAGGGATACGAAGAACAGATTGAGCGGATTGTGAAGGACTATCCGTGGGATTATGTTATCGGCTCCGTACACTTTCTGGGTGAGTGGGATATTACGGATTACCGTCAGACCCAAGGCTGGGAGGACAAGGATCCGCTTGAGGTTTATCAGCAATATTATGATGCAGTGCAGAAAGCCGCCGCGACCGGCTTCTATGATATCATGGGCCATCTGGACGTGATCAAGCGGTTCGGTTATGGACCAGGCCCCGAACAGAAGCCGGACGTGATCGCTCTGGAACAAGCCGCGCTTGCGGCTGTGGCCCAAAGCGGGAAAGCCATGGAGCTGAATGCCTCCGGATTATCAAAGGCCTGTGAGGAAATGTTTCCGAGCCGCCGCATGCTGGAGGAAGCGATTAAGCTTGGCGTTCCGTTGACTTTAGGGTCGGATGCCCATCAGCCGAGGAAGCTGGGCGAGCATCTGGACCAGGCCAGAACACTGCTATCGGAGCTTGGCGTTCGGGAGATCGCGACCTTCCGTAACCGGAAGCGGGAGATGGTGCTTTTGAATGTTGAGGGAAACAATGTATAATAAAGATAAGCACTAATTGCAAACAGGTTTATTGCAGACGGCTGTTTTCTACTTCTAGAGACCCTTCTTCGAAGAGGTTGATGGAGGCGGGAACGGCCTGATTTGACGATAACGCTTTCAACGAGATCGTTGCATCAGCCATTATCAACCACTCTCGTCAGGAGGTCCTCATGTATCGTTCATTACGATTGTTCGCCGGAACTTCCAATCCGGCGCTTGCTGCAAATATCAGTAAGCAGTTGGGAGTTGAACCGGGAAAGATCAAGATTTCCCGCTTTCAGAGTGGCGAAGTTTATGTGCACTTTGAAGAGAGCATCCGCAATTGCGATGTTTTTCTGCTGCAGTCCTTTTCTCACCCTATCAATGAAATGTTCGTAGAGCTGCTGGTGATGATTGATGCCGCGAAGCGTGCTTCCGCCAGAACGATCAATATCATTGTGCCTTATTACGGTTATGCCAGACAGGAACGAAAGGCAGCACCGCGTGAGCCGATTTCGGCCAAAATGGTAGCCGATGTGCTGACCACAGCCGGGGCCAACCGCGTGATAACGATTGATCTGCATGCCCCTGCTATTCAGGGTTTCTTCAATATACCGGTGGATCATCTGACTGCGCTCGATCTGATTACGGAATATTTGAAGACCAAGAAAATTGAGAACCCGGTCATCGTATCCCCCGATGCCGGGCGGGCGAAGACAGCCGAGAAACTTGCGAGCCGCCTAGGATCGCCGTTTGCCATGATGATCAAGCAGCGTCCTGCCCATAACGAAGCCGTTATCACCCATGTCATTGGGGACGTGGCGGGGCGTACGCCGATTATTATCGAGGACTTGATTGATACAGGAACCACCATCGTACAAGTGGTCGAAGGTCTGAAGGAACGGGGAGCTAATGATGCCATTGTTTGTGCAACCCATGGGCTCTTCTCCGGTGAAGCACTAAGCCGTCTGGACCATGCTCATATCGAGGAAATCGTGGTCACAGACTCCATCGTGCTCCCGGATCATCACTGCAAGATGCGGCTTAAGGTGTTGTCTGTTGCGCCCATGTTGGCCCAGGCAACCCACATTATTACCGAGGGCGGCTCGATCGCCACTTTATTCAAAGACGCCGGTGTGTAAACTGGTGTCTTTTTTCTGCAAATGACGTTGAAACTTGTGTTATACTGTTGTGGATAGAGGAGCAAGTTAAAGGAGGTGCCTTGCTTTTCGTGAATGGTTATCCATATGGGTCAAGTGACCCCCACAATGTTATATCTATCGAGATGAATGCCAATTTCTTCTTCGATCGCGCGGTTCGTTCGCTTGATCGTTTCCAATATGACAGGGCTCTGAAATATTTTCGCAAAGCTGTTGAATATGAACCGGATAATCCGGTGAATCATTGCAATATGGCGGGTATATTATCAGAGACGGGAGATTATAAAGCTTCCAACGATGTGCTGGCTCACATTTTGGAGCAAGTTGACCCGTTGATGACGGAGTGCTACTTCTACATGGCGAACAATTACGCCAATATGGAACAGTTCGAGCAGGCGGAAGAAGCGCTTGTTACTTATCTGGAGGAAGACCCCAGTGGTCAGTTTCTGGATGAGGCCGAGGAGATGATGGAGCTGCTTCATTATGAGCTGAATCGTCCTGCCAAGCTGAACCGGATCAAGAGTCGTGAAGGCGTGGTTGAGCATGAGCATGCCCGGGCACTGCTTGAGGAAGGAAAATTCGCACAAGCGGTCAAGCTGTTGGAGGAAATCGTCAAGGATTATCCGGATTTTCTGGCTGCGCGCAACAATCTGGCTTTGGCCTATTATTATATGGGGCGCTTTGATACTGCGAAGCGTACCATTGGCGAGGTGTTGGATCAGGAACCAGGCAATCTGCACGGTTTATGCAATCTGGCTATCTTCTTTCAGCATGAAGGAAATCAGGAGCAGCGTGACCGATTGATGGACATGCTAACGGTGACGGTTCCTTTTCATCAGGAGCATGTGTTTAAGCTGGCGACAACGATGGGAATACTGGGGCAGCACGAAATTGCCTACGGTCATTTTCGCCGGTTGTTGAAGGAAGAGGAGTTTAGCGGAGATCCTAGTCTGTATCATTATACGGCCGTTGCGGCATGCAACAGCGGTTATTATGACAGGGCCGAGAAATATTGGCGGCAAGCATTGAAGCTGGACGGAGATTCGGTGATTCCGAATTTCTATCTGGCGCAGCTGCAGAAGCGTAAAGAGACCGGTACGGACCAGATGAAGGTGAGTTACCACTATCACCTTCCGTTTGAAGAGCAGTTCAAACGCTGGGAGCATGACGGCGACAAATTGACGGAGGAAGCGAAACAGAATCCGCTGATTCGTTCTTCGTTCTTCTGGGCGCTCCGGCATGGCGATCCCCATACCAAGCTGCAGGTGATCCGGACGCTGGAATTGATTGCCGATGAAGAGGTGCAGCATGCGTTGCAATCGTTCCTACAGGAACCGGGAGAGGATGCGGAGCTGAAAGATGCCGCCCGCCTGGTACTCCAGCAGATGGAGGCCGCAAGCAATCGGCTGAAGGAACGCCGCGACGATCGCGATCTATCCAGTAGCAAGACCCGTGAGGTGCTGCCGGATTGGCTGCCTTCCTGGAAGGCGGTGCTGGAGAAGGCAGAGCAGACCATGGACATGCGGGTAGACCCTTTTTGGAAAAAAGAGATGGAGAATCTCTGGTCCGAGTTCCTGAGCCGGCTGTACCCTGATATTCCGAACATTCGGAATGTGGAGGGCTGGGCAGCGGCATTGGAATATCTGACGGCCAAGAAGCGTGGACGAACCCTAACCTATGAACAGGTGGCTGTCCGTTACGGTATTTCGCCATCAACGGTGAGTCGTTACGCACGTCAAATGGATAGCGTATGTGAAACGAAAGCACAGCCGGATGATAATTTCCGGCCATTTACGGAAAACATTTAAGTAAGAACCCATATTCGGATACTTAGGAGACCTTGGTACATGAAGATTCCATAAGTCCTGAATAGGATGTAACACGTAACAGAAATCGACACCTTAAAGGAGGCCGTATCTATGTACAAATCAATCGTAATCGGAACAGGACCTGCCGGATTGACGGCAGCCATCTACTTGGCACGCGCGAACTTGAAGCCGCTCGTTATCGAGGGAATGCAGCCGGGCGGTCAGCTTACGACAACGACGGAGGTTGAGAACTTCCCTGGATTTCCGCAAGGAATCATGGGTCCCGAGCTGATGGATAATATGCGTCAACAAGCGGAGCGCTTCGGTGCAGAGTTCAAGAGTGCCTGGGTCGAATCCGTTGATTTCTCCGAGCGTCCGTTCAAGGTGAATGTCGAGGGCATGGGCGAGCTTCTGGCTGAGTCCGTTATTATATCGACGGGAGCTTCCGCGAAGTATCTCGGAATTCCGGGAGAGCAGGAGAACGTTGGTCGCGGCGTAAGTACATGCGCCACATGCGACGGGTTCTTCTTCCGCGGGAAAAAGATCATTGTCATCGGCGGCGGCGACTCCGCGATGGAGGAAGCCAGCTTCTTGACGCGTTTTGCTTCCAGCGTAACGGTAGTGAACCGCCGGACCGAGCTGCGTGCATCCAAGATCATGCAGGATCGTGCACGTGAGAATGAGAAGATCCAGTGGGCTCTGGACCGTACGCCGGTTGAGGTGGTTACCAGCGAAACCGGTGTTAAAGGCCTGAAGGTCCGCAACAACGAGACCGGAGAAGACGAACTGATTGAAGCGGAAGGCGTATTCGTGGCTATCGGCCATACACCGAACACGGGCTTCCTTGGCAATCAGATTACGACCGATCCGACTGGTTACATCCTGGTTAAACCGGGAACGACGGAGACGAACATTCCGGGCGTATTCGCTTGCGGCGATGTCCAGGATACCCGTTACCGCCAAGCTATTACGGCTGCAGGCACAGGCTGTATGGCCGCTATGGACTGCGAGAAATATCTCGAGGGTCATATGGTGCATGACTGGAGCGAAACGCTGAATAAATAATCCCCGATTTTTTGAGGGATGATATGTAAAATAGAAAAAGCCTCTGGGCTATACGGCTGACGGTTTTGCGAGACTATCTCGTAAAAACCTGTGCTTGTGTAGCCCGGGGCTTTTTTTGCTGGGAGGTTACAGGCTCAATGCCTTGTTGGCATTGTTCATATCATTCTCCAGCAGCTGCTCCAAATTGTAAGACGGATACAGACCGCGTACATACATGAAATAGAAGATCTTCCCGTGCAGCTCTCACCGGATGGAGGAAGGGTGCATCTGCCCAGCCCCGAGCCTTATAAATCTTGCGCCAACCGCACCATGTCACGCAGTCGCATGCCGTTCTCATAGATTTCCTCATCATAATGGCGAACAAAAAAGTCCCGATCGATGCTTGTCATCCGAAATCCGCATTTCTGATACAGCGCCAGCTGCGCCACGCCAGTGCTTCCTGTGCCCACTTCAATTGTTGCATATCCGAGTTCCCGTGCCTGCCCGATGGCATGATTCACAAGCTGTTTGCCATAGCCCTGGCCGTGCAGATTCTCTCTTACCGCAACGTTAACCAGCTCGATCGTATCGGGCCTTGTAGGCAGCAGGACGTAGACCCCGATCTGATGCGAGTCCTCTTCAGCCACATAGCAATGACCGCGCTTTACATAGTCATCAACCAGCCTTAACGATGGATCCGCAAGCAGCAGCAGGTCCATAGGGGGTTTTTCATGAGTATTCAGCTTTCTAATGTTCACGAGCGTTCTCCTTATATCTATAGTGATTTTAAAACAGGTTTATTGTAACATGCCTGGGCACGGAATTCCTGGATTTGGATGATTTCAACTGACGGTTGAATTCTTCCGGGATTCAAAAACCAGGTTATTGTATGCCTTACGCAACGCCCCTACAATGAAGTTATATAGGAGCGTGATCCATATGAGAGACATGTTAGCCAAAAATATTAATCGTTACCGCAAAGAAAGGGGGCTCACCCAGGAGGGATTGGCTCACAAACTGGGCGTTACCTTCCAGGCGGTATCCAAATGGGAAACGGGACAGACCATGCCCGATATCGCGCTGCTTCCGGAGCTGTCCCGGCTGCTGAACGTCAGCATCGATAAGTTGTTTGGTTATTCTGGGGCGGGCAAGCCAATCAGCATATATGAAGAGGAGTACAAAACACCGGAGTACTATTGGGGCACGGAGCCGAACGCGGCCTGTTACCAGGTGCTTGAAATGATCCCGCCCACAAGAAGGGTAAAGCTGCTGGATATCGGGTGCGGGGAAGGGAAGGATGCCGTGTTTTTTGCCCGTAACGGCTATGAGGTCACAGCATTCGACATATCGGATGCGGGGATCGAGAAAACGAAGCGATTGGCTGATAACATCGGAGTACACGTGAATGTATTCAAGGCGGATATTTCGGACTACCGTCTAGACTCGGAGTTTGACGTGTTGTATTCCAGCGGCGTTCTGCATTATATCAGACCCGAATATCGTGAAGAGATCTTTACTAATTATAAAAAATTCACGTCGGCAGGGGGATTTCATTGCCTGAATGTGTTCGTACAAAAGCCGTTCATAACGCCTCCTCCCGAGGATGAGCCGTACGCTTACGACTGGAAATCCGGGGAGCTTATGATGCATTATCACGATTGGTTGATTCACAGCTGCCCGGAGGTCATTTTTGATTGCAATTCGTCAGGTATACCGCACCGGCATGCGATGAGTAAGTTGATTGCACAGAAGGCGTAAAGGAAAGCGAGTTAGGCTGCTTTCTAACTTTTTCGTACAAATATGAGGATGGTTAACATAGCGGCCCCTTCCCAAACATACATAAGGGTGTAGATTAATATTGGCATGGGAGGTTTTTCATGAACAACCATAACCATTTTGGTTATCCAGCGCCGCCTGCGGGTTATGCACCGGGTTACTATGCTTATCCCCCGCCCCAACCGATACCACTGTATTACGCGCCTCGTACCTCGGCAATTCCGCAGCCAGCCCATTACGCAACGTTGGTTGAACCGGTATTTATTGAACATCTGCTCCGGCATAAAGGAGCCAAGGTAGTCATCGTGACTACCGCGGGGAAAGTCGATGGGATTTTGTCCGCAGTTGCGGTGGACCATCTCCAATTGACGGTTGGGGATAATAAGGCACTGCACATTCGTCTGGCCGAGGTGGTGTACTTCGAGGGAGTTCCGTTCTGATAAATAGGTGGGCAAAAATAGTTTAAATAAAAAATTACCGGCTGGAAGGGAAGGATTAGGCCAGCAAATCGCCAATTCATACAGTACAGATCCGAAGGCGTTCCGATGGGGACGTCTTTATTCTATTGAACTGAGACCGACCGATTGGACGGGTCGGTATGGAGGAACGATGAAAAAAGTACGCATTCCATTCGACATAAAAACGCTGCCTGTTAGCTTGCAGCCCTATATCCAGACAGCTGCCGTCTATGACAGCAGCTCCTCGGAACAGGCTAAAACCCTGTACATCGAGGGAGCGAACCAACCGATGTTTTTGAAGATAACGAAACGAGATGAACTTAAGAGAGAAGGGTTGATGTCGGATTATTTACACGGAAAAGGCCTGGCTCCCAAGGTGCTGGCCTATGAGCAGCATGGCGATAACGATTACCTGCTGACCGTCGCCCTGCAAGGGGATGATGGGGTGTCCAGGGGACATCTGGAAGATCCGAAGAGACTGGCTGCCGTGTTCGGGGAGAGTTTGCGTTATCTCCATTCTATATCTGCTGCCGATTGTCCCTTTCCGAATCGAACAGCTGAACTTGTCCAGGAGTATCAGGAAGGCATCATGAACAAAATGGGAGATATCAAAGGGTTTCCGGGCGGAAGAGAACAGGCTCTATTATGCCTTGAGAAGCTGCAGGGAACGGCTGATCATGATGTGCTGCTCCACGGCGATTATTGTCTGCCGAATTTGATTATGAGAGATTTCCAGCTTGAAGGTTTTATCGATCTGGGTTATGGCGGGATCGGAGACCTTCATTACGACCTCTATTGGGGAATTTGGACGCTTCGATATAACCTGGGAAGCGATGACTACCAGGATATTTTTCTCGACCATTACGGCCGCAACGATTTTGATCGGGAGAGATTGGCGCTATGGACCGCATTGACGGATAGTATCTAGGGTGGGAAGGAAGATGCACATGAATTTATACCATATTCGAGTCGCTGGCCGGGAGGATGAATCCTTTTTGCGGGAGATGCTGTATGAGTCTCTGTATGTGCCCGAGGGAGAGGAGCCTTTTAGCCGAGACATACTCGAAGAGCCGTTCATGAAAAAATACGTGGACGACTGGGGGCGAGCGGGCGATTTAGGCTATATTGCCGTGAATGCCACAGGGAAGCCGATAGGCTCGATTACGATCCGTCATTTTGATGAAGAGAACAAAGGGTTCGGTTATGTGAGTGATGACATTCCCGAGCTGGGCATGGCGCTGCTGCCGGAATCCCGCAGGCAAGGGCTTGGAACGGCCCTGATGAAGGAATTGTTCAGAGGAATGAAGGAGCAGGGGATTCAGAAGGTATCGTTAAGCGTCGCTCCCGAGAACACGGCCGCTATGAAATTATATGAGCGTTTCGGATTTCAGGAGGTAGGCGTAAGCGGAACATCTATCACGATGGTTGCGGATGTAATCTGAAACACGAGAATTGGTGATTTAATAATGAAGATGGGGGATCACGATGCTGGTGTACGGGGCTGGACCGATTACGGTTCGTGAGCTGGAGGAGAAAGATGAATTATCTTTAGTTTCTTGGTTGTCGAATCCGGATGTGCTGCAGTATTATGAGGGACGGGATAATCCTCATGACGTGGAGCGGGTGCGGGAGCATTTCTATGTCGATGATGATGAGACCCGCTGTATTATTGAGTATGAGGGGAAACCGATCGGGTATATCCAGTTTTATCTTTTGGATGAGGAGACGTTAGGCGAGTATGGGTATAACGGGAGTGATGCAGACTGCAGAACATTCGCCACGGATCAATTTATCGGGGAGCCGGATTATTGGAATCGAGGCATCGGTACGAGGCTCGTGACTTCCATGGTGGAGTATCTCGTGTTTCAGAGGCAGGCTGACCGGATCGTGATGGACCCGCAGGCTTGGAATGAACGGGCGATTGCTTGTTACGAGAAGTGCGGCTTTCGGAAGATCAGGCTGCTGGAGAAGCATGAACAGCATGAAGGAGAACTGCGGGACTGCTGGATTATTGAGTATCGGGCTGAGCGTAATTAAATATATTTGGATATAGAGGGATGGGCCAGCCTGGCTCATCCTTTTTTGTTCCGCGCAAACGCGCAAAAAGTAAAATTCGTTCCAAAATGCACATTTCTCTTTCTTATAAGCGGCAGGCGACTTTTTTACAATGGAGGTATCCAGATTCTACGTTCAACAGCATCGGTCTCAAATAGAGATACAAGTGAAATGTGGTGCTAAGCAAAAATGCCCAGGAGGAGAGACGTATGAAACGAACAAACAAATCTGCCCATCTTAGCATGGCAGCGAAGGAGCAAATTGCCGGATATTTATTTGTTGCTCCTTTAATGCTTGGGCTGTTTATTTTGACATTAATCCCTGTCATTGGGTCTTTGCTGCTAAGTTTCACGAATTGGAACTTCGTAGCCGGGATGGGTGCAATCAAATTTGCAGGACTGAGTAATTTCGTCACCCTATTCAAGGACAGTGCTTTTATGCAAAGTTTGGTTAACAATCTGGTCTTCATTATTACCGTTCCTGTTACCATGATTTTGGCCTTGGTACTTTCGGTACTGATTGACCGGCAGGTCTATCTTAAGGGTGCCTTTAAGGTTATTTACTTTCTTCCCTATATTTCAAGCATTGTTGCTGTCGCCATGGTGTGGCAGGTTCTATTCCACCCATCTCTTGGCCCGGTGAATAAGTCGCTGATGTCCCTGGGTATAGATAATCCGCCGAAATGGCTTGCGGATATCGATTTTGCGCTGCCGTCCCTGATGATGATTCAGGTGTGGATCCTATTAGGGTACAACATCATCATCTATATTGCCGGATTACAGTCCATCCCAAGAGACCTGTATGAAGCTGCCGAGATTGATGGAGCGAATGCATGGGTGAAATTCCGCAGTATTACGCTGCCGTGCATATCGCCGACCACCTTTTTCTTATTAGTGACCGGGATCATCGGCACCTTCAAGATTTTTGATCTGATCCAAGTTCTAACACAGGGCGGACCGGCTAATTCGACAACCGTCATCGTATATGAATTATACGATACAGCCTTCAATCAGCTGAAGACAGGTTATGCCTCCAGTATGGCTTTGATCCTGTTCCTGATCTGTCTGCTGATCACGGGTGCACAGATGCTAGCTCAGAAGAAGTGGGTCAACTATTAGAGGTTGTTCAAAAAGTCATCCTTTGATCACGAAGCAGCACATGAAGCTTAATCGATATCGAATATTGAATTTAGCCGGGCATGAGAGGAGAGGTATCCCATGAAATTAAATATATCCAAATTGATTTGGACGATCGTTATGGCCTTCATCGGTATTCTGTTTATTCTTCCGTTTGTATGGATGTTGTCAACCTCCTTTAAACCGGAGATGGATGTGTTCAAATTTCCGATTGAATGGATTCCGAAAAATTGGAATGCCGTAGAGAACTACCAGACGGTATGGAGCGGACAGTTCGTACGTTATTATTGGAACTCCATTTATATCACGATCGCTACGACCGTCATTAATGTGTTTGTATGCGCACTTGCAGCCTATGGCTTCTCCAAGCTGCGTTTTCGCGGCAGAGATGCCATGTTTGTGCTTGTTCTGGCTTTGTACATGGTTCCGCCGCAGGCTTCGCTGGTACCGCAGTTCTTATTGTTCAATTGGATGAATCTGATTGATACTCATGCGGGTCTGATCCTGTTGAACAGCTTCAGTATTATTGGGGCATTCATGTTGAAACAATTTTTCATGGGCGTAAACAATGAATATATCGAGTCCGGCAAAATGGATGGGGCGGGTCACTTCCGAACCTTCTGGCAGATTGCTCTTCCGCTTATCCGTCCGGGTGTCGCTACTTATGCGATTCTCCGGTTCATCTGGACATGGAACGACTATCAGTATCCATTAATTTTCTTGAAGTCCAAAGATCTGTTTACGATCCAGCTCGGCATCCGACTCTTTGGGGACCAATACGGGGATGTATATTCCCTCATGATGGCTGGCGCCGTATCGGCCATATTGCCTCTGCTTATCATTTTTGCGATTGGTCAGAAGCAGGTTATCGAGGGCATTTCGCTTGGCGGAGTCAAGGGCTGATAAAAAGTCAAAATAGTTTGGCTTCCGTAAAAATAGGGAACTACGCTAAAAGATCGATCATGATAGGATGATTTTGTAAGCACTTACTTCTATGAATAACGGGAAGCAGTTACTTTCGAGGAGGGTCAATATGAAAATCAAGAGATTATCGGCGATGTTGTTGAGCTTATCCTTTGCGCTTGTTGTTTCGGCTTGCGGAGGTGGAGGCAGCACGACGTCTGATTCGGCCGCTCAAGGCAGCGCGGACGCAGGCAAGGAAGCAGCACCTGATCAAATTGTGTTGAAACTAAGCACGTGGCAGACAGATGCAAAAGCGCAATGGAGCAAGATTATACCCGAGTTTGAGAAGAAGCATCCAAACATCAAGGTGGAGCTAGATCTCCTGAACGAGAAGGGCGATTCGCTGGCATCCATGCAAAAACTGGACCTGATGGCCGCTTCAAATGACCGGTTGGATATCGTCGAGCTTCCTTATACGAATTATTCGCAGCGGGCAGACATCGGACTTTTTGAACCGCTCGAGAGCTACATAGAACAAGATGGCTACCAATACGATGATGAATACTTGGTGGATACCAGAGTCAACGGCAAAATTTACGCACTGCCATCCTCCATGCAGCGCTGGTTCGTCATTATGAACAAAGCGATGTTGGAGGAAGCGGGTCTGCCGATCCCAACGGACTGGACGTGGAAAGAGTTTGAGGGTTACGCGAAGAAGCTGACCAAGGGGGACGGTGTCGAGAAACGATATGGCGCTTACCTGCACAATTGGCCGGATTACTTCCAGCTGCAATTGATGAGCAAGCCGTCTGATAATACGTTTCTTAAAGGCGATGGAACATCCAATGCCAAGGACCCACTGCTGAAAGCTAATCTGGAAATGATGAAGCGAATGATGTATGAGGATAAGAGTGCGAACCCGTACGAAGATATTATTTCGCAAAAGCTGGCTTACCGTAATCAATATTTCAACGGGCTTGCTGCTATGCTCCCTATGGGCGATTGGATGGTGGCGGAGTCTGGGGGAACGGACGCCATTCCGGCTACCTTCGAAACCGTATTTGCACCTCTGCCTAAACTGGAAGGGGAAAGCAAACATTACTCCCCGGTACAACCGACATATATGGCAGTGGCAGCAAAATCCGAAAATAAGGAGGCCGCTTATCAATTCGTCAGATGGTATACGTCCGAAGGTCTCGAAATCGGGGGAAGAGTATTCTCCGGCTGGGCCAAGTCGGATACGGATAAGCTGATCGATACAATTGTAGGCTCCTCGAAAGATCCATCGAAGATCGATGTGGAGTCACTGAAATATACGATTAATAACACGGTGCCAGGATCAGCTCCCGTGCCTGTAAAATATGCCGAGGAAGCAAAGAATGTTGTGATTCCAGAAGCAGAGCTGTATATTCTGAATAAGCATGATCTGGACAAAACGATCGACAGCATCGATCAGAAGATTACCGAGGTTGTGAATAGTAATAAAAATTAGGCTGAGTTCGCAAGAACGTGATATGCCTAATGCATTAACAGGATACGAGGATGGTTAAGGGGAAAACTCAGGTTTTCCCTATTCCAATTCATTAAGATTTGAGGACTGCATCTGTGATGATTCCCAAATTTTCATTGCGAAAAAAATTAATCTGGTCAGCACTGTTATGTTTTCTGCTCCCCCTGGGCGGAATATATTGGGTTACCAATTATTTAACCAAGGATCTTCTGCTGGATAGGGCCATTGTGAGCTCTGAGGATGCACTAAAAGCGGTTCAATCCGATGTGAATAGCGTTCTGGATCAAACATTGGAGCTGTCCAACATGGTGCTGACGAACTCGGAGATCAGACAGCAAATTATGTCCAGGCAGAAGCAGGGCACGCAGGAATACAAGAATGAGATCCTTGTAAACTACAGCCGCTTGATCCGGCTGCTCGATGAGCTCTTTAGGCAGCATGATGATTATTATGTCACCATCCTTGGAAAGAACGATTTTACATATACCAATTATTCTCACAACGACTTTAATCCAGCCATTTTATACAAGCAGCCGTGGTTTGCGGAGCTAAACCAAATTCCCTCGTTCTCAACCTATTGGGTGGGATTGCAGGACAATTATTTTCATACTGCCGATAAGGATGGTTCTTATCTGGTTACGATCGGGCGACCGATAAGAACCTCCTCCAATAGCATCATCGGTTATGTCATCATCAGCGTGAATGAACGTAAAATCCGCAACCATCTTCAGAGCGGCTCTAATTCAGACCAGGATATGATGCTGTTGGATGAGGAGGGCGTGGTCATCTCTCACTCCGATCCGTCCCTAATCGGAAGCAGAATGACCTGGTGGAATCAGGATGAACGTGCAAGAACGATTGAAATGGACGGCCAGGAATATGTATACGCCGAGCAGTCCATTCGCCCGAATACTTGGAATCTGGTCAGCTTAATCCCATTATCATCGGCCGTCTCCAAGTATAAACAGATTTTATTAATCAGTTTTGGGCTGCAGGTGCTTTTCTTTACCTTATTCTGTATCCTTTTGATGGTGTTGATTTCGGCCTTTACGAAGCCGATGAGGGAACTGAGCGGCTTCATAACCCGCATTGGCCGGGGACAGCTGGATATCCGCTCGGGGATACGCGGCAACAATGAGGTGACTCAGCTTGCACGGACGATTGATCATATGCTGGACAGGATCGAATCCAATATTGAGCAAATTACCGTGGAACAGGCCAAGAAGCGAAAGGCCGAGCTGGAGATGCTGCAGGCTCAGATCAACCCGCACTTTATGTTTAATCTTCTGAATTCCATCCGGCTTAACATACTGATCAAAGGGGATAAAGAGAACGCCGAATTGATTGCTTCCTTGTCTTCCCTGCTGCGAATGACGATTAACCGCGATAATGAATTTATTCCACTTCATGAAGAGGTGCAGACGGTTCATCACTATATCCGGCTCATGAATTTCCGGCATGCCAACCAGGTGAGACTAGAGGTGAATTACGAGGCAGGCTGCGAGCAAGCGTTAGTTCCGCGCTTCATGATTCAACCAATAATTGAAAACGCTATTATTCATGGCTATGAGCAGTTTGCCGGGGTCATCTTCATTGAGGCGGTCCATATCACTGAAAAAGGAGCTAACGACATCAGCATCACGGTCCGTGACAACGGGATCGGTATGAGTGAGGCTGCGCTTCAAGAGCTGCGTGCCAATGTGGACTCGGTTCAGGGAGCAGCAGCACCTGCCAAAAAGGGATTTTCCGGCATTGGTGTCAAGAATGTATTTCAGCGCCTTCGTCTGATCTACGGAACGAACGCCCAACTGGAGATTCACAGTGAGCAGGACATTGGAACAAACATCACGTTAAAGTTTCCATTCGAGGTGGAGAGAGGTGAGCATGGTGTTGACAGCGATTCTGGTGGACGATGATTATCCTGTTGTACGCTATTTGTCACAAAGCATTGCGTGGAGAGAGCTGGGTGTTGAATTGATCGGTTGTTACTCGAACGGCTTGGAGGCTTGGGAGGATGCACAGCTTAAGCAGCCTGACATTATTATTACGGATATCGGAATGCCCAAGATGAATGGCCTGGAGATGCTTGAAAAGTTCAACTCAGTGAATCCCTTGTTTCGAGCTGTCATTTTATCCTGTCATAACGAGTTCCATTATGCGCAACAAGCTATGAAGCTGAAAGTGAGTGATTATATTCTAAAAGAGAGTTTGGATGTAGAGCAGCTGCAGCAGCTGCTGCATAACATCGCCGTTGATCTGAGCAAGGAGAAGCACAAAGCGGCAGAAGTGATGATGTATATGCAGAAGGAATCGCTCAATCGGTCCGCGCTAAAAGATCAATTGCTGAAGGATACCCTGTACCAGTTATCCTGGACAAAGGAAGCATGGATTAAGCATGCCCGGTTAAATGGTGTCGACCTTCAGGCCAGATATTACTTGCCTTTCGTTGTCTCTATCGACCGCATGCCCGAAGTTTCAAAGACCCGCAAAATGAACGATTATACGATTGCATTCGCGGTCGAAAATGTGCTGCAGGAAGTGCTCGATTCAATGCACCGCAGCGTTATTTTTCATTACAGCAACAAAGAACTGGTTGTTTTCATCTGTTGCGAGGACCCTGTTAAGGAACAGCAGATACTCTACTATTCCCTGCAGCGGGCGATAACGGCCATGAAACAATATTTGAAAATATCAGTTACCTGCCTATTGGGACGGGAAGCCGCAGCACCTGAAGAGCTTCGGCTTATATTAATGCCCATGCTCAAGGAATGGAGCCATCGCTTCTATCTGGAGGAATCCAGCATCTGCCGGTACGAGAAGGCGTCCTTCACCAGCGGAGATATGTATGGAGAGTATGCCGTATTCTTCTCGCGGATCAATGACATGCTGGCCTTGAATCGGCCTGAGCACGTAGAGGAGATTGTAAAGGAATGGGCGGCATGGGTGGAGACAAACCGGTTCCCTCCTGCAGATGTGAAAGAATGGGTGCTGCAGCTGCTCATGGATTTACAGATGAAAACGAAAGTGACATTACAGGTTCAGGACAGCATAACCGAAGAGAAGCTGTATGACGCGATCAACGATATTCATTCCATGGAGCATCTGCGGAGCTGGATCATGGCATATCTGACGGAGCTCTCCCGCAGATTAAGCGTATTATCCATCCGCTCTAAGCGTTCTGAGATCATCCAGGCACAGAAATATGTGATTCAGCACGTGACCGAGAAATTGACGCTTGAAGAGATGGCGGGTTATTTAAATTTGAACTCAAGCTATTTCAGCCGCTTGTTTAAACGTGAAACGAACCAGAATTTTATCGAATATGTCAATATGGTCAAACTCCAGAAGGCGAAGCAGCTGCTTCAACAGTCTAATAAGACTGTCGAGGAGATATCGGACTATCTGGGTTATGCCAACAAGAGCTATTTTATCAAATTGTTCAAACGGGAAATAGGCATGACGCCGAGCGAGTTTACGTCTTGGAGTTAATAATCGATAGGAGGAGAGTGAGATCATGGAACAGATACAAGGATCGCTACAAGGCCTTCCACTTCGCACCAAAGCTGATCTGCAGAAGGCCGTCCTGGACACGCTGGAGCCTTTGAAGCAGCGATTCACATCGGGATATGCTGGACTAACGCTTGGATCTACAGCAGCCCTATATAGTGACGCCATTGCACTTATGGAGGCTTTTGCCAGGCCCTTATGGGGATTAATTCCTCATGCCAGTGGAGGCGGCGAATCGGATTTATGGCCCCTGTATCTGAAAGGCATCGTGAATGGTACGGACCCGAAGCATGCCGAATATTGGGGAGAGTTTACGACACAGGATCAGCGTATGGTCGAGCAGGCGGTATTCGGATTTGGACTGGCGCTTGCTCCGCATAAGCTGTGGGAGCCATTGCAGGAGCAGGAGAAGCAGCAGTTGTACCGGTGGCTCAATCAGATCAATCTCGTGGATCATTCCAATCCGAACAATTGGCTGATGTTTACGGTGCTTGTAAATATGGGCTTCAAGAAGGTGGGCATGCCTTACAATCAAGCCATTATGGATGAGTATCTCGATATGATCGATACTTACTATTTAGGCGATGGATGGTATTCGGACGGCAAGACAGATCAGCGGGATTATTATATTCCGTTTGGGATGCACTTCTATACGCTGATCTACGCGAAGCTGATGGAGCAGGATGATCCTGAGCGTGCACGGATTTATAGGGAGCGGGCGAAGACGTTTGCCGAGCAATTCATTTATTGGTTCGCCGAGGATGGAAGCAGTCTGCCCTTTGGTCGAAGCCAAACCTATCGCTTCGCGCAGGTCTCCTTCTGGTGCGCGCTCGTATACGCTGGCGTGGAGCCCTTCTCCCTTGGCGTAATCAAAGGAATCATTATGAGGCATTTGCGGTGGTGGTTCGCCCAGCCTATCTTTACGTCAGATGGCTTGCTAAGTATCGGATACGCGTACCCCAATTTGATCATGGGGGAGAGCTACAATGCGCCGGGATCACCATACTGGGCGTTTAAGTCATTTCTCATATTGGATTTGCCGGATGATCATCCGTTCTGGATGGTGGAAGAGGAACCCCTGCCAAGCTTGAAATCAGTGTCAGCCCAGCCTCATGCCAGAATGTTGATTTGCAAACCGGAGGATGATGGACATATAACAGCCCTGGCTTCCGGTCAGATGGCTAACTTTGATATGGCGCACAGTGCAGCCAAATATGCAAAATTCGCCTATTCTACGCGATTTGGTTTCAGTGTTCCCAAAGGGTATTATGGCCTCGGACAGGGGGCTTACGATTCGATGCTTGCTCTAAGCGAATGCGATGAGCATTATCGTGTACGCCGCTTTTGCGAGGAGTTCCGCATCGAAGAACAGCATGTTTACTCCAGATGGCTTCCTTGGCATGATGTCGAAGTGCGGACATGGCTGGTTCCTGCCGGACTGTGGCATGTACGGATTCACCATATTCGTTCCAACCGCTGTCTGACTGCGGCTGAGGGCGGATTTGCCGTGGGAAGGATGACGAATTTTGCCCTCAGCGAGACCGAAGCGGTCAAAGCGGAACCTGAGCGGGTGGCTGCGATGATGCCGGGCGGAATCAGTGGAATCGTCAATGTGCAAGGATACGGCGGTGCGGTCATGGTTTACCCGGAAGCCAATACCAACCTGCTTAAGCCAAGAACAATGATTCCAACGCTAACCGTCCAGCTGGAGCCGGGCGAACATGTTTTGATATCAGCCGTATACGGAGCTTCAAACCGCGAGGAGAATCGGAGGCGCTACGACCTCCCTCCGATTGTAGAGTACACACTCGAAGGAAACATCGTGGTTACGGATGCCGAGAACGGAAGCGTCCTTTTTCGTTTGGACATATAGCACAAGAACAGGAGCAAGAGGAGGATGAACATGTGGAAGGGTGCAATTGAAGATGCCATTCAGAAAATCAAGCAAAACATTAGGAAGCATCCGGGGAAATTGCCGCACATTATCGAGGGCCAGCGATACGAGTGGGGCGATAATAACGACTGGATCGAAGGATTCTATGTAGGGATGATGTGGCTTGCATACGAGTATGGGCACGATCCCTACTATAAGGAGGCGGCCGAGTCTTATTTGACCAATTTCAAAGATCGGCTGGATCGGCACGTGGCATTGGATCATCATGACATCGGCTTTCTATATTCACTGTCTGCGGTAGCGCAGTGGCGTGTAACGGAGAGCGAAACTGCTCGTATGACGGCACTCCAGGCGGCGGACACCTTGCTGGCACGGTGGCGCCCCCAAATGGAAATCATACAGGCATGGGGGGCAGCGAATGATCCGGAGAACGGGGGACGGATCATCATCGATTGTCTGCTGAATCTCCCGTTATTATTTTGGGCTCATGAGCAGACAGGGGAAACAAAGTATTATGATGTTGCCATGAAGCATGCCTTGCAGAGCCAGAAATTTCTGGTGCGTGGGGACGGGTCCTCCTACCATACGTTCTATTTTGACGTTAACAATGGAAATGCGCTTCGGGGCGGTACGCATCAAGGGTACCAAGACGGATCGACCTGGACACGGGGTCAGGCTTGGGGGATATACGGTTTTGCACTGGCTTACAGATATACGAAGCATGAGGCATTTTTGGATACGGCCAAGCGTCTTGCCCGATATTTTATCGAACGTTTGGCTGAGGATGGGGTTGTCTATTGGGACTTCGATGTGCCAATTGATGAGGGCACACCGCGCGACAGCTCCGCATCGGCTGTCGCAGCGTGCGGATTGCTAGAACTTTTGGAACTTATGGAAGACCGTGATCCGGACAGGATGCTGTTCGAGAGTGCCTTGAACCGCAGCATGAGCGCATTGGTGGAGCATTATTCAACGATGGACCTGCCCGATGCGGAGGGGCTGTTGAAGCACGGATCCTATCATGTCAGGGGGGACCGGGCACCGGATGATTATATGATCTGGGGAGATTATTTTTATTTGGAGGCGCTGGTCCGGCTTGAACAAGGAATTAAAGGCTATTGGTACGAATCTTAAAGCGAGATATGTAACGGGTATAGACCTCTGTCGGCGATCTGCTGGCAGAGGTTTTTTGTGTATCTGACGAACGGGACGAGGCAGCGGAATCAAAGAGGTAAAAATCGTGTGGCATCCGTCAAATTTGTTCATTATATCTGTTTTTTAACTTTCCTATAATAAGGTTGATCTAAAATGTAAGTGCTTACAAAAGAACGGAGGGAGATTATGTTTGGGAAAAGGCCTATAGCCCGCACGTTAATACTCCTATTGTTTAGCCTTGTTGTGGGAACCGCGATTATTGCCGTTGTCCTAAACATGGAGATGCGGGCTTCAGCGGATGAAGTCGTTCTCACCATTGATGATGAGCCCGTTACGGTTCAGGAGTTCCAATTTTTTTTACGGCAAAATAAAGCATGGACTACTAGCTACTTCAAGCAGAAACACAATGCCGATTATAATGAAGACTTTTGGACTTCTGCTTATAAGGGAGAAACACCGCTTGATTATGCCAGGCAAAAAACGGTGCAGGATGTAACACGCATAAAAACCGAACAGAGCCTGATGAAGCAGCACGGGATCATCCAGGATGTATCCTATGCGTCCTTCTTAAGGCATCTGGCAGCGGAGAATGAAACCAGGCAACAGAAAATTCGGGAAGGGCAGCCGATATATGGTCCTCAGCAGTATGGTGCCGATTCGTTTTACTCCTATACGCAGAGCATGAATTATCAAAGATTAATCGATACGTTGGTTAAGCAAACAAGGAATTCGCTTGGCGATAAGGAGCTGAAGGCCCTTTATGAAGAGGTCAAACCCGAATATTTTCATCTGGGGCATGCGTTCGTTTATGAAAAAGTAACGGCCTCAGGCACGGAGTCCTCCCGTACCCTAAATACCCTTCAGGAGCTTGTACTCTCTGAGAAGTTTAGTGTCGAGGAAGCTATCGCAAGGTTGAGCCCCTCAGGCGTTGAGGTGCAGAAAGACACGCTGGATATAGACACCAAATCCAAAGACGATGATGCAGCGCGTTATCTACACGATGTGCTGACGTCTACTCAGCCGGGTGAGTTTACCGCTATTCAACAAGATGCGGAAGGCTCTATGATGTTCAGGCTTCTCGATACCAGGGATAAAGGCTATGCGCCGTATGAGCAGGTTAAAGCTTCCCTGGTTCAACTATACATTCAGAAGCAGCTGGAACAGCAGGTAAGTCAGAAGTTACACAATGCTAACATTCGGATCAACGAGGAGGTGCTGAGGTCGATTTCGTTCTAATTCTGATAACCAAAAGATTGTGTCAGGAGGATGATGTAATGAATCATGGGAAAAGAAACAGCAAGCGAAGGTTGCTCACCGTTTGTCTTAGCATGATATTGGCGGTTTCCCTGGGAATTCCCGATCTGCACGGGAATCGGGTAAGTGCGGCTGAATCCTTGGAGGCAGCGGCTTCTGCCCGAGCTGCATCGGGAACGGTCTACTATGTCAGCGCGGACGGGGATGATGCCAATGATGGAAAGTCAGAGAGCCAGTCCTGGAGAACGCTCGAGAAAGTGAATAACATGAGCTATGCGCCCGGTGATCGAATTTTATTTAAAGCCGGGGATGTGTGGAATGGATCACTCAAGCTTCGGGGAATATCCGGTACGGCGGATGCACCGATCGTATTCAGCAGTTATGGCAATATTAAGGGGCTTGGCCGACCGGTTATTAACGGGAATGGCACAACCACCACCGAGAGATCTGCGATTATAGAGAACTACAAGGGCGTTACGGATAAGACGATGTCGGCCACCATCGATGTAGTGGACGGCAGCTATCTGGAGTTCTCCAATTTTGAGCTGACCAACTACCATCCGGATATCATCTCGCAACGAGCGGGCATCAATATCCGCACAGCCTCTACCACGGTATCGGAATGGGAAGCGAATCCTCACATGGGGATTGTCGTCAAGAATAATTATATTCATGACGTGAACGGCAATCCAAAGGGCTGGAAAATCGGAAGTGGCGGAATCCTGATTCTCGGTAATATTACGGACGTTCTCGTTGAGGGCAACATCGTGAAGCGGGTGGATATTGAAGGGATACGTAACGCCGGACTTTATAAAGAAGGCGATATTAAAGCCAATTTCCCAAGAGTCTTCAAAGATATTATTTTCAGAAACAATTATGTAGAAGAAGTCCAGGGCGATGGCTTTGTGATGAGCAACGTCGGCGAGAATGGCCGAATGGAATATAACACCGTAGTCAAACACTCAGCCAAAGACGTGGGGAATGTCAACTACGCGGGACTTTGGGTCATCGCTGTCAAGGATATGGTCATGCAGTATAACGAAGTGTACGGCGGGGTGTACGGGTATAACGACGGCCAGGCCTTTGACGTGGACATGTTCTCGGAAGGAGCGCTATACCAGTACAACTACAGTCACAGCAATCGCGGGGGCTTTATGCTCTTTATGGACGGTTCAACGAATTCCGTGGCCCGGTACAATATCAGCGTGAATGACGGAGACGGCAGATATCTGCTGCATTATTTGCCGAAACAGGCACAGTATGCACCTCTAATTCATAACAATACATTTTTTACAGACGAGAATATCTCCACCAAAATCTTTAACACTTCGGGCAAGTATGCACGGCTCTATAACAACATCTTCTATTCCAAGGCAGATACGCCTATGGGTGCCATCTCCTTCTCCGGCGGGGAGATCAAGAACAATATTTTCTATCCGGGAACGGGGATTAAGGGTACTGCATTCCCGGGTGCAGTCGTAGAGGACAATATCTTTGAAAGCCCGAAGCTCGCCAGACCGGGTGAAGAACCGAAAGATATCATTCAGGCAGATGCGAGCCTCTTCGATGCGGAGAAGCTAAATGGTTATAAGCTGTTATCGGATTCGCCTGCCATTAATGCAGGACTGGATGTGAGCGTACACACCCCTTCGGTATGGGGCAAGGCAGATAAAGACTTTTACGATAATCCCCTGACTGACGGTAAAGCGGATATCGGTGCGCATGAATATTCGGGTGATGCACCAGCTAATCGGGTACCTGAAGTACTGCCCATGGCGATGAAACTGAATCAGGACAAGCTGGACTTGTATGCCCAGCAGGCGGGCCAAACGTTAGCAGTTGAATTCACACCCAAGGACGCATGGTTCAAGGGGATAAAGTGGTCCAGCAGCAATCCGCGAGTCGCGGCAGTAGATGCGAAGGGTTTCATCACTCCACTGAGCCCGGGGAAAGCGAGCATCAGGGCCGAAAGCACGTTCAATACTGCCATTTATGCGGAGACGCAGGTTACGGTTCATCCGCCATCCATGCTGAAGTCGTATCAAGTCGGGGCAGATCAAGCGGAGATATCGGAGTCTCATCCTTCCGTACAGCTTCGAGTCGACGGCGTGACAGAGGAAGGCATTACTCTGAAACATGCGCCTTATTACAAAGTTCAATTCAGGACGGACCAGGATCGGGTCACCTTGGATCAGGAAACCGGAATTCTAACGGCAAATGGTGATGTCTCCGGTATGGATGCGATAGAAGTCACGGCTGATGTCGAAGAATACAGCGACATTCAGTATTCACAGAGTTTTGAAGCGGGCTGGGGAGACTTCGTGTCGGAGACCGGAACGCCAATTGAGACAGGGGTCATCTCTGATCAAGTAGCGTATCAAGGAGAACGAAGCGCCTTATTTGTAAAAGGGAATGGCAGCAATGCGATACAGAAGCTGTTCGGATCACCGCAGCAAGGCATTGTTACCATGATGTTGTATGACGATGGCTCCAAATCGGGGAATACCCGAGTTGTTGCCCATGTCGGAAACGCAAGAAGCCAGCTGCTTGCCGGTATGGGCGTGCTGTATGATGGGAACCCGAACTATGGTTCCCAGGACTATTATTCCGTGAGGGCAAGCGGTGTTTCAACGGCTTGGGAAAAAACGAGCATTAAGCGTAGTAAAGGCTGGCATGAACTGAAATGGGACTATACCTCGGGAACCGAATTAAACATGTACATCGATGGTCATCTGGTGAAAACGACAAACGTGATCACCCATTTCGACCGGATTGTGCTTGGCTTCCTGTGGGACAGCGCGAACGGCCGTACCTTTGCCTTTGACAATATCAAGTATGCTTCGACGGATGACAAGGTGACGAAACCGGCTGAGAAACTCACGCTGTCTGTACATCAGAAAGTGGATAGAGCTGCCTTGAACCAGGCGATTACCGTCGCCCAAAGCGTATATGATCCGGCCGTGGAAGGAACTGAGCCCGGACAATATCCAGCAGGTTCGAAACTCCAGTTATTCGATGCCATCGAAGCTGCTGAGGCAGTGCTTAACCAAGCAAATGCGCTGCAGGATGAAATCGACGCTGCCGTCACTGTACTTCAAGCGGCTGTGGCAGCATTCCAGTCCTTAGTGATCGTGGACCCGGGAGCTCCAGTGGATAAAAGTCGTTTAAACGAAGCGATTACCGTGGCCAAATCGGTGTACGCCGAGGCTGTGGAGGGAGTAGAGCCTGGACAATATCCGCCGGAGGCCATGCTGCTGTTCCATCATGCGATTCAGGCGGCAGAAGACGTGATGATGAATGAGGATGTGACGCAAGCGGACGTCCAGGCGGCCATCAGCGCCATAGACGGGGCCCTTGCAGAGTTTAAAGGGAGCATGATTCCAGGAAGTAAAGTCCCTTCTTGGTTAGGAGGCATACTCACAGCGGAAAATGTCTCTGCCACCAGTATTCATCTTCATTGGTCAGGTGAGGTTCAGGCAGATCAAGTTGAAGGCTATACAATTTCTCGGAATGGGGTCGAATTAGCCAATGTAACCGGGTCAGTATACCGTTATCATGTCACAGGGCTAAGTCCTGACAGCATATACAGCTTCAAGGTTGAAGCAGGCAGTAAGGATAAGTGGAGCCATGACGGGCCAAGTATTACCGTCAGAACAGCCGCACTCGTAACGGAGCCTGGCGGCGGTTCATCGGATGGAGGGACATCGTCAATCACCCCATCCCCAACCGTTCCGAAGACCGGGAACCCGGAGGAGGAGTCCAAGGAAGCTGAAGAAGATAATAAGGGAGAGGTTGAGAAACCGAGCCCTCCGAAGCTGGAGGTGCATCTTCAGGATATTGATAAACACTGGGCTTCAAAGGCGATTGAGAAGGCCGTTGAGCTTGGTTGGGTACAGGGATATAAAGATCATACCTTCCGTCCCAACGCCAAGATTACACGTGCCGAGTTTGCAGTGTTGTTAGGAAGGGCGCTGGGATTGGGCCAGGGCCAGCAGGGGACAATAAGCTTCGAAGATGCGGACGGGATTCCTGCTTGGGCGAAAGCATTTGTTACAGGGGTTGTTAAAGCCGGAATCATGAATGGTTATGAGGATCAGACCTTCAGGCCGGCCCAAGAGCTGACCCGGCTGGAGATGACTGTCATGATCGCCAGAGCAAAGAAGCTTCCATTAGACCCTCAAGCGAAAATTTCCTTTGCCGATGCAGATCAAATCCCTGCGTGGGCTCAGCCTTACGTAGCAGCAGCTGTTGAAGCGAAACTGATCCAAGGCAGAGGCCAGGGGGTGTTCGCTCCACAGGCTCATGCTACCCGCGCTGAATCTGTCAGTTTGATTGTTGCAATCCTCGGTGAGTAAGCCATAGCCGAGCGAACATGCAAAGAGCAAGAGAGTACGGTTCCTGTTAGGACCGTGCACTCCTGCTCTTTTTCTTCGGACTCATATCGTACGGCCTAAGCTCGATTTCGGTTGCTCGACTCTTAGGGAGCCTCTTTCAGCTGCAGCTGCAGATGGTGCTTGGCGAATACTTCCCGCATGGCAGCTTTCGCCTCCATTTGGTCCGGACCATAAACGTAGAGAAGGTATGTTTGGTTGCGGTACAGTGTCATGCTTAGACCCAGTATGCTTTTTGCGTCGATATATTGATCCGGCCCAAGGACGAGTACGATGCTTGATGAGAAATCATTCGCCCTCATATTAATGTCCACGATGGCTCGTATGCTGCTCCCCATTCCTGAACCCTCCCCGTTTCATGGAATCGTAATCGTCATCTTTAGCGGTATTCCCTTGGAATACGGCGCGCGACCCCGGTTCGGATGGCTGCCTGGATGACAAGGTCCCGGATGCCGTTGACGACTTGCTGGTTGAATACGCTCGGGATGATGTAATGCCGGCTCCGTTCCTTGTCCGTGACCGTCGAAGCGATCGCTTCGGCTGCGGCGAGTTTCATCTCCTCATTGATGGCGGAGGCTCTGCAGTCCAGGGCGCCGCGGAAAATACCGGGAAAACATAACACGTTGTTAATCTGGTTCGGATAATCCGATCTTCCCGTTGCAATGACGCCCGCGATATCCTCGGCCTCCTCCGGCAGAATCTCCGGGATCGGATTGGCCATCGCGAAGACGATAGGATGCTCTGCCATCGCCTGAACATCCTCTCTCTTCAGGATTCCGCCGGCAGACAAACCAATAAACACGTCGGCGCCATGGATGACGTCTTGAAGTGATCCGGAACGCCGTTCGGGGTTGGTGTTGCTGGCGTACCATTGCCACATGGGATGGTCATACGTCTGATCGGCGGTCAGCGAGCCGAGGCGATCGACGCCGATGATGTTCTTCACGCCAGCCGACATCAGGATCTTGCTGCAGGCAACGCCCGCGGCGCCAATGCCGCAGACGACAACCTTCAGATTCTCCACGGATTTACCGACGACCTTCAGCGCATTGATCAAGGCTGCATACAAGACGACAGCCGTTCCGTGCTGGTCGTCATGGAACACCGGGATGTCCAATTCCTCGCGCAGGCGCTGCTCAATCTCAAAGCATCGCGGCGAGGAGATATCCTCCAGATTGATACCGCCAAACGCGGGAGCGATCGCTTTGATCGCCGTAATGATGCCCTCGGTATCCTGCGTATCCAGGCAGATCGGGAAGGAGTCTACGTCCGCCAGCTGCTTGAAGAGCATCGACTTGCCTTCCATCACCGGCATGGCCGCATAAGGGCCGATATTGCCAAGTCCCAGGACGGCGCTGCCATCGGAGATAACGGCCACGGTGTTACGTTTGACGGTGAGCGTAAAGGCTTTACGCGGTTCTTCGTGGATCGCCATGCATACGCGAGCAACATCCGGCGTATACACGCGGGAGAGGTCGTCGCGGTTCTGGATCGGCGCTTTCAGCTTGGTTTCAATCTTTCCTCCAAGATGTAGCAGGAAGGTGCGATCAGATAGATGCAGCAGCTGAACGCCGGACATGCTGCGAATGCGCTCGGCAATAATGTCGATGTCGATAGTGTCGATCACGGTGATGGTGACGTCGCGAATCGTGGTATGCTTGCTCGTCTGAATGACGTCAATGGCCACGATGTCGCCGCCAGCCTCAAAGATGGCGGCCGTTACTTGACCGAAGCTGGCTTCTTCCGTATTCATTTCAATTCTAGCGATGACACTTTTCCCGCCTAGTTTGCTGGTATTCATGACTGCCTCCTTGAGCTATCGATATACGTATGATGGTTAGCCTTCTTCGTTCACGACAACTTCCTTGCCTCTTCGCTTGAGCAGAATCGGAACGACAATCCAGAGCAGGGCGATGATGAGAAATGCCAGTGACATCGGCTTCTGCAGGAAGATCATAAAGTCGCCGTTGGACGTGGTCAGCGCCCGGCGCATATTGTTCTCGATCATGGGACCCAGCACGAGTCCGAGCACCAGTGGCGCGAGCGGAAAGTCATTGCGGGCCAGCAGGAAGCCGGCAATGCCGCAGATGAGCAGCAGGACCAGGTCGAAGATCTGCGCTTGCACGGCGTAAACGCCGAAGATGGAGATGGCAATGATGATTGGAATGAGATATTTGGCCGGGATCTGGATGACCTTGGCAAATACTTTGACCAGCGGCATGTTCAGTATGAGCAGAAGCAGGTTGCCGATGAGCATACTCGCAATCAGTCCCCACGCAACTTGAGGATGCTCCTCGAACAGCAGCGGGCCTGGCTGGATGTTGTACATGATGAGCGCCCCCATCAGGATGGCCGTTGTCCCGGAACCGGGAATACCCAGCGTCAGCAACGGGATCATGGCGCCTCCGGAAGCCGCGTTGTTAGCCGACTCGGGAGCAGCAACGCCAGCGATGTTGCCTTTGCCGAAGGATTCTGGATGCTTGCTGACCTTTTTCTCAACGATATAACTGAAGAAGGAAGCAAGCGTTGCGCCGGCGCCCGGCAAAATACCGATAAAGAAGCCGAGGATCGAGCCTCGGGCAATCGGTCCCGCGCTATCCTTCAGGTCTTTACGTGTCGGCAGGATGCGACCGATCTTGGAAGTTGGACCTGCTGCGTAGTCTCTCTCCAAGATGGATTTAAACACTTCGCCAAGGGCAAACAAACCGACGGCGATCGTTAGAAATTCCAGTCCGGAGTACAGGATAGGGATATCAAAGGTGAACCGGGCAACGCCGGATACGGTATCCATGCCGATGGTAGCGAGCAGCAGACCGAATACGGTCATGATGAGTGCCTTGGTGATCGATTTGCCTGCAAGCCCGCTTACTGCACAGAGTCCCAGCAGCATGAGCGAGAAATAATCGGCCGGGCCGAATTTAATCGCTACATTGGATAAAGGCTCCGCCAGCGCGATCAATGCCACAAGCGCGAAGAGCCCGGCTGCGAAAGAGCCGATCGCAGCGATGGACAAGGCCGGGCCTGCTCTGCCTTGCTTCGCCATCTGGTAGCCGTCCAGCGTCGTCACGACAGACGAGGACTCTCCGGGCGTATTGAGCAGGATCGAAGTTGTAGATCCGCCATACATGGCTCCATAATAGACGCCTGCAAGCAGAATGATTGAACTGGTTGCTGCCGCTTCCGCCGGCAAGCCGCTAGTCATGGAGGCGGTGACGGGAATCAGAAGCGCGACGCCGCTCATCGGACCGATGCCGGGCAGTACGCCGACCGAAGTGCCGATCAGCACGCCTATAAAGGCGAAGAGCAGATTATGCCACTGCAAGGCGGTCATAAAGCCATCCGCCAAATAATCCAGAACGTTCATAGTAGATTCCTCCCATGCTCATGATAGCCAAGACGGGAAGCCCGGCATGGAGCCTTCCAGCAAGACAACAAAGATGACGTACACGCCGCCGGAGAACAGTGCGGAGATTAGAATGGATTTCAGCCACTTGCCTCGTTCCAGCGTCTGAAACGCAAACAGGAGGAACAGGAAGGTGCCGATGATATATCCGATGAATTCCAGGAAATAGGCATAGAGAAAGGCTGCCGCAAAAATCATGAAGAAGCGTTTATAGTCCAGCCTCTCCACATGGTTCTCCGTCGGCTTGGCTTTCAGGGCTTCATAAAACAAACGAATGCTCAGTAGCACAAGCGCTAACCCAAGACCGAACGGGAATATGTTAGGGCCGACGGTGCTCCCGTATGCGGATGCGCTGATCTTGGCGCTCTGCCACATAAAGCCGACGCCAAGGAGCAGAAATACGATACTGGCATAGCGGTCAAACGTTCTGTTCAAAGTTGACACCTCCTCAAGGATGAAAAGGGAGAGGGGAGCTGCACTGTTCCCTCAAATTCCAAGGCTTACTTCTGCATGCCTAGCGCTGTGAGCAGCTCCTGCACGTCTTGCTCCTGTTCTTCAAGGAATGCCTTGAAGTCAGCGGCGTTTCGGTATTCGCTTGCCCAGTCGTTGGCAACCAGCTCTTTTTGCCACACTTCGTTCTCGGAGAGCCCCTTCAGCGTTTTGTCCCAGAAGGCCAGCTGCTCTTCCGACAGTTCCTTCGGACCGAATACACCACGCCAGATGGTGAATTCGGCATCCAGACCCAGCTCCTTCAGAGTCGGTACATCTGCAAAGTCTCCGCCCAGGCGTTCGCTTGAGGTAACGGCCAGGATTTTGATCTTGCCTGCTTTCAGGTAGCTCCCGAGCGAAGAAATGTCCGTGCCGATCGCGTCGGCATTGTTGCCGAGGAGGGCCGCGATGGCCTCGCCGCCGCCATCATAGGATAAATACTTCACGGTTCTCGGATCCACACCGGATTTGAATGCAGGCAGAACGCTGATCAAGTGGTCCATCGAACCCGGAGCGGAACCACCCGCAAGTGTGACGGAAGTCGGATCGGCTTTGATCGCGTCGACCAGCGATTGCAGGTCGGTGAATTTGGAGTTTGCCGGTACGGCAATCGCTCCGAAGTCTTTGGTCATCTGGGCGAGCGGCGTCACGTCCTTGTAGCCGAACGGGCTGTTCCCTTCTTTTTTCAAGTTGTTGATGAGGATTGGCGGAGAGCTGACGAACAGCTTGTAGGGATCTTTGTTGTCTTTTGCCACGTATTCTGCGAGAAACACGGTCCCGCCGCCGCCGGGCTTGTTCTCAACCGTCATGGTTTGTTCGATGAGCTTTGTTTCCGTAAGTACTTTGGTGAGGGAACGTGCGGTTTTGTCCCATCCACCGCCGGCGCCAGAAGGCGCGGTCACGATAAATGGTTTTTTCGGATATTCGCCGGCGCTGCTTCCGGTGCTGTTGCAGGCTGTCAGGCTCATGGCCAGGACAAGTGCAGCGGTTATGATTTTTATGCCGTTTCGTTTAAGCATGGATAAGTTCCTCCTTATCGTTGTGCGAGAGTTCGCAATACTTGTAAGCGCTTACCTGATTGAAGTTCCTTCATATTATCATCGAGCGTCTGGCTTGAACAGAATTGCGACATAAGTTGAAAAAACATCATTTCGCTAATTTTGTTCATAAAATTTACGACCGATTTTTTCCAGAGACTATTGTCACATGTGTGATCTAGAATACAATAGGAAAATCAGAGCTGCGCTTATGGCGACAATGTGTATGGAGGAATATGAATGCGTTTACAGACGAGATTGATTCTGCTTATAGGCACCCTGTTGTTCGCCGTCATTGTCGCCCTCACCTTCAGTTTTGAGCGGTTGCTCATCACAACGCTGGAGAAGAGTATCGGCGCTTCGGCATTAAAGCTGGCGAAGGCCGTGGCGGAAATGGACGTTATTCAGAATGCGTTCGAGGAAGAGAACCCGTCAGCCATCATTCAGCCTGTGGTAGAGGAAATTCGGTTGGAGACGGATGCGGAATATATCGTCATCGGTAACCGTGAAGGAATTCGGTATGCGCATCCTCTCGCCGATCGGATCGGCAAAGAGATGGTCGGTGGCGACAACGGCCCGGTATTGAAGGGCATGAGCATCATATCGAAGGCGATTGGCTCCATGGGACCCTCGCTCCGGGGGAAGACGCCGATCTACAATGATAAGAACGAAATTATTGGTATCGTATCGGTTGGCATTCTAATGAAAGATATCGAGATATCAGCACAATCGTACCGAAATCGTGTCCTGTTCTTTGCAGGAATTTCGTTAATCCTGGGATGCGGCGGCGCTATATGGATATCGTCCAGTGTCAAGCGATCCATTCACGGGCTGGAGCCCAAGGAAATCGGTTTATTGTATCAAGAGAAACGCGCGATTCTGGAAACGATTCATGAAGGCATTATTGCCGTCAATCGAGAGGGCATCGTAACCTTGGCCAATCATACAGCCATGATGCTGATCGATCCAAAGGAGCGTAGGGTGATCACCGGGCAGTATGTTCAGGATGTCATCCCGGGCACCAGGCTGCTGGAGGTGATGCAGTCCGGGGTAGCAGAGAAGGATCAAGAGATGGTCATTAACGATCACGCGGTTGTGGTCAACCGGCTGCCTATCTATGATCATGAGCATCGGATTGTGGGGGCGGTCTCCAGTTTTCGGAACAAATCCGAGCTGCTGCGCCTGACCGAAGAGCTTACGCAGGTGAAGAGGTATACGGAAGCGCTGCGCGCGCAGACGCATGAATATTCCAATAAGCTGTATACGATTTACGGACTGATTCAGCTGGAATCGTATCAGGAGGCCATGGATCTGATTACGCATGAGACGGATGTGCATCAGAACCTGATACAATTCCTGCTGCAGGAAATTCCCGATCCGATCATTGGCGGCATTCTCATTGGAAAGTTCAATCGAGGAAGCGAGTTAAAGGTGAAGGTTGAGATTGACCGGAGCAGTTCTTTTAAAGACATTCCCGGTCATATTAGCCGAAACCAGCTAGTTGCCATTATTGGAAATTTGATCGACAACGCCATGGAGGCGGCATTGGGGTCCAAACCGGAGAACAGATGGGTAAGCGTAAAGTTACATGACAAGGGCAATCAATTAATGATCGAAGTATCCGACAGCGGGTCCGGTATAGCCGAGGCTGGAACGGATCGTCTGTTTGAGCGGGGCTATTCCACCAAGGGGGAACGCAATCGAGGATTTGGCCTATCGATCGTCAACGGGACAGTACAGCAATTACACGGTACGATTGTGTGCCATAACTCGCCTGCGGGCGGTGCGGTGTTTACGGTCAAGATTCCAAAAACAGGGGGGAATATCCATGATACGGGTCGTAATCATTGAAGATGATGTGCGCATTGCCAGCATTAATCAACGGTTCGTAGAGAAGGTAGAGGGCTTTGAGGTCGTCGGCATTGCAACGGATCGGGTCCAGGCGCATGAGCAGCTGGATATTCTGGCGCCTGATCTGGTGCTGCTGGATTTGTATTTTCCCGATATGTCGGGATTGGATCTGCTGCAGCATATACAGCGGGGATACCCGAATACCGATGTTATTATCATAACGGCAGCCAAGGAATTCGATACGGTGCGGGAGGCGATTCGCGGCGGAGTGTACGATTTTATGATCAAGCCGGTGGTCTTCGACCGTTTCCAGGAGAAGCTGAAAGCCTACCGGAAATATTACGAGCAGATGAAGCAGCTCGGCGGAGCAAATAAGCAGATTGATCAACAGGGCATCGACCAGCTGTTATGGCGTGCCGGTGAACGGATGGAGAGGGAAGCGTATTTTCCAAAAGGCATCGATAAATTGACGAGCGAGAAAATCCTGTCCTACATCGAGGAGTCCGAGGACGTGTGGACCGCGGAGGAGCTTGGAAAACGTGGCGGCTTCAGCCGAACGACGGCCAGAAGATACCTGGAGTACTTCGTGGAGAAGGGCGTCCTCGTGGCGGATATTTCATATGGCACGGTAGGCAGGCCGGAACGGGTATACCGGAAAGCGGAGGATTAGATAACCGGATGCGAGACTGGGATATTCCGCCTAGACTTGCAGCTGCATATCGCTTGGATCCTTTCCTTGGATTCGAAATTCATAGAAAGGAGGGAGTGACGCGATGATTACCACCGTTGTTTTTGATTTGGACGGGACGCTGCTTGACCGCGACACGTCATTGGTACATTTCGTTCAAGATCAGTATGATCGTCTAGCGCTCCATGGAGGTTTAGTTGTGGGCAGAGATGAGTACGTAAGACGGTTTGTCGAGCTTGATCGTAGAGGTTATGTATGGAAGGATGAGGTGTATCGGCAGCTAACCAAGGAGTTTGCGCTCCCCGTGGGTTGGGAAGCTCTGCTGCGGGATTACATGTCGGGGTTTCAACAACATTGCGTCGGTTTCCCCCATTTGCATGAAATGTTAGCTTACTTGAGGAGTAAAGGGATAAAGCTCGGACTGATCTCCAATGGGTACGGCGATTTTCAATACAGCAATATCAGGGGACTTGGCATTGAGCCTTATTTTGATATTATCGCGTTTTCGGAGTGGGAAGGTTTACGTAAGCCGGATCCTAGGATTTTTCTCCATACATTACATCGGCTTGAATCAAAGGCCGAAGAATCGATCTATGTTGGAGACCATCCGGACAATGACGTAACCGCAAGCCGGCGTATCGGCATGAAGGGCATCTGGAAGCGGGATCCCTATTATGATCAGGACTTCGCCAAGGATGGGGAGATTACCGATTTGCTTGAGATTATCGATTATTTGAAAAATTGAACAACCATTTCATTCTTTTACTCGTTATCATTTATATAAGCCGAATCGAGATAACCGGTTGTTCTGCGTGAGGAGGGTGTCCCCGTGAATCGAAATAAAACCATGACCTTTATAGGCAAGGGTGAGAAGTGGAAAGCGACTTATGCTATTACCCATCAGGATAAGGTCAATACGAAGTTTACCGTGTTTCAGGATTCGCTTGGCGGAAAGTTGAAGCTGCAGTACTTAGGAAAGGAACTCCTCGACCATGGCAAGGTAGACTATCGGCTAGAAGATATGACGGGCCACTCCATGGAGGGCAGAATTGTCGTGGGGATCGATCATGCTGCCATGAAGGAAACCAAGGGGAAGCTGGATTTTGAGCATCTGCTCGATATGATGAACCCAAACAAGGTTCTAACCCTAAAGATTGAGTGGAACGGGCACCGTGAAGAGTTTACGCTGGAGCTTCCCCGGAAGATCGGCTTTGGAAAAGTGGTCCGTAAGCGGAAGGAATAGCGGGACTTCATGGAAGCAGGACAGGGGCCGACTCTCCCATCATCACTTACGCGTAAGGCGGGTATGACAACCATATTACTCCAATGATATTGCATCAAATGCTTTTTTTTGCATATGGTGATCCTGCCCACACTGCTGGTGTGGGTTATTCGGTTTTCGGTTTTGGAGTATAGCTATAACCCCCAGGTTAACAGCAGGGCCGATTATGACGCGGGGGTGCCTTTTTTAAACGCATTTTAAACGAAGGAATCCCCGTCATTTAAACTTGATCCTGTAACCTATAAGTAGAACATCACAGAGGGAGTGAACGAAAGCATGCTGGAATCCTACCTGTTTCCAATATCTTATGCATTTTTAACCTTTCCCATAGCGGCTTTGCTGTGCGCAGTTCCCTTTCTGATTGTGCAGTATCGCAAATATGGTTATTTTAATAAATTCCGGGGATTTCTGCTGTATTTATTTCTGCTCTACATGATGAACGCAGTGTATCTGGTGCTCCTTCCTTTGCCTGCCTCGCGGCATAATGCTCCAATGAATGTTGCCTCGGTCATGCAGTGGATTCCTCTGAACTTTATCCAAGACATATTGAAGGAGACCAAGGTGGTATGGGGCGAGCCTTCGACTTACATGCATCTATTCAAGGAAAGAGCCTTCTTGCAGGTCGTATTTAACGTATTTCTCGTGGTTCCGTTCGGCATGTTCCTGCGTTATTATGCTCGGGCATCTTGGGTTACGTGTTTGGTGGCCTCATTCGGATTATCGCTGTTCTTTGAGGTGACCCAGGTGACCGGTATTTACGGCATCTATGATCACCCTTACCGGTTGTTTGATGTGGATGATCTGCTGTTGAATACCATGGGTGGAATGATCGGATTCGTGCTCGCGGATTGGATGAAAAATCACCTGCCTCGCCTCGATCGGCTGGATGAGAAGGTGGATCTGTCGCAGAAACGGGTCAGTTATACGCGCCGGGCGATCGCTTTCGGTATTGATGCAGGGGTCGTGCTGCCGATGATTGGCGTGTTGACGGTGCTGAATGTGAAGGGTGCGTATTTTATTGTCGTGATTTTATATCATATCGTGCTGCCGTATATGATGCAGGGACAGACGCTGGGCAAGTGGATTGTCCGGGTCCAGATTCGTGGAGCAGAGGAACATCTGAAGTTGAAGGAAGTGATCATCCGTAACGGACTGCTGTATGTGGTCTGGGGTGGATTTCATGCCTTGCTTATTCCCGTTAATATTTTGGGTTCGCAAATCCTGGCTGCCATGTATGCGCTGGGGGTATTGCTTCTGGATGGTGTTGTGTTTATCCATGTGCTGTTATGTCTCATCTATCGTGATCGAGTGCTGCTGCATGAAGCCAAGAGCGGAACGAGGCTGGCTATCGTAGAGAATAAACCATTAAATAAGACTGATTAATGTTGGTTACCACAGGGTTTATTATTTGTTATAATGTGGAAAACGGGTTCGTCGAGGGGGAGATACAACTGAAAGGCAAAATCCTCTCCATTTCCGCAATCATCGTAGGGTTGCTGTTTATTTCCAACCAACATCTGGGCTATTCATTCGGAGATGATCTGTTCCGCTGGGCAGGGATCTCACCATGGACTCAGGAAGGTAATTATGGTCTTCATCTGCCTGTTATAGCAGGTCTTATTTTGTTGGTAGCTGGCATCCTATGGGTGGCACGGATTTATCGTCCACGTTATCCGAAGATTATGAGCCGATTATTAATCGGCTGTATCGCATGGATCGTTATTTTTCCATTTATATCAGAGTTTGTTATGTATGTGGTGAATTATAATTCGAGCGGAACATCTACCGTGTCCTATTCCAGGAAAGACAGCAAGTGTGATTATCGCACAGAGAACGATGCTATTCGGGCGCACTGCCAGCTTCATATTTACAGCTATGGTAACGAGCAGCAGGTTATAGTACGGCCGTTAAGCGTTGATATTGGCGGGAGGATGGTTGATTTCGAGTCTAAGGAGGTTACGGTTCGGCCACGAGGTCGGATACAGATTAGCGAAACCTTTGAGGGTTTCTTGGAACAGCCTGACTCTTCCTACAGTATGTCGGGGGGAACCAACGAGCCGGGCATCGAGCTGATCGTGGATGGCAGAAGCAAACAGGTGAAATAGCCATCCGGTTCTTCAGAATAATGACTCTGAATTGTGGGGTTAACCATGGTCGATATTCATCGTGCGGGTCGGCTTATGAAAATACCGCTGATCACGCTGCTGTTGCTGGTGATGTGTTCATCGCCAGCTGCAGTTGCTTCCTGGGCATACTCATTTGTCGTCAATGATGGGAAGGTTTTTGTCGTGTCAGAGAACCGCGTGGATGAGTCCACGCTTGGAGACGTGGTGGGGAAGGTCACCTACCATACGGATCAGGAAGGGACCTACGGCGGCAACTTCTCTAATATTTACCCAAAGGGAACGAAATACTATGCCATCCAAGGAATCGCTCCTGAATCCGCCATCGCGGTTGAGACGCAGGAAGGTTATGTCATGGCTCGTTATGAGGGTGAGTATGGCGGATCCCGTGTTCCGTGGGAAGTCATCAAGAATTGGATTGCGGCGGGGCTGATCCTGCTAGTCGTTGTGTGGGTGGCGGCCGTTGTTCGAAAGAAGCGGGCAAGTGGCTCATATAGGCGCTAGCTGCTTCGGGAGCTAAGCAGACTTATTCACGATGTGCAATAACAGCCGGTATTCTTTGAGCATGCTCATTGGACACCGGCTTGTTATATTCATGTATCATTGCGGATTGCAGGTTGACCTATGGAGGATTTATATTTGCTACAATAGAAAATAGAACTAGAAACCGATACGATAAGGAGACAGCTCATGAAACCGATACGAAACTCGGCCAAGGCCGTTATTATGCGGAATCATCAAATCCTTCTAACGAAAAACGTAGACCATTTGGGGGATTTCTATCTGTTCCCAGGCGGTGGACAAGAAAAGGGGGAAACCTTGGTGCAGGCGGTGATCAGAGAGTGCCAGGAGGAAATCGGGCGTAAGGTGGAAGTTCGTGATCTCCTGCATGTCCGTGAATACATAGGGTCCAATCATGAATTTGCGGAATGGGATTCCGATGTGCACCAAGTGGAGTTTTATTTTGAGTGCAGCTTGGCGGATGCAGGGGATAGCTTTCTTGGCCATAACCCGGATGAATACCAGGTGGGTGTGGAATGGATCGATCTGTCCGCATTGGATGAGATTCGAGTATACCCTCGATCCCTGGTCAAGCCACTTCAGGATAAGGCTGCACACCCCGTAGTTTGCTATGTTGGCGATACGAACTGATTTTATCTACAGAAAATCTTGAAGTTTGTGGTCAAAAATTCAATGGGATGATGGAGGATGCCGAATATGGATCAATGGGAATACAAAACGCTGAAATACAAAACCGGAGGATTCCTTGGAGGCAAGGTGAACGAAGAGGAATTTGAGGATTTATTAAACAGTTACGGAATTGACGGCTGGGAATTGATCTCGTGCTTTGATACGAGTGTGCATCAAGGCCAGTCCAGAGACATCATTGCCGTAATGAAGCGAAGAGCTTATCTGGGGTGAGGGATAAATAAAGGGGAGACGATATTATGATCATTCGCGAGACAGAGGATGCTTTTGTGATGACGGCCCAGGACGACCATGGCCGATTCTCGGGCGATGTAGCCCGGGGCTTCCGGCGAGAGCTGTTTATGGATGAGTCTGTATTGAAAGAAGTACTGCTGGCTATAACCGAGCATGACCGCGCTTGGCTTCGGATGGATGACACGCCGATCTGGAATGACGAGAGCCGGACTCCATACACTTTTATCGATTATCCGGTCCTGCCGAAAATGCTAATGTATACAAAGGGTGTTGATGAGATCGAAGCGATGAGTCCTTATGCAGGGTATCTCTGCAGCCTTCATTTTGCGTCATTTATGAAAGAGGCGACGGAAGCGCCGCTGGTGGAATTCTACCATGAGGAGTTGGCTCGGCAAAAACGACTAAGTGATCAGTTTCAATTTCCCGATGAAGATGTCGTTAACAGACAGTTTGGCCTGCTGCAGCTGTGCGATGATATCTCGCTCTATGTAAACATGAATGCACCTGGTGTTTCCAAGGATCAGGAGCATCCTTGGTTCAAAGAGGGCTTCGATATGTCGATCGATGGGGAAAGGGTCATAGCGGCCTGGGCAAGCGAGCATGAGATTCGATTGCGACCGTTTCTGTTCGAACAGGCATGGTCGGCTTCGGTGAAGTGGAAATATGTGCTGAAGGCGAAGATTGATGAACTTGGAGTGGCCAAGGCATTTGATGGTGCGGCGTGGACGGAGCAGACGGTTACTTTTGTACCGTAAGTTCATTCATATAAACGATCATACTTCATCAGCAAAAATATGATATGATCACCACAGTAGGCTGCAGACTGGATAGATTTGATTCTGTAGGAATGTAGAGGATGAACAATGAAGAAAAAGGAATTTTTGATCGTTGCGCTGCTTAATTTTTTGGCTGCGATAGCGTTCTTGGTGGTCGTTTTCATTACGGATCGAAGCTCTTGGCAATGGGGATTTGGAATCGTTTCACTGTTGTTTGCGATTGGTGGAGTAGGGAATTTGGTATTGCATGCCAAGAACAAGTAAAACCTCCTTCGCAGGGCTATCACGATAAGATTCACTTTGTAAGGTAGGAGGATTATGATTTTGATGGAATGGAAGAACCTTTATCGGGGTGTGCTGATGGGAGTCAGTGACCTAATTCCAGGTATAAGCGGCGGCACTATTGCTGTCGTGCTGGGTATCTATGATCGTTTGCTGGCGGCTATCAGTGGATTTTTCAGCAGGGAATGGAAGAAGCAGCTGGGCTTTTTGATTCCACTTGGCGTTGGAATTGGAGCAGCTCTATTGTTGCTGAGCCGCGTGATTGAATACCTGCTGGCAAGCTATTATGAGCCTACCCAGTTTTTCTTTACAGGATTGATTTTAGGGGTGTTGCCTCTTATTCTGCGTAAAGCGGAGGCGAGAACCAAATTCAAAGCCGTGCATGTGGTCGTGTTGATTGTGGCAGCCGGTTTATTGGCTTCGACGGCCTTTCTCAGAACGGATGCCACATCCGATCCGATAACCGTCCTGACCTGGTCCAACGGGATCGGACTGTTCTTATCCGGCTGGTTGGCCAGCATGGCGATGCTGCTGCCTGGCATTAGCGGGTCGTTTGTACTTCTCCTTCTGGGTGTGTATTCTACTGCCATTTCAGCTCTATCCTCATTAAATTTAGGGATTATAGCTGTTATTGGGGCGGGAGTGGTGATTGGCTTCGTGGTTAGCAGCCGGTTGATTCGGTACCTGCTGGACCGTTTCCCACATATGACGTATGCCGTTATTATTGGATTGATATTAGGATCTATTGTTATCGTGTTTCCGGGTATTCCATCCGGAACGGGTATGATGGCTACCAGTATAGGAACCTTGCTGCTGGGGCTGATCGTAGCGGTGTTCATGGGTAGAAAAGAATAAGAATGAAATATAAAACAGGGAGCCGAGGCTTCCTGTTTTTAGGTTGCACTGAGCAACTTTGCTCTGAAGGAGCGAAGGGGTGAGATGGCATATGAATGATTTATGCCTTTACTTGTTATCGCATTTATGTGACAATATTCACAAATGGTTTAACATTAAAAAAGTATTCATGAATAGGATCCGTGAGGATTCCGTTCATAAGATATGTTAAATGATAAAGCAATGCATAGATGTCGATGTTGTCTTTCCAAGTAAAGGAGCGTTATTCATGAGGAATAATGGGATTTGTGTCAGCTGCGGCGGCGAGGTATACCCTGCCTCTAACAGATGCGCTCAATGCGGAATGCTGCAGACGTCCGGTCCAACCAAGCACACATTCATGCTGCAGGTCGCTTCGATGATTGGGGCCGGCTTGCTTATTTTTGCGGTCCCGGTGATCCTGCTGCTGATGTGGAGACATTAGGGTAGAAGCGAATATACATTTTACAATCCCCCCACATAAAGACTGTGATCGAAGCGTTCATCAAGTGATGAAATTCGACATGGTTGGCAGGAAGGGGTTTTTGTGCTTGGAGCAGCGAAAGACCTAAATGGGCTTCCCCCTGGAGCTTCAACCGGCATTCCGGACATAAGGGGGAATATTTTATTATACTGGTTGTGTACCGAGACCCTCATCCAGAATGATGTTAAAATACCCCTAATCAGATAAAGGGTGGGATTCGTGATGATACATAAAATGAAGGAATTTGCTGCTGGCATTCGTTTTTCGGGAGCTGTGCTCGTAACAGATGAAAATGACAACGTCGTATGGGATGGTGCCTTCGGTTATTCCAACCGGGCCGATCACATCCCGAATCAAACAGACACCAGGTTTGGCATTGCCTCAGGCTGTAAGCTGTTCACCGCTATTGCGGTTTGTCAGCTTATCGAACAGGGCAAGCTGTCGCTGGACAGCAAGCTAAGCGATTGTTTGGATATCCCACTGCCTAATTTTAGCCCGGAGATTACCGTTTTTCATTTGTTGAGCCACAGCTCGGGTATTCCGGATTATTTTGATGAAGAGGTCATGGATGATTTTGAGGATCTGTGGAAAACGGTTCCCATGTATACACTCCGGAACGGAAGGGACTTTCTACCGCTATTCCAGAGTGAACGAATGAAATTTCAGCCCGGCGAGAGATTTCATTATAACAATGCAGGCTTTGTATTACTCGGTCTGATCGTTGAACAACATGCTGGAATACCGTTTCGCGACTATGTCCAGCAGTTTGTATTTGAGCCGTGCGGCATGCAGGATTCGGGATATTTCCCGCTGGATCGTCTGCCCGCGAATACGGCTTACGGGTATATTGATGAGGAAGACGGCACGTGGAGAACGAACCAGTATGCTATCCCGATTCAGGGTTATGCCGATGGCGGGGCGTATGTGACGGCATCGGACATGATCAAGTTATGGAGGTCGCTTATGAACAATACGCTGCTCACCGCATCCATGACGGAGAAGCTGCTGGCTTCACATAACTTGAATTATGGGCTTGGCGTGTGGATTACCAAGAAAAATGAGGATGTGTTTAAATACCATGTCATGGGCTATGATCCGGGTGTGAATTTTCGGTCTGCTTATTACCCGGCCACCGGTCATACCCTTGTAGTGGCTTCCAATGCCGGTGGTGGCGCTTTTGAAATGATGCAGTTTATCGAGGAAGAATGGTTGAAGTGATCATAATCTACATGAAACAGCCCCGGGCCTTAAATAGGCCAGGGGTTGTTGTTCTGTTGATCCCAAATCAAGCGGGTGCTGAGTTGACTTACGATTCAGCTTTGAAGTACCGATTCGCCGCGGGTCTGAACATAAATATCAAGGCCGCAACAACGGCGATCATATGAAGGGTACGGCTGGAGGCAAATAGTATGGAAATATTGTCTGCTTGAGCAAAGGCGTCCCTAAGGGAACCGCCTGTAATGAGCCATTTGATAGGGTCAATGATTAGGGAGAGAGTGCCAAACCCGCCTAAAAACAAAGCTAATGCGATACGCGCCCAATTCTTTCCCCGAAGCATTCTGATCATGATGTAGACAAGGACAGCGAACATCGTCGTTCGTGCGGCAACTTGAATGAGAATACCGACAATTCCAGCACTCGTTAGGCTGGATATCGAATCGATGACAGCCAGGATCATTTCAAATACCCCTGCACCGATAGCAATTATCCATAACAGAAAGGACTGGAACACCTCAAGGGGGGCAGCATCCTTTTTCAAGATCCATCATTCCTTTCGAGCTAGAGTGATCCAATAACTCGTTGTTAGGGGAAACAATATTAAGCGATGGTGCGTCTGACCGTGAACCACCAGCCTCCTGCAAGCAGAACGAGGGAGATGATCAGCGTGAGTCCGAGTCCTTGCAGCAGCGAATCGTTGAAGAGAAGGGCCAGCAAGCCATCAGCCAGCGTATGCCGGAGTGAAGGAATGGATGTAAAGATAGGGATTGCCGCAATAAATACCACCCAGACCACCCAGCCCATTACATGACGCAGACCGGAAAACAGCAGATTCAGTAATGAAATAAGAAGCAGGTAAACACCGAATTGATAGAAGAACATGCCAACGATGCCAAATTGATTCCATCCAAAGATTTCAAGGATGTTGAAGGTATCCTCATATTGTCGTATAAATCCGTTCTCCACCTGAAGCCAGATGATATTGAGGACAGCAAAGATGGCGGACCATATGGAGTAAACCAGAAGCATACCAATATAATATTCTTTTCGTGTAGCTCCTAAATTCATTACCCGCCGGAACAAGCCTGCCGGGAGCACACTGCCTACAAATATCAGGAACACGGTGAGGATGTTAGCCGCAGACACCTGCGTATTCTCCGAACTGTCTCCAAGAGACAGGCTTATGATCACATTTGCAATCAAACTAATCGCAACGGTGCCGAGCATCACCAAGAGATAAGGTCGAAGCTGAAGAAATGAAGCCCTCATGAGTGCGGTGGTCTTATTCAATGGATTGCCCTCCTTCGATTAAATAGGAGAAAAACTTTTGCAGTGGTAAACCGTCAATAGCAATACCAAGCTTGTTGGCTTGTGAACGGTCTGCCTCATGAATGGCTCCATATATCGCGGTTAAGGAACCTTTACCGTAAGATTCTTTATATATCACGTGACGATCCTTCGTAAATTGTTCGATTTGTTCCTGGTTCCCTGTCAACAGATGAGAATTGGCGCGGATATGGTCAACATCGTCATGCAATAACATAGCGCCGGAATCCATGATATAGACTCTCTCAACGACGGTTGCGATCTCATCAATCAGATGGGTCGAGAGCAGGATGGTCCGGGGATGATTGGCATAATCCTCAACCAGAACGCGATAAAATCTCTCTCGCATGAGCACATCCAATCCCAGCACCGGTTCATCAAATACGGTGATCGGGGCCCGGCTAGCCAAACCGATGATGTTTCCGACCAGGGATTCCATTCCCCGTGAAAGCTGGCGGATTTTTTTGTCCGGGTTTAGCTTGAATGTCTTTAGCAGGCTCTGGGCATAGTCCCAGTCCCAGTCCTCGTGAAAGGCCGATGCCAAGCGCAGCACTTCAATCACCTTGGCACCGCCGAAGAACAAATTTTTCTCTCTTACGTAGCAAATTCCCTTTGGGGTTTCTCCACTCTTAAGCGTTACCCCCGAAACCTGAATACTGCCATAGTCGGGAAAAGATCCGCCGGTCATCATATTAAGCAGTGTGGTCTTTCCGGCGCCATTGCGGCCCAGCAAGCCGTAGATCGTATTCTCTTCCAGCTGGAGCTCCAGATTTCGGACCGCTTCCGTACGCCCGTAACTCTTGCTCAGGTTGGAACAGGTAAGTATTGCGTTCATCCTGCTCATCTCCTATCTCTTTTGTTTGATCATTTCAATAACATCCTCGGTGGTCAATTCAAGCTTTTCTGCCTCATCAAGCAGCTTCAATACGAGTTCGTTGTAAAACCGATCCTGTCGCTTGGTCAATATGATCTGTTTGGCATCTGCAGCAACAAACATGCCCAGCCCCCTTTTCTTGTACAAAATCCCTTCATTGACAAGTAGGGCAATGCCTTTTACAGCTGTTGCGGGATTGACCTGAAAAGTACTCGCGAACTGCGACATTGAGATAATCTGATCATCCGCTTGGTATGTCCCGTTCAATATGTCATCTTCAATCATATCTGCGATTTGCTGAAAAATCGGCTGTCCTTCGTCAAACCTGGAATTCATGATATCACCCTGTCGGTATGTTAGTCTTGTAACATACTATAATGCCTGATGGAAGGATGTGTCAATCAAAAAGAAAAAAACAGACCCAAATGGGCCTGTTTGTGCTGTGAAATACAAAGGACCCCGTCTCTTCAAGACGAGGGTAAGGGGTGTGATCAAGCTGCAAGGAATGCTATATCCAGCCCTTCTCTTCGGCCATCGAGATGGCCTCAATCCGGTTCTTGGCACTGAGCTTGCTTAAAATCTCAGACATATAGTTGCGGACAGTCCCATAGGACAAGTGAAGCTTCGACGCAATTTCATTGGAGCTGTTGCCGTCTGCAGCCAACCGCAGCACTTCCCGTTCGCGTTCGGTCAGCGGATTGGCACCTGCACCTGAAAGCGTACCGAATACGAGCTCAGGGGAGACCTCCCGCCGCCCATCCATTACCCGGCGGATGGCTTCTGCCAGCCGTTCACTGGGCTCGTCCTTAAGCAGGTATCCCTGAACTCCCGCCTGCACGGCCCGCTCGAAATAACCGGGTCTAGCAAAGGTCGTAAGTATGATGACTCGGCTGGCATAACCACGCAGCTTAACTTCCTCCGCTACTTCGAGACCGCTGCGCGCAGGCATTTCGATATCGAGCAGGCATACATCGGGTTGATGCAAGCCAATCAGGGATAGAGCTTCATCGCCGTCGCCGGCTTGACCAATCACATCAATATCGTCTTCAAAATCAAGCAAGGAAGCCAGAGCGCCTCGCAGCATTCGTTGATCCTCGGCGATCAGCACTTTGATGCTCATGGGTTGTGTCCTCCTTCCGGTTCTTGATGATGATCGGAACACGAATTTCTATTATCGTGCCTTGCTGGTCGGAGCTGGCCTCTACGGTGCCCCCGATAAGGGAAAGCCGCTCCACCATGCCTTTCAGGCCATTACTGTTGGATGAAGAAGATGAATCTTCTTCTTTGCATTGAAGACCAACTCCATTGTCGGCCACCTCAAGACGCCACTCATTGTCAAGCGACTCGAGGGCAATCCGGCACTGGCTTGCCTGACTATGCTTCACCACATTGGTCACGGCTTCCCGCAAGCAGAGGCTCAGAATATTGTGGGCCAGGTCGGATATTCCCTCCAGCTTCGGGTTACCGGTGCAGATAAACCGGATATCGGCACTCTCCAGAATGATCTGGGCCTCTACCAATTCCTCGGGCAAGGTGGCGGTCCGCATATCGGACACCAGCTCACGTACTTGGCGCAGCGCGGCACGAGAGGTGTTCTGAATCTCCCGGGCTTCCAATTGGGCCTTCTCTGGATTCTTCATTGCCAGCTTCTCGACAAGCTGGCTCTTCAACGTGATGAGGGAGAGGGTATGGCCTAAGGTGTCATGAAGATCCCTGGCGATACGCATCCGCTCTTCGCCTTTAATCAGATTGCGAATCTGCTCGTTAGCCTGCGCGAGCTCCTTCTCCAACTCCTGCCGCCGGTTCAATGAGCGGATACCGAAGGGTGAAAATAGCATGATGAGAAAGAAAGGAATCATAAATACCAGATCCCTCCAGCCCAGCAAGCTCGCATTTTTGATTAAAGGAACGGTCTCGATGATGCCGAACAATACGAGGGAGATCGTGAAATTACGCCGATCGGTATACCAGCCGATGAAATTGGCCGTAAAGAAGCCCATGTACATGTAGGTTGGGTGGTACCACATGCAGAGAATGAAAATGATGGACATCTGAACGCCCAGCCACGCAAAGAAACGAGGGGTTCCCGCGGCGAAGTAGAGCTGGCGGTACGTGACGAGAAACAAGGCAATAAGCGTAAAGCCGATCCCCATCTTCCATCCTTGTTCGCTCATCATGTTGATCACGGGCAGGCATATATAAATGAGCCATAAATAGGGGAAAAGCCCCAATTGCGTTGGAAACACCTCAAACCCTGCAGATTTCGCGTCGTTCAATTTTTTCATGAAGCCATCATCCTATCCCCTTAATCGGCTTGTTGTTTTTTCCGAATATAGGTGGATAGTAACATAAATACTACCAAATATCCTGCCAAAACCATGAAATTATCCAAGCCCGGCGCTTCTCCGCGCACGATCGACCAGGCACCTCCGCCAAAATGGTAGGAGGGCATCCACTTGCCGATAGCTTGCATGATAGAAGGCATCGCCTCGATCGGGAACCACATCCCGCCCGTTACGGCCAGGCCTAAGTAGATGCCGTTGCTGACGCCACTTGCTGTATCGACCCGTTTCATGGAGCCAATCAGGGTGCCGATAGCCAGGAACGGGACGGACGCGATCAGAATCCACAATCCGCTGAGCAGCCATTGTCCGAGGGTGAGGGAGACGCCGTTAATCAGGTAGCCGGCTACGAATATCACGATGATACAGAGCAGATGCATGACTGTCTGCACAAACATTTTGCCAAAGAAATACACGCTGCCGGGAAGTGGCGTTACCCGCATATATACAGCCCAGCCCTGGACTCGCTCTTGCACGAGGCGAATGCCGAGCGACATGATGGCGGTGCCCATGACACTGAAGGATGCCATCGACATCAGATAATGCGCCTGCCATTGTCCCGTATCGGCGGCCCCCGTATTCACGACCCGGGTAAAGATGAAATAGAACAGAATCGGCATAGCGAGCGACCAGAAAATATAATACGGATTGCGCACCATCCGGAGCAGCTCCATCTTGCACTGTATAGCCAGCAGTTTCCAGGTTGTCATGATTATACGGCCTCCCCTTGATTCATCGTTAATTGCTCAAATGCTTCATCCAGGCTTCCTTGATCGATGCGGATATCACGTACGGCCAGCCCGGCCCGAAACAGAACTGCTAGTGCCGTGTCCGTATTATCCGTTACGGCGTTCAGCCGACCGTTCAGTTCATATACATCCGTTACGCCGGGGACCTCATGAAGCAGCTCCTTGACCTGCTGGTGATCCGCATCGACGATAAAGGAGAGCGACCTTCGGGTCAGCTTAGCCTTAATAGCTTCTGGCGTGCCGTCTGCAGCAACCTGACCCTGGTGGAACAGCAGAATGCGGTCAGCCATATCGTCCGCCTCTTGCAGGTAGTGGGTGGTGAACAGAATCGTCTTGCCCTGATCGGCAAGCTTGCGTACCGTCTGCCAGAATAACCGGCGTGCCGATGTATCCAGGCCGACCGTTGGTTCATCGAAGAATAACAGCTCGGGGTTCCCCGCAATCGCCAGTGCAAAGCTGAGCTTGCGTTTTTGGCCTCCGGACATTTTGATAGCCCATTTGTTAAGTTCCTCTGTTGTGAGCCCGCTAAGCAGGGCGATGTCTGGAAGCGCCAGCGCATTCGGATAATAGCCGCGAATGAGATTGATGATTTCACGCGTGCGGAGCCCGTCCATGACGCTCACCTCTTGAAGCATGGCGCCGATCTTCTCGCGGACCTTCAAGTCCTTCGGGCTTTGACCGAACAAGAGGACCTCGCCTTCGCTGGCGTCTTTAAGACCAAGCATCATGGAGATGGCGGTTGATTTACCTGCTCCGTTTGGCCCGAGAATGGCCGTGATAGATCCTTTTTCTATAGTAAACGACACTTGGTTGACTGCTTTTTTGCTTCCGAACATTTTGGTTACCTGCCGTAGTTCCGCAATAGGTTCATGGATTGGTTTTGACATGGTATTGCTCCTTTCGTAATCGAAATGATCTGAATTCATCATACGAAAGCGAGGGAATGCCCGTTAGTAAAGGATGTCATCACTTCGGAGTGACATTTGTCATGTGCGAACTGCTAAAGATTAGAGGAGGTTTGATTATGAACAAATAAGGGCGGTTTCAAGCTTAGTTGTATGCGCTTACATACGCGCGATTAAAGGACTGCTTACGGCTTTCTGTTACGTTGTCTTCTCTTGACCGCAGGAGTGCCTTCAATTATAGTGGGTACAGTAGGAGCAATCTATAATATAGAAGGAAAAAGGTGGCTTGAAACATGTCTGAGAACATCTACGTCGGTGTCGATCTGGGCGGAACAGCAATTAAAGTTGGAATTTGCAATGAAGAAGGGCATCTTCTGCATAAGTATGAGGGGCCGACGGAAACAGCCAAAGGCGTTGACACGGTTATTGACAACATTGAGAAATATGTGCGTCACATTGTAGAAGAATCGCCATACAGCTGGGATCAACTTGCTGGCGTGGGAGCTGGATTCGCCGGATTTACGAATATTCGTGAAGGCATCATAATTTTGGCACCGAATGTAGGATTTAAAGATGTACCGATTCGCGCACTGCTTGAAGAGCGTCTCGGCAAGCCCGTCAAAATAGACAACGACGCCAATGTAGCTGCATTGGGTGAAGCTTGGAGCGGCTCAGGCCGCGGCGTTGAGAACTGCGTATGCTATACATTGGGTACCGGTGTCGGCGGAGGCATTATTATTAACGGCAAAATTTATCAGGGGTTTGGCGGCATGGCTGGCGAGCTTGGACATATCTCGGTTGTGCCGGACTTGGAAGCGATTCAATGCGGATGCGGTGAAATGGGCTGTCTCGAGACGGTTTCGTCGGCAACCGGCATTATCCGCATGGCGAAGGATGCCGTAGAGCGTGGCGACCGTACTTCCCTTGCCCATGTAGAGAGCATTGCGGCGAAGGAAGTGTTTGACGCTGCAAAGGCAGGCGATGAAGTTGCCGTTCGGATCGTGAATCGCGCAGCTTATTACCTGGGCAAATCCATGGCTGCCGTTGCGGCCGTGTTGAATCCCGAAGCCTTTATTATCGGCGGCGGCGTATCCAAAGCCGGCGACATTCTGTTTAATGAAGTTCGTGCTGTATTTGCGAAGCTGACACCAGAGCCGCTTCAACGAGGTGTACGCATCGTTCCGGCTGAGCTCGGCAATGATGCCGGCGTTGTAGGCGCTGCTGGTCTGCATTTGCGTTCGTAGTCATTAATCACCATACATCGTCTGATCTAAACTTATAAGGGAGGGAAAGCTGATGCTGGAAGCAGCCAACCGCGGCAGCAACACATCATCCATGGCCACCCTGATCATCATCACCGGGATGTCGGGAGCAGGTAAGACCTTGGCCGTACAAAGTCTGGAGGATCTTGGATTCTTTTGCGTCGATAACCTGCCTCCGGTGCTCATTCCCAAATTCGCGGAGCTGATCGAACAATCCAAGGGGAAGATCGGCAAGGTTGCATTGGTCATCGACCTGCGTGGCCGCGAATTTTTCACGGCTCTATCAGAGTCTCTGAGTTACATCAAGGATCACTTTACCATCCATTGCGAGATTCTGTTCCTGGATGCAACGGATTCCGTGCTTGTTCAACGCTATAAGGAAAGCCGTCGTCGCCATCCCCTCGCTCCGGAAGGCATGCCGCTTGACGGTATAAGGTTGGAGCGCAAAATGCTGGATGAGCTGAAGAATTCGGCCACTCAGGTGATCGATACCAGCAATATGAAGCCTGTGCGATTGAAGGAGAAGATTATCTCACGCTTCACACATCTGGAGAGCAGCACGTTATCGGTAAATATTACATCCTTTGGGTTTAAATACGGTATTCCGATTGACGCTGATCTGGTGTTTGATGTGCGCTTTCTGCCCAACCCGCACTATATTGAGCAGCTGCGTCCAAATACCGGCCAGAACAGTGATGTATATGAATATGTGATGAAATGGCCGGAGACACAGGCTTTCTTAACCAAACTGCTCGATATGCTGCATTTCTTGATCCCGCAGTATCGGAAGGAAGGAAAAAGCCAGGTTATTATCGGCATTGGCTGTACCGGCGGGAAGCATCGCTCCGTTGCGATAGCGGAATACCTTGGCAAAATGCTGGGCGTTAGCGAAACGGAGACGGTATCGGTGAGTCACCGTGATTCTGATCGGGATCGGCATTAATTAAGGGAAGTGATAAATGTGGCTGTGCAAGCTAAAAAGCGTCCCCGTATCGTGGTGATGGGTGGAGGAACCGGGCTGTCCGTCATGCTGCGGGGACTCAAGGAAAAGCCGCTTGATATTACGGCCATCGTTACCGTCGCTGATGATGGGGGAAGCTCCGGCATACTGCGTAGCGAATTGCAGATGCCGCCCCCGGGAGATATTCGAAATGTACTTACAGCGCTTGCCGATGTGGAGCCGCTGTTATCCGATATATTGAAATACCGTTTTAAGAATGGCTCGGGACTGGCCGGGCACAGCCTCGGCAATTTAATCTTGGCTGCCATGACGGATTTGCACGGTGATTTTGTCACGGCAGTCAAGGAGATGAGCCGGGTTTTTGTTGTTCGTGGACAAGTGCTGCCTGCGGCGGGTGAAGCTGTTATTTTGCATGCGGAGATGGAGGACGGTTCCATTGTGACCGGTGAATCCAAAATCCCGGAGGCTGGACAGCGCATTAAGCGGATCTTTCTGGAGCCGGAGCATGTCGAGCCGCTGCCGGAGGCGCTGGAGGCAATTCAGCAGGCCGATGCAATTCTGATCGGTCCGGGAAGCCTGTATACCAGTATTTTGCCCAATTTGCTTGTTCCCAAGCTTGCTGAGGCTATCGTATCCTCTGAGGCGATCAAAATGTTCGTGTGCAATGTGATGACGCAGCCTGGAGAAACCGATAATTATACAGTCAGTGATCATTTGCAGGCCGTTTACGACCATATTGGTCTTCATCTGTTCGATTATGTTATTGTAAATGATGGAGAAATCCCGCCTCAGGTTCAGGATAAGTACGCCCAGAAGGGTGCTAAGCCCGTGTTCCTGGATCGTGATGAGGTGACGAGCAGAGGGTACAAACTCATTGCAGATAAGCTTGTGCTATTTAGAACATACTTAAGGCATGACGCTGACAAGCTGAGCAACCATATTTTTCAGCTGGTACAGGATTGGATTACACGAAAGGGGTGAGTACCTTGTCCTTTGCGGCACAGACGAAGAAAGAACTGACAATGATCGAAAGCCAGAACTGCTGTGAAAAAGCCGAGCTGTCCGCGCTCATTCGGATGAATGGTTCTGTTCAACTTTCGAACAAAAAGGTAATCCTGGATATTTCAACGGAAAATGCCGCGATTGCAAGACGTATTTATTCCTTAATTAAGAGGCATTTCCAGGCGCATACTGAACTTTTGGTGCGTAAAAAAATGCGTTTGAAGAAGAATAACGTATATATCGTTCGTATTCCCGCCCAGGTTCAGGAGATACTTAAAGAACTGTGCATCGTTTCCGAAGGCTTTCTGTTTCAATCGCGGATTGATAAACAAATCGTTCGCAAAAATTGCTGTAAACGCGCCTATTTGCGCGGTGCCTTTATGGCTGGCGGATCCGTGAACAATCCGGAGGGGTCTTCGTACCATCTCGAAATTGCCTCAATGTATGAAGAGCACTGCCAGTCCCTGGTGGATCTGGCGAATGAATTTCATCTGAACGCACGTTGTATCGAGCGGAAGAAAGGATTTATCTTCTACATTAAGGAAGGCGAGAAAATTATCGAATTCCTTAATCTAATCGGTGCCCACCAGGCATTGTTCAAGTTCGAGGATGTTCGTATTATGCGGGACATGCGTAACTCGGTAAACCGGATCGTGAACTGCGAGACCGCCAACCTGAACAAAACGATCGGCGCTGCCGTCCGTCAAATTGAGAACATCAAGCTGCTCCAAAAGGAAATGGGTCTTGAGAATTTGCCTGATAAACTTCGGGAAGTGGCGGAAATAAGGCTAGCTCATCCGGACATGAATCTCAAGGAAGTCGGCGAGCTTCTTAAAGGAACCGTCAGCAAATCCGGCGTCAATCACCGTCTGCGCAAAATCGACGAATTGGCCGAAAAGATTCGGAATGGGTAAGAATTTTTTCTTCTAGTGTCCTGTATGGTAAAATGGTATAATATTATAAAATGTCAATCGCGCTTTCAATGCAGCAGATTTATTAGATAGGGGGTAATTTTCATGACAAAGCACCCGGTAGTCGTTCGGTTAAAGACGGGTCTTCACGCCAGACCGGCCGCGCTGTTCGTTCAGGAAGCGAATAAATATTCATCTGAAATCTTCGTTGAAAAAGATGATAAAAAAGTAAATGCCAAAAGTATCATGGGAATTATGAGCCTTGCGATCAGCTCTGGTACGGAAGTTTACATTAGTGCTGAGGGAGCCGACGCTGAGCAAGCGGTTACTTCACTCGTGAACTTGGTGAGCAAAGAGGAACTCGAGAACCAATAAGGGCAACCGTGATTGAAGTTTAAGAAAAGTCTTGTTACTGCAAGGCTTTTTTTGCTATCAAGCTCTGGTATTGCTGGGATTCTCGCTTGATTCTACGTACATAAGAATAGGTTTTAAGAGTAGGGGCGGAGACATCCGCCTTTTTCAATTTTGGGGCCCCCAACAAAGGATTTGGAATAAACATCGTAGCATAAGCTCCACTTTGTGGGGTTATTTTACGTTGTTTTCATAAAATTAAGCCTTCGTTTAACTTCAGTTTAACTTGTTGATATATTCTTTCCTTACAGATGGTAAATAGGGATGGAAGGGAAGAGAAACCGATGAGAGAAACGGATCATACTTCTATACAAGAAATGACGCAGGAAAAGTCGGCCGGCAGCAATAAAGCAGGTTCGCAGGCCTTCTTCCGGCTGTTGAAAGAAACGAAACCTCCGATGCTGCTGCTGATTGGAGCGATCCTGCTGAGTGTGGTATCAACCCTGATCGGACTAGTCATTCCGATGTTTACAAAGAGCCTGGTGGATGGCTTTTCCTTAACGGATATGAATCGTTCCCATATCATCGGGCTTGGCATTGCGTTTGTGTTGCAGACGATTGCCTCGGGGGTCTCGATTTTCCTGCTGAGTTATACGGGACAGAAGATGGTGGCTGCCCTTAGGGATCGGCTGTGGAAAAAGCTGCTTGTGCTGCCGATTCGCTACTTCGATCATAACCGTTCAGGGGAATCGGTTAGCCGGATGACGAATGATACAGGAGTGATCAAAAGTCTCATATCGGACCATGTGGCCGGATTCTTCAGCGGGATCATTTCTATTGTCGGTTCCATTGGGGTGCTCCTCTATTTAAACTGGAAGATGACGCTGACGATGTTTATCGTCATTCCGATTGCAGCGCTGATTCTTGTGCCGCTTGGCAAGAAAATGTATAAAATATCGCTTGGCATGCAAGATGAGACAGCTACGTTTACCGCGAATATCAGTCAGGTGTTGTCCGAGATTCGCTTGGTTAAAGCTTCTAATGCTGAGGACAGAGAGTATGAGAATGGGCATAAAGGGATTACCAATCTGCTGAATTTCGGGATCAAGGAAGGTGTGGTATCCGCCTGGATCGCGCCGCTGATGTCCTTCGTGCTGATGATGCTGCTGGTGGTGGTCATCGGGTATGGCGGACTTCAGGTATCCACAGGGGCGCTGACCGCTGGGGAGCTGGTTGCGTTTATCCTGTATCTGATTCAGATCGTGATGCCGATGACGCAGTTAACGACGTTTTTTACCCAGTTTCAGAAGGCTAAAGGAGCAACGGAGCGAATATTGGAAACGCTGGATGCAGAGGAAGAGTCCATTTCGGCCGGTACTGATGTGGTGAACGCGAATCAGCGGATGTCCATCGAGAATCTTTCGTTTGGTTACAAGCCGGATGAGCTGGTGCTGCATGATATCAGCTTTAAGATGGAGCCGGGCACGGTCACGGCCGTGGTTGGACCGAGTGGCGGAGGCAAAACGACGCTGTTCTCCATGCTGGAGCGTTTTTACCTTCCGCAAAAAGGGCAGATCCGATTGGGCAAGACGGCGATCGATACGTTCTCTTTACGCTCATGGCGCGGATTGATCGGCTATGTTTCACAGGATAGTCCAATGATTGCGGGAACCATTCGTGACAACTTATGTTATGGGATGGACCGGGAGGTTAGCGATGGTGAGATCCGAAGAGCGGCAGAAATGGCCTATGCGGATGGATTTATCGACGAGCTGCCTCATGGCTTTGATACGGATGTGGGCGAACGGGGCGTGAAGCTTTCGGGCGGACAGCGGCAGCGGGTTGCCATCGCCAGAGCCCTGCTGCGGGATCCCAAGATTCTGATGCTGGACGAAGCCACTTCCAGTCTGGATAGTCGTTCCGAGATTGAAGTGCAGAAGGCGCTCAAGAACCTCATGGCTGGACGGACGACGATTATTATCGCGCACCGGTTATCCACGGTGGTGGGAGCGAATCAGATTATTTTCATTGAAAAAGGAACGGTAACCGGACGGGGAACGCATGATGAATTGATTGAGCAGCATGATATGTATAGGGAATTTGCCGTGCAGCAGCTGCAAATGAATGAAACGATCGAGGCCTAAGGCCTAAGGGCGCCTTGAAGATGCTGGGGAAGAAGGGATGGCAACCATGGCAAAAATATTGGTAGTGGACGATGACCCGAACATCCGCGAACTCATAAAGGTGTTCCTGGAGGAAGCGGGAATGGAAGAGGTGTTCGAAGCTTCGGATGGCGTCGAGGCCTTGTCCGTCATGGACCAGACATCCGTCGATCTGGTCGTGATGGATATCATGATGCCGAATATGGACGGATGGGAGTTATGCCGGGAGATCCGGAGGAACACCGGTATTCCGGTGCTGATGCTGACGGCCAAAGGGGAGACGAGACAGATCGTGAAGGGCTTTGAGCTGGGCACCGACGATTATCTGGTGAAGCCCTTCGAGCCCGCAGAGCTCGTCGTGCGCGTCAAAGCGCTGCTGAAGCGGTATCAGGTAGCCGCATCGCAGACGGTGACCGTCGGCAAGCTGCAGATGAACCGCAGAACCTATGAGGTCAAGGCGGGTGATGAGGTTTTTACCCTGCCGCTGAAGGAGTTTGAGCTTCTCTTCAAGCTGGCCAGCTACCCGGGGAGCACGTTGATGCGTGATCGGTTGATCGAAGAGATATGGGGCTATGACTTTGAAGGGAACGAACGGACGCTGGACGTCCACGTGAATCGGCTGCGGGAGCGGTTCCCGGAGGAGAAGTACCGGTTCAGGATTCGGACGGTGCGCGGGCTGGGATATCGCCTGGAAGCAGGTGAGGGCTGATGAAAAAAACGCCTAAAATCTTGTGGAAGATCGTTCGAGAAACGCTTCAGACGATTTTGGTTTTCGCGGTCTTGGGAGCGTCATGGACGGCGGCGACTTATGTGACTCGGTTTGTTTACACCTGGACGGGAACCCCGCCGTGGGATTATGCCATCCAACTGATCGACTTGTTTGTCGGCGTGATCATTTTCTTCCTGTGCATGCTGGTCGTGGGCATGTTCTTCAAGCACCGGCAAATGGCCATGCTGAATTCCATTACGGATGCCATGCGACGGATATCGCAGGGGGACTTCAATGTAAAGATGAACGAAAATGAATGGCGCGGGGAGTTCAAGATGATCGCGAGCAGCATTAACGACATGGCCGGCGAATTGGGGCGGATGGAGACCATGCGTCAGGATTTCATCTCTAATGTGTCCCATGAAATCCAATCCCCACTTACTTCGATTCGGGGGTTTGCCCGAGCGCTCCGAAGTCCCCGCCTCACGGAGGAGAAGAGAGCCCGTTATCTGGAGATCATCGAAGGAGAGAGCCGCCGCTTGTCGCAGTTGAGTGACAATCTGTTGAAGCTGTCGTCCCTGGAAGGAGAGCAGCCGGCATTCGAAAGGGCCCGCTACCGGCTCGACGGGCAGCTGCGTGCGGTCGTCTTGGCGAATGAACCGCAATGGCTGGCGAAGCGGATTCAGGTGGATCTGGACCTAGCTGAGGTAGAGATTGAGGCAACGGAGGATCTCCTGAGTCAAGTATGGAACAATTTGCTGCACAACAGCATTAAATTCACGCCCGAAGACGGCATGATCACGATCGTGCTGAAAGCAGGAGAAGACGGGGCCGAGGTTACGATGACGGATTCGGGAGTCGGGATGTCGGAGTCGGATCAGCTGCATATATTCGAACGCTTTTACAAAGCGGACAAATCGCGCAATCGCGCCGCTGGCGGCAGTGGGCTGGGATTATCCATCGTGAAGCGGATCGTCGATATTCATCAAGGGAAGATAACGGTCCAATCCGAGCTTGGGAAGGGATCGAAATTTACGGTGATGGTACCCTATAAGCGATCTCTGGATACGAAGTAATGATTGTGCAGTGAAGGTTTGACATTAAAATTGTACGTGAAGCTGTGACATGAAGTTGGATATGAAGTTTAGATGGGCTTGGATATGAAGAATAGATGGGTTTAATGAAGTACGTGGGGAGCTGACATAAAAAGGACGCTGATCGTGTGACTCTCCTCTAGGAAGGCGGGAAGGTATAGAGGATTAGGACTGTTTCGGGGATGTTCTCAAGAAGATACTAAAGGTGTGAGGAGATGGCTGCTTACCCGCCATATCTGGAACAACTTGAACCGGATATGTCCATAGAACAGTAGAACAGGAGTAAGGGCTATGGTCGCCCCTACTCCTGTTTAAGCTGTGCGTGATGCGATATGGACAAACTCACCGAGTCGGGTTAAAGCAGGTGAATTAGCTAAAACGGTTGCGAATTTGGCGGACACCAAGGACCTTATTTGCCGAATTAAGCGCCGTATCCTAAAATAACGGACTCCAGATCCGTTATTTTAGGATTTGTTTAGGTAAATGCCACCTTTTGGAAGGAATAACGGATCCTTGGTCCGGAAGTTTCCGGAAAACCGCCATTTTCCCTCAAATAAGGTACTCTCGGTCCGTTAGCTCCACTAAAGCACCGTGCAGCCATCGCACGACCACCGCAGTCGACTCTAATTTTAATGCACATGCCATTATTAGCCGTATGATAACCGGTTAGTCTCACCCTAACGGGCTATCCTGAAGGGTCGCTGGTTACTGCATGAATCTAGTCGACAGCCCTCCAAGCCTGCCCCGGACCACACACCGTGCGCACAGGGAGCAGTGAGCACAGGGAGCAGTACGCCAGGGAGCAGTACGCACACAGGGAGCAGTACGCACAGAGAGCAGTACACACAGGGAGCAGGACAGACAGAGAGCAGTGAGCACAGGGAGCAGAACGCACAGAGAGCAGTGAGCACAGGGAGCAGTACGCCAGGGAGCAGAACGCACAGGGAACAGTACGCACAGAGAGCAGTACGCACACAAAGAGCAGAACGCACAGAGAGCAGTGAGCACAGGGAGCAGCGAGCACAGGGAGCAGAACGCCAGGGAGCAGCCCCAAGGTACATGTAGCTACACGGCAGCGGTTTGTTAAAGAAAGGTTAGCTGCGTGATTACAGCACCTTTTCCAAAAAGCTAATCGTCCGCTCATGCTTCGGTCTGCCGAACACTTCCTCTGGCGGGCCTTCCTCTACGATGTATCCGCCATCCATGAAGATCACCCGGTCCGCAACCTCGCGGGCAAAACCCATCTCGTGCGTGACAATCATCATCGTCATGCCTTCGCGCGCCAGATCCTTCATGACGCCGAGCACTTCGCCGACCATCTCGGGGTCCAGCGCCGATGTCGGCTCGTCAAACAGCATGATGTCCGGATTCATCGCCAGCGCCCGGGCGATCGCCACACGCTGCTTCTGACCGCCCGACAGCTGGCTCGGGAAGGCCTCCGCTTTATCGGAGAGGCCTACTTGCTCCAGAAGCTTTAGCCCCGTGGCACGAGCCTCGGATGCGTTCTGCTTGCCCAGCTCGACCGGGGCAAATGTAATGTTCTTCAGCACGTTGAAGTGGGGGAACAGATTAAAATGCTGGAACACCATGCCGATGTTCTGGCGCGCCTTGTTGATGTCTGTTTTAGGGTCATTGATATCCTTGTCATGCACGAATACCCTGCCTGCCGTAATGTCCTCCAGACGATTGATGCAGCGTAGGAAGGTGCTTTTACCGGAGCCCGAAGGCCCGATGACACAGACAACTTCGCCTTCCTGGACCTGCATGTTAATGCCCTTCAGCACCTCATTCGTGCCAAAGTTCTTCTTCAGTCCTTCTACGCGGATTTTATCCATGACGCACCTTCCCTTCCAGACGGCCCGAAATTTTGGTCAGAATCGTGATCACGACCAGATACATGATGGCGACCACGAGCCAGATATCAAACGAAGCGAACGTTCTTGCAATGATGATTTTCCCGGATTGGGTCAGTTCGACCAGACCGATTACCGACAGGATCGATGTATCCTTGAGCGTGATCACGAGCTGGTTAATAAAGGTCGGAATCATTACTTTGATCGCTTGGGGAATGATGATTTTCATCATGGCTTTGCGGTATGGCAGACCGAGCGAGCGGGCAGCCTCCAGCTGTCCAGGGTCAATGGATTGGATACCGCCCCGGATAATTTCCGTTACATAAGCACCGGCATTCAGGCTAAGTGTCAGGACCGCTGCCACGACCGGCGACATCGTGAAGCCGAGTGCCTGCGGAATACCAAAGTAGATGAAGAAGGCAAGGACTAGCAGCGGTATGCCGCGGAAAATGTCCACGAATACGGTTGCGATGCCTCGGAGCCATTTATTGCGTCCGACCTTCATAAAGCCGAATATCAACCCTAAGAAAAACGCGAAGAACAGCGATACGAGGGTCAGCAGCAGCGTATTGCCAAGGCCCTTCAGCAGCGAAGGCAGCGACTCCACGATCAGCCCCCAACGGCTTTGAGTCGCCGCGCTTACGGCATTTTCGCCAATGTATTTTGCCTTAATGCGATCGTACTCACCACTGGCCCTCAGGTTGATCAAGCCGGCATTGAATTTCTCCAGAAGCTCTTGGTTCTTCCCCTTGGCAACGGCAAATCCGTAGGAGGCGCCAGGCACCATATCCGTGACGATCTTCAGTCCATTGTTCTGTTCGACTCCATAAGCCAGCACAGGGAAATCGTCAAAACAGGCAACGGAATTACCGGTCCTGACATCGTCATACATCTGGGCCGAATCGTCAAAAGGCACGATGGTGAATCCGTACTTGGAGGAGATAGATTCAGCAAAGCTGTAACCCTCCGTACCCGTTTTGACGGCGACTTTTTTCCCTTTTAAATCCTCATACCCTTTGATGGACTCCTGATCCTGGCGAATGGCCATGACCACACCTGAGTCAAAATAAGGATCGGAGAAGTCGAATTTCTGCTTCCGCTCATCCGTGATGCTCATGCCGGCAATGACTCCGTCCACCTGGTTGGCTTCCAGCGCCTGAACCGCCGCATTGAAACCGAGCGGCTTGACTTCATATTTGAAGTTCTGATCTTTCGCGATCGCATCCAGAAGATCCATGTCGATACCGACAAAATTGCCGCTAGCATCCTGGAATTCAAACGGGGCAAACGTAATGTCTGTTCCGATCTGATAGGTTTTACCGGAGGCTGGCTCTGCCGCGGCGCTTGCCGCCCCGTATGGCATGCCCGCTGCCATGAGTATCAGCAGTGACATGAACGCGTATAACATCCGGAATGATTTCATAGTGACCTCCTCTTTTTAACACCGATGTAGTTAGTTACCCATGAAGGCTTCCTTATTAAACAGTTGCCGTCATCTTCATTGGGTATCTTATTGTGCTGATCCACCAATCATGCCTAGATATACCAATTAACAGGGGCGTATCAACAAAGTTAAAGAAAAATCTCAAAACACTTCGTTCCGGATGCAACATTTACCAATGCCCTCACGTTAGAAGGGTAAGGCAAGCATGGCAGCGATGCCAATATAAAGGAGGCTGACAATAATGAAAAGATGGGTCAAACAAGTAGGTTCCATCATGATTGCAGGTGCACTGTTGACTGGCAGTACGGCAGTAGTAGGATTGAGCGGGGCAACCGAGGTGCATGCGGCGGAGGCAGCACAGCAAAACCTTCTTACCGTACTCGGTAAAGGCGAGATCTCGGTGAAGCCAGATATCGTATATCTTTCCATTGGGGCTGAATCGTATGCGGAAACCGCAAAATCCGCACAGAAGAGCAATGCGCAGAAAATGGATAAGATTACGAAGATGCTGAAAGAAACATGGAAGATCGATGACAAGGATATCAAAACCGAACAGTTCTATGTACAGCCTAACTATACGTACTCTGATGATAATGGACGTAAAGTGAAGAATTACAGTGCTTATCATTCCCTGGAAGTCACTCTTCGCGACTTGAGCAAAGTCGGCGATCTGCTCGATGCAGCCTCTGATGCCGGTGCCAATTCCATTGGCAACGCCCGTTTCTCGGTCGAAAACCGTGATGCTTTTGAAGCCCAAGTGATAGATAAAGCCGTGGCAAATGCGGACCTGAAAGCTCAAGCGATGGCAAAAGCCTCCAAGCGTCAGCTGGGTATCGTGCTTAACATTGTGGAAGGTTCTGTGGGTATAGATAACATCTACGGCCTCGAAAAAATGGCGATGGAAGCACAGTCCGTTGCAGCGGACGCGGGTGCCAACACATCCGTGAAGCCGGGCGAGATCAAAATCTCGACGCAGCTGTACGTGCAATATGAGCTGAAATAGTAACTGTTTTCGACTCAGAATACTAAAAACCGTTCATCCGGGTCTTTATCGGTGGACGGTTTTTTGTGCATCCCTTTTCGAAAAATGAAATACCATTATCCGGTCCTGTATCCGTGCCTTCCCTAGATGAAATACACAGAAAAGTGTTGTGTATGGGGGGAAAACGAGGTATAGTGAATATGCGAAAAACTGAACTTTATTTAAACGTTAAAGCCATACCCATGGATATGGCTTTTTTTTTTCTTAGTAGAGATTTCTAGACGCTTCCACCCTTAAGAAACGGATTCTGCCAACCTGAGAACGATAGGCAGTATGACCGTTTCTTCTTAGTGGGGAACGTTTTTGTGCATACTGGTTAGCAGGAATGTACACATGGAATAGGTCACATTTTGAAGAAGGGGTTGATGCATGTGATTGAACTTGTCCAGATCGAGAAGCATTTTCAGGGACAAGCGGTCGTGCATCCGCTGTCGCTCTCCATTAAAGAGGGGGAATTCCTGACTTTGCTGGGCCCCAGCGGCTGCGGCAAAACGACGATTCTCCGAATGATAGCAGGATTCGAACAGCCGACCGAAGGACAGGTCTGGCTGGCGGGTCAGAATGTGACGGAAATGCCTGCGAACAAGCGGGACTTGAATCTGGTATTCCAACACTATGCTCTGTTTCCGCATATGACCGTAGAAGATAATATTGCTTTTGGGTTGAAAATGAAAAAAATGCCGCGTCAGCTCATCAAAGAGCGGGTGGACGAGGCCGTTGCCATGACACAGCTGACCGCCCTGCGGGAACGCTTTCCGCACCAACTGTCCGGCGGACAGCAGCAACGCGTGGCCATCGCCCGCGCCATCGCTAACAAGCCGAAGGTGCTGCTGCTGGATGAACCACTGGGCGCATTGGATCTGCAGCTCCGCAAAAATCTGCAGTCTGAGCTCAAGCATTTGCAGCGGACGCTCGGGATTACGTTTGTCTATGTAACGCACGACCAAGAGGAAGCCATGATGCTCTCCGACCGGATCGTTATCATGAACCACGGACGGGTAGAACAAATCGGTACGCCGCGCGAGATCTATGCGAAACCGCAAACGCTGTTTGCTGCCACGTTTGTAGGGGAGAATAACGTCTTTTCCTCGCCCGAAGGTCTTTTTGCAGTGCGGCCGGAGAAACTCATTCCGCAGCGGGAGTCGGGTGCCAGGAAGAACGGCGTGATTGAGGATGTACAGTACCTCGGCAGTGTTCATAAGCTTCTGGTCCAATTGGATGATGAACCGATGAAGGTCACGATTGCCCTGGATATCTCGGATGACCATCCTTGGGAGGTTGGTGAACGAGTCGGGGTGAACTGGAACACCAAGGATGAGGTGATCATCGGGCCATGAGGAAATCAAGGTTCCTATTGACTCCGGTGCTGCTGTGGCTATCCCTGTTCCTGATCGTTCCGATGCTAATTGTGGTCGGCATCTCCCTGCTCTCGCGGGATTCGCTGGGGAATATCGTTTTTTCCTTCAGTCTCGAAGGCTATAAAACCTTTTTTGATCCATTATATTTGGGAATTTACTGGGATACCCTGGTATTGTCGCTGCTGACTACGGTGATTTGCTTGTTAGTCAGCTATCCTTTGGCCTATTATATAGCCAACGCTTCCCCGCGTATCCAAACCTGGGGATTAATTCTAATCACCGTCCCGTTCTGGATTAACTTTCTGATCCGCACTTATGCCTGGGTTCTGCTGCTACGAACGCAAGGCGTGGTGAACAGCCTGCTGCTGTGGATGGGTTGGATCGACGAGCCGATTCAGATGCTGTATACGTATGGCGCCGTACTTCTCGGCATGGTCTATAATTTCATTCCCTTCATGGTGCTGCCGATTTACGTGGCCCTGGAGCAGATGGATAAGCGTCTGATAGATGCGGCCAGCGATCTGGGCGCTTCTAGATGGAAGGCATTCCGCCACATTACCTTGCCGCAGAGCAAATCCGGTATCATGACGGGAGCGGTTTTGGTCTATGTCTCGACTTCCGGGATGTTTGTAGTTACGGATATTTTGGGAGGCGCGAAGTCCTCCATGATCAGTAATGTTATTCAACAGCAGTTCCTGGGTGCGCGCAACTGGCCCTTTGGAGCGGCGTTGTCGGTGATCTTTGTGATCACGTCCCTGGTGCTGATCCTGCTCTTTAACCGGGCGATGCAAGCCCGCCATCAACGCGTAGGGGAGGGGAGATAAGTGAAGAAGAAGAATCACCCGCTGCTCGGGATTCACTCTTTCCTTATGATGGCTTTCATCTATGTACCGATCATCATGATCATCATCTATTCCTTTAACAACACGCGGCTTAGCGGCAACTGGGAAGGATTTACGTTAGATTGGTATGTGTCGCTATTCGAGAACCGGCACGTGATGGAAGCGCTGATGAACAGTTTGACGGTGGCGGTCATATCAACGATCGTTTCCACCCTGCTTGGAACCGCAGCGGCGCTCTCGCTTCGGAGTATGGGGCGCAGAGGTCGCAGCGGCATGAATGGGCTGCTGTATCTGCCCGTCATTATCCCGGATATTATTATGGGGCTGTCGCTGCTGGTGCTGTTCAGTCAACTGAACATGCCGCTTGGCAAGACGACGGTGATTATCGCACATATAACGTTCAGCCTATCGTATGTGTATGTCGTTGTGACAGCCAGACTGTCGGGCATGGGCAAACAGCTGGATGAGGCGGCCCAGGATTTGGGGGCTACGCCTTGGCAGACGTTCCGGCATGTTACATTGCCGCAGATTGCTCCGGGCATTATCTCCGGCGCCTTGATTGCTTTTACGCTGTCATTGGATGATTTTATGGTCAGTTTTTTTGTCGCCGGCCCAAGCTCAACGACGCTGCCGATCTATATTTACGCTCAGGTGAAGCGCGGCATCTCGCCAGAGATTAACGCGCTGTGTACGCTGCTCATTCTAGTCAGCATCACGCTGATTCTGTTAGCCCAATATATTCTTAACCGCGGCAATGGGCAAAAGAAACATAAAACATTACCGATCTAAGCTGAGATGAACGCTTTTTTCGAAATAAAACATGCAAGTGGAAAGAGAGGAGATATTGAATTGAAAAAATCAAGATGGACCCGCCTGCTGACGGCAGGCATGGTTGCGGTATTGTCTGTGGGACTCTTGGCCGGTTGCGGATCGGATAAGGAGACGCTCCACATTTACAGCTGGGCGGATAACTTTGATCCTGAGGTGCTGAAGGACTTCGAAGCGAAGTTCGACGTGAAGGTAACCTACGACAATTACGCAAACAATGAAGACCTGCTGGCTAAAATCAATGCTGGTGGCAGTGGATATGACCTCATTCAGCCGTCCGATTATATGGTGAAAACGATGATTGAATCGGAGCTGCTTGAGCCGCTTGATATGAATAATATCCCGAACTTCGTCAATCTTACGGATACTTTCAAAGACCCTTCCTATGACCCGGGCAATAAATATTCGATCGTCTACACGTCCGGTGTAACGGGAATTGCATATAACAAGAAGTATGTGAAGGACCAAATCAACAGCTGGGAAGACCTCTGGAACCCGGAATACAAGGGCAAAGTTCTGCTTCTGGATGACAACCGTGAAATGATCGGCATGGCGCTGAAGAAGCAAGGGAAATCCAACAGCAGCACGGATGAAGCGGAAATCACCGCAGCTACGGATGACCTGAAGACCTTGCTGCCGAATGTGCTTGCGTTTGATACGGATAACATCAAGCAGAAGATGATCCAAGAAGAAGGCTGGATTGCTACGGTCTGGTCCGGAGATGCGGCCTTCATTGCAGCGGAGAATCCGGATGTGGCGTATGTCGTGCCAGAAGAAGGGGCTACCATCTTCTCTGATAACTACGCGATTCCTAAGGGAGCCAAGAATAAAGAGCTGGCCGAGAAATTCATTAACTTCATGATGGAGCCTGAGGTCAGCGCCAAAAACTATGAATTCATCGGATACAGCAATCCGAACACCAAAGCGATGGAATTCCATAGCGAGGAATACCGCGCCAATACGATGATCAACCTGACAGATGAAGAGCTGGGCCGTACCGAATGGCTCGATAATGTCGGTGACTCGCTCTCGATCTATGATCGTTTATGGACCGAGCTGAAGAGCGGTCGTTAATTATAACAAGCATTTTCATATTTTTGTAATAAAAAGTCTGTCCCATTGGGGCAGGCTCTTTTTTTTGTTAGCAAAGAATAGGCCCTAAGGCCTGGAATAGGAAAAAATGTCCGATTTATGCGAATCGAACCACAACTTCGGGGCCCGTTTCGTTGTTATATATAAGGGAGGACGCAAATGATTTAAACCAGGTTTCTATGCGTTTAAATCAGGAAAAGGAGAAATCGGCTTGAGCGATGTGATGGGCTTGCTGGTTCTTGCAGGAATCGTAGCGGGCGTTGCAGCGGTGTTGTTTCTGAACTTCTTCAGGAAAAGCGCTCTGCATCTGGTGTTATTGAGTATTCACAGTGCGCTTGTCGGTATCGGATTATTTCTATTAAGTTATGCAATCCGGTGCAGCGAAATCTTGTTGTTTATGGGTGCATGAGCTCTCTTATTCGGTGTATTTCTAAGCTTAAAAGCATTCATGCAGAAAGATTAGATGAACGTATAGGTCCTACGGCATGGAATCAAAATTGTCATTGGCGTTGTTACCAATACATTGAAAGCTTTCCTTATAATGATTAAGGGTAATAGATTAACAACAAACGGAAACTTAATTTAACAAAGGTGGAGTTCTGATATGAATCCTAAATTACGTGTATGTGCATCATTAATTGCAACTAGCGTCCTGCTTGGTGGTCTGGGTTTGAGCGGACAGGTCATCGATGCAAGCGCCGCTAAGGCGCCCGTTTCCGACAGCCAAAAATCGTCAAAGAATGAAGTTGTACTGAAATGGAATGGCAAGACCCTGTCACAGAAAGGTCTCGTGCTGCACGGGGTAACTTATGTACCGGCAAACGCTTTGCGGGACGGCCTGGGGATGCCTCTTAAATATGATGCAAAAAACCGTACGTATACACTGGGTAACGGTTATAACAAACTGAGTGCCATTGTATATGCTTCAACTGAAATCGGTATTCTGGTGAATGGTTCGTATGCCGGCGAGCCTGGCGGACAGATCATCAATGGTCGTCTGTATGTGCCATTCAAAACGATCAGCGAATATATGGGTGTTCAAGGACAATGGAATCCTTCCTTGAAAACACTCAGCATGACACCAAAGAAACAGAATGATATTACCATTAAATCGGTTGCGCTGAAGAAGAAGATTCAAGGCGTGGATGCCGTTGTGAATTATCCTGTAATCAGTGGACTCGATAATGCAGAGGTCCAAGCTGAAATCAACAAAGTTTTGAAAGAAAATGCTTCCGGCGTAATCACAGGTGCTGAAGGGAATGCTGAAGAATTCCCTCCTTCGGAATCCAATCTCTCCTACGAATTCAGTGGTGACTTTGTGGTTCATTACAACCAGAACGATATCCTGAGCATTACGACGTATGATTATTCTTATACCGGCGGCGCCCATGGGATGACCTTCCGTAAAAGCTTCACCTTCTCCTTGAAGGATGGCAAGCAAATGAAGCTGGGCGATTTCATCAACATGCAGGGCAAGAATAAACAGAAGCTGAACAACCTTGTGCTGAACACGATGAAAAAAGAAGGGGGCTACCTCGGCGGATTTGAGGGCGTGCCTGCGGATGCTGATTTTTATGTGAAGGATAATGCTGCGATGCTGTACTTCCAGCTTTATGAGTACACCGCGTATGCCTATGGATTCCCGGAATTTGAGCTGAACCTGAAAGAGTGGAAGTAAGAATATACGGTAAGCGGTTTGTGTAAACTGCAATCATTTATTTTCATACTATAGCTTGTCTAGAAACATTATGTTGTCCTGATGTAACGCTGTGCTGGAACCATTGGCGGAAAATCCCTTGATCACGAAGGAGTGGAGCGCATACTCCCGCTTCCTATGATCAGGGGATTTTCGCGTTTATCGAGAGGCTTGCCTCGATGACAATTTGCATGTTTTGTACATTTTGCACACTGCTTCTGCACGGTGCGTGGCTTTCCTTTATTCCCCTCCTTTCAAGGTAAGGCAGGCCTTTTAGGAGGGGCGCCTTACCGTCTTTAGGTTTTATTGAAAAAGTTGTCCCCTCCAGTGAGAGTATCCCCGGAGGAGCAACGCGTTCGCCTTTGAAATCGGGAAACAACCTATCCATTCATTCCAGTTTCCTGATTTCAACAGCGACCGAAGGGGATACTCTCACTCTCCCGAATTGAAGTTTTCAATAAATCCCCTTCAGAGAATAAGAAAGGGCAGGCACCAGATAACGGCGCCTGCCCTTTACTTCATTTCTTTTATAAGCCTTGCGGCGGTGTATTCTCTAATACTTGATCGATCAGGCCATATTCTTTGGCTTCGTCGGCCGTCATGAAGTAGTCGCGATCGGTATCCTTCTCGATGCGCTCCAGCGGTTGGCCAGTGCGATCAGACAGGATGCGGTTCAGCTTGTCACGCATTTTGAGAATGCGGCGAGCACGGATCTCAATATCCGTAGCTTGACCCTGTGCGCCGCCGAGCGGCTGGTGAATCATAATCTCGCTGTTAGGCAGACCGTAACGTTTGCCTTTAGCGCCTGCGTTGAGCAGGAATGCACCCATAGAAGCAGCCATGCCGACACAGATCGTCGAAACGTCCGGCTTAATGAACTGCATCGTATCGAATATCGCCATACCTGCGGTAATGGAACCGCCAGGACTGTTGATGTAAAGATGAATATCCTTCTCAGGATCCTCAGCCGACAAGAACAGCATTTGGGCAATGATGGAATTGGCGACCACGTCATTTACGTCGGAGCCGAGGAAGATAATGCGGTCTTTCAGCAATCTGGAATAGATGTCGTACGCCCGCTCACCGCGGTTGCTTTGTTCAACGACCATAGGTATAAAACTCACGTGGAAAACCTCCTCTTAAGTACCTCATATAAATACTGTTACCGTATTACCCACATGATAAACAATTTAAATCAAAAAGTCAAAGATAGTCAAACTATTGGGTAAAAAAAAGAGCCGTCATGGGCACTTTAGGGTAATCAGTATAGAGAATAAAGATAAAATGGCGCGCCCGCGAGGAATCGAACCTCGATCTCAGGCTCCGGAGGCCTACGTCATATCCATTGGACCACGGGCGCATAAGAAAAATGTCTATCGACGTACATTCAAAGAAGACAGACCGCGTTTAGCGGTAGTTTTTCTTGCGATATCAGGAAGCTGACTCCGCGAAGTTTATACTTTCTGATATCTAAAAAATTAGCAACGAAGTTGATTATACCGCATCTATTTCAAAAATACAATAGCAGACAAAACTTTGTTCCTATTATATAGACAAGCCTGTAGTTGGTCATAATGAATAAGAATGCTTGGGGTAGAGAAATATACTTTCGGACACTTGCAACCGGCAGGATTATTGGTTAGAATAAGGGTGGGACTTAAAAAGTTCAACTGGGACATTTTACGACCAGGTAGAGGAGAGCCGAGACGAAGTTTGCAGGAGTGGAATGCATGCGTAACCTATTAGAAATACAAGAGCAGCTTCTGCCGGATCTGATGGAAATTCTTAAACGAAGATATTCCATCCTTCATCAGATCAAGCTGTCCGGAATTGTTGGCCGAAGAACATTGGCTTCATCACTCTCGATGACCGAGCGTGTCCTCAGAGCAGAGACTGATCTTCTGAAAGCGCAGGGGCTAATCGAGATTGAAACGCTTGGCATGCGGATCAGCAGCTCAGGGATATGCTTGCTGGAGGAACTCGAACCGGTTATGAATGAGTTATTCGGACTGGTTGAACTGGAAGAGAAGATTCGTCAGGCTTACGGGCTTCGTAAAGTGGTCATTATTCCCGGTGACAGTGAGTTATCTCCGGAAGTCAAACGCGAGCTTGGCCGTGCCGGAGCAAGAACGCTGCTAAGCTTTGTAAAGGATGGAGATACGATCGCCGTAACAGGCGGCTCCACGCTCGCCGAAGTAGCAGAGCAGATGTCCTCTTTACCTGGTGGCGAACCGCTGACAAGCACTTGGTTTGTGCCTGCCCGGGGCGGTCTCGGGGAGAGTGTCGAGATTCAAGCGAACACCATTGCCTCCAAGATGGCAAAGCGTGTGGGGGCTGAGTACCGATTACTTCATGTACCAGATCTGCTAGGCGAAGATGCCTACCAGTCTTTGGTGCAAGATCAGCATATCCAGGAAATTGTGGATGTGATCAGGCGCTGCCGAGTCATTATTCACGGCATCGGAGATGCCATGGAAATGGCAAGAAGGCGGAAGCTGGATGAAAACTCTATTCAGAACTTGCAGGCAGATGGCGCGATTGCGGAATCCTTTGGCTACTACTTTAGTGAAGATGGTGAAGTTGTCCACAAAATGCTTACCCTTGGGCTTCGGCTTGAGGATATTATGCAGACAGAGACGATCATCGGCATTGCTGGAGGGCAAGGCAAGGGCAAGGCGATTCACGCGGTGCTAAAATTCGGACATGAGGATATTCTCGTTACCGATGAAGCAGCTGCACTGGAAGTCGAGAAGGAGATTGACGCCGGTATTTGAATCCACGGGCGTACAACTGATTTTTCATTATTGTTGTCTTGATTGGCTTAACGGCCAATCTTGAATATATAAATTTTACAAATATGGAGGGAACTACTCATGGTTAAAGTAGGTATTAACGGTTTTGGACGTATTGGACGTAACGTGTTCCGCGCTGCGCTGAACAACAGCGAAGTTGAAATCGTGGCAATCAACGATTTGACGGACGTAAAAACGCTGGCACACCTTTTGAAATATGACACAACTCACGGAAGACTTAATGCAACAGTTGAAGCTAAAGAAGGCGCACTCGTTGTAAACGGCCGTGAAGTGAAAGTATTCGCTGAGCGTAACCCAGAAGCATTGCCTTGGGCTGAGTATGGCGTTGAAATCGTTGTAGAATCCACTGGTATTTTCACAGCGAAAGACAAAGCTTCCGCTCACTTGAAAGGCGGCGCTAAGAAAGTTATCATCTCCGCTCCAGCAACTGACGAAGATATCACCATCGTTATGGGCGTTAACGAAGACAAATACGATGCAGCTAACCATACTGTAATCTCCAACGCTTCTTGTACAACCAACTGCTTGGCTCCTTTTGCTAAAGTTCTTGACGAGAAGTTCGGTATCGTTAAAGGTATGATGACTACGGTTCACTCCTACACGAATGACCAGCAAGTGCTTGATCTTCCGCACAAAGATCTGCGTCGTGCTCGTGCAGCTGCTGAAAACATCATTCCATCCACAACAGGTGCTGCTAAAGCGGTTAGCCTCGTTCTGCCACAATTGAAAGGTAAATTGAACGGTATGGCTATGCGTGTACCTACGAAGAACGTTTCTGTAACGGACCTCGTAGTTGAGCTGTCCAAAAACGTAACACTTGAAGATGTAAACGGAGCTCTGAAAGCAGCTGCTGAAGGCCCGCTCAAAGGCATCTTGAACTACTCCGAAGAGCCGCTTGTATCCAGCGACTACAATGGCGACCCAGCTTCTTCCACTATCGATTCGCTCTCCACTATGGTAGTTGGCGACAACATGGTGAAAGTTGTTTCTTGGTATGACAACGAGTGGGGCTACTCCAACCGTGTCGTTGACCTCGCTGCTTACATCGCAAGCAAAGGTCTGTAATTGATCTAGCCATACAATCGAAGAGGAGTTCCGTTTCACGGGTCTCCTCTTTGGTTCATGGTTTTTCCTTGTTTTCATGCCAGAGCACTGGGAAGAATAGACAAGATCCGGGCGCTGGTTAGCGATAGAGAGAGAAACGAGAGCAACTGCATGCTGTCGGTGAGGAGAATAGTTTTCTTAGGAGGAACGTGGAGATGAACAAGAAAAGTGTACGTGATGTAGAAGTAAGTGGCAAACGGGTGTTTGTCCGCGTCGATTTCAATGTACCGCTCGAAGATGGTAAAATTACAGACGACACTCGTATTCGCGAGACTTTGCCGACCATTAAATATTTGGTAGAGCAAGGAGCGAAAGTCATCCTGGCCAGCCACATGGGCCGTCCAAAAGGAGAGGTCGTTGAATCTTTGCGCCTGACTCCGGCAAGTCAGCGTCTGTCCGAGCTGCTCGGTAAACCGGTAGCCAAGGCGGATGAAGCGGTAGGAGAAGCGGTTAAAGCGCAGATAGAGAAGCTGCAAAACGGCGATGTGCTCGTGCTTGAAAATGTTCGTTTTTACCCTGGTGAAGAGAAGAATGATCCGGAACTTGCGAAGCAATTCGCTGAGCTTGCTGATCTGTTCGTGAATGACGCGTTTGGTGCTGCTCACCGTGCGCACGCTTCGACAGAAGGTATCGCTCATCATCTCCCGGCAGTATCAGGATTGTTGATGGAGAAAGAGCTGTCCGTTCTCGGCAAAGCCCTTTCGAATCCGGACCGTCCTTTTACCGCCATCATCGGTGGATCGAAGGTTAAGGACAAAATCGACGTGATCGACAACCTGCTTACGCTTGCTGACAATGTCATCATCGGCGGTGGACTTGCTTACACGTTCTTCAAAGCTCAAGGCCATGAAATCGGTCAATCTCTGCTTGATAAAGATAAGCTTGATGTTGCACTTGGTTTCATCGAGAAAGCTAAAGAGCTGGGCAAAAACTTCTACCTGCCGGAAGATATCGTCGTTACGGACGAGTTCAGTGCAGATGCGAATACTAAGATCGTTGATATCGACGGCATTCCTGCCGATTGGGAAGGCGTTGACATCGGTCCTAAGACTCGCGCCAAGTATGCAGAAGTGATCAAGAACTCCAAACTTGTCGTGTGGAACGGTCCTATGGGCGTATTCGAAATCGCTCCGTTCAGCAACGGTACTCGTGAAGTGGCACAAGCCTGTGCGGATACGGAAGCTTACACGATTATCGGCGGCGGCGACTCGGCTGCAGCTGCGGAGAAATTCGGCCTTGCCGACAAGATGAATCACATCTCGACAGGCGGCGGTGCATCTCTTGAGTTCATGGAAGGCAAAGCACTTCCTGGTGTTGTGGCATTGAACGATAAATAGAATTAGGCACATTGGATAGCAAGTGGATGAAGAAGTTTGGACCCCGATTCTTCGGGGGAATAAAGGAGTGAATCGTGTGAGAACACCTATCATAGCTGGTAATTGGAAAATGTTCAAAACTGTTCCGGAAGCAACTTCATTTATTGAAGATGTGAAAGGCAAAGCGGAAGTAGAAGGCGTGGAAAGCGTGATCTGCGCGCCATTTACCAATCTTCCTGCATTGGTTGAAGCGGCCAAGGGCACGAACATCAAAATCGGTGCACAAAACCTTCATTTTGAAGATAATGGCGCCTTTACTGGTGAAATCAGCGGTTTGATGCTGAAAGATTTGGGCGTGGACTATGTCATTATTGGACATTCCGAGCGTCGTCAGTACTTTGCTGAAACGGATGAGATCGTGAACAAAAAGGTACATGCGGCATTCCGTCATGGTCTTCTTCCAATCGTATGCGTTGGCGAAAAGCTGGAAGAACGCGAAGCTGGCCAAACCAAAGACGTGTGCAAGGTACAAACAGAAGCTGCGTTCGCAGGTGTTCCGGCTGATCAAGCGATTCATGTTGTTATTGCTTATGAGCCAATCTGGGCGATCGGAACGGGCAAATCCTCTACGGCAGAGGACGCGAACGAAGTTATCGCATACATCCGTGAACTCGTTAAAGGGCTGTATGGTGAAACCGTTGCAGACCAAGTTCGCATTCAATACGGCGGTAGCGTGAAGCCTGAAAATGTAGCGGAGTATATGGGACAAAGTGACATCGACGGCGCGCTCGTTGGTGGTGCAAGTCTACAACCGGCTTCCTACATCGCACTCGTTGAGGGGGCGAAGTAAATGTCTGCTCCAAAACCTGTAGCTCTGATCATCATGGACGGTTTCGGTCTTCGGAACACCGAGGTGGGCAATGCGGTCGCACAAGCGAACAAGCCTAACTACGACCGGTATTTGAAGCAGTACCCGAACACCACGTTGACCGCTTGCGGTGAAGCCGTAGGCTTGCCGGAAGGTCAAATGGGGAACTCCGAAGTGGGTCACTTGAACATCGGCGCAGGCCGGATTGTGTATCAGGACTTGACCCGTATCACGAAGTCGATTCGTGAAGGAGAGTTCTTCGAGAACGAAACGTTGGTGGAAGCCGTTCGCGCTGCCAAGAACAACAACAAGAAGCTGCATCTGTACGGACTGGTATCCGACGGCGGCGTTCACAGTCATATTGAGCATATGTTCGCCATGCTGGATCTTTGCAAAAAGGAAGATTTCCATGACGTATACATCCATGGCTTCATGGATGGACGCGACGTGGCACCGGACAGCGGCAAGCAGTTCGTTAAGGATCTGATTGCGAAGATTGAAGAAGTGGGCGTTGGCCAAATCGCTACGCTTTCCGGTCGTTATTATGCGATGGACCGCGACAAGCGTTGGGATCGTGTCGAGAAAGCTTACCGTGCCATGGTGTATGGCGAAGGACCTAAATATACGGATCCGCTGAAAGCCATCACTGAATCTTACGAGAAATCGGTTTACGATGAATTCGTTGAACCGACCGTAATGGTGAATGGTGAAGGCGAGCCGGTTAGTCTGGTGGAGAGCGGAGATTCCGTCATCTTCCTGAACTACCGTCCTGACCGTGCGATTCAGCTGTCCCAGGTGTTTACGAATAATGATTTCCGTGGCTTTGAACGTGGACCGAAGTTCCCGCAAAACTTGCATTTTGTCTGCTTGACGCTGTTCAGCGAGACGGTGGAAGGCTTCGTCGCCTACAAACCGAAGAATCTCGACAACACGCTAGGCGAAGTGCTGGTTCAGCACAACAAGAAGCAGCTTCGTATTGCGGAAACCGAAAAGTATCCACACGTCACGTTCTTCTTCAGCGGTGGACGCGATGTTGAGCTTCCAGGCGAAACACGCGTACTGATCAACTCGCCGAAAGTGGCGACGTACGATCTGAAACCGGAGATGAGCGCTTATGAAGTGGCGGATGCTTGTGTGAGAGAAATCGAAGCGGATAAGCATGATGCGATTATTTTGAACTTCGCGAACCCGGACATGGTAGGCCATTCCGGTATGCTGGAGCCGACGATTAAAGCCGTTGAGACGACGGATGAGTGTGTCGGTAAGGTCGTTGAGGCTGTTTTAGCAAAAGGCGGGGTTGTTCTGATCACCGCTGACCACGGAAATGCGGACATGGTATTTGATGAGAATGGACGTCCATTCACCGCCCATACCACGAACCCGGTTCCGTTCATCGTAACGGATGAGAATGTAACGCTGCGTGAAGGCGGTATTCTCGCCGACATCGCGCCAACGATTCTCGATCTGATGGGGCTGCCGAAGCCGGACGAAATGACGGGAACCTCCATGATTGCAGCACGTAAATAAGTAGTTCATAATGGAACATAAACATAACATTAAAAGGAGACTATACACATGACTATTATTTCTGATGTATATGCACGCGAAGTCCTTGACTCCCGCGGCAATCCAACCGTAGAGGTTGAAGTATACCTGGAATCCGGTGCAATCGGTCGCGCGATCGTTCCATCCGGTGCTTCCACTGGCGTTCACGAAGCCGTTGAGCTTCGCGACGACGACAAATCCCGTTACCTGGGCAAAGGCGTTCTGAAAGCCGTTGAGAACGTGAACGAAATTATCGCTCCTGAAGTGATCGGCATGGACGCTCTGGACCAGCTCGGCATCGACAAGCTGATGATCGCTTTGGACGGTACGCCAAACAAAGGCAAACTGGGCGCGAACGCAATTCTGGCCGTATCCATGGCTGTAGCTCGCGCTGCTGCTGATGCATTGGATCTTCCATTGTACGTTTACCTTGGCGGATTCAACGCCAAACAACTTCCAGTACCTATGATGAACATCGTGAACGGTGGCGCTCACGCGGACAACAACGTTGACGTTCAAGAGTTCATGGTATTGCCTGTTGGCGCTCCTAGCTTCAAAGAAGCGCTTCGCATGGGTGCTGAAATCTTCCACAACTTGAAATCCGTTCTGAAGGGCAAAGGCCTGAACACGGCGGTTGGTGACGAAGGCGGCTTCGCTCCTAACTTCACATCCAACGAAGATGCACTGTCTTCCATCATCGAAGCGATCGAAAAAGCCGGCTACAAGCCAGGCGAAGATGTATTGCTGGGTATGGACGTTGCTTCCACCGAGTTCTTCAAAGATGGCAAGTATGTTCTGGAAGGCGAAGGCAAATCCTTCACGCCGGCAGAATTCGTGGACTTGCTCGCTTCTTGGGTAGACAAATACCCGATCGTAACCATCGAAGACGGATGCTCCGAGGACGATTGGGAAGGTTGGAAATTGCTCACCGAGAAATTGGGTAACAAAATTCAACTCGTGGGTGACGACCTGTTCGTTACCAACACCGAGCGTCTGGAAAAAGGTATCAACGAAGGCATCGGTAACTCCATCCTGATCAAAGTTAACCAAATCGGTACATTGACTGAAACATTCGATGCGATCGAAATGGCAAAACGCGCAGGATACACGGCTGTAATCTCCCACCGTTCCGGTGAGTCCGAGGACAGCACGATCGCTGATATCGCAGTAGCTACGAACGCAGGTCAGATCAAAACGGGTGCTCCTTCCCGTACAGACCGTGTGGCAAAATACAACCAATTGCTTCGCATCGAAGATCAATTGGGTGAACTTGCTCAATACAACGGCTTGAAGTCGTTCTACAACTTGAAGCGCAAATAATTGAAATAATAGAAAGCCCAGCTCCTGCTTTTGGGGGAGCTGGGCTTTTTTGCATTAACTTGAGGGATGTCTGGGGGAGGGAGTGGCTGCACACTCTGATATGGTGCTGTGGGACGGTGCGTATATCGGTTCCGGTCGCTGTTAAAATCGGGAAGCAGGAATGAAATAGGTTTAAGGAAGCTTCCCGATTTTAAAGGCGAACGCGTTGCTCCTCCACCCGATATACGCACCTGAGCAGGGGAGAGGTGTGCAGCCTCTTGGGGGCATCTCGTAGGAGTGCAAAGAAAGCCCAGCTCATGTTAGGTTACATGAGCTGGGCTTTTGAGTGTGGGAGGGGGAGAAAGGGAAGGGCGGCTCTCTGTTATCGTGACGTGGGGTCGTGCGAATATCGGCTCCGGTCGCTGTTAAACTCGGGAAGCAGGAATGAAATAGGTTTAAGGAAGCTTCCCGATTTTAAAGGCGAACGCGTTGCTCCTCCACCGATATTCGCACCTGAGCGGGGAAGAGGTGTGGAGCTACCATGATACTCTAGTAGATCTAAACGCCTATCTTTTTTATAGTTCAAGTTTCCTATATTTGCCGTTATAATGATGAAGACGGAAGTTATAGGAAAAATACTACAAGTAAGGTGGCTTGAATCTATGACACGATCACTCCAACGATCGAGAAAATGGCCGATTTTTCCTGCGGCTATGCTCGTCGCAGCAGTCTTATGGGCCCCCGATGCCCATGCAGCTGACGTTCAGCAGCTGACGGGAGAACGGACGAAGCAGGATATCCTGAATAAATGGCAGCAGTTCAAACCGATGGATACTGGCACATCCTATATGGGGCCTGAACGAATTTACATGGAATCGCCAAGCGTCGCCGTACCCTATAAGGCAGGGACGATAAAACCGGAATATATCGAGGACGGCATTCGGGCCGTCAACTTTGTAAGATACCTATCCGGCCTGCCGGATGACGTGACAGCCAACCCTTCGCTTGCAGGGCAGCAGCAGGCGACAGCGCTTGTGAACGCCCTGCATCAAAAGCTGAACCATTATCCAACCATGCCGGCGGGCATGGACGATTCGCTGTACGCTTCAGCGAAGGAAGGCGCGAGGACAAGCAACCTTTACGGCGGCAGCCCGACCTTTTATGACAATGTCCTTGGTTATATGGCGGATAGCGGGGCTACGAATATCGACCGCGTCGGACACCGCCGGTGGATTATCAATCCGGAGATGAAACAGACCATGTTCGGAATGGTACATACATCCAACAACGTTGCCTATGCGTCGATGTACGCGATGGACAAGGGCCGCGCAGCTTCCGAAGTTCAATATGATTACATCTCCTGGCCGTCTGCAGGATATTTTCCGGAAGAGGTTTTTAAGACAAACGATCCATGGTCGGTGTCGTTGAACCCGCAAAAGTATGACCGGACCAGAACGGATCAGATTCAAGTGAAATTGACCCGTGTGAGGGACGGGAAAGAGTGGAGCTTTGACAAGAGCGACAACGATAAATCGGGCAAATATTTCAATGTGCAGACCAGCTATTACGGCGTGCCGTTTGCCGTCATTTTTAGGCCTGACAGCATAGGCGATTTTGCGCCGGACGATGCCTTCACCGTTCAGATCACGGGGCTATATACCGCTTCCGGAAGCACGGCACAGGTTGAGCTCACCACGACGTTTTTCAAAATGATGCCTGGTTTATTGGCCCGCTACGATATTCAGCTCCAAAAGGGGCAAACCCTTCAAATGGGCCTCACTGGCGGACTTCAGACCAGTGGCAATACGTTCAAGAGCGGAGATAACCGGATCGTTGAGATAGATGCAAACGGCAAGGTCAAAGCCGTAGGCAAGGGATCGACATGGATCTCTGCCAATGATTATCTGGGGGCGAGAAGCCTGGTCTACGTTAACGTGAATGATGGTCCGGCTAATGGCAAAGTGAGCAACTGGGCTCAAGCGGATTACATGAAGGCAAAAGCGAATGGCATTATCGGCTGGTCGTTTGACCGATCCTACCAGCAGCCGATCACCAGAGTGGAGTTTACGGAGATGGCGGTACATATGATCGAAACCATGCTGGGACAGGATCTTTATATGGATGTCTCTGGCGTTAAGACCCCATTTAAGGACGTCGATGATTGGACCGTGACGTGGGCAAGCCAAAACGGCATCATCAACGGCACATCGCCGCAATCCTTCTCGCCGCGAGCGACCATCACCAGAGAACAGGCTGCCGCGCTGATCCTTCAGGTGTATGCCAAGACAAATGAATTGAAAGGCAGACCGGCGTCAACCGGATCAGCTGCGGCTTCGCTGTTCGCGGACGATAGCAACATCTCGCCATGGGCGAAGGAACAAGTATACCAAGCGATAAACCTCTCTTTAATGAACGGCATGGCCAAGAATCAGTTCAACCCGAAAGGCGAGCTCACCTTCGAGCAGACGTATGTGCTGCTGTTAAATTGCTTTGAAATGCTGATGGAAAAGTAAGTTTTTTAAATCCGATATCAAACGTGGCCCGCATGATCGAGAGTGGCTGACCTCGACGTTAGCGGGCGTGATCGTTAACGCGCTTGAGCACGAAATGTGTTGATGCAGTAGATGAAGGCCAAGCTCTTTCCGGAGAGTTTGGTCTTTTTGTCTGATAAAAATAGAACAAATCTACACATCCACTGCGCTTGCCCTTGGCATCGACCGCACATATCCATGCAATTTCAGGCATTCCCATTCTCAAGCGAACCGGTGCTGATATAATTGAAGAACAAGCGAGCGAAAAGGAGAGTGCGGGAGGGTGCTGAACCGAATACGATTCCTGTTTCCACACAAGCTGAAATACCGTCTGTTTGCCGCGTTCGTTCTGGTCATACTGCTGCCTTTCGGCATTTTGAATTTGTACAACTACCAGCGGATCGAGACCTTGGTCCAGGAGAAAATCAGCCAGCAGAGCCACAGCCAGCTGGAGCAGATGTATCGAACGCTTGAGGATCAGTTGAGCGTGGCCTTTAAAACGCTGATCTTTCTAGAGCAGGATTCGACGGTGGCCTCCGTGCTGACCCATCCCGGGCAGCGACAAGGACTCGAGAACAAAAACCTGATGGAGGAAAAGTTCAAAAATTTGAACAACAGCTTTTTCCTGTATAATCCGTCGGTCTACTTCACGATTCTCGATTTTCATGGTAACGCTTACACTTCATATTCTCCCAGGGAGGCCCTCGATTACAGAAAGCTGCGGGACAACCCTGGATTTGATAGGGAACAGATGGAGGGCGTGTCGTATCACTGGGTTTCGAGCGATGCGAATTACGTACTGAGGGATATCTCCACGAGCCCTTACCTGCTGTCGCTGTACGCTTACATGGAAACTCCCCGCAACAAGCCGTACGGCATGGCCCGGATCAGCATCGATTACTCCTTTTGGTTTCAATCTGTAATGAAGCAGTCGACGCTGCGACAGGAATATTTTTTGATTACGAGCGCCGGCGAGAACGTATCCCAATCGATCCTGAACAGCAGTCTGACAAGCGAGGTGAAAGCCAGGATTGCAGCCGAGCCTAGGCAGAAGTATTTTATCGACAAAGCTTCGAACACCCTGGTGAATTATATTTACGTGGAGTCGCTGGACTGGTATATCGTGAACCGGATTCCGCTGACGGTGCTTTTTAACGAGATTGAGGAACTGAAGCGCCAATATTTTATGACCTTTTTCCTGCTGACCGGCGCGTTTCTTATCATGACCTTCATCATTGCAGCCACGATTACCCGGCCGTTATCTCATTTGCAGAATAAGATGAAGGCGGTTGTCCGCAAAAATCTGAAAATCCGACTGCCCGAGCGTAAGTTTCGAGGTGAGATTCTGGAATTGACGCAGACGTTTAATTCCATGCTCGACGACATGGATGTGCTGATTCAGCGATTGAAGGCCGAGGAAAGGCAGAAGGAAGCGGTGCATTTTCATATGCTGCTGGCCCAGATGAACCCGCATTTTCTGCTCAACACGCTAAATACGGTCAAGTGGATTGCCATCCGTCATGGAAATGACGATATCACCAATATCACCCTGTCTCTCGGCAAACTGCTGGAGGCGAGTCTGAATACGGAGAAAGATCTGGTGCACCTGAAGGATGAAATCGAGCTGGTGCAGGCCTATGTGCATATTCAGCAGGTGCGTTACAATCACCGTTTTGAGGTGACCTTTGCGTATGATGAGGACATTCTCTATGCGCTTGTGCCAAAGCTTTGTCTGCAGCCGCTCGTGGAGAATGCCATCCTGCACGGAATCGGGCCGCTGCCGGAGCAGGAGGGCCTCATTGAAATTACGGTTATCCGGGAGGGGCCGAACCGGCTGGCGGTTGAGATCAAGGACAACGGCGTCGGCATGGAGCAGTCCCGGCAGGCGAACGGGATGCGTAAACGGCCGGGCATCGGTCTTAGCAATGTACAGGAGCTGCTTCGGCTGCTGTTTAAAGAAGAGGGCAGCATGGAGATTATTTCTTCGGAGCTGGGAACGAGGATTCGGTTCTCTATCCCATTGTTAATCTCAACACCCTATCAGAATGAACACTTGATTTCATCATAACGGGCAGATTATTCGGCGCTTCGGCCTGTGCGGGCTGGAACGGGATTTTAAAAGCTACGAGGAGGGGAGACCTATGTGGAAGGTGCTGCTGGTGGAGGATGAGGTGTTCGTGCGAGAGTCCGTACGGGAGATCATCGCGTGGGAGGAGCTTGGATTCAAGGTGGCGGGAGAGGCAGGCAACGGTGCCGAGGCGCTGGAGATGATCCGGAGCAACCCGCCCGATCTCGTGCTGACTGATATCGTGATGCCGGAGATGGACGGCGTGGAGCTCCTCCGCAGAACCCGGGAAGAGGGGTACGCCTCGCGGTTCGTGATGCTGACCTGCATGAGTGATTTCGAGTATGTCCGGCAGGCGATGGAATATGGTGCATCCAACTATATCTTGAAGCTGTCAATGAGCGTGAATACGCTGCGGGAAACGCTGCACAAAATGAACGTCGAGCTGGCGAAGAATAACCCGAACCCGAGCCAACCTGTTCCGATTCCGGTCGTGCCCACGGAGACGATGCCGTCACAGCCGGCACATCATCCCTCCCCAAGGGAAATTACGTCGCACCCGGAAGTACAGAAGATACTGCAGTATATCCATGAGCACTACGAGCAGGACATTACGGTGAAATCGATGTCTGGCTACGTGATGATGGGCGAAAATTACGTCAGCGCGCTCTTCAAGAAAAAGACCGGACGCACCTTGATTCATTATTTGCACCAGGTCCGGGTGGATAAAGCCATCGCGTATTTGCTTCAAACCGACCTCCCTGTTCACGAGATCAGCCTTCGGGTGGGGTTCGTGAACGACAATTATTTTATTAAAATCTTTAAGCGATTGACCGGATTCACGCCGAGTAAATACAGACAACATAGCAAAGACCTCAAATAGAACGATTCTATGCAAGACATAGGATTCGCCGAAACAGGAATTCCATCATTTTGTTCCATCATCTGAATGGATATGTAGCTTAAAAGCGGCTCCCGTTCCCTGCTACGATGAGAGGGCATCATCAAAACCATTATGATTTTCTGGGAGGTCTCTAATATGAAAAATAAAAAGGGATGGGCGATGCTTCTCATCGGTATCATGCTATTGGGTCTTCTCGCCGGTTGCGGTGGTAAGGAACCGTCATCCGCAAGTGAGGGACAAGGAACGGACAATTCGAAAGCGCCTTCATCGGGCGAACCGATCAAACTAACCATGTGGGGCGGCGTACCGCCGGAAGCGGGACCGCAAGAAGTCATTGATGCATGGAATGCTGAGCATCCGGATGTTCAAGTCGAATATGTGCGCTACGTCAATGACGATGACGGAAACCTGAAGCTCGATACTGCCATGATTACGGGCCAGGATGTAGACCTGTTCGTAAATTACACGCTTTCCCAAACGTCCAAACGGGTGGAGTCCAACCTAGCCTTGGATCTGAGCCAATTCAACGATTACAATATTGACGAGAAAATGGGACCTGACGCCGAAGGCTGGAAAATCAACGGGAAGTATTATGGAATGCCGACCACGAAGAGTGCGTTCTTCGTCGCGCTGAACAAGGAAGCCCTCGATGCAGCGGGCCTGCCCGTTCCGAAGGATTGGACGTGGGATGAACTGCGCGAATATGCCAAGAAACTCAAAGTCGGTAATAACTACGGGTTTATTCAAAATATGGAGCCTTTCGTCGATCCGATTGATTCGGTGTTATCGCAAGAGGGGTATACCAAGGCGGACGGAACTTCGAATCTGGACCACCCGCTGGTCAAAAAATGGCTGGAAACGCTGAAGGTCATGATGAAGGAAGACAAGACCACGCCGCCGCTCGGAGAGCAGCTGACTTCCAAAATGCCGGTGGAGCAAGTGTTCTTGAGCGGAGAAGTGCCTATGTTGAATATCGGGGCCTGGCTCCTGCGAAGCTCGAACAACTTTACCGATTTCCCGCGCGACTTCACCATCGCATTCGCACAAGTGCCGAGACTGACGGACAGTGCAGACAATTACGTGACAAGGGGCGGTCTCGGGGATTACATCTCCATTAATGCCAAATCCAAAAAGCAAGCGGAAGCTTGGGAATTCCTGAAGTGGTATGCGGACGGAGGCATGGCTCCTATGGCTGCTGGCGGAAGATTGCCTGCATCGAAGGACGCCAATCAGGAAGAAGCGTTAAACAGCCTGCTCGGGGATAAGAAAGACACGTATGACCTGGATTCCCTGATGCATGTCATGTTCGAAGACAAAACGCCTACGTATGTAAGGAGCTTGCCGCAAGAGGTAATGGATATGCGCGCCCAGGAGTACGAGAAGTATTTCCTGGACGCACAATCGCTGGATCAAACTCTAGAAGCCATGGTAAACCGGCATAATACGTTATTAAAAGAGGGCAAATAAGAGGTTATCAGCACTAATAGAAGGGGACTATCGCTTCAGCGGTGGTCCCCTTTTTTGCTTGAGATAATAGAACAAATCTACGGAGCCGCCAAAAATCACGACCCTGCAATTGCATACTTCTGTAGCATAAATTCGAAGGTTTTGTTCCTTATCCCCGCTTGGTCCCGACTGCTATGCTTGAGATGAAAAAGACCAAGAGGAGTGGGGCTATGTGAAAACATCCTGGATGAAACGGCAACAGTATCTCGGCTATCTGTTTATCGGTCCGAACATGGTCGGCGTGATGCTGTTTTTTATTGTGCCAGCCTTGTATTCGTTCTATCTCATGTTTACGGATTACAAATTTATGAGCTCGGACACGAAGTTCGTGGGTCTGGCCAATATTCAAAAAATGCTGGGCGACGAGGTCTTCTACATTTCGATCAAAAATACGTTGTTCTTTCTGTTATCCGTTCCTATATCGATTGGACTGGCTTTTATCGTCGCCGTAGTTTTGAACCGCTCGGTGTATTTAAAAAAGCTGCTCCGCGCCTTATATTTCATGCCTTACATCACCAGCGGCGTCGCCGTGGCCTTTGTGTGGATGCTGCTGTTCCATCCGAATAACGGCCCGATCAACGGAATCCTCAAGTCGTTCGGCATTACCAATCCCCCGGGATGGCTGTCCACCATGGATTCCTCTATGTATGCCATCGACATCATCTGGATCTGGTTTATGCTCGGCTATAACATGATCATCTACCTAGCCGCTCTGCAAGAGGTTTCGACTGAACTGCTGGAGGCCGCCAAAATCGACGGGGCCCGCGCCTGGCAAACGGTTCGCAGCATCTTGTGGCCGCTCGTCAGCCCTACAACCTTCCTTCTGCTGATTACCGGGCTCATCATGACCATCAAGCAATTCGGGATCATTCAAGCCATTACGCAAGGGGGCCCGGGCAACAGCACCACCGTGCTGTCCCTGTTCATTTACCAAAACGCCTTCCGTTACTACGAAATGGGTTATGCATCCGCGATCTCCTGGGCGCTGTTCTTGATCATCATGATCTTCACTGTCATTCAATGGATCGGTCAGAAGCGCTGGGTTCACTATTAAGGAGGAAGGAATATGACCAAAGCTTTATATACTAAAATAATCATCACGCTCATTATGCTGTTCTTCAGCGTAATTATGATCGTTCCTTTCCTCTGGATGATCAGCACTTCGTTCAAGATGCCGGCGGAAGTGTTCCAATACCCGATTAAGTGGATTCCCGCCCAATTCATGTGGGATCATCATGTGAAAGTGTGGACAGGAGCGAACAGCTTTGGCCAATACTACCTGAACTCGCTAAAAGTCGCCTTGATCAGCACCGTCGGAGCGGTACTGCTGTCCGCTTTAGCCGCTTACGGCTTTGCCCGGATCGAGTTTAAGGGACGGAATGCTATGTTCATGATCTATCTGTCGATGATGATGGTCCCTCCCCAGGTCTTGTTTGTACCGAAGTTCATCATGTTCGACTGGGTCGGTATCTACAACACGCATTGGGCCCTTATATTGCCGGGCGTATTCACGATTTTCGGGGTGTTCATGATGCGGCAGTTCTTCCTCTCCGTACCGCATGAAATTTCGGAGGCTGCCTTTATCGACGGAGCAGGACATTTCCGCATTTTTTCGCGGATCATTCTGCCGATGGCGAAGCCTTCGCTGGCTACGCTGGCCATTATCGATTTCTCCTGGCACTGGAACGATTACGAGAACGCTTTGGTGTTTTTGATCGATCAGGATCTGTATACCGTTCCGCTGGGACTGCAAAATTTCATTCTGGAAAATACGGTGGATTATAACGGCATGATGGCGGCGGCGACCGCAGGCATCATTCCGATGATTCTCGTGTTCCTGATCGGTCAGAAATATATCATTCAGGGCGTGGCGAGCTCGGCTGTAAAAGGATAGCCCAGAATCCAGGTCCACACATGAGCTGGACAAAAATGAAAGGAGTCGAAGCATGAGAAACGAAACGGCAGTAAGCGACATTACGGTGATTGGCGGCGGTTTGGCAGGGGTATGCGCGGCGGTGGCAGCCGCTAGACTCGGACAGAAGGTAGCACTCGTGCAGAACCGTCCCGTGCTGGGGGGCAACTCCAGCAGCGAGGTGCGGGTATGGGTTTGCGGCGCGACGGCCCACGGGATCAACCGCTATGCCCGGGAAACCGGCATTATGGGCGAGATGTTCGTGGAGAACCAGTACCGGAATCCGGACGGCAATCCGTATCTATGGGATTTGATCGTGCTGGAGACCGTACGGGCCGAGCCGAATATAACCTTGTTCTTGAATACGGACGTGCATGAGGTTGAAGCGGATGGTGATTCTGACGCGCGGCAGATCCGATCGGTTACCGGTTGGATGATGGGCTCGGAGCGGCGCATCCGGTTTGAGAGTCCCGTGTTCCTGGATTGCACGGGGGACGGGCTGGTCGGCTTTCTGGCGGGAGCGAAATACCGGATCGGGCGGGAAGCCCGCAGCGAATACGGGGAGGAATGGGCGCCGGAAACGGCGGACGATGTGACGCTCGGCAGCACGCTGCTGTTCTACACCAAGGACGCCGGACATCCGGTGAAATTCGTGCCGCCCGTTTTTGCGAAGGATATTACGCAGACGCCGATCCCGATCAAGCGGGTCATCCGCAGCGGCGACTCGGGCTGCCATTACTGGTGGATCGAATGGGGCGGGGAGCTCGATACCGTGCATGACAATGAGCGGATCCGCGATGAGCTGTGGTCGGTCATTTACGGCATATGGGACTATATCAAAAATTCCGGCAAATTCGATGCCGTCAATATGACGCTGGAGTGGGTCGGCGCCCAGCCGGGCAAGCGGGAATACCGCCGGTTTGTCGGCGACTATGTGCTCACGCAGAACGATATCATGGCCCAGGAGCCGTTCGAGGACCGGGTGGCCTTCGGCGGCTGGTCGATCGATCTGCATCCGCCGCAGGGCATGTACGCCGAAGAGAGCGGCTCGAAGCATATGCATGCGGACGGGAATTACCATATCCCGTACCGCAGCCTGTATTCGGCAAACGTGACCAACCTGTTGTTCGCCGGGCGCAACATCAGCGCCACCCATGTGGCCTTTGGCACCACGCGGGTGATGGCGACCTGCGCCGTCCTGGGCGAAGCGGCCGGCACGGCTGCGGCGCTGTGCGTCCAGCACGGCATTACGCCGCGCGAGCTGTCGCGCAGCCGGAGCGGGGAGCTTCAGCAGACGCTGCTGAAGCAGGATGCCTCCGTGCTTGGGGTGGTGAACCGCGATCCGCGGGATCTGGCACGAAGCGCCAAGATCAGCGCATCGTCCCACCTGTCCAGGATTGCGATCGAGGAGGCGGAGGCCTCTTATGCGCTGGAACGGGACATCGCCGTGCTGATGCCGGTCGATCCGCGTCTGAGCGGAGAACTGGAATGGCTGATCGATGCGAAGCGGGATACTCAACTGACCGTAGAAATTTGGAGCACCGGGAAAAAGGAGAATTACGTGCCCGCCAAGCTGGAGAGCCGGACGGAGATCCAGGTGAAGGCAGGAACGCAGCAGTGGGCAGCCATGCCCGTTGATTGGCAGCCGGGAGAAGCGCAGAATGCGTTTGTCATCGTTCGTCGCAATCCGGATCTCTCCCTGTATCTGTCCTCCCGGACCGTCAGCGGATGTCTTGCTTTTGAACGCGGTGCTGCCTCGCAGGTGTCCAAGGAGCTCGAGGACCATGACGACAACCAGCGCGTTGTCGAGTGGAGCATGAAAAAATGGGTTCGCCGAATGTTTTGCCTGAGAATGACCGGCATCACGGATGCTTATCATCCCGAGCATGTCATTGACGGCTATAAACGTCCGTTCGGCGGTCCGCATATGTGGGTATCGGAGCGCATCGCAGACGGGGAGACGCCTTGGTTGAAGCTGGAATGGGAAGAGGCGCGGACGATTCGTGAGATTCACCTCATTTTCAACGATGACGTTAATGAAGATCTGATCAATCTGCACCATCATCGTACGCCTTTCGATATCATCCCTGAGCTGGTCTGTGCCTATAGATTAGAGGCGCTGGATTCGGAAGGGAATTGGATTACGCTTGACTTGGAGGCGCATAACCGCCGCCGGAAGAGAGTCCACCGTTTGGAGGAGCCCGTTCAGAGCACGGCGCTTCGGTTGGTGGTGGAAAGCACGAACGGCTCGGATTATGCCGAGGTTATTGAAGTGAGGGTTTACTGTTAGTAAAAAATAAAAGCTGGCTCCTGTATTCATCAGGTGCCAGCTTTATTTCGCTTGTGAATTTCGACGAGCCCTCAAAAGGCTGACCGTGGCTCATGGGCATTTCGGTCCGTCTTGAAATAACCGCTTAGTAAGAGGTCACCGAACAGGATCATAAAGGTGGCTTGCTGTAGGCAAGATCATGTATTCATAAGGTTGATGATGCTAATCTTCTTTCGGCGGAAAGATCGTCAATTCTGCTGCAGCATCTCCAAAAATGCCCCTGCAGCAAGCGAGGGCGACACCTGCTTCCGAACAGCGACACCAATATATCGATCCGGTAACGGCATTTCTGTTCGAAGCTCTAGCAAGGAACCGTCCGAGATGCGGGACGCGACAAAGGCTCGCGGCAAGAATGCTGTTCCATAACCGCGCTCGGCAAATTCCGCTAACATGTCCAGGCTGTTCAACTCGAAGTCGGCTTCCACTTCCACTCCTTGTGACCGGAACCACCCTTCGATGAAGGAGCGTGTCGAGCTGCCGGGGGATAGCATTAAGAGGGGGAGCTCCGCCAACTGTTCTGTCCGAAGGGGCTCTCGCGCCCATTCTGCGAAGGCCGTTCCGATCACAGCGCAATAAGGGGAGTCATGCGAGTCGATGATCTTGATCTCTTCATCCGATACGGGCAGGTGAACAAAGCCGAGATCCAATGAGCCTTTCTTTAAGCGTTCCAAAATGCTGCTTGTCCGCTCCTGTGACAGCTGAATACGGATGTCGGGATAGCGGACATGGAATCGGTCGAGCAAGGCGAGGAGAAAGTCCTTGAGGATTGCCCCATTCGCGCCAATCCTCAGCCTGCCTTCGCTGAACTGCTGTAGCCTTTTCAAGCGGTGCTCGGCTGAATCAAGTTCATCGAATGCTTGCCTTACATGCTGATACAAGGCCTGACCTTCTTGCGTTAAGCGGACACCCTTGGATAACCGGTCGAACAGCCCTACACCGAGTGCTTCTTCCAACTGCTTGATGGCGTAACTCACAGAAGGCTGTGTCATATGGAGGTTTTGCGCAGCTTTCGTCAGATTGGAAGTCTCTGCCGCATGCAGGAACACTCGATACCATTCCGTGTTTGCGATCATTTGTTATCAATCCTCTCTATGGGAACTCTTCGATATTGCGATTTCATTTATTTCAAATATACCTCTAAACTGAAGGAGAAGGAATCGAAAGTATTCGGGAGGTATGGACATGGCAGGGAGTACGTTTGGAGAGCGGTTAAAAATGACTACGTTCGGGGAGTCACACGGAGAAGCAGTGGGCGTCATTTTGGAAGGCGTCACACCGGGCGTTGAGCTGGACGAGGCCTACATTCAGATTCAGATGGATCGAAGAAGACCCGGGCAATCCTCAGTTACAACTCCTCGCAAGGAATACGATAAGATACGAATTTTATCCGGTCTTTTCGAGGGGCGAACGACGGGAACGCCACTGTGCATCATGCTTAATAACACCGACATGCGCCCGTCGGCATACGACACAATCAAATCGGCCTACCGGCCCGGGCATGCGGATTTCACTTATGAAAAGAAATACAAGATCCGCGACTATCGCGGCAGCGGAAGAGCTTCGGGAAGGGAGACAGCTGCGCGAGTGGCTGCCGGAGCCGTGGCGCGCAAGCTTTTAGAACGTCGGGGCGTCTCCATCATGGCTTATACGACGGAGATTGGTGGCATCCGATGTGAGCAATTCGACGCCGATGCTATCGAACAAAATGCCGTTCGCGCGTGCGATCCTGAAGCAGCCGTTCGCATGATCGAGATGATCGAACGACTGGCAGAAGAAGGCGACAGCTGCGGGGGGATCGTCGAATGTCGAATTAGCGGCATTGCCGCAGGACTGGGGGAGCCCGTATTCGACAAGCTTGACGCTGAGTTAGCGAAGGCAATGTTATCTGTTGGCGCGATTAAGGGCATTGAATTCGGGACGGGCTTCCAAGCGGCCTCTATGCGGGGAAGCGAACATAACGATCAGATGGACGCAGGAGGGTTCCGGACGAACCATGCCGGCGGGATCATCGGTGGTATCAGCACTGGGGCGGACATCGTGTTTCGAGTCGTCGTAAAGCCGACTTCATCCATTTCTATCCCTCAACAGACTGTCGATGTGGACGGCAACGAACGGGAGATTGCGACGATCGGCAGGCACGATCCATGCATCTGTCCCCGCGTCGTACCCGTGATCGAAGCGATGGCTTGCATGGTAATCGAGGATCATTACAAGCGTCAAGCCGCCCTGCAAGACGAATAGCCGTCTGGATGAAGCCGATCGGAGAGTATCAGCTGTGTCTCATTTCAGCTATCGGGTATTTCTGGCTGTATGTTTCGCCAGGTCAATTCTTCGGAAAACGGTCCGTTGAATGGAGCTAGAAGTGGCGGTCCCATGAGCGGCAGGCTGTCCAGGTCAGCGGTAAGAGCAAATTATTATACAGCAAAAAACCGGAAGAGACTGAAGTCTTCTTCCGGTTTTTTGATTTAAGAGATAAGAAAGTATAGACATCCGAGGCTTAGCATCCTTATCTCGCAAGAAAAACTTCCGCTACATGCGGTCTGTCTACTGTGAAAGTACGTCGATCGACGTTTTTCTTATAGATATAGAATTTATAAGTTATCAGCGGAGCTGATGAAATTCTATATCGCAAGAAAACCTACCTTTGAATCGCGGTCGCTCGTCCTTGAATTGGCCTCGATAGAGGTTTTCTTATATTTAAAGATCCAATGCGGCTATAAGTCCCGGGGGGTGGGACTGAAATCGCATTAAACCAGGGTTTTCAAGGAATCCGGCGTGAATGGTGCCAACTCGTCGAAACGTCCGTTTCGAACCTTAGCAGCCCACTCTGGATCAGCCAGCAGGGCACGGCCTACGGCAACCAGGTCAAATTCATGCTCCTCAAGGCGGTTCAGCAGCTCTTCAAGGTCCTTCTGGCCGGCACCCTTACCTTGGGTGAAGAGGCTTGTAAATACTTCATCGAGGCCGACAGAACCAACGGTGATAACCGTTTTCCCTGTCAGTTTCTTGGCCCATCCAGCAAAGTTCAGGTCAGAACCTTCGAATTCAGGCTCCCAGAAGCGGCGGGTCGAGCAGTGGAATATATCGACCCCGGCGTCAGACAGCGCGGTTAACAACTGATCCAGCTTTTCAGGCGTATCCGCCAGCTTTGCTTCATATTGGGTCGTCTTCCATTGGGATAAGCGGATAGCAACCGGGAAGTCCGGACCCACCGCCTCACGTACGGCTTTCACCACTTCGACCGCAAAGCGGGCGCGCTTCAGCATGTCACCTCCGTATTCATCGGTACGCTGGTTCGTTCTCTCCCAGAGGAATTGGTCGATCAGGTATCCGTGGGCACCATGGATTTCTACTCCGTCAAAGCCAATGCGCTTGGCATTCGCGGCCGCATCGGCATAAGCTTGAATGACCTGCTCGATCTCATCCTTGGTCATCGGCTTCGTGACGACGTTGCCGTCCAGGTCAAGTCCGGATGGTCCGATGGGAAGTGCCTCCGGATTTGGCTCGGCGCCTATTGGTCTAGTCATGCCGATATGCCAAATTTGCGGCATGATCTTACCGCCGATTTCATGGACCTGACGGACCACCTCGGCCCAGCCGTTCAATGCGGCTTCACCATGGAAGTTAGGCACATTGGGGCTATCGGTAGCCGCTGGATGGTTAATCAGTGTTCCTTCGGTAATGATCAATCCGACGCCATTCTCCGCACGCCGGCGGTAGTAAGCGGCCACATCCGGGCCTGGAACGCCGTTAGGGGAGAACCCGCGCGTCATAGGGGCCATCACCACGCGGGACGAAAGAGTAAGGTTACCGATGGTAAATGGCTCGAATAGGGACGCTGTAGAACGGACATTTTGATTTTGGTTGGTCATGTATGGAATCCTCCAATATGTTTAATATGCTTTTCTGTATTTTCATAAAAATAGATATATATGATAAAAAGAAAGAGCTTTTAAGCTTAATCTTCAATTTCACTTTGCTTTTTAAGCCTAAAGCTCTTTCTTGAGTTGTTCGATAAAACGCTGAATGCCTTCCTCATTCCGTCTGTAATATGTCCACTGGCCCGCTCGATGGGATTCCAGTAGACCGGCCTTTTGCAATTTTACCAGGTAGCCAGAAACGACCGACTGAGCGAGTCCTGTTTTATCCGAAATGGAGCCCACGCAGATACCGCCCTGAAAATCACATTTCGAAGGCATGTGATCCTGCGGAGCAAAATGTTCCTCCGGATGCTTCAGCCACTCCAGGATTTTAAACCGGGACTCGTTTGATAGTGCTTTGATGGTTTGTAAGGTATCCATATGCTTATTATATCTATTTTTATAGAAATGTAAATATGGTTTTTAAAAAGATGGCTATCGGAAGATCAAAACAAGGCCAAGCGTTTGTTGTTTTGCCGTATGAAGGATGCAGACTACAGCTTACCGTGCTCCCACAAATTCAGCTGATTTGATGCCGGCTTGGCGGCCGAAAATAATGATCTCGGCAACAGAGTTGCCACCGATCCGGTTTTGACCGTGCAATCCGCCTGTTAGTTCACCGGCTGCAAACAATCCTGGAATAGGCTTGCCGTCTTTATCCAAAACTTCCGTGTTCGTGTTGATTTTTACGCCGCCCATGGTGTAGTGAATACCGGGGGCGATTTGGATGGCGTGGTATGGCGCTTCGGACAAGTCGTTATCCATGCCTGTCGTTCTGTCGAATTCGGTATCTTTATTGTTCTTCACCGCACTGTTCCATGTATCCAGTGTGACTTTAAGCTGATCAGCTGGGACGCCCATTTCTTTGGCTAAAGACTCGATCGAATCACCGTGAATGACAAAGCCCATTTTCTCATATTGCTGAATCGCTTTGACGCGGGATTTTACCCCGGAATCGAACACAAGATAAGCCGATTTTTCAGGAAGCTTATTGATGGCGGCGGTGACGTTGTCCCGAGTATCCAGCTCGTTTGTGAAACGTTTGCCTTGGCTGGTCACGAGGATGGCTCCTTCTCCCCGAACGGCCTCCCCGATGAGATAAGATTTCTCCTGCTGCACCGTAGGGTGAACCTGGATTTGATCCATATCGACCGTTGTACCGCCGAGCTTTTCAATCATGGTGATGCCGTCACCGGTGCTGCCTTCCTGGTTGGTGGTCACGTACCCTTTCAGATCGGACCGAACTTCGGAAATCATGTCCATATTGGCTCCGAAACCGCCGGTTGTTACAACGACGGCATCTGCTGCAATGTTTTTCTCATCATTCTCGTTGAAGATGACTTTGACGCCGTTTACCTTGCCGTCTTTTTCCGTAATATCCGTTACCTTGGCATTGACGAATAGCGGAATTTCTTGTTCTTGTACATTTTTTACCAGTCCGTTGACAAGGTATTGTCCTACTGCTGAGCCGTCCTCAGGACGGTGCGTGCGTTTTTCGTTCATGCCGCCCGTAATGGTGATATTGTTCAACCGAATCCCAATGGAATCCAGCCAATCGATCGCGCTTGCCGAGTTGTCAACGAAGAAACGAAGCATGTCTTTGTCGTTGGTTCCATGACCGCCCTTTAAAGTCTCTTCATAAAATAAATCGTTGTTGTCCTTAATGCCCTGTTCTTGTTGGAACTTGGTTTCGGAAGCATTCATGCCCGAAGATGATTTTATGGTATTCCCGCCGGCAATCGGCATTTTTTCAAAAATGACCGGATTCATGCCTTTTTCTTTTGCCTCAAGAGCAGCAGACATACCGGCTCCGCCTGCACCGACGATGATGATATCATACTTTTCTTTGAGCTGATCGATCGGCGTATAACCGGTTTGGGACGCACCCGAAACGGCTGTCTCTTGGTCTTCTTCTTTTTTCGCGTTGTCCTGACTCTGATCCTGGTTCCCGCTGCCGCATCCCGCGATAGCAAGCATGAAAGAGAGAATGAGTATAAGCGTTGCTGCAAACTTCCTTTTCACTGTGTAACCCTCCATTTTCTCTATATCTATTTAGTTGACCCTAAAGAGCCAATCGAAAAAGGAGGTCGTAACGAAGGAAAGCGAGAAGTGAAAAGGAACGTGAGCGTGACCTTTACTCTTCGAATCTCAGATCTTCCCTGGTTGCCTCCCTCCGGTCGGCCTCGTCAGGTCCACTTCATTGTAATATAGAGCAATCAATTATGTGGTGAATTATTTCACAATGTGTATTGGGTCTTATTTATTACGATGCCACCCGGGCTACGATCTCTTGACTTCCTGCGTGTTTCCAATTTATTTTGCCTCATAAGGATACCGCTTTTTCGCGTTGAGTTCCTTTATAATGAAGATATATAATCTGATCATTGCCTGTGTGGATGATTACGCTCTTGATTGGAGGGGTTTTATGGCACAAACAACAAAAAAAGCGCTTGCCCTATCGCTAAAAAAAATGCTTGAGAAAAAAACGCTTGATAAGATAACCGTTATTGATATTGTTGAGGACTGCGAAGTAAATCGCCAAACGTTTTATTATCATTTCAAGGATATTTATGATCTTGTGGAGTGGATTTGCACAAGTGAGGCTACCATAGCGTTGGATGGCAAGAAAACATATGACACGTGGCAGCAGGGCCTATTGCAAATATTTGAGTATGTGCTGAAAAACAAGGCGTTTGTGACGAGTGTCTATCATTCGATTAAACGAGAGCAACTGGAAAGGTACCTATTTAACGTAACCTATAATCTTTTGATAGGAGTTATCGAGGAAAAGGCCGTTACGATGTCGATCAGGGATGATGATAAGTCGTTTATCGCTGACTTTTATAAATATGCGTTTGTAGGATTGATGCTGGATTGGATTGCTAAAGGGATGAAGGAAGAGCCCGCTGCGATTGTGGACCGGCTAAGCATTTTGATTCAAGGAGATATTTTTTTCGCGCTTGAAAAGTTTAAATCGCACCACGATCATTAGACAATATTAGGCTTTTGTCGAAAGTTTCGACATTAGGCGGACATTGTCTATAGGAGACCTCCGAATATTTTCTTATGATGAAGTTGCTAGAATCAATTCGGAGGTGACTGGAATGTATTATAGCAATGGAAATTATGAAGCGTTTGCCCGTCCGGAAAAACCGGTCGATGTCGACAAAAAATCAGCATATCTGGTTGGAGCCGGTTTAGGCTCTCTGGCAGCTGCGTGCTTCCTTGTGCGCGACGGCCAAATGAAGGGAGAACGGGTTCACATTCTGGAGGAGCTTAGTCTTCCCGGAGGTGCCTGCGACGGAATTCATGACAGCGATAAAGGTTTTATTATTCGCGGTGGACGGGAAATGGAAGATCATTTTGAATGCTTGTGGGATTTGTTCCGTACTATTCCGTCTCTTGAAATTGAAGGCGCATCGGTTTTGGATGAGTTTTACTGGCTGAACAAGAAAGATCCAAACTATTCTCTAATGAGAGCCACGGTTAACCGAGGCGAGGATGCCCATACGGATGGAAAATTTGCTCTGAGTGAAAAAGCTTCGCTGGAAATCGTGAAGTTATTCTTTACTCGAAACGAAGATTTGTATGATAAGCAAATTACCGATGTATTCACGGAGGATTTCTTTGCCTCGAATTTCTGGCTTTACTGGAGAACGATGTTTGCCTTTGAAGATTGGCACAGCGCTTTGGAGATGAAGCTTTACATTCAAAGATTCATTCACCATATTGGCGGACTGCCTGATTTTTCGGCGTTAAAATTTACGAAATATAATCAATATGAGTCATTGATTCTGCCAATGATGAAATATTTGCAGTCGCATGGCGTTCATTTCCAATATGATACAACGGTCACGAATGTAGTATTTGATATTCAAGGTAATAAGAAGGTTGCCAAGCAAATTGTATGTCGCCGTGCTGGCAATGAGGAATATATCGATTTAACGGAAGATGATTTGGTGTTTGTGACAAATGGCAGCTGCACGGAAAATTCTTCTTCGGGCGACCATCATCGTGCGGCTGAATTCAATCGTTCCGCAGGCGGCTGCTGGGAGCTCTGGAGAAATATCGCCAAGCAGGATCCATCCTTTGGGCGCCCCGATAAATTCTGCACGAATACGGAAGCGACGAACTGGGAATCGGCAACCGTTACGACACTTGATGACAGAATTCCGCCCTATATTGAAAAAGTTTGTCAGCGCGACCCGTTCAGCGGAAAGGTCGTTACCGGCGGCATCGTGTCCGTAAAGGATTCCAAGTGGCTCATGAGTTACACTTTAAATCGTCAACCGCATTTCAAAGAGCAGCCGAAAGATCAGCTTGTGGTATGGGTATATGGATTATTCACCGATGTTCCGGGCGATTACATCAAGAAGCCGATGAGAGAATGTACCGGCGAGGAAATTACGATGGAGTGGCTGTACCATCTGGGTGTGCCGGAGCATGAAATTGCTGACATGGCTGCCAACTCTGCCCGCTGCATCCCGACCATGATGCCTTACATTACGGCATTCTTCATGCCGAGAACAGAAGGAGACCGGCCAAAAGTAGTTCCGGATGGTTGCGTCAACTTCGCGTTTATCGGACAGTTTGCCGACACGGTTCGCGACACCGTATTTACAACCGAATATTCGGTTAGAACGGCAATGGAGGCTGTGTACACCTTATTAAACGTAGACCGCGGCGTACCCGAAGTGTTCGGCTCCTGCTACGATGTCCGTGTACTGCTGGACTCCACTTCCAAAATGATGGACGGTAAAAAACTAACCGATTTGAAGCTTCCGTTGATCATGAACTTAATAGAAAAGCAGGCTTTGAAAAAAGTTTCCGGAACCGTCATCGAAGATATGTTGAAACGCTATAACATCATATAGTCGAAGTCCCATTGTCAAAGATGATATGGAACATCAATGAGCGCACCAATCCAAGATTGGTGTGCTGTATGGAAAAAAACAAACACGATAGATCCCTGGCCTTTATGGCCTTTGGAGACCTATCGTGTTTATTTATTCTTTGAAGGAAAGGCCCTTCTCGGCAAGAGCTTCGCGCAGTATTCTGATCGCTTTGGGCCCTACCCCGTGAAGCGCCAGCAGTTCTTTCTCGGATGCTTGGGTGAGGTCGGCAAGCTGATGATAGCCTGCAGCGATTAGGGCTCGACGTGCAGGTTTACCGGCCTTAACGGGAAAATCGCTCTCTGCAGCCGGAGTGGGGGTTTTGTCACGCATGCAGATCCCTCTCTTTTCGGTTGTTTTGTTAAAGCGGATATAAGGCACCAGACTGAATGGTAGACGCTAAGTTTGTAGGAATAATTTAGTAAGATTATGTTATACATCTCATGTTCTGTAAAGAACGAATTCCATACTCATGGCAGAAAAGGCAGATTCATGGAGGGTTCAGGCAATCTTCATAAATTCTATTGACAATCTTAATGAGAATAATTATCATTGTGCTGAGTGTTGATAATGATAATTGTTCTCAATAATTATTATTAGTAAACAATATCTACAATACATAGAGGGTATGAGGGGGAGAAATTCAATGCGCAGTATGAAGGGTCTCGTGTTTATCGTATTGATTTTTGCATTGGTTTTAGCCGGTTGTGGCGGAGGCGCGGCATCCAATGATGGAGGCGGCTCTACCGCAGCGCAGAATTCGGATCAAGGGGCCGCACAGGGTGGGGATAACACCGAGGCCACGCCGGAGACCCGAACCATTAAGCACGCCCTGGGCGAAACGGAAATCACTGGCGTTCCTAAGCGTATTGTCGCACTGGAATGGCTTTACGCGGAGGATGTCCTTGCGCTCGGCGTTCAGCCCGTCGGCATTGCAGATATTGAGGGGATGAACCAATGGGTAAACATTCCGGTGGAGATCGGTTCGGACGTGACCGATGTCGGCACTCGTCAAGAGCCGAATCTCGAGCTTATCGCTTCCTTGAAGCCGGACCTGATCATCGGTTTGAAATCGAATCTTGAAGCTGGCTATGATACTTACAACAGCATCGCGCCAACATTGGTATTCGATCCTTATCCGGTTGAGGGACAAGGGGACCAATATGAAGAGATGGTTAATACCTTCAATACGATTGCTGACGTGCTTGGCAAAAAAGACGAAGCTGCAAAAGTACTTAGCGACCTGGATCAAACCTATGCCGACGCCAAAGCCAAGCTTGAAGCTGCCGGTATGACGGAAAAACCATTTGCGCTGGCGATGGGGTACAGTAACCAGAATGCGGTGACGTTCCGGATTTCGACGGACAATTCCCTGGCCGTCAAAATTTTGGAGCACATCGGGTTAACCAATGCCCATAAGCCTAATCAATTTGAGGTATATGGATTTACCACTGGGGACGTAGAGGCATTGCCTGCCCTTCAGGATGCGAATTTCCTGCATATAATTCAGGATAGCGATAACGTCATCGAGAACCAATTGAAGGACAATCCGGTATGGAAAGGTCTGAACTTTGTTAAAGAAGACCGCGTGTATGCACTTGGCGGTGACATGTGGCCATACGGCGGCCCATTGTCTGCCCAAACCATGGCCCAGAAGACAGCTGATCTGCTCACAAAATGAGTCTCGGTAAGAAACTGGCACAAGGCTCCGCGCCGGTGAGCATCCATCCAGCCCCACCCGTTTCCTCAGGTAGGGGCTGGAAGCCGTTATGGATGCTGGTTGGAGGCCTTGTGGCTCTGTTATTTCTCACATTTATCAGCTTGACGCAAGGGCTAGCGGATATATCCGTCAAAACGGTGGTCCAAGCCTTGGTGTCTCCGCAGGATATTGCAGATCATCATCTCATCCGCAGCGTGCGTCTTCCTCGAACAGTGATGGGCCTATTATCAGGCGCGGCCTTGGCGGTGTCGGGTGTGCTCATGCAGACCGTCACGCGCAACCCGCTGGCATCGGAGACAACGCTTGGCGTGAATGCCGGCGCTTATTTGGCCGTCGTGGCGGGGATGATCTTCTGGCCGGGACTGCTGCATCAGTATGCCCTTCCTTTGGCTGTCTCAGGGGGAACACTGGCGGCTGTAGCGGTCTATGCGCTGGCGGGAAAAACGCAGGGCTCCCCCTTGCGGATTGCATTGTCCGGGATGATCGTCACTCTGGTTCTATCCTCCGTTACGAGTGCGCTGGTGCTGCTGAACCAGCAAACGACGCAGGGGATTTTTCTGTGGGGCTCCGGCTCGCTAATTCAGAATGACTGGGATGGCGTAGCTTTTTCATGGCCGTGGATCATTGGCGGGCTGATCGTGCTGTGTTTAGCGGTACGCCAGTGGGACATTCTGACCCTCAATGAAGAGTCGGCACGTTCCCTTGGCCAAAAAGTCGGCACTACCCGCTTGCTTGCGATGGGGGCAGCCATTGTGCTGGCCTGCGTGACCGTGAGCGTGGTCGGTCCGATCGGCTTTATCGGGTTGGTCGCTCCTCATCTGGTCCGCCTGTCCGGCGTGATCCGGCATGCGGGGTTAATTCCGCTGGCTGCCTTATGGGGCTCTGCTCTGCTTGTCGGGGCCGACACGGTGGCCAGGATGTTCATAAACGCCTACGGTGAGCTTCCGGTCGGGGCCATTACGGCCATGATCGGAGCCCCGTGCCTCATCTGGCTTGCCATGCGGGTATCCCGCTCGTTGATCGGAGGGAGCGGGGCTTCCGGCGGATCAGCCATGGCGGTCACGAGCCTGCGCCGGATACCATATCCGGCCTTGGTAACACTGTTCAGCGTGCTGCTGGCGCTGGTATGGATATTCAGCCTGATGAGCGGCAGTCTGCGCATTCCCTTCACGGAAGTGCTGGCCGTGCTTACGGGAGGCGGCGAGTCGATGTATCGCCAGATTCTGCTGGAATTCCGCTTGCCGAGGCTGCTCACAGCCGGCTTGTCCGGCATGGCGCTGGCCGTCAGCGGCAGTCTTCTGCAGAATGCGGTCCGGAATCCGCTGGGAGATCCCCAGGTGATCGGAGTGACCAGCGGAGCCGGTGCGGGCGCACTGCTTCTGATGATAGGCTTTCCGCAATTGTCGGCTGGCTGGGTACCGGTCGGAGCGGTTCTCGGAGGGTTGGCTGCAGCCGCTTTGGTATACGCGGTGTCCTGGAAAAGAGGACTTCATCCGACGATTCTTACGCTGGTTGGAATTGCAGTTGCCGCGCTTGGTTCTGCCATCATCAATCTGATGATCATTCATGCGAAGGTCGACGTAGCGCCCGCATTATCCTGGATGGCGGGAAGCACGTATAACCGGGGCTGGACGGAGGTCCAGCGGATTGTTCCCGCCATTCTGATCCTGCTGCCTCTGGCTGCGTGGCTCGGGCGGAAGGTGGATCTGCTGACGTTCAGCGAAGAAAGCTCCACCGGTCTTGGCCTTCATGTACGGAATACCCGGATGTACGTCGCCATCATTGCGGTGCTGTTGGCTTCGATTGCCGCAGCCAATGTCGGCTCGGTCGGCTTTATCGGACTGCTTGCGCCGCATGCCGCCAGAATGCTGGTTGGGGCCCGCCATCGGCAATCGATGGTTATCGCTGCGCTGCTCGGCGGAATTTTGCTGGCTGGGGCAGACTGGATCGGGAGGGTGGTCATGATTCCGAAGGAACTGCCTTCGGGTATCGTTACCGCGCTTCTGGGTGCGCCGTACCTGTTATATTTGATGGGGAAAACCAATAAACTGAAACATAAATAACCGTATGTTGAATATCCAAAAAGGCTATTCCATAGTCGCCAAGAGAGGTGACATGGGATGGCCTTTTTTTGTCTTCAATCGGTTGATTATTAGATTTGCCTCGCTTTGCTTCTTCTGGCTGTGGTCGGCTGTTAGGCTTCCGTGTACCGCACAAACGACAGGATGATATCCTGCGGATGATCTCCGAAACCCGAACCATATAGATTCAGGCCGTTCGGGTGCTCGGCGTCTTTCTTCACTTCAAAGCGGACGCGGATGGGCCGGTTAAAGGCAAGCTCCAGCGAATCGATGGTCGTAGCACTGGATTCGTGGCCATTGACCTGGCTGCCCTGCTTGGTTACGCGCCATTCCGTCAGCATGCCGTACTCACTGCCGCTCCTCCATTTATCCGGGGTGAGTTTCCCCTTGCGATCACCAAAATCACCGGGACTTGTCCAAGTGCCTACAGGGAGGTCGTTGATGCTAACGGTGATGTCGGATGGCCAATCCTGCTGGAAGGAAGGCGCCTCAGAGCTAAGCTCCGCGCGGATGCGGAGCTCATCAAGAGCCGCTCCAGGCGGCATAGGGTTCGCAAAATAATATTCGATATATCCTGATCCCGAGAACCAGAGCAGCGCAGCCTCCGTTCGTTCCGGCATGTAAAAGGCGCGTGGATCGTCAGGCGATCCGATCAGAGAACCGTCCCGAGCTGCCATGCCGCAGGTTGGCTCGATATAGCAGTGGGAGAACATACCGATCGGCATGTGGATTTCTTCCGTGCGCTGCAGCCCCTCGCCGGGCTTCGAGGGGAGTTCGAGAAAAATGGAGCGGCAGGTGACGGCGCAGATTTTTTCCCGATTCGCTCCTTGCGAAGAGACGATCAGATCCGCTTGCTCTAGCATCTGGACATTAATGGATACCGTAGGCTGCGCAATCCCAAGCGCCTCCGCCAACTGACCGACACTCATCGGTTTATCGCCGAGCGCTTCAAGGATGCGAACACGGACATCACTGGATAGGGCCTTGGCTACTTCCACGATCCGGGATGCCGGATAACGGTTGGTTTCCAGCTTCGATTCGTTCATAATCCCCTTCCTTTACTGAAGAGTTGTAGTAGCTCCAAGTGTACAATAAATTCGATGTATTGTAAAAGTATAATGTACATTGCATTTATTATATACAGGTGCTAGAATAGGGGCAAATTCAGAAAAAGGAAAGGTTGTGTTCGCTTCATGAAGACTCCTGTAGCACCCTCCATTCACACGGAAATTCCGCGCGCGGAGTACCCCAGACCGGATTTTGAGCGAAAAGACTGGTTGAATTTGAACGGCCAGTGGTCGTTCCGGCTCGATACGGAAGGATCAGATGAGGTACGACAGCAAGCGGGTACGAGTACCGGTGATGACACTACTGCCTTACAGGGCGGAGACGCTAGCCTTTTTACCTCAGAGATTACGGTGCCGTTCTCTTGGGTTAGTCCCTTGTCCGGGATTGAGCGTAACGAGAAGGGGGTTGGCTGGTATCGTCGGTCCGTGAAATGGGAGCCGGCGAAGAAGCAGTCCCGAATCTTTCTGCGGTTTGGCGCCGTCGATTATCTGTGTGATGTATGGGTCAATGGCAAGCATGTCGGCTCGCATCAAGGCGGCTACGGAACCTTTGAATTTGACGTGACAACGGTGTGGGATTCGGCAAAAGATAATACGATCGTTGTGCGTGCAGAGGACTTCGACCATAATTACCAAGCCCGCGGGAAGCAGGGGTATGGTGAGATCCGGGGCATTTGGCAGCCAGTTTGGCTGGAGGCCCGGCCGCAAACCTACATGGAGCAAGCCATCTTTACGACTTCTATTGACGGTCAGATCGAGTTGAAATCCAAGATCCAGGCTCAAGAAGCAGGCGTAGCGACACTCCAACTCTCGTTTGCGGAGGGCTCGGTTACGCATCAGGTGGAGTGGGAGCTGCAAGAAGGCGCGAATGAACGGACAACGGTATTCCAAGTCCACGAACCGCGGCTGTGGAGCCCCGAAACCCCTCATTTATACGAAGGGGAGCTGCGCCTGGCGGGTTCCTCGGGCGAGGATGTCGTCCATACTTATTTTGGCATACGCGAGATCGGAACGGCGAAGTTTGATGGACGGGATTATCGCTGGATTACGCTCAACGGAAAGCCGGTCTATTTAAACGGGACGCTGGACCAATCCTACCACCAGACAGGATTTTTCACCTATCCGACGGATACGGAGATGCGGGACGAGATCTATCTGATGAAACGGCTTGGACTGAACTTCGTGCGAATTCATATCAAACCGGAGGAGCCTCGCAAGCTGTATTGGGCGGATAAACTCGGGATTCTGGTGATGGAGGATATGCCATGCTTCTGGGGGAATCCGGATGAAACGGCACGTTCTGCTTATGAACGCGAGGCGCTGGAAGTGATTGAACGGGACCGGAATCATCCGTCGATTTTTTCATGGGTCATGTTTAACGAAACTTGGGGACTCCGTACCGACAGTAAAACGACGGGTTTAACGGGCGGAGAGGAGCAGCACAGCTACTATCTTCCGGAGACGCAGGAATGGGTAAGGGAGAAATACAGATGGGCCAAGGAGCTGGACCCGACTCGGATTGTGGAGGACAATTCTCCATGCGCTTACGATCATGTGGAGACGGATATCAACACGTGGCATTTTTACATCAATGGGTATGAACCGCTGCGCAATCATATCGAGGAGATTGTCCAGAAGACTCATCCGGGATCCGAACATAACTATATCGGCGGCAATCAGCAAGGCGATGCTCCGCTCATGAACAGCGAATGTGGAAACGTGTGGGGAATTGACGGAGGAGCCGGGGACAGCGATCTCGCGTGGCATTACCGTTACATGCTGAACGAATTCCGGCGCCATGATAAGCTGTGCGGTTTCGTATTTACGGAATTCCGTGACGTGACAAACGAATTCAACGGCTACTACCGTCTGGATGGGACGGACAAAAAATTCGGGTATGAGGATTTTGTGCCGGGCATGACGATCGCCGACCTGCACACGCCAGACTTCATCGTGATTGACGCACCGCCTTGCCAGACGCTGGAGCAAGGGGCTGAGGCCGTCATACCGCTGCTGCGCTCCAGTTATTCGGATCAATACCATGGACAGAAGCTTATTCTGGCTTGGGAATTATCCTATGATCAGCTCGGAACGAAGGTTGTCGCTGATCAAGGGACCTTGGAAGTGGCCTGGGACGGCTACGGTGTTACGCCACTAACGGAATTGAAGCTTCGCATGCCGAAGACCGATGCGGTTGCGATCCTCGGAGTTCGTCTCTTGAATGCTGCGAACGGTGTGGTAACGCGCAACTTTACAACGTTTGATGTGCGTGGAGGACAGGGACAGGGGAACGATGGAGTGGAAGGCAAAACCGTAAGCATCCCGGTTAACACATTCCGTAAACAAAGCTTCGCCTATATGTGGGAGGCCCTTCAAGGCTCCAAAGTGAATGGCGGCGGAGAAGGCCGATTCGTCTATGAGGTGCAGCTGCCAGATCATGACGAACAGCCGCTGATCCGCGATATCGAGATTTTCTTCGAGGCTGGCGCGAAACGCTTATTAGCCAGAAATATCGAGGGTGCACGGCATCGCACGCACGGAATCGACTTTATGCACGGGGCGTCGGCAGACGTGGAGTATAACCCAAGCACTTATTATATGACGGATGAAGAGCTGCATGAATCCCGTGTATCCGTGTGGGTGGACGATGTCCAAATCGGCGAGGCTGTGCTCACGGATGATCCGGCCGATAGCCGAGGCGTTCTGTCGTGGCACTATCAGCCGGTCAACAACCTTCTGGAAGAAGCTGGTTCGTATGGATACTTGTGCCAGTCGCAGGTACCGGGGAGACTCGCGGCAGAGCTTGACCGCAAGCGCAGCTTCAGACTGGAGCTGCGGGCCGAGGAGGGCGGCATCAGTCTGTACGGACGGAATGCGGGCCGCTATCCGATCGATTTGTTGGTACGGTGCCGGTGATCATGGCAAATACAAACCATTAATGTAGAGTATAATACGAAGTGGGCTGTCCATTTGTAGTGAATAACTACGTGCCGGGCAGCCCATTTTTTATGGGGATTTTTCGTCTCGATGGTCCTAAGGTTGGAAATATGGTGTTATCTGATATTCTCGCCTTCTTTGAAAATAACGCCGCTCTCTTTTCTTACTTAGTCTGTGCGTGCAATTATTTCAGTAAAAAAACTCGCTTGGCCTAGATGGACGCCCTAATCCCAATCCATATAAAAATTCACCACGAGCTTTTCTTGCCCACAATCAGGACAATCTAGTGCTGTGTTTTGGAGATACTCTAAAGGCTTTGATGGCATTGGAGCTGTACAGCGCGGACATACGTAACGGTTCGTATACGTTTGAGAATCTGATCTCATATGTAAATATGGTTCATTTAGTAGATAGCGGCACTTCTGACATACATACAGACCATCAAAGCAGTCAAAAGTCGAATCCTTCTCATGCATAAACTCTCTGATTCGTTGTCGACCGACATCCTCCTTATACCATTCTAAGATGGAAATCAAATTAATATATTGAAATCCAATACCTAAAAACACCTCTTGATTATAAGAGCAGTGACCACAGCTCAATTTACACGCCTCTCCCATAAACTTAACCACCAATCAAGAATAATCTTGTATAAGATGTCAACTGATTTTTCTAATAACTATTTTTCTATACATCCCTTTCAGCATGACGGGTTTATCTTCTTCTATAATTAAATTTTTATTATTTCTTAGGTACAACGCTTCAAAATTCAATCCAATATCTGTTCCTAAGACTTTAATGAGTGGTCTAAACAACTTTTTTGATAACGAGAGTTTATTGTTACTAGGGGTAAATTTATCGAAAATAACGATCCTTCCTTCTTGTTTTAAAACTCTACCCATTTCTTGAAAACACTTGTCAGCATCAGGTACTACGGAAAGAATTAGACTTCCAACCACATAGTCAAACGACATATCGTTGAATGCCATATTTTGAGCGTCCATTTCTAAAAACTTAATGCGAGAATTCTTGAATTTCGCTCTTGCTTTTCTCAACATATCTGGTGAGAAATCTATAGCCGTTATATCTAAATCATAATGGTTCAATAACTCTAAATCAGCTCCTGTACCAACACCGACAAAAAGTATCTTTTGTGTGTTATTGAAGGGGGTCTCTTGGAATATTTGTTTTCGTGTCTGGAGAAAAATGCTTGAATTGAAAATTTTATCATAAATGGGTGACCAGATTTTATAAATAATTTTATTCCAGTTGTTATTCATTAGTTGGTTCTCCTGAATGTGATTAATGTTACTTCTGACAATCAAGGGGCTAATGCACGTAGCGGAGTTTTCGATATTCCTTTATGTATTCCATGCTTTGATTCATATAACAATTTCACCTAACATTCTTGAATTCACGACGCCGAGAGCCTTAGAGCGCTGCTCTTAAGCTCGCATATGTGTCCCGGCATACGTTTTCTCGCTCTATTCTTCCGGGACCGAGGGTCGCTAGGACCGCAGCATGAATGCGGTGTTATCTGATTTAAATACGCTCTTCGATTAAGCTGCGTTTTTCTTTTAGTATAAGTTTAATGGAATTCGCTTTCGCGGCCATTTGTTTATGTACTGTAATAATGCAATCAAGGCGGGTAAGTTTTTCTCTGAGTTTAATATTATTAGGCTCGTCTTCTAACTGAGCCATAATGGAAAAGAACTGTGGGACCTCCCACACACTTCTTAGGGCAGTGCTTAAACAGAATCCATACCTCACTAATCTTATGTCACCCTGCCATCCCATATCTCGCAACCCCTCCAGGTATGCATTATATAAAGAGTTCTGAAACTTCATATATTGGTCAGGCGGAATAATTCCAAGACTCATGTTCACCCCGAATAACTTACCCAAGTCTTCGCCAATACCGGATATACTCATGAACTGCCAGTCAATTAGAACGAGTTGACTTTCGCTCTCTTCTTTTTTAACGAGAAACATATTCATCTGGCTCATGTCTTGATGTGCCAATACACGCGGCAGCTGTTGGAGCGAGTCTATTGAAGAGTCAATGTTACCGAGCAGATCTTGATACCAAGCCCAAGTACTTCGCACATTGTCTGTAGCTATTCGACTTACATACTCCTCCACATTAGGAGCATACATGCGGCATGCAATCGACCATGATTTGAGCCAAGCCCTGCATATCCACTCATGTTCAGGCATCATTTTTATTCCTTTAAGATAGGCCCCATTAAAACGGCCTAATTGTCGGGCGATATATGAAAATTGCTCAACTGTTTTTGCGTATTCGCCCTTAATATATTCCATCCAGATCCATATGGTACCATCTTGTTGTTCTTCAACCAAATAGCTCTCTGCACCATAAATAGAATCGGGAAGTTCTCTTAAAACTCCTGACTCAAATACAAGTGCTTCACGTCTCCAGTAGTTGTGATGTTCAAAGTTATCTTTCTCGGGTGTGTCTGGCTTAATGATTTTTAAGATAACGCACCACGGCTTCAATTCGTTATATAGCTTTACCAACCCATGCAAACGAAATATACCAGAGGTTGTGAAGTTTGGAGTCTTATAACCAATATCATCACAAGTTATTGACACAAGTTCAGCAGTTGAATTTCCATGTATAGATTCAATACAAGCGTTGATCTGGTCAATCTTATCCTCTATAGGTATGTTGGAATTATTCTTCAATATAATTTCTGAGTGCATTTAATCTATCCCTTTATTTAATTTTTACTTGCATTGATTTTAGATAATGTTTTCTCTACGAATTCACCCATTTCCCACATAGAACCCAATGGTCAAATTCGTCTAATGCACATATACAGTATATTAGACGAAGAGGAGGCCAATCCTGCTCCATCTCCGACAAGATTGCTTCACATGAAAATCAAGCCCTTATAAAAAAGCCAGCGTCATCCCAATGGTTGGATAACGCTGGCTTCTTTTGCCTGTCTTCCGACTAACCTGTTTCACCGCTTCTTCCAGAACAGCTGCAGCGCCATCTTCGCGCACCATAGGGAGAACAGCAGGAACAGCAGCGCCCAGACGAAGGCCGGGAGCACGGTCATGTTAGCCAGGTTGGAGGCGTCGCCCGCTTGCTTGGGCTGGGTCAGCGCCATGGTCAGGAGGGTTAGCGGACCGACTACAGATTCTTCCAGCACGAGAAAGGCGAGCAGCAGGTAGTAGAAATTACGGACCTTCTCGCCAAGGAAATAGAAGATCAGATTCACGATCATAAAAATAATGAGCCACCATAATCCATAGCCGGCGCGTACGAAGAAAATGATCATGATGAGGGCAAGCACGGTAATGGTGATCAGGCCGGTGTCCTGTTTTTTCTTGGCATAGCCGTAGAACATCAGAATGGCGAACAAGGATGCCGACATATAGCCTGCAAGCGAGACCACAATCGGACTCCAGCCACCGGAAGCCAGCATGGAATAGGTCACGCCGCTGTGATCGGGATTCAGCTCGATGCTGAGCACCCGTCCCGACATGAGAAGGGTCATGACGGCATGCCCCAGCTCATGGATCATCGTATCCAGGATACGGAACCAGGAAGAGAAGGGGATCAGTCTTGTCAGAATAGCCGCACCCACTAGAAATAACAATGCTTTCAGCCATTTATTCATTCGAAGGTCCTTTCAGCATAAAGTCATTCGCTAGACTATCATTCCGTCCATTATAATACAGATGAGAAACATGTGAAAATCGATTAGTCCCTATAGGTTAAATGGTATAATTGAAGTTGTGACGGAGGTTCATATTCGATGAAAAACGATAAGCCTAACAACGACAATCACATAGAACATATAAGACATACTACGCTCGTGAATGACCAAGGGATTCGTTTTGCTGAATTTGAGCTGGCCGGCGACGAGCAGGACGTCTCGTTACCGGACAAGCCATCAGATCATCAGGGGCAGGAACCCGTTGATTCTGCTGCCAGAGCGAAGGAATCCCTGATTGTGAAGCCGCAGGAGCCGCTGGATATGAATTGGGGCGAGGACTTCCGCTACGTGACCAAGGAGCAGCAATTCGTGCAAAAGGCAAGGGAGCTCGCATGGCATGTAGAGGGAGAGGCCCCTTTTGTAGCTTTCAAAAGCTATTGGCCGACCTACGACCAGATGGCCAGCGACCAGTTCAAATGGTATTTTTACTGGCGGGAGGAAGTAAGGTCCGGGCGGTACCCGGATACGGACTTATCCTATTTGTTTGTCTATTTTTACGAGCTGATCCATGGCGTGGGCTGGAGCGATCCCCTGCAGGGCTATGCATTGATGGAGCAGGCGTGGACGGCCTACCGGAAGCGTTATGCCAAGCTGGATACGTACCTGCGGGAGTGGCTATATGATTTTATGATCGTGCATGGTCTGGATATGCCGATCCGGGAAACGTATCAGCGCTTCCCGCGCGTCTTGTCCGCTGAGCTGAAGGAGAAGGAATGGAAGCGTCGGTTCTCTCTCCAGCCCGTGGAGCTATCATGGGAGCTGCTGCTGGATTTGCTGGATTATGACGTGGAGAAGAGCCGTTTTTACCAGGAGAATGGCCGCAAGGACCTGGAACAGTACGCCCCGAAGGTGATTGCACTCGTGGACAGTTACTTAGCCAAAATGAAGGGGCAGCGCTTCATCGACCGCTTTCAGCCACGGCCCCGGCAGGTGAAACGGCATTTATTCCGCAGCGCGGTGTACGATCATGGGTTATACGGGCGAAACGTCGTGCTGACGGTGGTATCCTTAAGCGAGTACGCTCCTCTGCGCTCCTATATAACGGGGCTGGTTCGCTTGACCGAGAATAAGCTGCGGGAATTGAGAGGCTTTAAGGGACGGCTGCGCGGCCAGGATGCGGTTGAGCCCGAAGTGGAAGAGATCGTCACCCGTTATCTGAAAAAAGAGGTTCAGGAGCAGCTGGAGGCTCAGCGCAAACAGGCGATACCGGAGGTTCAGATCGACACAGGGAAGCTGCACAGATTACAGCGGGAGTCGGACCAGGTCCGCGACATGCTGCTTACGGAGGAAGCCGGGCAGCAGGCTGAGGTGATCAACAGCCAGCCGGTACCGGAGTCTGCTCCGTCAGTTGGAGCCTCTCCAGGCCACTCCGAAGATGCGGGAACAAGCACTAACATGGCTTCGCCTTCCAAAGGCCGTTCCTCCCGAAAATCGGCGGCGAAGAAACCGGACGTGTTCCAAGCTGTGATGGATTTTGATGCGGACCCTTATGAGCCGGGCGCCATAGAGGTGCGTGAACAGCTTGACGATGCAGATGTCATCGTTCGTTCCGTGAACACGGAGCAATCAGAATCAGAAGTAACTAACGGAAGGTCTATGGAGCCATCAGGGAACACTGATGATCGCTCAATGCAATCCATGGGCCCTCTAGATGAACATTCATCTGAGGCTGGGGGTATCCATGTTATAGACCCGCACGTCGTAGATGAAGAGGCCTTTACAATGATGCCTACAGTAGGAGAGCAGTCGTGGCAATGGGAGGTAGAGGATGAGGAATGGCAGGAGCTCGCAGAGCGTCTTAATCCCATCCACCTGGAAGTTCTCCACGCCCTCAAGGCGGGACCGAACCGGCCGGGGCTGCAGCAAATTGCGGAGAAGGCCGGTTCTATGCCGGCGTTATTGCTCGATGAGATCAATGAGGCCGCGATGGATACCATCGGTGATCTTCTGATCGATGGTGAGGCCATTACGGATGATTATATAGATATGCTGGAAACATTGAAGTCCGTATAACCGGACGGATTGAAATCGATTGGACTCGTTATGCTTGTAAGATGCTTGAAAGAGGTGGAACTATGACGAAACTAAAAATACCGAAACGGCTCACAACGGCCCTCGTAAACTCTTTAACGGCAGGGGTTGTGCCGCGGGTGGGGCTTGAGTTCATCGCCGTCGGCCGGAAGCCGGAGGTGGAGTCGATCCTGCGCGATATGGATAATATCGCCGAGGGCGGCGCTGCTTTCCGCCTGATTACGGGCCGTTACGGAAGCGGCAAAAGCTTCCTGCTCCAGATCATCCGCAATTACGCGATGGACCGCGATTTCGTGGTGGCGGATGCGGATCTTTCGCCGGAGCGGCGGCTGGTAGGTACGAAAGGGCAAGGGCTTGCCACTTACCGTGAGCTGATGACCCATCTGTCCACGAGGACGCGTCCGGACGGGGGCGCGCTGGAGGCCATTTTGCAGAAATGGATCGCCGGGATCCAGCAGGACATCATGCAGGAGACGGGTATGCGCCCGGATGATCCTGCCCTGAACGATCGGGTGGAGCTGCAGATCTATGCGGTGACCAACGGCATGCAGAATCTGGTGCACGGGTTTGATTTTGCGAAGGTGCTGGCTGCTTACTGGAACGGCTATAAGCTTGGTGACGATGACCGCAAAGGGGCAGCGCTGCGCTGGCTCCGCGGGGAAGTCCCGACGAAGACGGAGGCGCGCAAGGACCTTAGCGTTGGGGTCATTATCGATGACGACAACTGGTACGAGTATATGAAGCTGTGGTCGGAATTCACGGCTGCCATCGGTTATAAGGGATTGCTGCTGTTCATAGACGAAGGGGTGAACCTCTACAAAATCACCAACAGCGTGTCCCGCCAGAGCAACTACGAGAAGCTGCTGACCATGTTCAACGACACGATGCAGGGCAAAGCGGAGCATTTGGGCATCTATATGGGCGGAACGCCGCAGTTTGTCGAGGATGAGCGACGGGGACTGTTCAGTTATGACGCGCTGCGCTCCCGCCTGATTGACGGGCGTTACGGCAGTGGTTCGCTGAAAACCTACACCTCGCCCATTTTGAAGCTGGACATGCTGTCGTATGAGGAGATTTTGATCCTCCTGCAAAAGCTGCGGGATATTCACGCTCTGCACTTCAAATATGAAGCGCAGTTAACGGATGATCAGCTGATCGCGTTCATGCAGACGGCCGTGAATCGGCTGGGAGCTGAGGAGCTGCTTACCACCCGCGAGGTGGTGCGGGATTTCATGGATCTGCTGCATACGCTGCATCAACATCCGGAGGCCACGTTTGAGGAGCTGTTAGGCGAGCGTGCCGCAGTGCTGCCGCAAGGCAAAGGGGCCAATGATACCAATTCGGATGATCTGGACGATCTGCTGGCGGAGTTTGAGTTATGAGTACGAACCCTTTTTCCAGACTGGCCCCGTTCATTCAGGAGTTCATCTATAAAAAAAGATGGGACACGCTTCGCGAGGCGCAGGTGGAAGCCTGCCGCGTCCTGTTTGATACGCCGAATCATCTGCTGATTGCTTCGGGCACGGCATCGGGCAAGACCGAAGCCGCGTTCTTCCCGGCGCTGACGGAGCTGTACAACCTGCCTTCCAGCTCGGTCGGGATTCTGTATATTGGGCCGCTTAAGGCGCTGATTAACGACCAATTTGAACGTATCACCGATTTGTTGAAGGAAGGCCAGGTGCCGGTATGGCATTGGCATGGTGATGTGTCCCAGGCTGAGAAAACCAAGCTGATGCAGAAGCCGTCCGGCGTGCTGCAGATTACGCCCGAGTCGCTTGAAGGGCTGCTGATGAACCGGCCGAACGCCATCCCGGCGCTGTTCCAGGATCTGCGGTATGTCATCATTGACGAGGTTCATGCCTTTATGGGGGCCGACCGCGGCATTCAGGTGCTGAGCCAGCTGACCCGGATCGAGCGGATGGCTTCCTGCTCGCCTCGCCGTATCGGGTTGTCAGCAACGCTTAGCGACTATGAGACCGCAGCCGGCTGGCTGGGTGCGGGCACGAAGAACGCGGTCGAAGTCATCGCCCCGCAAGGAGGACGGAAGCTGCGGCTGTCGGTCGAGCATTTCTCCTTCCCGGATGCGCGGGATGAGAAGCAGGCGGAGCAGTTGGAGCTTGCGCGCAAAGCCTATTACGACTTCGTATACGACAACACGCATCTGAAAAAAGCGCTGGTCTTCACGAACAGCCGCTCGGATGCCGAGCTGACCACGCTCGAGCTGCGACGGATTGCAGCCAAGCGCGAGCAGCGGGATGTCTTCCATGTGCACCATGGAAGCATCTCCGCGATGCTGCGCGAGGAAGCCGAGGCCGCGCTCCGCGAAGGCCCGGGGCCAGCAGTTGCGGCTGCCACCCTGACGCTGGAGCTCGGTATCGATCTCGGCGAGCTGGAGCGGGTGATCCAGCTTGGCGCGCCGTACAGCTGCTCCAGCTTCGTTCAGCGGCTCGGCCGCTCCGGCCGGCGCGGGGATCAGGCCTCCGAGATGATGTTCCTCTGTCCGGAGGACGAGGACGAGGAAGCCATGCTGCCTGCACGCATGCCATGGATGCTGCTCCGGGCCATTGCCGTCATTGAGCTGTATATTCGCGAGAAGTGGGTCGAACCGCTGGCCCTGCGGAAGAAACCGGTGGGCGTGCTTTACCATCAGACGATGAGCACACTCAAGAGCATGGGCGAGGCTGAACCGCCGGATTTGGCGAGAGCGGTGTTGACGCTGCCGGCTTTCCGCGGCATTGAGCCGGAGGAATATAAGGAGTTCTTGCAGTATTTGCTCCAAACGGACCATATCCAGCGGACTGAAGAAGGCAGTCTGATCATCGGCCTTGGCGGGGAGAAGATCGTGAACAACTACCGCTTCTATGCGGTGTTTAAGGACGATGAGGAGCATGTCGTCTATAACGGGTCCGAAGAAATCGGATCGATTACGACCGTGCCGCCGCCGGGCTACTGCTTCTCGCTCGCGGGCAAGCTGTGGAAGGTGGAGGAAGTCGATACGAAGCATAAGGCCCTGTATGTGAAGTCGGCCAAAGGGAAGGTCGATACCTTGTGGCTTGGTGCAGGCGGCGATGTGCATACCCGCGTGGTGCAGAAGATGCGTGAGGTGCTGGCCGACAGCGCTATCTATCCGTATCTGGCGCCGGGCGCGGTGAATCGACTGGAACGGGCTCGTCGTCTCGCCCGGGAAAGCGGACTGCTGAAGCAGGTGGTCATACCGGCGGGCGGCGACTCCCTGTTCATCCTGCCTTGGGCGGGCAGCAAACAGTTCCGCACGCTGGAACGATTGCTGAAGCGTAATCTGTCCGAGCGGCTGGCGCTGCGCTCCATCGTGCCGATGGAGCCGTATTATATGGTTGTCGCGGGTAAGGTCGATAATAAGACGCTGATGGAGGAAATTAAGAAGGAACTGATGGATTGTGAGGACGCTGGCGCGCTCCTCGATCCGGATGAAGCGCCGTATCTCGGCAAATATGACGAGTTCGTTCCGCCGAAACTCGTTCGCACCGCTTTTGCCGCCGACGGATTGGATCTGGAAGGACTGGCTGAGGTGCTGGGAATGGCATATGGAGCAGCAGGAAGGGGAGCTATGGATGTGTGACAAGGAAGAAGTACTTCCTGGTGGCAATGTGAACGAAGTGGTACGTATCGGAAATAACGTTCACCGTACGACTAAATGGAGTTCCTCCGTGCATGACTTGCTCCGACACTTGGAGAAGCAGGGCTTTGAAGGCGCCCCCAAGTTCATAGGTATTGATCATAGCGGTCGCGAGATCTTGTCCTTCATTCCTGGAGAGGTGCCGGGAAACCAATATCCTGATTTTAAGCCCTATATATGGTCGGACCAGGCCCTTATCCAGAGTGCAGCGTTGTTACGGCGTTATCATGACGCCGTACAAGGCTTTGCAGCAACTTCAATCCAACCGGAGGCTGCGCATAACTCTCAGGCTTCGGAGGAATGGGACGATGAAGTGATCTGTCACAATGATGCGCTTTGTACAATATCGTGTTTAGAGACGAAGTACCGATTGCGCTGATCGATTTTGATTTGGCTGCGCCAGGTCCACGAATCTGGGACATGGTTTATATGCTGTACACCTCAGTCCCGCTAGCAAGCTTTGCAATAGATTCCACTACAGGGACATCGATACCTTATCGATCCGAATACCATGCAGCGGATCGCACTCACAGAATATCGCTGTTCTTTAAGTCTTATGGTGTAGCACCACCTCCCAACATGAAAGTTTGGACTATAAGACGCATCGAGGCATTATGCGATACACTTACAACCGGTGCGGCACAAGGCAACAAGGCATACCAGAGAATGATCGATGAGGGGCATGTGGCCCATTACGAAAAAGAGATTCAATTTCTGCAGGCACACTTTGAAGAGTGGTACCGATGAAGGGTACCGCTTTGAAGAGTGCCTGCTTTTTCAATATGTCTGACTACCGAGGGGTGGGACTAATCGAAAAAATATTTGAAACCCCTTCCAAAAAAGCATTGTGTTCACCTCACATGTATGGTAACTTATGTACATAAAAACGTTTTTATCGCAAAGGAAGAATGGAATGGTTATATGGGCAAAGTAACAATCAAGGATGTGGCAAGAGAAGCCGGAGTCTCCATTTCTACGGTTTCGAATGCATTAAATGATGTAGATGTATTAAACCCGGAGACCAAATCCCATGTGCTGAAGGTGGCGGAGCGACTCAATTATGTACCTAACCTGAACGGAAAGTTGTTGAAGTCGGGGAAGACCAAGATGCTGGGCTTCTTTACAACAAGCGTGTCAGGGCCTTACTTCTACACATTGGTGGAGTCGATGTCACGGGAATGTGACCGTCTGGGTTATGGATTGAACGTGTTTGTGACAAAGGATAAACAGGTGATTATGAGCAATATTATGGGCGGCCGGGTCGATGGCGTCATTATTTTCGAAGAGCTGAAGATCGACGATAGAGACATCGCCGCCATGGAGAAGGACAAGATAAAGGCCGTTTTCCTGGATCGCGAGGTTCAGAATGAGACGATGGGCAGCATCATATTCGACTCTTACGTAGCCGGTTATGAAGCAACCAAGTACCTGATCAGCCTGGGGCATAAGAAGATCGCCTACATTTCCGGCGTGGATACGATGTTTGACAGCGTGCAGCGGAAGGAAGGGTATCTGGCTGCGCTTAGGGAGTGCCAGTTCCCGATCGACGGAGACTACATACTGCAGGGCTATTTTGAGGAAGAAGGTTCCTATAACGCCGTCAAATCGTTTCTTCACTTACACCCCGGGAAAGTGCCGGATGCTTTTCTTGCCGGTAATGATGTGAGTGCCATCGGCTGCATTCGGGCTCTGAAGTCCCATGGATACGAGGTTCCGCAGGACATCAGTGTCGTGGGCTTCGACGATATCGATATCGCGCAGTATTTTACGCCGCCTTTATCGACCGTACGCAATCAGATTGCCAGACAGGGGATTCTGGTCGTGGATCATCTGGTGCGCATGATTCAGAAGAAAGAGAAGGGCAAGATTCAGAAGCTTCCAGGGGAGTTGGTCGTTCGCGGCTCCAGTCATGTGAAGATGAATCGGAATGAATCGGGTTAAGCGAAGAAAAGAAATCACACCAAGGCGGTTTTTTAAAATGATTTTAAAAAATCAGGGGTTTTTTTCGCCCAAAATAAAAACGTTTTTATGCGGGTTTTGATCAAAGGAGGCTAAGAGGTGAGCGAAACAGCTGCAGTTCAGTCAACCGGCACAAGCCCGGTTCAACCAAACGGGAAGAAGCCGTTGGGGCAGAGGATCAAGGAATTCTTCATCGATTACAAGCGGCAATGGGAGCTTCAATCGATGATCATTCCCGGCGTTATCTTCATGTTTATCTTCTGCTACATCCCGATTTACGGTTTGACGATTGCGTTTAAGAACTACACCGTTATCGATACGTTGGATTCCGCTCCGTGGGTGGGGCTGGATAATTTCAAAATTATTTTGTCGGACAAGTATTTTTGGGATTCCGTCGTTAACACGCTGGGCATCAGCTTCTTGAAATTGGCGATCGGCTTTGTCATTCCGATCATTCTGGCCATTATGATTTATGAGGTCGGCATGGGGCGTTTCAAAAAATTCGTCCAAACCGTGTCGTATCTGCCTCACTTCTTGTCCTGGATCGTATTGGGCGGCATGCTCATTACCTGGTTCTCGACATCCGGCTTGTTCAACGAGATATTGCTTAGTCTGGGCCTGATCTCGCAGCCGCAAAACATTTTGCTCGACCCGAGCAAATACTGGTGGATCGCGACTTTGTCGGATATATGGAAAGAGGCCGGATGGGGAACGATTCTGTATCTGGCGATCATGGCCAAGATTGATCCGACCTACTATGAGGCCGCAAGAATTGACGGGGCTAGCCGACTAAGACAGATTTGGAACATCACCTTACCGAACATGAAGATGATTATCAGCTTGAACCTGATCCTGACTGTAAGCGGTTTATTGGGATCGAATCTGGATCAAACCCTGGTGCTCATGAATTCGCAGAACCGGGAAAAGGCCGAGGTCATTAACTCGTACGTGTACCGGATGGGTATGACGCAGGGCGATTTCTCTTATGCGACCGCCGTTGGTTTGGGTGTATCCATCATCTCCGTCATTCTGCTTGTTACGGCCAACAAAGTGACCAGTAAATTGAATGATAATCAATCCGTCCTGTAGGTCATGCAAAAGGGAGGCATTACGGTGAATTTGAAAGCAGCAAAAGGGGATCTCGATAGCCGGATCTTTGATACGATCAACATCATTTTACTGGTTACGTTTACCATCATCATTGTCGTTCCGTTATGGAACGTTGTCGTTTCATCCTTTAGCTCGGGCAGGTCTCTTGCCGAGGGCGGGTTCATCTTCTGGCCTACCGAATTCTCGCTTGAGAATTATCAGGCCGTGTTCAGGGATGCAAACATATGGAATGCCTTTTTCATCTCGGTGGCCAAAACCGTGATTGGTGTCATCACGCACGTGTTCTTCTGTGCCATGGTGGGTTACGGCTTGAGTAAAAAATACGTCCGCGGCCGCAAGTTCTATGTCGCAATGGGTGTCGTCACCATGTTTTTCTCGGGCGGCATGATTCCGACGTATTTGTTAATCAAAGACTTGGGGCTGTTAAACAGCTTCTGGGTTTATATTATCCCCGCTCTATTAAGCTTTTACGATGTCATTATTCTGATGAACTTCTTCCGAAACGTGCCGGATTCCCTGGAAGAGTCGGCGAAGATCGACGGCGGGGGCGACTGGAGGATTTTCCTGAGCATCTTTATTCCTCTTTCCATGCCGGCCATGGCGACGATTGCCTTGTTTAACGGGGTCGGGCAATGGAATGATTTTATGACAACCAAATTGTATATCACGGACCAAGCGCTCTATCCATTACAGATGATGCTGTATGAGATTATTGTGCAGTCCCAGACGCAATCGATGCAAAACATCGGGTCCGTCGCGATCCAGACGACCACCAAAGGGGTCCAACTAGCAACCATTGTCGTGACGACGCTGCCAATTGTTGTGATGTATCCAATATTACAGAGATATTTTATCTCCGGCATGATGCTCGGAGCTGTTAAAGAGTAGAGAAGCTGCTCTTTAAAGGAGTGGAGCAGAAGCAAGCCTGTAAAAGATTGGGGTCTAACAAGTAAGCGCTTTTATTTAAAAGGGAGGGTTACAGGATGTTGATGAACAAAGCTTTTGGCAAGAAAGGACTTACGCTGATTACGGCACTGATGGCAGTTGTGCTGGTTGTGAGCGGCTGCGGCGGATCAGGCGGCAATTCCGGCTCCAAGAAGGAAAATTGGGTTTCGATCGAGGGTCGTTATACACCGGATCCCGAGACGCCGGCTTGGCAGCTGGATAAAAAAGAAGAGACGACCGAGCTGACTTGGTACGTGAATGCGGACTGGTGGAACACGGATTTTGGCAAGGACGTTGTAACCAAGAAGATTAAGGAAGACCTGAACATCAATATCAAATTCATCACGGGTGACGACACCAAGCTGAATACGTTTTTTGCCGGTGGGGAGATGCCGGATCTGATCACGACGTTTGACTCCAACTCCCCGGTCGTGCAGAAGGCGGCGACATGGGCGCTGCCGCTGAACGATCTTGCCGAGAAATATGATCCATACTTCAATAAGGTAGCGGCGCAGGATACGCTCAACTGGTTCCAACTGAAGGATGGCAAAACCTACGGATATCCGAACTACTCCAATACGCAGGAAGACTATGACAGCGGTAACATTCCGGCCAAAACGGCATTTATTATCCGCAAGGATGTTTACGAAGCGTTAGGTAAGCCTGTTATGGGAACGCCGGAAGAGTTCCAGGCCGTTCTCGCTGATATCAAGAAGCAATTTCCTGCTCTGATTCCACTCGGCTTCAACTCCATTGGTGAAGGAACGGGCTCGCTTGGCGACGTGCTGCAGGATTTCATCGGCGTGCCGTTGGAGGAGAATGGCGGTTTCTATAACCGTAACCTGGATGAAGATTATCTGACTTGGGTGAAAGCGTTCAATACCGTGTACCGGGACGGCGCGATTAGCGATGACAGTTTTGCCGATGACGGAACGGCTTTTGAAGAGAAGGTTAAAGCAGGCAAATACGCAACGATTATGCTAGACGGTACGCCGCAGCAGGGCGGTAACCTGCAAAGCTTCTACAGCAACAATAAAGGGAAAGAGTACATTGCAATTGACGGGCCGCAAAGCACGGCAGGGCGTAAGCCGATGTTGAATCAATCCGGCATCACCGGCTGGATGATTAGCTTCATTACGAAAAAAAATGCAGATCCTGCCAAGTCCATTCAGCTGTTCACGTACCTGCTAAGCGAAGAAGGACAAATGCTGATGAACTATGGCATCGAAGGCGAGACCTACCAAGTGAATGCGGACGGAACGGTTGAGTTCCTCCCTGCCGTGAAGGATCTTCAGATGAACAATCCGGATACGTTCAAGAAGGATTACCGCATGGGCGAATTCATGTTCTTCGGGCATGACCGCCATAAAGCGCTGAGCGGGGATGCTTTCCCGGATGCGATCAAGCAAATGCAGGAATGGGGAAAAGGCAAGCTGACGCCGCACTTTATTTTGGAGAATATCAACCCGGATCAGGGAACGCCGGAAGCGCGCTCTCTGACAGCCATCAATACAAAATGGAACTCCACGCTTGTCAGCATGATTCGTTCCAAGGATGATGCAGCCTACAACAACCTCTTAAACGAATACAAAAAGTTCCTGGACGATAACAACTGGGATAAAATCGTCGAAGTCCGCAATGAGAAGATGAAGGCGAACAAAGAGAAGCTGGGCCTGAAATGAGTTAACGTTTATGGATGGGAGAGCCCCTTTCTTGACAGGGAAGGGGCTCTTTCCAAGTTAACTTTCAAATAGGGCGGGATAGGAAAGCCAGAAGACCATAAGAAACCTGGAGGGAAACAGCATGCTGAACATGACCATCTACCAGTCAAACGGGGAAGAGGAATTATTCGTTAGGAAAGACAAGGAGCAGCTAGCTCCCGGAACTTCGGACGCGCAGCATACGGTTGTTATCGATGAGGAGCAGACGTTTCAGGAGATGGACGGCTTCGGCGCGTCCTTCACGGACTCCGCTGCTTATCTGATCCATCAAGTGCTGGAGACGAAGCAGCGTTCGGAGCTCATGACACGATTGTTCGATCCGAACGAAGGTATCGGGTTATCCGTACTCCGCCAACCGATGGGCGCATCCGATTACGCGCGAGACTTCTACAGCTACAATGATATGCCTGAGGGCCAAACGGATGTGGAACTGAATCAGTTCTCCATTGCGCATGACGAGGAAGATATCATTCCTCTCCTGAAGGAAGCGCTGCGGTTGAACCCGGATGTCAAGCTAATGGGTTCCCCATGGAGTCCGCCAGGCTGGATGAAAACGAGCGGGTCGATGATCGGCGGAGAGCTGAAACTTGAATACTATGCGGTGTATGCTAATTATTTTGTACGTTACATTCAGGGGTATGAAGCCAACGGGCTGCCGATTTATGCGATCACGCCGCAAAATGAGGCATTGTATTCGCCAGGACATTACCCCGGCATGATCATGCTGCCCGAGGCGCAAAGCGATTTCATCAAGAACCATCTGAAGCCGCAATTCGTTAAGAACGGCATTGATACAAAAATCCTTTGTTATGACCATAACTGGGACAAGCCGGACTACCCGCTGACCGTTTTTGAGCAAGCGGGTGACGCCGTGGATGGTGTCGCTTGGCACTGGTACGGCGGCAAGCCGTCGGCCCAATCCGAAGTGTTCGATGCATTTCCGGGGAAAGAGGTTCATTTCACGGAAGGATCAGGCGGGGAGTGGATTCCGCCGTTCGAGCAGGCCTTCTCCAATGTGATGCGAACCGGAATCGAGATACTCCGCAATCACAGCAAGTCTTATGTGCTGTGGAACATGGCGCTGGACGAGAAGAACGGACCTGCCGTGCCGGGCTTTGGCAAAAGCACCTGCCGCGGCATTGTGACGGTGAATCAGCAAACGAAGGAGCTTACCTATACGCTGGATTTCTATGCACTGGCGCATTTTAGCAAGGTGATCCGTCCGAAAGCGGTTCGTATTGCTTCTACCAGCGATGAGTCCATCCGTTCGGTAGCATTCAAGAATACGGACGGTTCGATTGCCGTCGTTATGTTTAACGACAGCGAGCAAGAGGAGAATGCTGCACTGCATATGCAGGGAACGGAGCGGCTTAACCTCCGCCTTGCACCGAAAAGTGCCGTGTCCGTTTTAATAGAGGAGTAATTCTGAGGCAACAGTTCATAGATTTAGACAAGATAAGGCACCTTTGTCGGCGCCGTTAGCCCTTTCGGTTGATGGTTGCCTCGGCGTAGGTGTCTTTTCATATATAGAGTTGGTTATTTCATATAGAAACGGTAGAATAATAACAAGAATAAGGTTTACCAAAGAAAATACAGGTGACAATCATGACCATTAAAACGTTATTTATTGCTCCGTATCCCGCTATGAGCCATTTAATAGAAGAATGCCGGAAGGAAGAGCCGGAGCTGGAAGTCCGAGTCGAGGTCGGCAATTTACTAGAAGCGGTTCCTCTGGCAAAAGAAGGCGAACGCCTGGGATATGACGTGATCATTAGCCGGGGCGGTACGGCCAAGCTGATCGAGCCCGAGGTGGGCATTCCCGTTATCGATGTCCATGTTTCAGGCTATGACATGCTGCGCGTGCTCACCTTGGCCAATCATTTTCCAGGCAAAAAAGCCATTGTGGGCTTCTCCAATATTACGCTCGGAGCCAAAGCCATTACCGATGTGCTGGATATCGAGGTGGATGTGTTCACGGTAGAGAAGGCGCAAGAGGTGGACCGGCTGCTGGAGGATCTGAAGGCGAAGGGCTTCGAATTAATCATGGGCGATGTGGTGACGATGGAGGCAGCCGCCAAGCACCACTTGGAAGGGATTCTGATCCAATCCGGGCGCGAGGCCATTTTCGATGCGTTTCAAAAGGCCAAGTCGGCGTTTCGGTTACATGAACGGACGCAGTGGGAAATATCCTTTCTGCAAACACTGCTGGAGGAAACGGCCGCGAACCTTACCGTATTGGATGCTGAGGGAGAGGTTGTATATGAACAGTGGCCGGATTTCGGTTCCTGTCCGCTCCCTGTGGAAGCCTTACAAGCCGATCTTCGGCTAAACCGGGAGGCGGAGGCCTCCATCCTGATACATGAAAACGGAACCCGGAAGCTTAAACAGAAAAGGACGCTGAAAGTGATACAGGGAAAACGGTACTACCTGTACACTTTTTCCGAGGTGAAGCAGAATGGGGAGGCCGCAGGCTATCATGTCGAGGCGATCACCCAATTGCCGATGTTGATTTCGCAAAGCGAAGCGATGCACGGTTGCCTGCAGCGGATCGAGGATCTACTGGACAGCCGCATCCTGATTCTCATCGGTGAAGCCGGAACAGGCAAGCAGCTGCTCTCCCGGTATATTCATTACCGCAAGAACGAAGGCCAGGGCTTGTATGTCCGGCTTACCGCAAAGCAGGCCATGGCCTTGTCGGGAAAAGACGAAGAAGAAGCTTGGGACAACGATATCCGCACGCTCTACATCCATGGATTGGAAACGATCGCTCCACAAGAAATGACGAATTTGAAGCCGTGGATGAACGAGATGAAAGACCGGGGGTTCACGATCATCCTCTCGCTGGAAAAGGATGATTCGAATTATCATCCACTCCTGCTGGACGAGGAGGCGGCAAGAATCGCCGTGCCGGCTCTGCGTGAGCGCAGGGAGGACATCAAGCCGCTGGTGACTTATTATATTGCGTCCTATCATGGAACGTTAGGGACTTCACCAATCAAGATCAAGGATGAAGCGATTCTCCTGCTGACCCAGTACGATTGGCCGGGCAACGTGTCGGAACTGAAAATCCTGCTCCAGGACGCAGTGACGGAGGAGAAGGGCTACGTGATCGGCAAGCCACTCATTTCCCGGCTTCTAGCCAAGAAGGAAGAACATCCGTCAGCTGCGATGGGCCCTGAGTTTCTTCGCGGTACGCTGGATGAGATCGAGAAGAGGATTATCGACGCGATTATGGAGGAAGAACAATTTAATCAGACGAAGGTTGCGGAACGGCTCGGAATCAACCGTTCGACCCTGTGGAGAAAGCTGAAACAATAGTTTCAGCTTTTTTTGTTTTGCGATCAATAGATCCCTCCGTTTCGGTAGATATTAGGGGAGTAGGAATATATTACAACAAGCTAGAGACAGCGCTGCAATCAATTGTTTAAATTTGCAACAATTAATCCTTAATATGTTGCAAATTTAATTGAATGCACTTACAATTATCCATGCAAGCGATTTCAAAATGAAATCACTGTTTAATATTGAAACAATTATTAAAGGGGTGTTACAATAATGAAGATTAAAGCGACGTTGGATCGGATTCCTGGAGGTATGATGGTGGTGCCGTTGCTTATTGCAGCAGTCATCAACACCTTTGCACCGGATCTACTCCGGATCGGGAATTTCACGGAGTCTCTATTTGTAAACGGTTCAAGTACATTGATTGCGCTGTTCCTCCTCTGTACGGGGGCACAGATTAACGTCAAGTCCTTTGGTGTTTCCGTCGGAAAAGGGGCCACGCTGCTTGTCACGAAGTGGGTGGTCGGCGCAGCGTTCGGTCTGATTGCTTACCTGTTTGCCGGAGAGAATGGATTGTGGCTGGGTTTGGCGCCGATTGCCGTCATTGCGGCGATGACCAACAGTAATGGGGGATTGTTCGTAGCCTTGGTAGGCCAATACGGCAGTAAGGAAGACCGTGCCGCCTATTCACTGCTTGCCCTGAATGACGGACCTTTCCTCACCATGGTTGCGTTATCGATCTTCGGCGCCATGGGATTCGTGGACGGCATGTTCTCCTTCGTGTCCTTTATCTCCGTTCTTCTTCCGATTATTGTAGGGATGGTGCTGGGTAATCTGGATGAAGAGATGCGCAAGTTTTTGGACAAAGGCAGCTCCATGCTGATTCCGTTCTTTGCATTTGCGCTCGGAATGGGCATTGACTTCGGAGCGATCGTGGATGGCGGCTTGTCGGGTATCATTCTTGGATTACTGACGGTTTTTGTTACAGGTACGGCAGGATACTTTGTGTTTAAAGCATTGAAATGGAATCCGATCGTGGGGGCTGCGGAAGGCTCCACAGCCGGTAATGCCGTGGCTACGCCTGCCGCGATTGGGGTGGCGAATGCATCCTTTGCGGCATTTACCGATATTGCGACGGTGCAGGTTGCAGCGTCCGTGGTAACGACCGCCATCCTGCTTCCTTTATATGTCGGATTTTTAGTGAAGCGTCTAGAGAAGAAAGGGCACTCATTTGATACAAATACAGCAGATGCCGAATCATAGAAGGTGTGATGAAATGTGATAAAACAAATTGGAATCATCGCGGACGATTTGACCGGTGCGAATGACTCTGGCGTACAATTGGCGAAGAAGGGACTGGTTTCCACCGTTGTATTCGATCATCGCCATTACCGTCAGGACACCCGTGCCGAAGTGTTGATCGTGGATACGGATAGCAGGGCGAAACGCAGCGTGGACGCCTATGAAGCGGCGTACGAAGCCGCTCATTTCCTTGAAGAGCAGGGTTGCCGCCACATCTACAAGAAGCTGGACTCCACCTTGCGCGGGAATGTTGCAGAGGAACTGCGGGCGGTGCAGAAGGTATTCCAACCGGACTTGGTGCTGATCGCCCCGGCTTTTCCAAAAATGAACCGTACGACGGTACAGGGACATCACTATGTTCAAGGTGTACTGATCACCGAGACGGAGTTTGCCAAGGATCCCAAAACGCCCGTCATGGAAAGCTATATCCCGAAGCTGCTGCAGAAGGAAGGAGAGCCTGAGGCGGTGCTGGTTTCATCAAGTCAAGTGCGACAGCCCGCCGAGCAATTTATGCCATGGCTCCAATCCAAGCTAGCGGAAGGTCAAACCTGGTTTGTATGCGATAGTGAGACGGAAGCGGATTTGCAGGCGATATCGGCATTATTTTCACAGCTGGACAAGAAGATTCTATGGGCTGGTTCTGCCGGACTAATCGAATACTTGCCGGAGGCGCTGTCTCTGACTTCCATGGAGAAGGGGAGCCAAGACTGGGCCCAGGCGGATAAGGCGCTGATCGTATCAGGAAGCTTGTCCCAAACGACCCGGCGACAGCTTCGTGCCGTCGAAGATATGCCTGACTCGTTGATGCTGGAGATCGATCCGGCCGCACTGATTCGTGAAACTTACGATACAGAGGAGGCCCTGCAGCAAATCGCACAGGATATGGACAAGCGCTACCTGGTCCTGTACGTGGACGCTTCGGAAGAAAACCGCAGACTTGCAAAAGAAGCAGGGGATGAGCGAGGATTATCTTCAACCGAGGTAAGCGAAGCGATCTCCCTGGGACTCGGAAGAATGACAAAAGCCATTTTACAGGCATACGCTGAGATCCAGGGGTTGGTATTAACCGGCGGTGATACGGCTAAGGCTATCTGTATCGAACTTGGAATGGGAGAAATGCAGCTGTATTCGGAAGTAGAGCCCGGCCTGCCGTTCGGAAGGCTTCAGGGCATGGAGAAAGGTTACTGGACCGTCACCAAAGCCGGGGGCTTCGGCAATGATCAATCCCTGGTAGATTCCTTGCACTATATAACAAATAAGAAAAAGGTGAGAACATGAGCCAGCATAAACCGGTTATCGGGATTACAATGGGAGACGCCGCAGGCGTAGGTCCTGAAATTATACTCAAGAGCCTCATGAATGAGGAGATGTATCATATTAGTCACCCGGTTGTGATCGGGGACGTGAAGATATTGGAGCGGGCAAAGGCCTTTGTGGGCAGTGACTTGGCTATAGAAGTGATTACTGCCGATGAGCTCGAGCAGGTGGACTACCGTTTTGGCACGGTTCATGTGCTTGATCTGGATCTGCTCCCAGCGGACTTGCCGATTGGACAAGTTGCTCCGGAAGCTGGACACGCCGCGTTTAAATTTTTGGAGACGGCCATCGAATTGGCGAAGGATCATAAAATTCAGGCTATATGCACCGCTCCGCTGAATAAGGAAGCCCTGCATAAAGGGGGCCATAAATATCCGGGCCATACGGAGATTCTGGCGGATTTGACCGGAACGACGGACTACTCCATGATGCTGTCTGCACCGAATCTGAAGGTCATTCACGTTACGACGCATGTTGGCATCATCGACGCTGTCCGTTCGATAAACCCGGAGCGCGTATACCATGTCATTAAGCTTGCTCATGAGACACTGCAGAAGTCCGGCATCGCCGCTCCGCGGATTGCCGTTTGCGGAATCAATCCTCACGCCGGCGAGAACGGATTGTTCGGATATGGCGAAGAGGAAGAGAAAGTCATACCTGGCGTCGAGAAGGCACAGGCGGAAGGAATCCAGGTCGTAGGCCCGCTGCCGGCCGATACGCTGTTCTTCCGGACGGTTCGCGGTGACTTTGACATCGTAGTGGCTATGTATCACGATCAGGGGCATGGTCCCGTCAAAGTGCTTGGCTTGGATGCAGGCGTCAACATTACCGTTGGCCTTCCGATTATCCGCACCAGCGTCGATCACGGAACGGCGTTCGACATTGCCGGTCAAGGCATCGCCGACGAGAAAAGCTTGATGGAAGCGATCCGTCAGGCGGCGGAGCTGGCGCCTAAAGTCTAATGATGTTGTTGATGGGCGGGTATAGCGGCCGCCATTACCTTTTTAATCGAAGTGACAGCAGAAGATTCCGCAGGAATCAAGCTGTCCATGACAAAAAGATGACTCCACCTGTGGGGTCATCTTTTTTTATTGTTCCTCCAGTCTGTTTGCTGTAACGGAATTCGTTCCTCATGACTGGGATAGTCCAAACACGTAAGACTCCCAGCCTGAAAATGTACGGAACCGCTTGAGCAGAGCCCGCAAGAAACTAAAGATGATGCTGGAGAAGAAGCTGGAAGCGATACGGGATGGCAGGGAAAGGGCGATAAAAGGTGCGCATCCGTCCCCTTGACTTTATCCACTGTGAAGTTCAAGTATGATTTTTCGCTAACATGAAAAGCTCGGATAACCCCAATGAAGAGAAAGGGTGTTTTGGTGACGTCTTTGAATGGGAAGCCTCGGCTGCCGCGAAAAAATCGCGGCTTTTTTTGTATAACAATATAAACATCGTGCCCAAGGCCCAATGAGCAAAGAGTGGCCCTTTAGTCTGTTTAGCTCAAAGTGTATCTTTAGTAATGCTTTTCATAAATAGAAGATTAGAGTACTAGTAGTGCCGAAATCAAATTATAGGTCCCAGGGAGGGTGGGATTGGTATAATATGGCTGTTTTTTTTGCATTTGAAGGACATATGTAGAAGGATGTCGTATTCCCACACCATAAAATCTTTCTTAGTGGGTTACCGTGGGGCAAGTCTTTTTTTGATTAGAGTTCCATCAGAATGGCTTTCCTTTCATGGTAACTCGCAAGCTTAACTGTCAGAGTGAGAGGGGTGATCATCCGAGTACAACTAACAGCTTGAAATGAATCAAGGACATCCGCTGGGTCCTGGGCGAAAGACAGCAAACAGCTCTGTTTCATTTGCTACATAGAGCACCTTCATGTTCTTTGTATTTGCACCGGCTGATGCTTTGGTTCATTGATCAATTAACGCGTTACATAATGATGCTAAAGGAGACCTCGTTACATACACAAGCGAAGTAACTCTTAAAGAGATCATGCAGAATTTTGAAAAAGGTTAGATTGTGTGAGGAATGGGTAGAAACGTCGAATTGTGCGGTTTTCGGTATAAACAACAAGGCAGGAAGTCAGTTGTCTTTCTCTTAACTTGCAATTAGCAACACAATGCCTTTTACCACGCACCCGCCATGCTGCAACCTACACGGTTCGCAATATGGATGTTGGTTTAGTCGACGGATTAATTATTTGACAGCATTGGAATGGCCCCAAAGCCTTCCCATTGAAGATAGGGAGGAAACAATGAAAAGAAAACCGATAATCAATCGGCGGTTTAAGTATTTGATGGCTGTTTTCATCATTTTGTTTGGTCAGATTCTACCTCTATACCCTCAAAATGCAGAGGCTGCAGCAGGAAAATGGCTGAATTTTAAATATGATGGATTCCCCGAAGATACTTTCAAACAATCGTTTACCGTTAATGGCGCTGCCCAGGTGCCTCCAGGGGAGAATTTTATACGATTGACACCGGCGACTACACAACAAAGCGGATCTGTATTTAACAATACCGCGCTTTGTCCTAGAGATAACTATTCATTCAGTACAGCCTTTTCGTTTAAAATGAGTAATCCAAGTTCTCAAGGTCCAAGCGACGGATTGACCTTTACGATCCAGGCTGGAAAGACCAGTCAGCATGCAGAAGGAGGCGGCTTGGGATATTACGGTATCCAACCGAGTTTTGCCGTTAAATATGACACATTTCTAAACACTGTATATAAGGATCCTTCTGCAAACTACGTTGGACTTGCGGTAAATGGGACGGTAACCAATGATCAAGCAGGCTGGTTTACCGATTTAGGTCCGTATAATACGGCGAATAACACGAACTATGTATTGTCTAACGGAACCATGTACTACACGTGGATCGAATACAATGGTTCAACTCAGAATGTTCAGGTTTATCTGGGCACTTCGCCGGATAGGGTAAATGCCAGAAAGATAATAGATGTCAATGACATCGATCTTAGTTCGATATTTAACGGACAATCGTTTTTTGCCGGTTTTACGGGATCAACAGGGTCTCCGAATTACGAGACTCATGATATCCATAGCTGGTATTTTGTGAATGAGTACGCTCCGATTGAAACGCTCAATCCGCAAAATGATTACGAACTGAACCAGCCGCCAACCGTGCCGGGTGATTCAAAAATCACGGCGGTAAACACCCCCGTATCCGGACAAGTAAACGGCACGGACCCAGATGGAGATTCATTGACGTACGCCAAAGGCGCGACAGATCCTCAGAACGGAACTGTGACGGTTAATGCGGACGGAACTTGGACTTACACTCCAACGCAAGCTTTTATCGGTCAGGATAGCTTCACCGTCATCGCCAATGACGGCAAATGCGCCAAGACCGAGGCTACGATTAACGTTGAAGTATCGGACTCGGTTCCGTCAACGAATCAACCTCCAGTCGTGTCGGATGATCGGGTGACGACGGAGAAAGATACACCTGTATCGGGCGTTGTGGATGCCACCGACCCGGACGGAGATCCATTAACCTATACCCCTGGCAAGGATCCAACGAACGGGAACGTCACGGTTGATAAAGACGGAAACTGGGCCTATACCCCGGATCCGGGCTTTGTCGGCGAGGATCGCTTCACTGTCATAGTGGATGACGGCAATGGCGGTAAGACCGAAGTTGAAATTATCGTTGATGTGACGGATCCGACTACTCAACCCCCACCTAATGTATGTGGAGAAAGAGTAGCAATGATTAACGGTAGTTTTGAGGATCCGCTTTATACGCCTAATGACCCTAGATTTGATAGATGGCACGAAAGTTATCCATGGTATCAAATTAAACAAGAGGATGTTCCAGGATGGCAAACAACGGATTCTCTTGGTGAATTCGACGCTATGAATAAAGACTTGGCAGAGGAAGCCAGAAATGAGTTGCCGCCTGATGATCCTCATATGGCTTGGGCCGTTGACCCAGCCCATGGCAAACAGTTTGTCGAATTAAACTCAAATGATGCTTCGCAATTATATCAGGATGTTAAGACAACGCCAGGACAAACGATATATTGGCGTTTGGCTCACAGAGGTTTACTTGGCGCTGACACCATGGCAGTTAAAATTGGCCCGAGCTCGATGGTGCCAGGAAATTTGCCTACCGTTGAGACTATCAGCACAGATAATAAAGCATGGAAATATTACTCAGGCACATATACAGTTCCTGCTGGTCAGACCAGCACACGTTTTGGATTTGAATCCGTATCAACCTCAACTGGAGCTCAAAATGCGGGCAATCTCTTAGACGATATCTTCCTTGGTACGACGCCTTGTGTGACGGCCAACAAGACCGCATCTCCACAAGAAGTGAATGCCGGCGATGAAGTAACCTATGAGATTCAGATCAAAAACGAAGGCGGAGATATCGCCGCAAACACGAGTGTTACGGATCTCATCCCGGAAGGAACGGAATATGTTCCTGGTTCCATGAAATGGATCCAAGGTTCGACAACCAAGGACCTGACGGACAAGGCTGATACCGATGAAGGTCAATTCGATGGCAGCAAGGTCAGCATTCAGTTAGGCGACTTGGCCAATACGAGCCAATTGGCTGATGGCGTTACCGTGCAATTTAAAGTCAAGGTTTTAGCGAGCGCCGCCAATCAGCAAATTAAGAACAAGGCACAAATCAGCTACGATAACTTATTGACAGGCGATACCGAACAAAAGGAAACGAACGAAACCACAACACCGGTCCGTTTCAATCCGCCTGTTCTGGAGTCCAACAAAACGGCCGTCCTTCAAACCAAGGCTGCCGGAAACACGGACCCTGACCATCCTGAACCAGGCGATACGCTGCGGTACACGATTCAGGCACGGAACACGGTCGATAACAGCTTCGTCAGCAGTTTGGTCATCTCGGACGATCTACCGGCTGGACTGCAATATGTACCGGGCAGCCTGAAGGTCGATGGCGTTCCCGTCACGGATGACAAAAGCGATCAAGACGACGGTTTTTATACCGATGGTCAAGTGATCGGCCTGCTCGGGGATATTACGGATACCAAGTGGCATACGCTTGATTTCGAAGCGATTATCGCGACCGGGCAAGCCGGCAAAAACATTCGCAATACCGCTATCGTTGGCGGTGAGAATGTGAGCACGCCGAGCAATGCCGAGGAAGTCGTTCAGGTCTATCCGCGCCATCCGGTTGTAGAATCGGAGAAGATCGCAGAAAACCTGGATGCGGGCAAAACCAATTTTGAAGTCGGCGATACGATTGTCTACACCATTCGGACAAGAACGGTGACGGATGACGCGTATATCTCGAATCTAAAGATTACGGATACGCTGCCGGCAGGATTGGAATACGTGCCAGGTTCCTTAAAAGTGAACGGCAAAACCGCTACTGATGCAGAAGGCGACGATGAAGGCCATGTGGTGACCGGCTCTGTGTATGGCGGATTCGGCGACATCTGGGATAAGGAGTGGCATGAGCTTCAATTCCATGCGACGATCCAAACCGGACAAGCTGGCAAAGATATTCGAAATATTGCCGATGTCAGCGGTGACAATTTCGACGAGCCAAGTATGCCGGAAGAAGAAGTCCAGGTCTATCCGCGTAAACCGGTCATCGTATCGGAGAAGTCCGCAACGAACCTCGAAGCGGGCAAGGATACGTTTGAAGTCGGCGATACCGCAATCTATTCGATACGGACAAGAACGGTAATAGGCGATACGTACATGGCCAATCTGGTAATCACCGATACGCTGCCTGCAGGTCTGGAATATATTCCGGGCAGCTTGAAGGTAGACGGCGTTTCGGTCACCGATGACAAGGATAGCGACAAAGGTCATTATGCTTCAGGTCAGGTCGTCGGTCACGTTGGGGATGTATGGGATACGAAATGGCATACGCTGGAGTTCCGGGCGAAGATCGTAGCAAACGCCGGAGAGTCGATCCGAAATACCGGGGAGATTACCGGGGACAACATCGATCAACCGAGCCGGCCAACGGATGAGATTGTGGTTGAGAACGGTGGCACACCGCCAGTGGACCCACCGGTTGATCCGCCAATCGATCCACCAGTCAATCCACCGGTAGATCCAAATCCACCGGTCACGCCGCCTGTAACACCACCGACTACGCCTTCCCCAGTCATCGAGTCACGGAAGACGTCGCGGGATCTGAATGGCGGCAGCACCGCGGTCGGCGATACGATGGAGTATACGATCTCGGCACGCAATACCGTTAGCGGCAGCTATGTGTCCAACCTTGTGATTGCCGACATCCTGCCAGAAGGGCTTGCGTATGTAGCAGGCAGCCTGAAGGTGGATGGCGTTTCCGTCACCGACAACGCAGATGGCGACAAAGGCCAGTATGTTAACGGCAAAGTGAGTGGTACCTTTGGACGGATTGCCGATACCGAATGGCATACGATTGAGTTCAAGGCAACCGTCAAGGCGGGACAAGCCGGTAAATCGATCGAGAACATCGGTGAAGTCACGGGTGATAATGTGACAAGTCCGGAGAAGCCATCGAATGTCATCGAAGTGACGGACAACGAGAACCATGATGGTAACAATCCGAATCCGGGTGGAACGGGAGATTCCGACGGAGATTCGAATGAAGACCCGAACGGGAATTCGAACGAAGGCTCGAATGAAGACACGGATGGAGATTCCGACGGGGATTCGAACACCGGGTCACAAACACCGGACGATCATAACGATTCAACATTGGGCGTATCGGATTCGACTCCACAAGATCCGGCTCAATCTGGAGATCAGGCAACGAACCAGCTTAACGGAAATAAACTACCGAATACGGCTACGAATATGTACAGCTACATGGTAGCCGGAGCTATTCTGCTTCTTGCAGGCTTGCTTCTGCTCAGAAGAAGAAAAAAAGCATAGGCTAAAGAAACAGCTGCCCCCCAGGTGAATTTGACTTGGGGGGCAGCTGTTTATTGTATAAGTATCCTTTTAAAGGAGAAATGGTCATTGTAGACGTAGTCTCTCAGAGAGGAACACACTTCTTCAGACTGTCGAGACTTTCTCGACAGCCATATTATGTCCAGTTCTCACTCTTACTCAGCACACCATTTCTAATAGAGTCAAAGCGCATGAAGCGCTTTTTTTCGATACCAAGTGATTAAAACCGACACGAAGCAAGAAAACACTGCAAAAATGAGGCTTAAGATCCGGTTGGCTTTTGCTATACACCCACTTGACACCAAGAGCAGTGTTCGGGTATGATTTCCAGTAACTTGAATAACCTTAGACAAAAGCAATGAAGAGAAAGAGTACCTTGGCGACGTCTTTGAACAGAGAGCCCCGGCCGGTGAAAAGGGGTAAGGAACGAACCTGGGGAATATGGTCTCTGAGCTGTACACCGAAACCCTGTAAGGGTTGTAGGCTGTACCGGATCCCGCACCCGTTAACGTGCTAGGGTATACACGCGATATATGGCGTCGTACCCGAAGAGGTGAATGCCGCAAGGCATGAATGAAATTGGGTGGTACCACGTGAGCGGCAAGCTCTCGTCCCTTTTGGGATGAGGGCTTTTTTTGTTGTCAAAAAAAAGGAGGAAGATTGACATGACGAACATTTTTATCGGCGGTGCCTGGCCTTATGCCAATGGGTCCTTACATTTGGGGAGGCTTGCAAGCCTGTTGCCTGGAGACGTATTGGCACGTTATTTCCGCGCGAAAGGCGATCAAGTCTTGTACGTATCCGGCAGTGATTGTCATGGAACGCCCGTGGCGGTTCAAGCCATTCAGGAGGGCGTGGCTCCGGGGGATATTGCGGATCGGTACCATGGGGAGTTTGTGGATTGCTTCGAACGGCTGGGTTCTCCTACAACTTATACACGCGAACCGATCAGGCGTTTCATCACGCCGTGGTGCAGGAGCTGTTTCTGAAGCTGCTGGAAAACGGCCATTTGTATCGAAAAACCATGAAGCAAACGTATTGCGAAACCGATCAGCGGTTTTTGCCGGACCGCTACGTGGAAGGAGACTGCCCCGTATGCGGCAGCAGGGCCCGTGGCGATCAGTGCGACGCCTGCTCCACGATACTTGATCCGTCCGACCTGACGAACAGGGCCTGCAAAATTTGCGGAAACCCTCCGGTGGAGCGTCCTACCGAGCATTTTTACGTATCGCTGTCGCATTTTCAGGGTGAGCTGACGGATGATTTGAATAACGCTCATGGCTGGCGGGACAATGCGGTGCAATTGACCCGAAGATACTTGGAGGAAGGGCTCCAGGACCGGGCAGCTACGCGGGATCTGACCTGGGGCGTGGATGTCCCAGTTCCGGGCTTTGAGGATAAGAAAATCTATGTCTGGATCGAAGCGGTAAGCGGCTATTTATCCGCCAGCAAGCAGTGGGCCGCGGAAACGGGCGGCGATTGGGAATCCTTTTGGCGCAAGGGACGGGGCGAGGTTACGGCTTACTATGTTCATGGGAAGGACAACATTCCGTTTCATACGTTGATCTGGCCTGCCTTGCTGAAGGGGGCCGGGGGTCTGCACTTGCCGGACCGAATCATATCTTGCGAGTACATGACGCTGGAAGGGAAGAAGTTCTCGACCAGTCGGAATTGGGCCATATGGGTGCCGGACCTGTTAAGCCGTTACCAGCCGGACTCGATTCGTTATTTCCTCATAGCGAACGGCCCCGAGAAGCGGGATACGGATTTCTCCTGGAGGGAGTTCATTCACAGCCACAATGGCGAGCTTCTTGGTGCGTTTGGGAATTTCGTCAACCGTACTTTGGTGTTTGTGAATAAATCGTTTGAGGGGAAAGTGCCCGAGGGCTGTATATCTGAAGAGTGGCAGAGCAGGGTTGAGGCATTGTACTGCGAGTCCGGGGCGCTCATTGAGGATGGGCGACTGAAGGAAGCGTTGGAGTCAATCTTCAGCGTGGTGCGCCTGGCGAACAAATATTTTGATGAACAGAAGCCGTGGATTCAGGTCAAGGAGGATCGCGAAGCGTGCGGGACAACGCTGTATACCTGCGTTCAGATCATAGCCAATTTGGCGAATCTGCTGCAGCCGTTTATTCCGTTCTCTTGCGATAGGATACGAGGCTTTCTCTCGCTGGAGAAGCCTGTGTGGGAGTGGTGCCGTGTTCCGGCTGGCAGGCCGATTCATGACGTAGAGCTTTTGTTTGAGCGGATCGATACCAGCCGGATTGAGGAGGAAACGCGTAGGCTGGGGGAGTTATCCGAAAGGGAGTAATTGATTTAAGTGGCTAAGATTCAACTGACCCAAGGAGTGAGTAGTAAGTGATCAAGGAATGTAGTGGATCCAGTGCTAGAGCAGCAAGTAATTAGGGGTCTAGAGGTCAAAGAAGCAAGGGGTTTAAGTGGTCCAAGGAACAAAGGGGTTAAGCGATCCAAGGAGCAAGTGATTAAAGGGGCCATTAGCGAGTGTCAAAGAAGAGGAGGCTGACCCGATGGTCCATTGTGACTGAGTACGGACTGCGATTTTGAGGACTGTGGTTCCGCTATTCCGTTGTTTCTTGGCATTTCGTAGGGTCATGCGGACAGGAGATCCGCTATTCTTAAGTTTTTACAAGAATGAGCCGTGATTATGGTGCATTAACGGAACCTGTGTCCGCATGGGTTTAAAAAACGATGGAATATCAGCAAATAACGGAACCTGTGTCCGTATGGACTTAAAAAAGGAGCGGTTTTCAGCGAGAAGAGCATCCATCCGGACGATGCCGCTGAAGCCGTATGAAGCGAGAGTTTACCGGTTAATACTCAAGTAGACGTAAAAGGAGCCCCCAGCGGAATGCTGAGGGCTCCTCTTCATTACAGTAACGGCATACGTTGTATCTTCACCGGATTAGTTGTCCGTTTCATGAATCCAATCTGTTAATATGGCATCAAAAAGCTCAGGCTCTTCGAACATCGGATTATGGCCGCTTTTTTCAAAAATGACCTTCTTCACGTGTTCCTGCGAGTCGTCTACAGCATCCCAGAGTGATACGGGACTGACCAAATAGTCGTACCGTCCAAGACCGATGAGGACGGGCTTGGCAACCTCTTTCAACGAATCGATCAGATTGAGCCGTGCGAAGGCTTCTCCCCATAAATGATCCATGACGGGCATGCTGGTGAAGACCCCTTCCCACATCCAAGCCGCATCATAAGCATAGTCATAGAAGCTGTGCGCTCCCATTCGGATGCACATATGAGCAAAACGACGTTCCGGCTCTCTCTGGATGTCCCCCGCCAGCAGGGCGATATCCGCTTCAAACTGCCGTTTCCGTTCAGGGCTTGCCGTTTCATTGAAAAAAGCGATGCTCTGCTGCTGCCGCTCCGGGCTGTTGGTCGGGGCCGTGTTCAGCAGGACCACCTTCCGGACATGTTCCGGATATTTTTTGGCATACTCCAGCGCCATGAAGGCATGGCCCGAATGCCCCAATATAATAAAATCCTCCAGTTCCAGCGTTTGCCTTGCCGCTTCGATATCATCCAGAACCTTATCCAGCGCATAGTCTTCCGGCTCCAGTGTCCGAGGGGGCTTCACAAAGCCTCGATGGTCCAGGAAAATCAGTTGAAATGAAGTGTAGAGTTGTTCCGAAAACAAGCGGGGGTAGTAAATACTGCTTCCCACCACCAAAATAGGCCTGCCGTTTCCACGAATGGAAACATTCAATGCAAATCCTTCGCTTATTACCGTACTCTGTATGCTCATGTGTATCGTCCTCGTTTCGTTTTTTATTTAATCGCACCATCCCCTTTCCTGTTCTGATTCCATTACATTCTCCATAGAACGTTCCAGCATTCTATATCACCTCGATTAGCGTTCGTTCAAGCTCAGTATAGCACCAGACATGGGTTCGGTCGACAGCCATCCAAGCTTGCCCGGACCCCACACCCCACACCGTGTGTCTCTACCACCCGGACCGGTATCGTTCCAGGACCGTTGCTTCAGCCACGGTTTGCATAGGGAGCAGTACACTCGATGTGGCATCTGAGCGTACCGCTGCTGTAAAAAAGCACGGTTCACATTCTTCGAACTGCCCCTTCTGCAGCTCCTTTATTCAGCGGTAACGCGGATTGTTAGGGTGAGTCCAGGATAGTCGGCGGCAATTGCGCTCTTGCGCTCCATGATGCGGTCAAATTCAAAGGCAGAGCTGAATAATTCCGGCTCAGGCTTGAATGTCACGCTGGTACCTGTCTCCTGAGTCATGCCGACAATCTGAAGCCCGGTCTGCGGAATGCCGTGCCTGTACTCCTGCCGGTATATGTTCCCGTCACGGCGAATTTCCACGGTCAGCTGCTTGGAGAGGGCATTGACTACGGCGATGCTGATGCCTTTTTCGGCGCCGGGGACCAGAAAGTGTGCGCTGGCGTTCAATTGGTGGACATCGGTTAGTACCGATTGTACGACTGGGATGTTGGAATTCGGAAGGGCCTGCACAGGTATGCCTCTCCCGTTATCGGTAACCGTCACGCTGCCATCCTCATGCAGGAAAATGCCAATCTGATCGCCATACCCGCTCGTGTGCTCCAATACTGAATTTTCCACTACGGCCCAAAGCAGCTGATGAATATCGAAGCCGTGCGAGGTTCCAAAATACATCCCCGGATTGTTGCGGGTTTCGGTCATCTCCAGGTAATCGCTTGTATCGAGCAAATCGCCTGCAGCAGACAGCAGCAGCAGGAACGGCAGGCTCCGATGCTTAGGAAGAGCGTACCGGCCGCCCTGCTCCTGCACAAGGAGATCCGCGCCGAGCAGCGCTTTGAGGTGGTGATACAGCTGACCCGTCGTTCCCATATTCAACCGTTCTACCAGCTCGGAACCGGATAGGGGCTCTGCCATGACGGCCTTTAAAATATCCAGGCGCTGCTTGTTGCCCAGTGCTGCGAGGATTTTGGCAGCCTTCTCGGTGTTCATGTCCAGCAATTGATCCATTCGCCGTTCCTGCGGCTCCCAGCGGATGTTTTGTCCGTTCAGGTGCACTTGCCCGGAGTAGAATACGGAGCCGTCTTCGAAGGTTGCTTCATGTATCGTAGGTGCTGTTGCGATTTCTTGGCGGTGTTGGTTTGATGCGGATACAGGTTTGCGTTCCATAAGAGCTTGATAAACAAGCTGCTGCAGCTCTGCCATTTGATTCTTTAAGACATCCATCTCATAAACCAGATCACGTGTCATGTGGAATCATCAACCTCACTTTATCAATATTATGTTATTACGTAATTATTTTATTACGTAATTCCAACATTGTAAACCCGTATTAAGGAAATAGGTACACGAATAAGCGATTTATTTATCTATAGTTGTTTTTTATCTATGTTTATCATCCCGGGTCGTCTTACAATGAACGCAAAGGTTGGTGACATTCATTTGGGTGAAAGAATCATACGGAATTTTAAGCAGGACGATATGCCTCTGCTGGGGGAGCTGTATCAGGTTGTATCCGCAGCGGATGCACTGTTTTGGTGGGTAGGTGACCAGGACAATTGGGGCAACGTGTTCTGTGCTATTGAAGATGGGAAGATGGTGGCCAAGGGACAAGTGGGCATTATTAACGTGATCCCGCCTGGATGTGAGCCTACCTGCAAGCATCACATTTATGTGAATCTCAAGGCTGTACCACAGCGGGAGCGGGATTATGATCTGTTAGGTGAAATGTATAAGGTGCTCTATGAACGTGCCCTTGCGTTAAAGAGGACGCTGCCGGAGACATACGGGACGTATTTGTGCGTGGGCAACTATGCCCATGAGATCGGCAACAACACTTTCTTTACAGAGGATATCGGATTTCAGCCGCTGGAGAAGTTGTATTCAATGAAGCGGTCACTTAATGAGCCTTTACATGCCTTGCCGTTAGATGATCGCTATCGCTATCGACTGTGGAAGATGGAATCTGCGGAAGAGGAAGAGATGTATCTAAAGCTCGAGGCTGAGGTTTGGCCGGAAGCGCCGCTGGGGCTTGGACGATTACGGGAATACAAAGGGCATCCCAGCTGGACTGCCACGAATGTCCTGGAAGGGGACACGATAATCGGCAGTACCATGGCATGGGTGGAAGAAGGGAACGTCGGCGTGATTGAAGATGTGTTTGTGAGAGAACCGTGGAGACAACGGGGAATCGCCAAATATCTGCTCTACCGTGCCATGTCCTATCTTCAGGCTCATGGATCCGTCTCGGTAAAACTTCAAGTGAAGGCAGCCAATGAGACGGCGTTGTCACTCTATCATTCGGTTGGCTTTGCCAAAGATCAAGAGGAGCATCGATTTTATCTGCCTTTATAACCGAAAGGCCGCTAATACAAAGACCACGCCAAGAAATAATCCTGACGTGGTTTTTTTCTATATAAAATGAGGAGTTATGAGGTCGATCCTTACCCGCCTGTTACATTCGGATTGGCATCCAGAATACCTTCCGTGACGCTCCACAGTTTTGGCAGGAACCGAAGAACCTTGTCGGCCCGTTGCAGCAGGTCATCGGTGGACGTTATGCCGAGATCCGCAAGGATGGCCTCAAAAGAAGGGGCATACTGCTCTTGAAACTCAGGAGTCCCGTCAACTTCCAATATGTTGTGGCATCGAGCGAAGGTGGCCACCATCCAGAAGACGGCCTCTCTATGGCTTCCGTTTAGGATCAGCTCGCGGCTGCCGTCAATGGCAATCGGTCTTGCATCCGGCGTAATGTCACTGCTGAAGAAGAAGGGGGTCTTGGCAATCGCAGCAGCGGCATCGAAGGTGCGGGCCAGCCCATTAAGATGATGGAGCGCTTGTTCGGCACTCATGTCTTTACAACCCAGTAGTTGTAACAGTTCGTCGTAAATTACCTCTTGGTCATATTCCTTGAGCACATCGTGAACCGCCGCATAGCGCAGCCTGACCGTGGGGTTGCGAAGAGCAGCGACCAGGAGCAAATGGGTGGTTACGCCGGTAGGGAACAGCCATGAGGTAACCTGGCGATGCCAAGGGGCAGAAGGATCTATGGAGCGGAGTCCGGTTATGATTCGTTCGCGTACGTTCTCACAGCGGCGGGCGACCCATATCCGGTCGGCAAAATGACGCGAAACCTCCGTCTGCAGCTTACGCAGCTGCCCGGTTGGATCGGACATCAGGGTATCCACACGGAAGCTGCCCGCAAGATGATAGGATGTTAATACCTGCTCGGGCGAGGCGAGGTCCCGCCAGGACAGGTAGGTGGCTTCGATCAAAGCATCCTGGTAGATAAATTTTCCCAGCTTAAGAGGGGGCTCCGCATCCTGGGTAACAACAACGATGTCAATGTCCGAGGACGGAGCCATCTCTGCTTCATCCGGCTTTCCAACCGTGGAGCCACTAAAATAGGCACCCATAAATCCAGGCTCCCTGCTGGCATGCTGCAATACCCAATCCGTCGCCGCTGCGCGTGCTGATCCAACGTTCATAACCTTTATTCCTCCTCTACTTGCATGGTGTCTCACATAATTAGAAAAAATATCCTGTTTCTCACTACATTATATTGACTTCAATTCGAATGTACAACCGCTTACAAGAAGAGACTTGAGCTTTCACGTTTATGAAAATACGGGATTACAGAAGAAGAGAAAATGATACGGGTCCAAGAGATTCGCAAGGGCTTGGCACATATAAATTAAAAGTTAATACGGGTGCGTGCCTGTGTGAAACCGAAACGGACATTCTCTTATCGTAAACATTCAGCGAGGAGGAACGCCCGTTTTTTTGGTCTTTTATTCTATTCATCGGCAATCACTAGCGTTGAATTGGTTTTTTTGAATTTTGGAATGAAGCTTGCATGGACATTCGCATCGGTCACGATCATATCAATTTTGTCGAGCGATGCGATGGAAATGGTGACGTCTTTGCCGAACTTGGTGCTGTCCGCCATGACAACCACCTCTTTGGACAGCTCGATCATTTTTTTGCGCGTAATGGCTTCTTCCAGGTTGTAGTCGGAGATGCCTTTTTCAATCGTAATGCCGCTGCAGCAGATGAAGGCTTTCAGCACATTCAGCTCGTGAAAGTTGAAGATGTATTCATACGCTACGACGGATTGTTCTTCCCTACGGATTTTGCCGCCGATCATAATCAGTTCCACATCGCTGTCCATCAGCTCAATCGCAACCGGCAGCGAGTTGGTAACGACCGTCAGCTTCTTCTTATGCTTCACGTATTTGGCCATCTGATATGTGGTCGAGCCGCTGTCGATATAGATGCAATCGCCGTCATGAATGAATTCGCTGCATTTGCGGGCGATCCGATCCTTCTCTTCCAACTGGCTGACCATGCGCTCGTCCATGGAGGATTCGCCGAACCGGGACTCCACGAGTTTAACCCCGCCATATATCTTCTCGATCCGCCCCTGCTTGGTCAGGGTGTTCAAATCCCGGCGCAGCGTATCTACAGAGACGTTCAGCTCTTCCGTTAGCTCCGTGATCTTCAATACTTTTCGAATCGTTAGCAGCTCAAGTATTTTCTTCTGCCTCTCCAGTGGAAACATTCGCTCACCCATTCAATCTGCATTAGTAGTTGATGCCTGTATTCATGTCTAGTTTACCGATTCGCCTGGCTATGTTCAATAGATTTACCTATATTATTCCTGAGTTGGGCATCAATTATGGATCAATATGGTCAATAGTTGGTATTGATGTATGAATGATATATGCATAATTTACTTACATTTAACAGTTTCCATGATTCTTATTTACATATGGTTTCTATACTGAGGATGTGTTTAAAGGAGGTGAGCCGTTTGCTGAAGCTAGAGCATATTAGCAAACAATTCGACGATAAAGTGGTTTTGGATGACATCAACGTAGAAATCGGTTCGGGCGAAATCGTGTCACTGCTCGGTCCGAGCGGCAGCGGGAAGACCACATTACTGAATATTATTTTGGGACTCACCCGGATGGATCAGGGAAAAATCGTGTTCCATGACCAAGATCTGAGCAACGTACCGATGAAGAAGCGCGGGTTTAATATCGTTTTTCAGGACTATGCCTTATTTCCCAATCTGAATGCCTACGACAATATCGTATACGGCCTGCGCAACAAGAAGGGGAGCGTGAGTCAGCAGGAGGTACAGGAATATATCGACTTTCTGGAGCTTCAGCCTCATGTGAACAAGCGGATCGGCGAACTGTCAGGAGGGCAGAAGCAGAGAGTGGCCCTGGCCAGAACGCTGGTCACGAAACCGAAAATCCTGCTGCTCGATGAGCCGCTCAGCGCGCTGGACGGCGTGATCAAGGAGTCGATCAAGCAGCGGATTCAATCGATTGCCAGAGAGTTTAACCTGACCACGATTATTGTGACGCATGACCCGGAGGAGGCGCTGACGCTCTCAGACAAAATCCTGATTATCCATCAGGGGCAGATCGCCCAATTCGGCACACCCCAGGAGATTGTCCATCATCCGAGCAATGATTTTGTGAAGCAGTTTATTATCAAGCAGCTGCACATCAAAAGGCAGAACATCTACAATCTGTTCGGTGAGCAGTATGCATAACGTGAAACCGGAAATGCGGGTCATCTTTACCGTCATCCTGTTATTGTTCGCCGTGTTTCTGTTCTTGCCGCTGCTCATCTTGCTGATCCGTTCCTTCGAATCCGATCAGGGGTTTACCCTCGGGCATTATGTATCCATAGGGTCGAATCGGGAATTCATCGCAGCGATTGGCAACAGTGTGAAGATATCGGGCATCACGGCGGTAATCACAACTGTCCTCGGGTTTATACTCGCGTATTCCATTCATTGCACCAAAATATATCGGCCCGTCAAAGGCCTGCTGAAAACCGTCATCATCATCCCCATGCTGCTCCCGACCATTACATATGGGTTCGCCATTATGTATTCGTTCGGTAATCAGGGGTTGATCACCCGGCTTGCCGGACGCAATCTGTTCGAAATCTACGGATGGAACGGACTGCTCATAGGCTACGTCATTTACACGCTGCCTCCAGTATTCCTGTTGATCCATAACGCGTTTAAATATATTGATAAAAAATTCATCATCGTCTCCAAGTTAATGGGTGACGGAACGTTGAGAAGTTTCCTGAATACGATTTTGCGTCCCTTGGCCGGAGCGCTTGGCGGAGCCTTTGTGCTTTCCTTTATCTTAAGCTTTACGGATTTTGGGATTCCGGCTTCGGTTGGCGGGACCTATCCGGTCGTGGCAACGCAGCTGTATCAGGTGATGCTGGGCTCCATTCCGGACTTCAACCAAGGCGCCGTCATTGCGGTCATGATGCTGATCCCCGCCGTGTTCGGCATTTGGCTGCTGAATTACTTGGAAAAATGGAATTTCCACTATGACAAGCTGTCGGATATCGAGCTGCCGCGGCAGCGCGTGCGGGATATCGCCTTCGGCATAATGTCATCGGTCATCGTGCTTGGAATGCTTTCCATTTTTGCCGTGATGTTCATTGCGCCATGGCTGAGCAGTTACCCCTATGACATGACGTTTACGCTTAAGCATGTACGGGACGTGTTTCAATCGAGTGATTTAACAGGGGTATACCGAAACTCCCTCTGGGTCGCCTTCTTGACGGCGCTATTCGGTACCTTGATGGCGTATGGATCAGCACTGCTCAATGTGCGTACATCGTTAAAAGCTCGATCCACGGTGGATATGGTATCGATGATCACGAATACGGTGCCTGGCATGGTGCTGGGGATATCCTACCTGCTCTTCTTTAATGGAAGCAGTCTGAAAGGAACCTTCATCATTATCGTTCTGTGCAATATTGTTCATTTCTTTACGACGCCGTATCTGATGGCCAAGAACTCCCTGTCCAAGATGAATCCTTCTTGGGAAACCACGGGGGAACTGCTCGGTGACAGCTGGTTCAAGACCGTTTATCGGGTGATCCTGCCAAACTCGGCTTCAACCGTCATTGAGATGTTCAGCTACTATTTCATCAACGCCATGGTGACGATCAGCGGCATTATCTTTCTTGTATCCGCCCAGACGTCGCTCGTAGCCAGCAAGATCAAAGAGCTGCAGCATTTCGCCAAGTTTAATGAGATTTTCGTGCTGTCGATGCTGATTTTCTTCACAAATCTGATCATCAAGCTGGTGTGCGACGCATTACAGAGGAGAACGGCGCATCGGTAACTTATTTATTAATACAAATAAAAAACAAGGAGTGGAGTTAATCATGATGAAGACGCTTAAGGGAATGCTGCTGTCATTGATCGCAATCAGCATGGTGTTGGCTCTGGCCGCTTGCGGCAGCGGAAGCGCGGGGGAAGCGAAGAAGGTGGTCATCTACACCAACGGGGATGAAGAGGCCGTCGCCGCAATGGAAACATCGTTGAAGAATGCCGGATACGAAGGACAGTATCTCGTGCAATCCCTGGGTACATCCGAACTTGGCGGCAAACTGATGGCTGAGGGGAACAAAATCGAGGCTGATCTCATCACGATGAGCTCATACTTTATCGAAAGCTCGCAGACCAAGCACTCCATGTTTAAGGATTTGGCTTTTGACACAGGCGCTGTCGGAACTTATCCGAAATACTACACGCCGATTCTGGCGAATACCGGCTCTATCTTCGTGAATACACAAGTGCTGAAAGACAAAGGCTTGCCAATGCCAACCTCCATCACGGACCTGACCAAACCGGAATTCAGCGGACTCGTATCGATTCCGAATATTATGGATTCCTCCACCGGTTGGCTGCTGGTTCAGGCGATTATCAACCAATACGGCGAAGATGCGGGACGTAAGGTGCTCCATGACCTGATCGCTAATGTGGGACCGCATCTGGAGAGCTCGGGTTCCGGTCCGATCAAGAAAGTGCAGGCTGGAGAAGTGGCTGCGGGCTTCGGACTCCGCCATCAGGCGGTAGCCGCCAAAGCTGACGGTGCACCGATAGATTACGTGGATCCGGTCGAAGGAAACTTCTCGCTAACCGAGTCGGTTGCGGTGGTGGACAAGAAGAATGCCACAACGGATTTAGCGATGAAAATGGCCGAGACCATCGTGAAGGATGCCAGAAAAGACCTGATCGTGAACTATCCGGTGGCCCTATATGAAGGGGAGACCGTGGATGAAGTCAACAAACCTGCGTACTCGATGACCTTCGAGAAGCCGCTGACGGTGGAGCTGCTGGAAAAGCATCAGCAATTCTTCAATGGATCTAAAGAATAAGCCAGCATAGGAGCGATGCGAAATGAATACCTATAAGCTTTTGACACCAGGACCTTTGACGACAACCAAGACGGTGAAAGAGGAGATGCTCTTTGACCGCTGTACATGGGATGATGAGTATAAATCGATTACGCAAAAAATCAGATCGCAGCTCCTGGCACTCGCCGGGGCGGATGCGGCACAATACACAGCGGTACTGATGCAGGGAAGTGGAACGTTTGCCGTCGAAGCAGTGATGACATCCACCATATCGAATGACGATAGAGTGCTGATTGTAACGAACGGCGCCTATGGTGAGCGGATCGTCAAAATGGCAAAGTATATTGGATTGAATTATGAGGAGTACCAAGTGAATTACGATGAACATCCAAGCGAGGATGAACTGCGAGCTATACTGCATAAGGATGAAGGTATTACGCATATCGCAATGGTACATTGCGAGACGACAACCGGGATTCTGAATCCGCTGGAGATGGTCTCGACGTTGTCCAGAGAATATGGAAAGACCCTCATTATCGATGCAATGAGCAGCTTTGGCGGCATGGAAATCGATGTTCAGGGACTTGGCATCGATTATCTCATCAGCAGTGCGAATAAATGCATCCAGGGCGTTCCGGGGTTTGGATTCGTCATCGCCAAGCTGGACAAGCTTGCAGCCTGCGAAGGGATTGCGCGCAGCTTGGCGCTCGATTTGTATGATCAGTGGAAAGGCATGGATCAGGACGGAAAATGGAGATATACTTCGCCGACCCATGTCGTGGCTGCCTTCTCCAAAGCGTTGGATGAGCTGAACGAAGAAGGCGGTGTATCGGCGAGATTCAGCCGTTACCAGAATAACAATCGCCTGCTGCGTGAGAGATTGGCGCAGATCGGCATCCAGTCTTATATTACTGATGATAAGCAATCTCCGATCATCACGACATTCTTATTCCCGAGTGAAGGGTTTAGCTTCGAACACTTTTACGCTTATATTAAAGAAAGGGGCTATGTGATATATCCGGGCAAGCTGACCGACGTGGATACCTTCCGAATTGGGAATATCGGAGAAATCTATGAGCAGGATATCGAACAGTTATGTCATATTATCGAAGAATATAGGGGAGTGATGGCACAATGAACCGAATCGAAGGCGTTATATTGGACTGGGCCGGAACGGCTGTGGATTTTGGATGCTTTGCACCGGTGAACGTGTTTGTCGATATTTTTAAGAATGCGGGCATTGAAGTGACGATGGCTGAAGCAAGAGCACCGATGGGGATGCTGAAGATCGATCATATTCGTGCCATGCTATCCATGCCGAGAGTGTCGGCGCTATGGGAAGCGAAGTACGGAAGAGCCTTCGATGAGCAGGAAGTGGAACGGCTGTATGCAGAATTCGAGCCGGCGTTGATGGCTTCTTTATCCGAGTACACGGACCCGATTCCGGGTGTTATTGAGACGGTTGAAGCATTGAAGGGTCAAGGCTTGAAGATTGGTTCTACGACAGGTTATACGAGCAGCATGATGGAGGTCGTGGTGGCAAATGCCCGGCAAAAGGGCTACAGCCCGGATGTCTATTTCACGCCGGATGACACGAATTCCCAAGGAAGACCTTATCCGTACATGATTTATCGGAACATGGAGTCTCTGCGGTTATCGGCATCCTGGAAGGTCGTTAAGGTGGGGGATACCGTCTCGGACGTAAAGGAAGGCGTGAACGCAGGTGTATGGTCGGTTGGCGTTGTTATCGGCAGCTCGGAAATGGGCCTGAGTTCAGAAGAGTATCATGCCCTGTCAGAATCAGACCGGGAAGCTGCGATCTCGAAAACCGAACAGACATTTATCCAGCATGGGGCCGACTTTACGATTCGAACGATGGACGAACTGCCGCAGTTAATCGAGAGAATTAACGACATGCTGGCTGAGGGACAAAGACCGGGGATTCAGCGCTAGGAACCATTCAGGTCTTTCGATACGCGGATGAAGTAAAAATCACGCAAATAGATGCGCAAATTGAACAGGCAACCCGAGCGCCTGAAAGGAAAGGAAGCAGCGTTATAGGCTTCCCCCTCACCTCGCACCAAAAAGAGCAGTCCACTTGGGCTGCTCTTTTTCTTCATTTCTCTTATTGCACGTACGTGCCAATAAACTCTGTTACTTCGCGGTCATATCCCTCGGGGTCGAACTGGCGCGCCATGCCGTGACCTGCTTCGGGGACGATGAACAACTTCTTTTGCTCCGGACCATTCTCGTACAGCTCATACACCATCTCGGTAGGTACGAACAAATCGCCGCCGCCATGAATGAACAGCATCGGGGTCTTGGACTTCTTGACCTGCTCCAGGGCGGATGCTTCACCGAAGGAGTATCCAGCGCGGATCTTGGTCAACAGGCTTGTGGATTGAAGCAGCGGGAAGGACGGAAGCTTATACATGCGCTTCAGCTGATAGGTCAACTCATCCGTGACCGAGGTATACCCGCAGTCCTCGACAATGGCTTTTACCTGGGCAGGAAGCTCTTCGCCGCTGGTCATCATAACCGTTGCGCCACCCATGGACACGCCATGTAGGACGACTTGAGCGCCTTCACTCGTATGCCCGATGACTTGATCAATCCATTTCAGATAATCCTTGCGCTCCGGCCAGCCGAAGCCGATGTAATCGCCTTCGCTTCGTCCGTGCCCTCGCGCGTCGGGAAGAAGGACGTTGTAACCCAGGTCCTCATGGTACATTTGGGCGAATCCGCTCATCTGCTCCGAATGACCGGAGTAGCCGTGGGCAATGATGACGGTTTTATCCGTTGATACTTTGGCAGGTAAAAAATAAGCATGCAGCTTCAGACCGTCGTCTGAAGTAAGGTTCCATTCCTCGAAGCTCTGCTGGGCCCACCAATCCTTGCTGTCCGCAAAGGGATTGTCGATATTCGAGTTGGCTTCCAGGTCGGGGTTGCCATTCAGAAAGCCCTTGTCGGCGCGGGCAATAGCGACGTTATAGAAGTAGAAGCTTGCTGAAACAATAATGATAGCTAGTAGTGCGATGATAGCTGCTGACATGATCATAATCCTTTTTTTCATGTTGATGTATATCCTCCCCGTATTCCATGGAACACGATGAATGAAGGTGATAAGGAAGGCATATGTCGATACGATATCGTTCCTTCCACCTATCATATCGCACGTACCCTAATTAATCTATGTCGCGGATCACGTTCGTTTCGCGGGTGTTACATCAATCCTATCGGTTGGGGTAGCCTAAAGATAAAGAGCTGCAGCAGGAGGCGAGAGAGAAATATGAACAAACCCTTCATCAGCCTAATCCTTGCCGTCGTTATGGTTATGGGTTTACCGCTGCCGTCCCATGCCGAGGGGGCCTATTCTTCACCGAAGAAGGATAGTGCACAGCTGCAATATCAGGATATGCTAATGCTATTTCTGCTTCCTCATATCGATAAAGCGGTTCGCGGGCATTATATCCATACGTTGAAGGAGCAGCCGCTTGTCTATCCCTACTTTGTGGATGTGACCGGAGTGAAGAGGGTGAACGGATTTCGCGGTTTTCATTTCATCATTACGCTTGAGGCCAGCCCGACGGTCGGTCCCCATATTATGGTGGGAAAGGACCGGCTTGTGTTTGAGGTGGCTCCGACGATTCCCGGCGGTATGGTCAAGCTGGTGGAATACAAACATCTGGAGACGTATGAGCTCCCCCCGCTTGGCAAGATATCGTGAAGTAACGGCGGTGAAACCAATCCAATGTCACATCCAAAAAAACAAGCAAACGCAGTTCGCGCGTTTGCTTGTTTGGCATGGACATAACGGTACGTTTATCGGGTGTCACACCCTCAAGCATTGAGTGGCAGCAGGGTGCCTGTAATGATTAACGCATCTCGAAAATCGGTCGATCCGGTCCAGGATCGGCCTGGATCCAGCCGATGGCGAGCAGAACGACGACGGCGATGAAGGCAGCCGGCAGTACCCATTTCCAGGCATATGCGAGCATTCGTACAGCCGGGGACATCATGGCAAGTATCAGCCCGATCAGTACGACGCTGAATAGGTGAATCCCTGGCGGCAGCATGAGGAACACAATATGAAAGACCGAAGTAAACATCAGAACAGGGATAAGGGACGTTCCCAGTACAATAGCCGGATGGTTTAAGGATTCGATTGGGTCCCGGGTAAATGCCGCCCATGTCAATGCCGCAAACTGGACCAGCAGCGGAATCGCAAATAAATAGCTTGCACCCGGCAGGAACCAGGTTGAACCAACAAGCAGCAGCAGGAACAGGAATGCGCCCGCCAGCAGCATCTCCAATTCATTCACTTTCTGCACGATCCAGCGGGTGAGTGCAACATGAATGATGAAGGTTACCAGTATAAAGCTGACACTGTACAGAAACGAATCATAGGTTGCGCCTGTGGGCTGCGTCATTTTGCCGGCCCACAACGTATCGACCAGCGACCACAAGCCAAAGCTTAGCGCTGCCGAGAGCACGACGGCCAGAATCGGGGTTAGCAAGCTGATCAAACTTCCCTTTAGGAAGAGTCTAGAGATGCGGGCAAACAATACCGCTAAAGCCAGCCATATCGCCGCGAACACCACGGTGATCGGGACCGCCCATTTTGCAGGGTAATGAACCAGCAGGCCAAATAGATTGAAGTAAATACGGTCGTCTGTTGAAGCCAGGTCAGTCAAGTCGAGATTGCCAAAATGCTTTGCCATGGCGAGTGCATTCTCGCCTTGATGCTGCATGGTTTCAAGGGAGACGTTCTCCGTGTTGTCCATCGGGGTATGATAGGCTACCCACCCATCGCCATAGGCAAAGTTCAGTCCCGGGAGACCATGCTCAAGCGCCACCGTCAGATCGGTATCGTTCGGCAGTTGTTTGTAGAGGTCCACCAAGAGCGAGTTGCTGACAGGATTGGATACGGCCTTGGCGTATTCTTCAATGATCCGACTATTGTTGTCGCTGGTCTGGAACATAAGGGAGGATCCTTTTGATCCTCGGGCTTCAAAATTCGCAATCATGCCAACCTCACGATGCTGTGGGTCACGGAAGAACACTTCAGCCCCCAGCAGGCCTTTCTCCTCCCCGTCTGTCAGCAGAATCCATATGTCATTCTGCGGTGGAGGCCCGGCTTGGATCGCTCTTGTCGTTTCCAGCAATGAAGCTATGCTTACCGAAGCATCATTCGCTCCGGGTCCGGTAGGGACCGAGTCATAATGGGACATAAGCAGGAGCGGTTTGCCCGATCCGGTGCCCTTAATGACGCCCAGAATGTTCGTTAGCTGAGTGTCGGTGTCGATGTGCTTGGTTGTCAGGCGGTCATTAAATTCTTGAACGTCCGGGTTCAAGCCGAGTTGCTCCATCTGTTCCACCAAGTAAGCTCTGACTTCCGCATTGGCAGGCGAACCCATCGGATGGGGCTGCTGTGCGATCTGCTCGACATGCGCCATCGCGCGTTCGGCAGAGAATTCGGTTGCGGGTGCATCGATGCTGCTGGCCTGCGGCGGCTTCTCGAACCACAGCATGAGGGAGATAAAGAGTATGACGGTGAGGATGGTTGTAAGCGGCAGCCAATAAGGAGGTTTGTAATCCGGCGGTCTACTCAATTGAATTTGCATGATAAATACTCACTTCCTTTTATGATCATTCAGGCGTTTCGTAAAGCGATCTTTCATCGTATGTAAGAAACGTGCTCTTACACAGCGTAGTTCCAGAATATGACATGTGTCAACATAAGATTGAGAATGATCAGCTTTCCATGCATAACACAAAGCAAGAGCCTCCATCAGAATGGAAGCTCTTTAGATTTATATTCAATATTCATTTTTTCATACCATGCGTTCAGTCCGGTCCAGAGCTGTTCACAAAGCTCATATACATGATCGATCTGGAGAAGCTGACCTCGCATGACCAATTGCGCAAGTTCATCGTATCCGGAAGGCCTGGATTTCAGGGACAGTGATTCCTCCAATGTCTTGGCTCTTGTATTGTAAAATGTTCGGTTGGCAAGTCCAATCAGCTTGGCGGCCTGCCAGGTCAGATCTTTGGCCCCGAGCGGGAGGTAGCTAAAGTTACCGGATTGGACGTTGTTACGTATTTTGCCCATCGTTTCGTAGGGTTCCCAGATCATGAATACCCGCATCGTTTCTTTGATGGCTTCCTCTGAAACCTGGAGGGGCAGCTTCCGAATCTCAGCGAGCAGGTTCGCCGGATCGTAGATTTCCTGTAGATGGACATAAGCGCCAGCTGTAATCGCCCATGAGTCGTCCACAGACGCGGCAGCCTTCAGTATGTCCTGTTTTTGTTCCATGCCGATTTCGATTTTGAAAGGGGGGTATATGAATTCGTGTCCGGTAAGGGAGACTCCGTCCTGTGTAACAACTTGAAGTTCAATGTCCGAGTAAGGGCCATCAATCCCTTGCGCGATCGAGCCGTACAGGCCAATGGCCAGAATGTCATCGCCGTGCAATTGAAGCAGCCGGTCTTTGATTTGATGAATGATGTTCATTTTCTCTTCTCTGGTCGTAGCCGCAGGATAAGGTAACATAAGGAAATCCCCTCCGAAATAAGTTAGTTATCAATATTATAATATAAATAGAACGGTTGAAAGCGGAGTGGAGTTTGGGATTCTGTGAATAAATATAAGGGTTATCCGGCATTCCATCATATGATAATATATGCTTACGGATGTGGGAAGTAGTGGTCGCCCCCGCACCCACAATTAATAGCTGAGGTGAGAAGAGATGAGTAGAGCTGAGCAGAGTCAAGGCAAGACCAAACAGGAATTGGACCGGGTTGTATTTATTGGCCGCACGTTTGAAGAGTACACGTTTATGTTTGATTTGGAAATGTCAGAGCTTACCGGCAAAAGCATATTGGATTGCCCCTCCGGAGCGTGTTCGTTCACCGCTCACGGTTCGAAGCATGGTCTCGATATCACGGCCAGTGATATTGCCTATGATCACAAGCCGGATGACCTGGAGGCCAAGGGACTGCAGGATATCGGGCATGCGATGGAAACGATGGAACAGGCGAAGAGTAATTATGTTTGGGACTATTACGGAGATGTAAAGGGGCTTCGTCGGCATCGCCAGCAAGCGCTCCGTGACTGCGTCCAGGATATGAGGGAGTTTCCGGATCGCTATGTCGCTGCAGTACTGCCGGAGCTGCCTTTTGCTAACGAACAGTTTCACCTGGTGCTGTCCGCCCATTTTCTGTTTATGTACAGTGACCGATTGGATTATGACTTTCATGTCCAGACGATTCGGGAGCTGCTGCGAGTGGCCTCGGAAGTGGTGCGCATCTTCCCGTTGACCGATTTATCGGGGAGTCGTTACGGCCATTTGGACCGCTTGATTCATGAGCTGGAGGCAGAAGGCTTTCGGGTAGCGGAAGTCACTGTGCCTTATGAGTTTATGAAGAACGGCAATTCGCTGCTAAGCATTCGTAAGAGATAGACAGACAGACGGATAAAATTAAGATATAGAATGAATGTAAAATAAGGGAGGGAGCCGGCAATCAGCTGGCTCCCTCTTTTGGTTGGGATGGTTTTTGCAGAGTGGACGTGCGCTCTAATTCTCTATTAGTTCTAATTCTCCTGTCTTACAGGAGCACGGAGAATGGTTTTCATGGAGGCGGCGGCGGCTTTTCGTGGATCGGACAAATAAATCTCATGATGCAGCCCGTCCTGGACGTAATGATGCTGTTCCATGTAGGCATACATTTTCGCCAACGTATCAGGCTCCGTGCTGTAGGGGCCGATATGCATGATTTGGATGCATAGTCCCTCATGGATCGTTTCCAACACCACTTGTTGAATGGGTTCCAGATGGTTTTTCTTGGAGAAGGCTTTGTCCCGCGCGGAACTTACGATCTCCGAGGTGACGAACGCCGGCATCCGAATGAGCAGCTTCCAATGCCATTCCTCTTTCGGAACCTCCAAACCGTACCGATCCGAGTTAACCCACCATTGTCCTTCAAGTTTAGGAACGGTAAAATCCTGAATTTCCGCCTTGCAATGTCCCTTAACGCCATAGGCAACGGTATAAAGCGCCTCGGTAGCATCCTCGAAAAGAGAGCTTTCGGGCGCACCTTGACCTTCGAATGACAGATAGAGCAAGGGGTCGAACTGCACAAGCTCAGGGGTGTTCCCGGCTGTGTAATAGGTTTTATCGCTTTTGGCTAAATCGAGTTTAGGAAGCGTCATACGTAAATCTCTCCTTTTTGGTCATGATTTACGGCTATCATAAACCAACTTCACTGACTGCATAGGAGTCAGTGAAGTTATCTGAAGTTATCGAAGGATCAGTCCTCGTAATATGCGGCCAGGTCTCGGGCTGTCTCGGAAAGAATGGTTCGCAGCTGCTGAGGCTCAAGTACATTAATTCCTCTGCCATAAGAAAGCAGCAGATAAGGCATGTATTGCAGCATCCAATCCGGATGCATACGGAATTCGGCTTCGTCGTCAGTTCTTCTTGTGACAAGATAAGGCTGCAGGAACCACTGGTTGCATATCGCGTCCAGGACCTCGGTGAGCCCTTGAAGGCGAACGGTTACCAACGTCGTTTCGTTCTCCTTCGTATTCTGATCCTGATACTCATGAATACGGCTCATGTAGTCATGTACCGAGAAATGCTCCGGCATTTCAAACGTGCGGCCTGTTAAGGACAGGCTGTTCATCCGGTCTACCCGGAATACACGGAGGGCTTCCCGTTGATGGCAATAGGCAATCAAATACCATTTGCCGAGCCGGTAGATCAGCCCATAGGGATCAATGTGGCGCTCCTCCGCGGAGCCGCTGAAGGACTTCGCATATTGAAGGATCAGGGTTTCCCGACTGGCAATGGCTTGCTCTAACTCGCGCAACATAGGGTGAAGCAAGGCACTCTGGGATGGCGAGGGGATATGGATGCTGCCGACATGACGCCTCAAGTCTTCCAATTGGGATTCCTGAAGACGGTGTTCAATTTTAGTTCGTGCTTTTTCAAGAGCATCCGTAAACGGATAGTCCGCTTGCCGGGCAAGAAGCACACTATGTTCCATGGCTTTAAGCTCGGTAAGTTCGAAGAACAGCGGCACGCTTAAAAAAGAGTCGGGCAGCCTGAACCCCCCGCCATGCCCCGATTCGGATATGATGGGGACTCCGCTCATACCCAGTGTGTCGATATATCGGTAGACCGTTCGGACACTTAACTCAAGTCTCTCCGCCAATTGCTCGGCTGTCATTTTTTTATGGGATCGAAGCAGCCATAGGATGGATAACAGATAGTCCAGCTTAGCCATGGACAGCACTCGCTTTCTTCATGTTATTTAGGTTAAATCCGGATTAATGAAGCTATTATAACAATCCATGAGGGGGTGTGATCAAGGGTATGAAGAGGGGATTCCAGGTATAACAAATAACAAAAGTTCAATATTGATATTGAATGATGGTTTGTTATAATGTGTTCAACAGAGAGGGGGCGTAAAGATGGGCAGTTGGGCGGAAAATCCAAGGTCTCTATGCTCATTGAACCTATGTCACATGATCAACCATTAACGAAAGAAGCCATATTGGACGCTGCCGAGCAGACGCTTCGGCGCTATGGCCCTGACAAGACCTCGGTTGTCGATGTTGCCAAGGCGCTTCAAGTGAGCCATGGATCTCTATACCGGCATTTTCCCAGCAAGGCCGCTCTGAGAGAAGCCGTAACGGAACGATGGCTGCAGCGGATTGCGGATCCGTTACAGAAGATTGCAGACGGAACGGAAGGCAGCGCCGCTGATCGCTTGCGATTATGGACGGATACCCTCATCCGGGCCAAACGGGCTTATGTCCTTGAGGATCCCGAGATGTTTGCCATGTATACGACCGTGACGCTGGACGCCGTCAAGGTGATTGATACGCATGTGAGGCTGTTAATTGGACAGATTGCCCAGATCATCGATCAAGGGATGTTTACCGGTGAATTTAAGCCGGGCCAGTCGGAGTCGGTGGCAAAAGCTTTTTTCATGGCAACGTCCCTGTTTCACCATCCGGCGCATGCCTCTCAGTGGACCTCGAAGGAGATTGAAGCCGATTTTGACTCGGTGTGGGCGCTATTGTTATCTGGAATCACAAAACAGTAAACAGGCGAGAATAATAGTAAGCGGGAACTAAGCAGTGCTCGCGGCCGCCGTTATGCGATACTGCAAAAGCACCGCGGGAGCTAGCGCGGTGAGATCACCACCTACGTTAAAAAGATGCTATTCTTGGCGATACTCGCATGGGATAGCGTCTTTTTTTGTTCTCATTCAATTACAAATGACAAAAATATAAAATTGTCACTTGTAATTTGTTATATAGAGACATATAATCAAATTACAAAAAAGACGTACAGATCAGAGGATCCATCTGATGAGATATTCGTGCACCTAATTCCTATGCGGGAGGTTGTATCATGGCAAAGAGTTTATCGGGCAAGGTAGCTATCGTAACGGGAGCATCAAGAGGCATCGGGCGTGAAATTGCGGAGAGGCTTGCGGAAAACGGGGCTAAGGTGGTTATAAACTATGCGAGCAGCCCCGCTAAAGCTGAGGAAGTGGTGAGCGCCATTAAGCAAGGCGGCAGCGAAGCCCGGGCCATTCAAGCCGATATAAGTCAGGTAGCAGCAATTGAACGTTTGTTTAGTGAAACAATCGAGGCTTATGGCGGAATCGATATTCTCGTGAACAATGCCGGCATCATGACAACCAAGCCGATTGCGGCCATGACGGAGGAAGATTTCGATCAGCAGTTTGCGATTAATGTGAAGGGGACTTATTTTGCGATCCAGCAGGCTTTTCACCATATGAATTCGGGCGGGCGCATCATCAATTTCTCGACGTCTGTAGTTGGGCAAATGTTCCCGGCGTACAGCGTATATGCTGGCACGAAGGGCGCTGTAGAGCAGTTTACGCGTCAGTTGGCTAAAGAATTCGGACCCAAAGGAATTAGAATTAACGCTGTGGCACCCGGACCGATTAATACGGAGCTCTTCACGGTTGGCAAATCGGAGGAACAGATCGCGGGAATCGCAAGCACGAATGCTTTCGGACGTCTGGGGGAACCGGACGATGTCGCAGGGGCCGTCCTTTTTCTGGCCGGCGAAGAATCGAAATGGATCACAGGTCAAACGATCCGCGTGAACGGCGGGTTTGTGTAATACTCGTCAATATTGCAAAACAAAAAAGGCACCGGGGGTCCGGTGCCTTTCGTTACGGGATACGGTCGATCCGTGGAGAAGGTCATAATTACGCATCAACCTACTTGTGAGTAGAATGCTTCCCCTGAATGTGGGGGGAATGATCGATATTCTCCGTAAACGTCCCTTAATCTAGGTCCTTCCACTTCAAGTCCAGCGTCGGAGGCGTGTAGCTATCCATGAGCTCGAGCAGCTTGAGCGGGTCATCGGAGAGGTTGATCAGGTTTAAGTGGGAGGCATTGGAGAAACCTTCCGTGATACTGTACTGAATCAGCTTCATGAACGGTTCATAATACTCCCGGACATTGAGCAGTCCGATCGGCTTCTGATGAATTCCAATTTGCGACCAGCACAATACTTCGAACAATTCCTCAAAGGTTCCAAAACCGCCCGGCATGGCGATAAACCCGTCGGACAGTTTCGCCATCGTCGCTTTGCGCTCATGCATATCCGCTACTTCAATGAGCTGGGTCAGCTCGGTATGTACAATCTCACCTTTAAACAGTCCGCTCGGCATCACACCGATAACTTCACCGCCATGCTGCAGAACGGCATTAGCCACTTCACCCATCAATCCGATATTGGAGCCGCCGTATACAAGCTTATATTGGTTGTGAGCAATGTGTCTGCCGAGCTCGGCAGCTTTCGCTTGATAGTCTGGGTGTTCCCCCATGTTCGATCCTGCAAATACACATATAGATTTCAATTCGCACACTCCTTGACAAGATGTTGATATTTCATTTGAGTAATTATACTATATATAGTGATTTATGTCATGGCATCGATGGACTATACTGTTAATGCTCATCAGATGGCACCTACTTATATTATGGCATACATGTTAGCATTATCATGAGTTTGATCTTGAATTATGTAAAAAGTAAAGGTTAAGTGATCCCAGGGAATCGCGGAGGTAGCACAAGCATGGATATGAATGAAGCGCAGCAATGGATTAAACAGTTTTACGGGGAGCGAGGCTGGACCCAGTACGGTCCCTTTATTCGCGTTGGTTTTTTGATGGAGGAGACAGGGGAAACGGCGCGTGCCGTCCGCGCTTATGAGATCGGCAGGGACCGCCCCGACGAGGAGGTTCAATCCAAGGAACAGCTCAAGCAGGATTTGGTGGAGGAGATCGGCGACGTGCTCGGCAACATTTCACTGTTGGCGGATCTTTATGGCATTTCGCTGGAAGAAGCATTTACGGCCCATCAGCAGAAGCTGCTGAAGCGGTTTGGTTCTTAAAGGTGATACGCTAGACCCTGTTTTGCATCCCATTGACGAGGCTGCCCCCCAGGAATGATTCATAGTCGAAGGGGCATTATTACGGCAAAACTTACGAAGTAAAAGGCTGCCCCAGGTCCCTTGGACCTTTTGGAGCAGCCTTTTTTGACATATATCGTGGGATAAACCATTAGAAGTCTTACGATACCAGGACCTTGCGGAATTCCTCCGTCAGCAGCGGGACGATATCGAACAGATCGCCGACGATGCCGTAATCGGCTACCTTGAAGATCGGTGCCTCAGGGTCTTTGTTAATCGCAATAATGACCCGCGATTGGCTCATGCCGGCCAGATGCTGGATGGCGCCGCTAATGCCGCAGGCAATATAGATCTCGGGCGTGACCACTTTGCCGGTCTGCCCGATCTGGAGCGCGTAATCGCAGTAGCCGGCATCACAGGCTCCGCGCGATGCGCCGACGGCCCCGCCGAGCAGGTCCGCGAGCTCCTCCAGCGGCTGGAAGCCTTCCGCACTCTTCACGCCGCGACCGCCGGAAATGACGATTTTGGCTTCCGAGAGGTCGATTTTTCCCGTGGTTTTGCGAACGACGTCCTTTACCACAGAGCGGAGGGAAGGAGCCGGGTAAGCGATGTCCTCAATACTGGTGCCCGCACCTTCGATGGCTTCCGCGGCGGGAATATTGTTCGGACGCACCGTGACCACCCACGGTCCGTTCTGGAAGACGCGCTTCTCAAAAGCTTTACCCGCATATAGCGGACGCGTGAACACCGCTTCTCCACCTTCAGTCTCGATCGCGATTACGTCGGAAATTTGCCCGGCATTCAGGGAAGCGGCGACAAGCGGTGCTAAATCGCGGCCGATGGCCGTATGTCCGAAGAGGACGGCATCAGGCTGCGCTTGACCGATGACCGCTTCAATGGCCGATATATAAGCTTCGGGATTATAGCTCTCCAGATCATCATGCTCAACCGTATAGATCGTGTCGGCACCGTAGGCTTTCAGGGCCGATACGGCCTCGGTAATATTCGAGCCTGCGACCAGAATGCGGATGCTGTCACCGTCACCAGCAATCAAACGAGCTGCACCAAGCGTCTCGAGGGCAACCTGGCGCAGCTTTCCATCCCGGTTCTCGGCATACACTAATATCGTTTTGCTCATATCATAACCTCCTAGGATCCATTTGAGATTGAAGTGAAGAGAGTTTGACGATTTAACCAGCCTGAGCAACCTAAGCGAATTCAGGAGATTTCCTCCGACCGCTGCTGCTCCGGATTCCCGAAACGTATCAAGCGAAAAGCGTGCATGACGGACATCCCGTAAACCATACAATCAGAATACATAAGGAATGATGACATGGCCCTCTGTCGGTTCCGTGTAACCGCATTCAATAGCGGGTGTCAAAGGGTACACCCGTACACCCGTTCATTAGATCACTTTCGACTGGGTACGGAGCAAGGATACCAGCTCATGTGCTACTTCGGCGGGCTCACCCTTCAGAATACGTCCGGCACTTCGCTCCGGCGGCAGTGACAGCTCGCTTTGCTTTGTTGCCGGCTGGATATCAGCTTCCGATAGCCCGAGATCATCTAGTGTCAACGTCTGAAATGGCTTTTTCTTAGCCTTCATGATGCCAGGCAGCGATGGATAGCGGGGTTCGTTCAATCCCTGCTGTGCCGTGAAGATCGCCGGGAGCTGAACCTCCAGCACTTCAAGATCGCCTTCGGCATCCCGATGCACTTCAGCCGTGGTACCGTTCAGTGTAAGCTTGGTAATGGAGCCGGCATGCGAAATACCGAGAAGGCTTGCCAGGCGAATGGCCACCTGACCCGAACCGCGGTCTACGGAGAAGTTGCCGCCAAGGATCAGATCCGGGCTTTCCTTGGACAAATACGCATGCAGCACCTTCGATACCGCATATTCATCGTCCGGAATTCGCTCGTCGGAGATCAGCACGGCATCATCAGCGCCCATGGCCAGCGCAGTCCGCAAGGCCTCTGCCGTACGATCCGGTCCGACGGACAGGAGTGTCACGCTGCCGCCGTGGTCATCCCGAAGCTTCACGGCTTCTTCCACCGCATATTCGTCATACGGATTGATTACGAATTTCACCCCATCCTCGGCAATCGATCCGTTCTCAATCGTAATTTTTTCCTCCGTGTCAAAGGTCTGTTTAAGCAATACCACAATCTTCATCGGTTAAACGCTCCCTTCAATATGAATATCAGCGGGACTTATTGTCCGCTGGAAACACCGTTCAGGAAAAAGCTAAGCGTCTCATCCGCCTGATCGGACAGAGAATACTTGCGGCCGGAGATCAGCCAAGAGGTTACCGCTTCATCCATCGCGCCAAAAATCAGGTTGCGCACCAGTTTGACGTTCAGATCGGAACGGAATTTCTGTTCTTTGATACCCTGTTCCAGGATATTCTCGATCAGCACAATATATGGCTTCAATGCGCTGCCGATTTCCTTGCGCAGCTCCAAATCGCTCTGCCGCAGCTCAATCTGCGTGACATAAGCAAGCTCAGGATTGCTCTCCAGCTCTGAGAAATGGATGCTGCAAACCGTCCGCAGTGCTTCCACCGCGTCCGTGGTTCCTTCCACGCTTTCGTGGAATTTGCCGACCAACTCGCCAAGCTTTTCCTGAAACAGGCGGATCAGGATATCCTCCTTCCTCTTAAAGTATAAATAGATGGTGCCGTCAGCCACGCCGGCGGCCTTGGCGATCTTGGATACCTGGGACCGGTGGTAGCCGTTCTCGGCGAATACTTTCAGGGCGCCCTGGAGAATAAGGTGGTATTTTTCATTTTTTTTACTTGTCATATGCTCACCCCGATGTTAGAATACAGTTAAAATTATGAATGAATACTCATTCATTTCTTGTATCCATCATAAAATACGTTCATGTCGTTGTCAACGATGGGTTACGAAGAAGCGCGAAATGGATGAAGCAGATGGATCAGAGCAGCAGAATAAGGCGTTCATATCAGAGCAATAGACGGCAGTTCAACCGGAAGAAACAAGTCACTGGGTATCCGCAGGCAAGTACAGATGAGAGCGTTGTACGGATGAAGAGATGCAGCCAGAAAAGATGAAGTTCGGTTTAGCGTGGTCGGCACGGCACGATGTGGAGGTCTATTTTTGTTCTCGCAATGAAAGCGCTTCATATATTATCCCGACCTGGACATATGACGAGAGTTAGGAAGGAGTGACAGGAGCTTCGGAAAATGGGACGCTGCACCAGACTACCAGAAGAAAGAAGGATTTTTTAACGCAAGGGGCTGAGAGAGATGTTTCTAACCTTAATCAACGCACTGCTCTTTGTCTTGATCACCGGTTGGGCGGTGTACATGTTCGCCACCGTAGTGTATCGCCGGTACCTGTATATCCGTTTGGGCAAGCCAGCGAATCTGAAGAAGGACCTGAAGGAACGCCTGAGCCAATTCGCTATCCAGGTATTCGGACAGAGCAAGCTCTTTAAGGACCGCAAGAGCGGCATCATGCACTTTATCGTTTTTTACGGATTTATCATTTTACAGTTCGGTGCGCTCGACATCATCTGGAAGGGATTGTCCGGCCACAGCCTGCCGATCCCGGGGCACGCCGGCTTTATCCTTATGCAGGAGATTACGGTTGCGCTGATCCTGCTCGCTATCGGTTATGCGGCCTATCGCCGCTATGGCGAGAAGCTGAAACGGCTCAAGCGGGGCTGGAAGCCAAGCATTGTCGTGTTTTTCATCACCACGCTGATGGCTTCGGTGCTGCTGACGATGGCTTTTGAACGGCTCATGGAAGGACTGGCGTGGTCGGCAATGGCCCCGATCTCATCCAGCGTTGCGGCCGTGTTTGCCTGGATGCCGCCGGTGGCGGTGACGGTTTGTTATTACCTGTTCTGGTGGCTGCACCTGTTGATTCTGTTGTCTTTCCTCATCTATGTGCCGCAATCGAAGCATTTTCACCTCATTACAGCGCCGATCAACATTCTGGTCCGCCGAACCGATCCCCCGGGCAAGCTCAGCAAGCTGGATCTGGAGGATGAAGAGGCGGAGGAATTCGGGGTAGGCAAAATCGAGGACTTCACGCAGAAGCAGATGCTCGATTTCTATGCCTGCGTCGAGTGTGGAAGGTGCACCAATGTATGCCCGGCATCGAATACAGGCAAGCTGCTGTCGCCGATGCATATGATTGTGAAGCTTAGGGATCATCTCACGGAAAAAGGTGCCGCGCTCACCTCCAAATCAGCGTGGATGCCAGCCTCGGTGTTTGGATCGCCCGGCGTCCATACAATGGCTGCGACAGATCTGGCGCTTGTTGGCTGGAAGGGCGAGGGCGTTACCGATATCGGTCCGACGATGGACGTGCAGAAGCGCTCTTGGCATCAGGTCGAGGGCGTAGACCCGAAGGACATTCAATTGATCGGCGGCGTCATGACGGAAGAAGAGATTTGGGCGTGCACGACCTGTCGCAACTGCGAGGATCAGTGCCCGGTCGCGAATGAGCATGTTGACAAAATCGTGGATCTTCGGCGTCATCTCGTTCTAATGGAGGGCAGCGTGCCGCAGGAAGGCCAGCGCGCGATGCAAAACATCGAGCGACAAGGCAACCCTTGGGGAATCAGCCGCGCGGACCGGAGCAAGTGGGTGAAGGAGGTCGACCCGGAAGGGACGTTGGATCTGAAGATTCCGACCGTGAAGGAAAACCCGGATTTCGACGTGCTGTTCTTTGTCGGCTCCATGGGCTCTTACGACAATCGCAGCCGCAAGATCACCAAGGCTTTTGTCCGGCTTATGAATGAAGCGGGTGTCAACTTCGCCATTCTCGGCAACGAGGAGAAGAATTCGGGCGATACGCCGCGCCGCATGGGCAATGAATTTCTGTTCCAGCAGCTGTGCACGGAGAACATCGAGACATTCCAGAAATACGATGTGAAACGAATCGTTACAGCTTGTCCGCATACCTTCAATATTTTGAAGAACGAGTACCCGGAGTTTGGGCTTGAAGCCGAGGTCATTCATCATACGGAGCTGCTGGACCAGCTGGTGAAGGAAGGGCGTCTTCAGCCTAAATATCAGGTTCAGGAGAAAATTACTTATCATGACTCCTGCTACCTGGGACGGTATAACGATGTGTACGATCAGCCGCGCAGCGTGCTTCGCGCCATTCCTGGCGTTGAGCTCCTGGAAATGGAGCGGAATCGCGAGAACGGGATGTGCTGCGGGGCCGGCGGCGGGCAGATGTGGATGGAGGAAGACGCGGGCAAGCGCGTGAATCTGGCACGCACCGAGCAGGCGCTTGCCGTATCCCCGACGATGATCAGTTCAGCCTGTCCGTTCTGTCTGACGATGCTGGAGGACGGCACGAAGCTGAAGGAAGTGGAAGAAAGCGTAAAAACGCGAGATATCGCGGAAATCCTGGAGTTATCCGTATTCGGTCTATCCGAAATCCATGAACAGGAGGTCGTTGTGCAATGAGTAATACCATTACCAAGGAATCCGTCAGCGGTTCCGGTATCGCCAGTCGAAACATAACCAAAGCCGCCGTGATCGGCTCGGGCGTCATGGGGTCGGGGATCGCCGCCCATCTCGCCAACGCAGGCATTCCCTGCCTGCTGCTCGACATCGTTCCGAGTTCCTTAACCGCGGAAGAGGAAAAAGCCGGATTGTCGCTGGATCATCCGAAGGTACGAAACAGGCTGGCCTCCAAAGCGATTGCCGCTCTCCCTAAATCCAGCACGGCTCCGCTGTACAGCGCTGATTTTGTGGGCCGGATCACCCCGGGCAATACCGAGGATCATCTGAGCCAGCTGAAGGACGTGGACTGGATCATTGAGGTGGTCACGGAGCGTCTGGAAATCAAGAAAAGCATCTTCAAACAGATTGAGAGCGTGCGTAAAGAAGGATCGATCGTCAGCACGAATACCTCCGGCATTTCCGTTAATGCGATGGTCGAGGACTGCAGCGAGGAATTTCGCAGCCACTTCCTGGGGACCCATTTCTTTAATCCGCCGCGTCATATGAAGCTGCTGGAGATTATCCCGGGCTTTGATACCGATCCGGACATTACGAAGTTTATGGTTGATTTCTGCACGAAGCGCCTTGGTAAAGGGGTTGTGCTGGCGAAAGATACGCCGAACTTCATCTCGAACCGGATCGGCACCTACGGGCTCCTGGTCACATTGCAAGAGATGGTGAAGAACAGTTATACCGTGGAGGAAGTCGATGCAGCCACCGGTCCTGTTCTCGGGCGTCCGAAGAGCGCCACCTTCCGTACGCTGGATCTGGTCGGCATCGATACGTTTGTCCATGTGGCCAGAAATGTGTACGACTCCGTTCCGGACGGGAACGAGAAGGATGTGTTCACGGTTCCCGATGTCATGAATGAACTCGTCACCCGCGGCTGGATCGGTGAGAAGGGCGGCCAGGGATTCTATAAAAAAGTAAAGAGCGAACAAGGCAGCAAAATCTTATCGCTTAACCTATCCACGATGGAGTATAATCCGAGCGCCAAAGTGAGCTCTGCTTCCATCGAAGCCGCCAAAGCGGTGAAGGGAGCCAAGAGAAAGATCAAGGCATTCCTCGGTACGCAGGACCGTTACTCGGAACTGGCTTGGAATGTATTGAAGCAAGTGCTTGTCTATGCGGCCGATAAGTTGGGAGAAATCGCCGATTCCATTCAGGACATTGACAACGCAATGAAATGGGGTTTCAACTGGGAGCTCGGTCCATTCGAGACGTGGGATCTGATCGGACTGCCTGAATCCGTGCAGCGTATGGAAGCAGAGGGCATGACGGTTCCGGCTTGGGTGAAGGATTGGATTGCCGCCGGCAACAAGTCCTTCTATCAGCAGAAGGACGGCGAGGTGTTCCATTATTTCAAAGGTGAGTATAAGGGCGTTGAGGTTCAGCCTGAGCTGATCTCGCTGCAAGCACTCAAATCGCAAAACCGGGTCATTCGCTCGAACACGGGGGCGAACCTGATCGACATTGGGGATGGCGTAGCGTGTCTTGAATTCACTTCCCCGAACAATGCAATCGGTGCCGATATTCTGGTCATGATCCAGCAGAGCGTAGAAGAGGTTCGGGCGAATTATCGCGGGCTGGTGCTCGCGAACGAAGGCCGCAACTTCTGCGTCGGCGCCAATCTGATGCTCATGCTGATGGAAGCGCAGAGCGGCGACTGGGATGAGGTGGATGACATCATCCGTCTGTTCCAGGGCAGCATGATGAAGCTGAAAGCGCTGGAGAAGCCGGTTGTGGCTGCACCTCACCGGATGACACTTGGCGGCGGCGTGGAAGCATGCCTGCCGGCCGACCGGATCATCTTCTCGGCGGAGACCTATTTCGGCCTGGTGGAGACGGGCGTGGGCCTCATTCCGGCAGGCGGCGGCTGCAAGGAGCTGGCGCTCATGACCAGCAACCGTCATCCCGACAAGGACAGCGACCTCCAGCCGGAGATCAACAAAATCTTCGAGATGGTGGCGATGGCGAAGGCGTCAACCAGCGGACATGAAGCGATCCGCATGGGTTATGGGCGCAGCGGGGATTCGGTGGTCATGAACCAGGACTACCGGATTTATGAAGCGAAGCAGGCGGTATTAGAGATGGACCGGGCAGGCTATGTTCCGCCGCAGCCGGGCAAAGCCCGCGTTGTTGGCCGTGATGGCCGGGCCGTGCTCCAGATGGGCGCCATCGACATGAAGCGCAGCGGTTATATCAGCGATCACGATCTGTTGATCGCGAAGAAGCTGGCGCACATCCTGACGGGCGGCGATGTTCCTGCGGGAACCGTGGTGAGCGAGCAGCATCTGCTCGACCTGGAGCGCGAAGCCTTCCTCAGCCTGCTCGGCGAGGTCAAGACCCAGCAGCGCATGCAGCATATGCTGGCGAAAGGCAAGCCGCTGCGGAATTAGGGCTTTAAGAGAGCTGCTTCAGCTAAAAGAGATACACCATCTTTCGCAACGTGCGATTCGCCAAATCGACGCTGCATACAGCACATGGTGGCAGGTTATCCATGCTGGCGAAGTTTAATGATGGAGACTCTTTAATCAGTTCCGCCGTTACGAATTCATTTCACGGCCGATTAGCGGCCCGCAATCATATCGGTATTGGATCCAACCATTTCAAGTTGATGAGGTGAATGGCATGAGAGAAGCAGTCATAGTATCCCTTGCCCGTACTCCGGTGGGGAAGGCGAAGAAGGGCAGTTTTGCCCAGACGCGCGTGGAGGATCTCGGCAAAGCCGTACTGGAAGCCGTCATTGAGCGTGCGCCGGGCCTGAAAAAAGAGGACGTCGAGGACATCATCCTCGGCTGCGCGATGCCGGAAGGCGAGCAAGGCCTGAATGTCGCGCGGATTATCTCGCTGTATGCGGGATATCCCGTGACGGTACCCGCGCTGACCGTCAATCGTTTCTGTTCCTCGGGACTTCAGGCGATCGCTTTCGCGGCGGAGCGCATTATGCTCGGTTATGCCGAGGTGATCGTCGCTGGCGGCGTCGAGAGCATGAGCCATGTGCCGATGACCGGCTTCAAGCCGGCGCCGCATCCGACGATTGTCGAAGAGATGTCAGAGGTGTACATCGGCATGGGGCATACCGCGGAAGAGGTGGCTCGCCGCTTCGGCATCACCCGCGAGGCGCAGGATGCCTTCGCGGCCAGCAGTCACCGTAAAGCTGCCGCCGCTATCTCCGAAGGCAAGTTCCGGGACGAGATCGTACCGGTGAACGTAACGCTGGCTGCGGCCGACGAGCAGGGCAAGGTGCGCAGCAAAACCTTTGCCTTTGATACGGATGAAGGGGTTCGGCCGGACACGACTCCGGATGTGCTGGGCAAACTGAAGCCGGCCTTTGCCCTCGGAGGCTCAGTTACCGCGGGTAACGCGTCGCAGACGAGTGACGGCGCGGCGGCGGTTGCCGTTATGAGCCGCGAGAAAGCGGAGCAGCTGGGCCTTACCCCGCTGGCTACCTTCAAGTCGTTTGCCCTGGCAGGCGTAGAGCCGGAAATTATGGGCGTCGGCCCCGTCGAAGCGATCCCGAAGGCGCTGCGCATGGCGGGGATCGAGCTGGATCAAGTGGATGTGTTCGAGATTAACGAAGCGTTCGCTTCGCAATGCCTCCACATCATTCGCGCTTTGGGTATCGACGAGAGCAAAGTCAACGTCAATGGCGGCGCCATTGCGCTCGGCCATCCGCTCGGCTGCACCGGTGCCAAGCTGACCGTCAGCCTCGTCTCCGAGCTCGCCCGCCGCGGCGGCGGCTACGGCGTCGTGAGCATGTGTATCGGCGGCGGTATGGGCGCCGCGGGGGTGTTCGAGGTGCACGCCGCAGGGGCGTAAGGAGTAGGTTGTGGCAAGAAGAAATTTCCTTCCATACCCCAAAGGGGCTTGGGGAGGGATTCCCGCATTAGTCCTTGCCGCTGCTCAGCGTGGTTCGATTCGCGCTATCAGTTCTCAAGGAACTAGTAGCTCCCAAGCAAGGTGCTAGGGAATTTTAGTTCAACAATGCTTCTGAATGTATTCAATGAACCAGATCTAGGTTTTCGATATCTAAGTTCAATGATCTTCTAATGATGCATGACTAGCCAATTCACACTGAGATGTAGTCTTAGTGCGGTGTCCGTTCCGTACCCGGACCGGACACTGCACCACTCACTCCAACCACAGGGGAGTGCAAGGATAGCCGTCGGTACGGCTCAGGACCTGAGTGCTCTAGCCTAGCGGAGAGAGCGGAATTGTACTGGAGAAACGAAGTGGTCGCCTTTGAGTTTGGATTTCTTCTACTTATAGAGCCATTCCTTGAAATCCAAACTCAACAGCGATCGGAAGTACAATCCGCACGCGGAGCGCCACTAATGAGCCACGAGTTATACCTCTATGCCCAGCCCGCAACCTAGCAATACCAAGGCAGTCCTTGCACTCCACCTTATTCCACATTCCGAAAGGGGAAATCAATCATGAGCGATAACCAAACCAAAGAACCGAAAATCAAAGGCGGCAGCTTTGTCATCGATAATCCCGATATGCAGCGCATCCTGACACCTGAGGATTTCACGGAAGAGCACCGCATGATCGGCGAGACGGTGCGTGATTTTATCGATGGGGAAATCGTGCCGCACGATGAAGAGCTGGAGAAGCTCAATTACGAGATGACGGTAGATTTGCTTCGCAAAGCAGGCGAGCTGGGCCTGCTCGGGGCCGATGTGCCGGAGCCGTTCGGCGGGATCGGTCTGGATAAAGTCAGCTCCACGATTATTAACGAAAACTTGGCGAAGGGATCGTCCTTCGCGCTTTCCTTCGGGGCTCATGTCGGGATCGGTACACTGCCGATCGTGTTCTTCGGCACGACCGAGCAGAAACAGAAGTACCTGCCGGATCTGTCGACTGGCGCGAAAATCGCGGCTTATTGCTTGACGGAGCCAACCTCCGGCTCGGATGCGCTGGGTGCCAAAACGACGGCACGCCTGACCGACGACGGAGACTATTATATTTTGAACGGATCGAAGCTATATATAACTAACGCCGGATTTGCGGATATCTTTATCGTCTACGCCAAGATTGACGGAGAGCACTTCACCGCGTTCATTGTCGAGAAGGAGATGGAAGGCTTTACACTCGGACCGGAGGAGAAGAAGATGGGCATCAAGGGCTCATCGACGCGTCCGCTCTTTTTCGAAGATGTGAAGGTGCCGAAGGAGAACCTGCTCGGCGAGATCGGCAAAGGCCACCGGATTGCATTTAACATCCTCAACATCGGAAGGTATAAATTGGCAGCCGGCACCGTCGGTGCGGCAAAGGAATCCATCGAGCTGAGCGCGAAATATGCTAACACCCGTAAACAGTTCGATACGCCCATCTCGCAGTTCCCGCTCATGCGCAAGAAGCTGGCCGAGATGAACATCACCACCTTCGTGATGGAAAGTATGGTGTACCGTACGGCAGGTCTGCTGGAGGAAGCGATGCAGGACATCGATTACAACAACGAGGATGCCGGAATCCACTCGGCTGCCGCGATCTCCGACTATGCCATTGAATGCTCGATCAACAAGGTGTACTGTTCGGAAGGACTGGATAACGTAGCAGACGAAGCGGTGCAGATTCACGGGGGCTATGGGTATATCCAAGAGTACAAAGTAGAACGCATCTATCGGGACTCCCGCATCAACCGCATCTTTGAAGGCACGAACGAGATCAACCGGCTCCTGATTCCGGGCACGCTCGTGAAGAAGGCCATGAAAGGTGAAATCGCACTCCTGCAAAAAGCGCAAGGTCTCCAGGGTGAGCTGCTGCAGCTGGTACCTGGTCAAACCTTTGAAGGCACACTGGAGCAGGAAGCGCACTTCCTGGACATGAGCAAGAAGATTTTCCTCCTCGCAGGCGGCTTGGCGGTACAGAAGTTCGGCACGAAGCTGGAGAAAGAGCAGGAGGCCTTGTCTAATCTGGCGGATATGATGATTGATATTTATGCCCTCGAGAGTGCGCTGCTGCGTACCCGCAAGCAAATCGAACGCACCTCGGAGGAAAAGGCAGCCAGCATGATCGAGATGACGCAGGTGTTTGCATACGAGGCGTTCCAGCGCATTGAAGCACTCGCAAAAGAGACGCTGGCCTCGGTGGAAACCGGTGATATGCTCCGCATGCAGCTGTCGGTGCTCAAGAAACTGACACGCAGCACGCCGGTCGATACGGTGGCCCTCAAGCGCAGCATCGCGGCCCGTGTCGTCAAGAACGAACGGTACACCGTGTAGCATCCGGCACCGAAAGAGATGTGAATGTAGTCTGAAAAGAGAGAGATTTTTCTTGGAGTAGGAAAGAAGGAGCATTCCTTAGGAAAGGGTTGGTTTTGTATGGATACAAAGCCTTGGCTGCCGTTTTATCCGCCCGAAGTAGCCCCCGCTTTTGATTATCCGAAACAGAATTTGGCATCATTTCTCGTGACGTCGGCACAGAAATTTCCGAATCGGCCGGCCATGTATTTCATGGGCAAAACGATCAACTATAGGAGTCTGCTGGAGTCGTCCTATCGTATGGCGAACGCGCTCCGCAGCAAAGGGATTAAGAAGGGCGACCGGGTAGCGATTATGCTGCCCAACTGCCCACAGGTAGTGATTTCGTATTATGGCGTGCTGCTCGCAGGAGCCGTGGCCGTTATGACCAACCCGCTCTATATGGAGCGGGAAATTGCACATCAGATGAAGGATTCCGGAGCTAAGATCATCATCACGATGGATATGTTTGTGTCCCGCGTTGAAAAAGTCATCGAGGAGACGGAACTGGAGCATATGATCGTCACATCTGTGGCGGATTATCTACCATTCCCCAAGAATCTCCTCTACCCGATCAAAGCCAAGAAGGAGGGTCCCCTTCCGGTCGTCAACTATGGAAGCCGCGTTCATGCCTTTAAAAAGCTGCTTGCCAGTGCGCCGAATGACCCGATCTGCGAATCCGTGAAGGCGGAGAAGGACTTGGCCCTGCTCCAGTATACCGGCGGCACGACCGGTGTTCCCAAAGGCGTCATGCTGACGCATATGAATCTGATCGCCAATACTGTGCAGTCTGCGAACTGGTGCTTTCAGGTGGAGGATGGGAAGGAGCGGTATTTGGCGGTTCTCCCCTGTTTTCACGTATTCGGGTTGACCGTACTGCTTAACCAGGCGATCTACCGTGCCGGCATGCTGATATTGGTACCGAAGTTCGAAGTGACGATGATTCTGAACCTGATCAAAAAAATGAAGCCGACGCTCTTCCCGGGCGCGCCGACCATGTATATTGCACTGATTAATCATTCACGGATCAAGGAATATGACCTGTCTTCGATCAATGCTTGCGTCAGCGGCTCTGCCGGGCTTCCGGTCGAGGTGCAGGATAAGTTCGAGGAACTGACCAAAGGGCGGCTGATCGAAGGCTACGGCCTGACCGAAGCGTCCCCGGTTACCCATGTGAATCCGATCTGGGGAAGGCGCAAAATCGGTACCATCGGCTTACCTGTCCCGGATACGGACGCCAAGGTGGTCGATCCCGATACGGGCGAAGAAATGCCGGTCGGCGAGCCTGGCGAGCTGATCGTGAAAGGACCGCAGGTGATGATGGGGTACTGGAACCGGCCGGAGGACACGTTCGACACGCTGCGCAACGGCTGGCTGTTCACGGGCGATATGGCAACGATGGACGAAGAGGGGTATTTTACGATCATCGACCGCAAGAAAGACATGATCATTGCAAGCGGTTTCAATATATACCCTCGGGAGATCGAGGAAGTGCTGTATGAGCATCCATCCGTGAAGGAAGCCGTCGTGGTCGGAACGAAGGACGATTATCGCGGCGAAACCGTGAGAGCTTATATTGTGCTGAAGGATGGCGCGTCTCCGGACCCTTCGGGCCTCGAGAAGTTTTGCCGCAGTCAGCTGGCTGCCTATAAAGTGCCGCGTGAGTACGTGTTCCGTGATTCGCTGCCGAAGACAATGGTAGGCAAGGTGCTGCGCCGCAAGCTGCTGGAGGAGGAAGAGGAAGGCAGAACGGGCTGATGCGCAGAATAGCGGAGTAGGCACGATAAGCGATTCATGTTATCCCGCTGGAATGGATACAGTACTAACGACGTCAGAAGAAAAAAGGAGGCGGCCTGATGAATCATACCAATGCCAATCCGGAGACGAAGGCCGGACAGCCGGAATTCGACCGGGAGGCGTACATTGAAGCCATGACCCAAGCGGCGGAGCCCACCTTCTGGGGATATCTCGGCTGCAAGCTTGCGTCTGCCAGCTCGGAGGCGGTTGTTGTGACGCTGGATGCCCAGCCTCATCATATGAATATGGCGGGCATCGTGCATGGCGGCGTACTCTCCTCATTGATGGATAACGCCATGGGCATTGCCGTCATGCTGGAGCGCCCTGGCGAATCAACAGTGACGAGCAATTTGAATGTGCATTTTGTCATGCCAGCCAGAGCAGGTATTCTCACCGTAACGGCAAGCATCGTGCATCAGACGCACCGTTCGGTCACGACGGAATGCAGAATTACGAACGAGAAGGGCGAGCTTGTGGCGATCAGCACAGGATCCTTCCGAGTGAAATAAAGCAGCCTTGGCTGCTATGAAACAGGTGGTCTGCCAACGCTGGAGGGGCAGGCCATTTATTTTTTTGGTGAGCTGGAAATTTTGTGGGTGAGTAGTTTGAGTAACTATTGGTCAGTAGCTTCCCGTCAATTGAGCTTATGACAGGAGGGGGCGCTAACCCCCGTCCTCTCACACCACCGTACATGCGGGTCCGCATACGGCGGTTCCAAAAGGTTAACAAAGCTCCAGATCCACCTGGTACGGGGTCTTCTTTATGGGATTAAAGCCGAGAAGCAGAGATGGCATGTTCGTGGTTGGAGTTATGAAGCGATTCCCCCGTACTCCTTGTCAGGTCGATAAAGCTGTGGTACAATAAGAATGCTGTTTTTCATGTAGAATCTAGAATGTCTCTTAAGATAATAAATTCAGATGTTTACATACGTAGGAGGTGGAAGTCATGGTTGTATTTTTTGAAGTGTTGCTTGTTATTTTCTCCATCGGGTTGATTACTGTCGTTCTTCTCCAAAAAGGGAAAAGCGCAGGTCTTGCCGGTGCCATCTCCGGCGGTGCGGAACATCTTTTTGGTAAAACAAAGGCTCGCGGTATGGATCTCGTACTGCAGCGTACAACGGTAGGTCTTGCAGCAGGATTTATGATTTTGGCCATCGTTGTTGCTATGTTGAAATAACAATGAACGTTACCCTCGCTTTTTCACTCTTGGAAGAGCGGGGGTTTTTTATTTGCCTGAATTTTGGAATACATAGGTGAAGACGGTGTTCGGAAGGATACCGGAGATTAAATTCGTGTATACTAGGGTATGAGTATATGAAGGTAAAGAATGGATAGCGGAACGATGAAATTGCAGGTTCCCCGAGGTGATAATGATGATAACTGAAGAAATATTACTGAATTTTATGCGGGAAACTGCATACAAACCGATGACGTACCAGGAATTGGAGCAGCATTTTGCCATTAAGGATGCTCATGAATTCAGGGAATTCTTGAAGCTGCTGAATGAACTTGAACAATCCGGAAAAATCATTCTGACCAGCACCCAGCGTTATGGCGTGCCGGAACGGATGAATTTGCTGCGCGGACGTCTGCAGGCACATGCAAAGGGTTTTGCCTTCTTGATTCCTGATGATCGCGAGCACCCGGATGTGTACATTCATGCCAATGACTTGAAGAGTGCGATGAATGGAGATATCGTGCTTATCCGGATCAGTTCCAAACAGAACGATGGCGGCAAAATGGAAGGCGAAGTGGTCCGTATCGTGACGCGAGCCGTCACCCAAGTCGTGGGTGTATTCCAGAACCATGAAGCCTATGGCTTCGTGCTGCCGGATGATAAGCGGATCAACCGGGATATTTTTATTCCGAAGCATGCGATTAACGGAGCCGTTGATGGCGTGAAGGTCGTGGTGAAGCTGGTCAGCTATCCGGAAGGAAGAGCTGCGGCGGAGGGTGAAGTAGTGGAGATTCTGGGTCACAAGGATGATCCGGGTGTCGACATTCTGTCCATTATCCGCAAGCATCAGCTGCCGGAAGGCTTTCCGGAGGAAGTGCTGGCCGAAGCGGATGCAGCGCCCGATGCCATTACGGAAGAAGAAATCGTACAACAGGGCCGTCGCGATTTGCGCGGTCTGAACATCGTGACGATTGACGGCGAAGATGCCAAGGATCTCGATGATGCGGTGAATGTGGAACGTCTGCCGAACGGGAACTACCGTCTGGGCGTTCACATTGCCGATGTCAGCTATTACGTACGCGAGCGCTCCGAGCTGGATAAGGAAGCTTACGATCGCGGCTGCAGCGTGTATTTGGTGGATCGGGTCATTCCGATGCTGCCGCACCGTCTGTCCAACGGGATTTGCAGTTTGAATCCGCAGGTGGATCGTCTGACGATGTCCTGTGAAATGGAATTCAACGAGCAGATGAAAGTCGTGAAGCACGATATCTTCACCAGTGTTATTCGTACGAAAGAACGGATGACGTACAATAATGTGCGCAAAATCCTCGTCGATGAGGATCCAGAGCTAATCGAGCGCTACGGTGACCTCGTGGAGGATTTCCGTTTGATGCGCGAGCTGGCGCTGAAGCTGCGGAACCGCCGGATGCGCCGGGGCGCGGTGGATTTTGATTTTGTGGAATCCAAGGTCATCGTGGACGAGAACGGCAAGCCCGTGGATATCGTCAAAAGAGAACGCTCCATTGCGGAGCAGATCATTGAGGAATTCATGCTGGCAGCCAACGAAACCGTGGCAGAGCATTTCCACTGGCTCAAAGTACCGTTCATCTACCGGATCCATGAGGACCCGGATCAGGAGAAGCTGCAGAACTTTATGGCGTTTGCGGCCAATTTCGGGCATCAGGTGAAGGGTCGGGGCAACGCGATCCATCCGCGCGCCCTGCAAAACCTGCTGGAAGCCATTCAAGGCACGAAGGAGCAAACGGTGCTCAGCACGATGATGCTCCGTTCGATGAAGCAGGCGAAATATGATGCGGAGAGCACGGGCCACTTCGGTCTTGCTGCGGAATATTACTCTCACTTTACGTCTCCGATTCGGCGTTACCCCGATCTGGTCATTCACCGGGTCATCCGGGAAGTGCTGGAGAGCGGCGGCGCACTCGATGAGAAGCGCCATGAGCATCTGGCCGGCCGGATGGCTGACATCGCTCAGCAATCCTCCGAGCGCGAGCGTGTGGCTGTAGATGCGGAGCGGGATACGGAAGCGCTCAAGAAAGCGGAGTTCATGCTGGATAAGGTCGGCGAAGAGTTCGAAGGCATTATCAGCAGCGTGACCAGCTTCGGCATGTTCATTGAACTGGAGAACACGGTCGAAGGCTTGATTCGTCTCAGCGCGATGACCGACGATTATTATCACTTCGATGAGGGTCATATGGCGCTGATCGGGGAGCGGACCTCGAAGGTATACCGCATCGGTGATGATGTGAAGGTTCGCGTGGCGAAGGTGAACATGGACGATCACACCATCGATTTTGAGATGGTGGATATGAAGCCGCGCCGTCAAGGGCGCGGCGATGGCGACCGCGGCGGCAACGGTGGCCGCGGATTTGGTGCCCGCGATGGCGCAGCCCGCGGGGGTAAGGGCCGCGGCGGTAAGCGCGGCGCGGCTGAAGCTGGCGCGCCAGGCGGACGCCGCAATGACAGCGCCGGCGGCCAGGGTGGCCGCGGCAAGCGCAGCGGCGAGGCACCAGCTGGAGCGGGCGCTGCTGCTGGTGCCGACGAGCAGCAGGCGTCGAACTTCGCCTTTGGCTCCGGCAAAGGCGGCTACAGTTCCGCAGGCGGCGGCGCACTAGGCTTCGATCGTAATGCTCGCAGCTCTGGCGGTGCCGGCGGGAAGAACCGGCGCAAGAAGACGGCGGGCAGCGGCATTTTCATCGGCGAAGGTCCAACTCCAGGCGGCAATGCTGGAGGCAACTCCGGCGGCGGCGGTGGCCGCAAACGGAAGAGCAAGGGCGGAAACGGCACGGCAGCTTTTGTCCGGAAGAAGAAAAAGTAAGCTTTTCCTCCTGTTCTAACGCTGGAGGCACTTGCCCCACCTTGCTTTTGGAGGCTGACGTTTGATACAATGGACTTCTGGTGAGATTGCAATTGGCGGTCTGCCGGAAGTCCTTTTTCCATTATCATTGTTGATGACGAGGGGTGAGACCATGGGTAAGAAAAGTGACGGGAAGGTTCTGGCCCAGAACAAAAAAGCTTCCCATGATTATTTCATCGAGGATACGTATGAAGCCGGAATGGTGTTGACCGGAACGGAGATCAAATCCATACGGAACGGCCGTGCCAATATTGGAGATGCGTTCGCAACCATTCGGAATGGCGAGATTCATATCCATAACATGCATATTAGCCCGTTCGAGCAAGGAAACCGTAACAATCCGACGGATCCTACGCGTACACGGAAGCTGCTGCTGCACAAGGAGCAGATCCGCAAGCTGCTGGGCTTGTCCAAGCAGGACGGCTACGCGATTGTACCGCTTAAAGTCTACATCCGGAATGGCTATGCCAAGTTATTGCTGGGCCTGGGTAAAGGTAAGCGTCAGTACGACAAGCGCGCCGATGCCGCCAAGAAAGACGCACAGCGCGATATTCAGCGTGCGCTGCGCGAGAAGCAGAAGATTGCAAGGTAATGGAGCAACTAGCAGGATGGCAGCTTTTAGCTGTGTTACCTGCAATGTATATATCATTTTGATGTAAAATGTGATATACTAAGTGATGTGAGAGAGATCAATAAGATCTTTGACAATCAGCATACAGCTTGCGTTTTCTTTCTTGGAGGGAAAGAATGCGCATAGATTGACTGCTATGACTGAATACATTCTTTGATTTAATCCGATAGCCCTTTTTGGCAGGAACGCTCAGGTGCAATGCACCAGCATTTCTCCAACTTAAGGGGGCGTTTTTGGATTCGACGGGGATAGTTCGGGCATGAGTAGCGGGTAGTGGGGACGCGTCCACTTCATCAACGCTAAAGCCAATTAAACGGCAAACAACAAAACAACTACGCTTTCGCAGCTTAATAACCTGTGAGCGTGCTCTCGCTCTGTATCGCCCATGTACCGGGATGAGGGCTCAACTTTAGTGGGATACGCTGTCTAGTCTCCGCCTGGGGCTAGCTGAAGAAGACAATCAGGCTGACCTGAAGGGAATCCGGTGACAGGGAGTCTCTAGGGTGACATCAAATCTGTCACTACACCCGTAGAAGCTTGTGTTGTCGTTATCTTCGGACAGGGGTTCGACTCCCCTCGCCTCCATACATAACAATGATAGAGCCATCAGCCAGTGATCTGGTTGGTGGCTCTTCTGTTTATGATATAATAAGCGTAATTAGAAAACTGGAGGGGACTCAGGATGGTTGCCAATCGAGAGCAGCTCCAAGAAATTCTGAAAAAAGCGAATCAACATGCACGCAAGCAAGCTAGAGAGTCAGGGGCATCCATTTACTATATCAAGAATAATAAACGAGTACGTGAGGATGCTAACGGTAATAAGTTCGAAATCATTTATGATGCAACCGGAAAACGACATGAGTTCGAATATCATGAATAAACTAAAACCAGTTATGACGGTTTTTGCAGGAACAAATGGGGCGGGAAAAAGCACGCTCAGTATGCAGATGAGAGCATGGTTAGGCGAGTTGGTTGACCCTGATCAGATTGCCCGTGAACTAAAACCAGATGATCCAAGAAGTGTCGATCTTTCGGCGGGAAGAGAAGCGGTCAAAAGAATCAGATCGTTGATAAAAAGACAGGAGCATTTTGCAATTGAAACTACACTATCAGGTACATTTGTTCTAAAGCATATGCAAATTGCTAAGGAAAGCGGTTATGACATCGTCATGTACTATATTGGACTTCAAGATGTGCAAATGCATATTGACCGTGTGGCCTCTCGTGTCGAGCAGGGTGGACATTGGATTGCAGAAGAGGATATTCGTTTTCGATACGGTCAGTCATTGCAAAATTTAAAGCCTGCACTAGCCATTGCAGATCAGGTTTTTATTATAGATAACACAAACCAACCAACGATTGTTGCTGAAATCGCAGAAAGTAAGCTGATATATTGCATAGAGAATATACCTGCTTGGTCTGCGAATGTTATTAGGGATCATAGTTGGTAGTGCGTTTTGGGGTGTTATGGCAATTAGCTTAATAACCTTGCACGTGTGCTCTCGCTCTGTATCGCCATTGTACCGGGATGAGGGCTCAACTTTAGTGGGATACGCTGTCTAGTCTCCGCCTGGGGCTAGCCTGAAGAAGATAATTAGGCTGACCTGAAGGGAATCCGGTGACAGGGAGTCCCTAGAGTGACATCAAATCTGTCACTACACCCGTAGAAGCTTGTGTTGTCGTTATCTTCGGACAGAGGTTCGACTCACCTCGGTTCCATCATAAAGAACACCATCCGCATGAGGATGGTGTTTTTGTTTTATATTAATACTATAGGTTAGAACATGTCGTACAGATGGAGTGAAATCGATGAATCATAGTCATGATGGAGAGGAACCATTGATAACGGTACTCAATATGGATGGTCAACAACTAACACCATGTTTACCCCATCGGGCTTGGCGGGAAGTTGAGCGAGCGCGAGCTGTCTGGATTGATGAGCAGACGATCCAATTGCTTTATAATCCGTTCTTATTTCGATACTATCGAAAAGCTGCACTGAAACGAGATCATCACATTTGTTTGTGGTGCGGACGCCACGCCACGACAGTGGACCATATTATCCCCTCAAGCAAAGGCGGCTCGGATCTTCCGCAAAACCTGATCGCTTCATGCAGCGAATGCAATACGAAACGAGGAAACCGTTCTGCATTGTCCTATCTCAAAGAAAACGCACACTCTGTTCCAAATCTTATGAAGCTTTGCTGGCGTATCTTTCTAGCTAAATACAGACATCGTCAAATGAAAAAAGGGTCACTTGAGTAAAGGCTTAGATTTATGATTTTGGGAATCGTGGTGCAGTGAGCTTCAATGATCGCAGCCGTTTGTTGACGATCGAATTGATGGTTAACCATATCCACTGTAAAATTTTCGGCTTTTTTGCATCCATCTTGAAGTGCAGGCCATTTAAAGCGTAGGATGCCTGTGACAATCACCAATAATCACGGACGTTCTTAACTCCAATGAATAGGTAGAACAAAATGGTGTGGCTTCTTACTGCAATGTTAGCTAATTGACAATTGAATACAATATTTTTAGCCGCGAATTTCATGCAACGCTTCCACATGAGAAAGGGTCACGGACATTACCTATTTTCCCTTCGGACAATCGTTCCTGTACCTATAAGGAATACTTTTTTCGAACGTTAAAATGAGGTAGAACGCGTTCTAAAGATTGGTTGTTTTTCCTGTAACAACATACAGAATCAAATATTAAGAAATACACTCTTCTCTTGCAACTATACGTATACCCGTACCACATATTGAAATTGCATATGGTAGTATTATCTAATAAGTAACTTAACACAATGAGAAGAGGAGAATCCCATGCCAAGCTTCCTGGAATCCCTATATTACGGAAATTTGAATCCTGTAGAGAAGGCTGTTTCCACCGACCCTCAGTATCGCCAATTGAGTCGGCAAATATCCGAGTCCATGGATGCCTGGAAGAAGAGGCTTTCCGATGATGATTTTCATGAGCTTGAGGAGTTATCAGATTTGTATCGACAAGTACAAGGGCTGGAAATGGCGGCTTCTTTTACTGATGGTTTTAGGCTGGGAGCGACGATGATCATTGAGGTGTACTCTGAATAGTGTGATCAGTAAGAACACTCATAGAAATGCCGTAAAGACACGAACCGTGTCTTTTTTTATATCGTAAAATATTGACTATCAGCCCCTACTTCAGACATCATAAAAAACGAATTTCACACGCAACAACTCCTATAAAAGGTATCCTCGCTCTATATTTGCTCCACACGGCAGGAATATATCCCCAATTTATAGAAATCTCTCTATATAACATCGATTACAGATACAGAGAGGCTGCTATGGACCAAGAGAAATTTATGATGATTGTTAAAGGTGATGACAAAACACAGGATGTATCTTCATACGAAAAAGATCCTCCAATAGTAAGGATTGTATATAAAGGTTATCCCGAGGTTTATACATATAAGTCGAGTGATATACAGTTACTAACGCCGACCGTTCAGGATATAACGGAGGATATGGCTGTTTTTCATAATGGGTATCCCTTTTATAATGTAGAGCGGGTGCTAGATTTCGGTCCAAAGATTCGGGTGTGTTTCAACAATGGGAGTATTCGTACATACGATAGTCGACGTATTCAAGTTAGAAGTAGTAGTACCCAAAACGCTGAAGGGCGTCAGATTCTGGACTATTGGCGCGAGATTTCAAAACATGTGAAGAGTGAGGATGAACAGGAGAACAAGGAAGCTTTTTTGGCCAAGCAATTTGCAAAACTACATTATGTAGATCCGGATAGTGCTTTGAGCCATTATCTTCTGAAAAAACCTATAAAGAGCGATATCCCGGTTACAAGCGAACCGATTTTCCCGTTCAGGTACAATTTGAGTCAAAGGACCGCGCTTGAACAGGCTTTAAAAAGCACCATCAGTATTATCGAAGGCCCTCCGGGCACGGGTAAAACCCAGACGATCTTAAACATCCTTGCGAATCTGGCGGTTATGCAAGGGAAAAAGGTAGCGGTTGTTTCCGGTAACAACGCTGCAGTTCTGAATGTGCAAGAAAAGATGGAACGGCAAGGGTACCACTTTTTTGTAGCTAGTTTGGGCAACCAAGAGAACAAGAAAAAGTTTTTTGCTAATCTACCCGATTGGGATGTATCGGAATGGTCAAGTGACGTGCCAGAGGACGAATTAAACGCCAAACTACAAGATTTGGATCTACGTATTCACCGCCTGATGGAACTGGATCGGGAGAAGGCACAGCTTATGCAGAAGCTGTCGGCTTATTTGCTTGAACAGGAGCATTTTGAGCATTATTTTGCTAGGCAGGATGTTCAGCCTATAGAGAAGTGGTCATTTTATCGGCAGACACCAAAGCGGATTTTGGAGTTTATGAAAGACAGTTTTCTGGCTGTAGAGGTGAAAAGGAAATATAAGCTCCTGTACCAATTCAAGTTATTCTTCAGGCATGGTTTTACGGATTTCAAACGATTGAAGGAGCAGGGGCTGGATGTCATCTTGAATGTTCAGCGTGAATTTTACACGTTAAAAGTTGAGGAGCTATCAGATCGTATACAGGAGCTTGAGAAAGAATTAGAGTCCCAGGACTATCAAGCCTTAATGGATCAGCACCAGCAGTTCTCCGAAATGCTTTTTCGGCACCGATTACATGAGAAATACCATAACCGTTCGGCTGTGGGCTGCAATGAGAAGACATACACTCACAACAACAAGTTTAAAACGTTTATCGAGCATTATCCGATTGTGCTTAGTACAACGCATTCTTTGCGGAATTGTATACCTGCGAATTACTTGTTTGATTATTGCATCATTGACGAATCCTCGCAGGTTGATCTGCTGACAGGGGCTCTGGCCTTGTCCTGCTGCAAGCAGGCTATTATCGTGGGCGATACCAAGCAACTGCCGCATATCGTGGGGAAGGAGATTGAACAGAAGATCCAGAGCCAGGCGGCTCCTGACATGGATGAAGCTTACAGTTATATCGAGCATAATTTGTTGTCGTCCATGTTGGCTTTATACGGGGACTCCGTTCCGAAAGTGATGTTACGAGAACATTACCGCTGCCATCCCCAAATTATTGAATTCTGCAATAGGAAATATTACGACAGCGAATTGATTGCTTTTACCGATCCGGGGATTTCCGAGTCTCCTTTATTGATCTACAAGACGTCACCGGGCAATCACATGAGGGAAGTGACCCATGGCAAAAAAGGAAAGTTCAATGCCAGGGAACTTGATGTCATTGAACAGGAAATTCTGTTGGGGTACCTCGAAGCGGCAGCCGGTCATGCGGATATCGGCTTTGTGACGCCATATCGAAAGCAGGTGGAGAAAGCGACCCAGCAATTCACTGCTGATATAGAGAGTGACACGATCCATAAATATCAGGGACGTGAGAAGTCCGTTATGATCATGTCTACGGTGCTTGACCGAACGAGAGCAGGAGGCATGGGGATGAAGTTTGTTAATGATCCTTGCATGATTAATGTGGCTGTGTCCCGTGCGCAGGAGAGGTTTATTCTGGTGACCGATCAGTCTGCGTTTCGCAAGTATGGGAATGAAGTGGGAGATCTCATGCGATATATGGAATATAGCACACTGGACAACAATGTCGTGGAGAGCGAGATTCATTCTATATTTGACTTGCTATACAAGGAATACTCGGATAATCTCCAGGAATTTCGAGAACGCGTTCGTTTCTTTAATAAATCAAGGCATCGGAGCGAGAATATTATGCACGCCTTGCTCGACCAGATATTACAGGAGCCTATGTTTAAGGATTTTGAACTAGGGAATCAGGTTTTACTAATGAATTTGTTTACCGACCTGGAACGGTTAAATGAGGAAGAGCGCAGATTCGTCAGAAATCGTTCTTCTGTTGATTTTGTGATTTATCATAAACTGGACAGATCGCTAGCGCTGGCGATCGAAGTCGATGGATTTGCCTTTCATGAGAACAATCCTGAACAACTAAAGCGAGATGAGAAAAAAGGAGAGATTTTCAAGAAATTTGGAATGGAATTAGCAAGGTTCCGTACAAACGAGAGCGGGGAAGAACAGAAGATTAGGGAGCTATTAAGCTCTATGTTGTATTAGGTGGAATGAATTAAATAGAGCTAATCATCACCGATTCAACTTATTAGTTGCAGGTTTTACCTTTTAATGTTCGACTCCCCTCGCCTCCATACATAAAATTTTAAAATCCACAACCGCCTGAGGTTGTGGATTTTGCTTTTCCGGCATCTACAACTTTACGATAAGCCCCGCATGTTCATTGAACTTGGATAGCAGTTGACGTAGACTACTTCTGCATGAGACACACACGTGTTTGTTATGAAAATGGTGAGTATGCTTTTAAACCACATCCTTAGAAATAGATATAAAGACCTATCTTGCTGTCGAATTAAGTCGACCGATAAGTCTTATATGGGCTTTTCTATAAAAAAGGAGTGGGGTTCATCATGAGGATTTCTACTTGGATTAAAACGATGAGCGGAGTGTTTATTTTACTTACAGTTCTGAACGGAGTTAGTGTCTATTATCTTCAAAAGAGCGTAGCGCTTGAACGCGAAACAGTAAAAATGCAAGCAGAATTCAAGCAATTAGGTATTGATTTAGCCAGCTCCTCGGATTATTTGAGTAATGAAGTAAGAGCTTATGTGCAGTTCGGAGAAAAAGTTCACTATGACAACTACTGGAAGGAAGTAAACGAGACCAAAACGAGAGATCATGTAGTGGAGAGTTTAACTGCATTGGGCGCGCCTAAAGAAGAGCTGGATCTTATAGAAGAGTCAAAACAAATTTCGGATACCCTTGTCGAGCTAGAAAATGTGGCAATGAAAGCTGCGGAGGACAAAGATTTTACCAAAGCTCGGGAACTCATGTTTGGCAGCGAATACGATACTATTAAAGAGACCATTATGGAGCCGCTGCAGCAGTTTCAGGAAAAGATGAATACTAGGACGGAAAATGAAGCAAACGCTGCAAAGCAAAAAGCGAGCCTGATGCTTACGGGAACTATTGTTTTGCTTGTAATTACATTCGGGGCATTACTTGTGATTTTTGCTGTTATTTTCATCAAGTTGAAGCCACTTAAATTAGTCAATGAAAAGATCGCCGAAATTGCACAGAGTGGAGGCGATCTTACCGGACGACTGGATTACTCCGGCAAGGATGAAATAGGAGAAATTTCAAAATCCTTAAATGCCATGTTTGAGACTCTGCAATCCATTATTAAAGATGTCCGTAACGCTTCCCACAGTGTATTGAATTCGTCAAGTAAATTGGTTGAAAATACGAAAGAAACTGCAAGCGCGACAGAGGAAATTACGAGACAGGGGGCCAGTATTGAGCAAGGGGCGACCACCTCAGTGCAGAGCACACTTGATGCTTCGCATGCAATCAATGAAATGTCCATAGGTGTGCAGCGTATCGCCGTATCTGCTGAGGATCTTGCTACTGTCGCAACTGAGACGGAGCGAGAGGCAGCAAGCGGTGTGAACTTTATACAGCAAGTTAGCAAGCAGATGGTCCAAATTAGCGATTCTGTCGGGTCTACAGTAGAAATTGTATCCAATTTGAAAGAACGCTCTTCTCATATCGAGGAAATTGTAAATGCAATTACTGAAATTTCGAATCAAACGAGTCTGCTTTCGTTAAATGCATCAATTGAAGCGGCAAGAGCGGGCGAGCATGGAAGAGGCTTTTCTGTAGTGGCCAGCGAAATCCGGAAATTGGCAGATCATTCCTCTGCTTCAGCGGGGCAAATATTCGGATTGCTGCAAGATATTACGAAAGACTCTCAAGAAACAGAACATGCGATGCAGCAAGTGACGAGTGAAGTATTGACGGGGCAAAAGAAGATGGAAGAAGCAATTGAATCGTTTGAGAACATATTGAAATCCGCTCAGAAAGTGGCCTGGAAAGTTCAGGAGGTCTCCGCTGTTAGCGAACAAATGGCGGCAGGCTCTGAAGAAATTGCAGCATCTGTTTCCGAAATGGCAACTATAGCTGAAGATTCGCTTTCAGGAGTTAAGGCAGTGAACGATATGACTGCAAAGCAGAGCTCTTTAGTTCAGGAGGTTGCTTCAGTTACGGACTTGATTAGCAAAAATTCTCGAAGCTTGGAAGCACTCGTTATGAAGTTTAAAGTCTAAAATGAATAGAACGTGATTCATATGGTACCTAGGTCATTACCCGAAATAATCTCAGCAATATGCGTCGGCGAATTGTGGATTTGCCAAGCCACGGTTCGCCTCCATACATAGAACCCGCTCATTGAGCGGGTTTTTACATTTATATCTGAAACAAAGTATTGAGTATTAGATCTCCGAATTGGATGGATGCATCAGCTCTTTGATCTCAAGAAACTGTGAATTCGTTATTTGTTGGGATTGATGGAGGGCGTTCAGCTTATATTCTATTCTTTCCATTCGAAGTTGCGTATCTTTTTGGAGTTTCTCGGTCTGTTTTTGTGTTTTGGAGTTATCCATGACGACTAAGATGGTCAGACCCGCACTAAAGATCGTTAACCCTCTAGCGATTTGATTTAAATCGATTGAATTCATGGCAATCAGGCAGTCGGCAAATCCTGCTCCTATAAGTAGACCGCCAATCGTGACAATCCCCGTTCTTTTCCATTGTTCTGGGATGATATTTAATGAATGTTTCATGTAGAGATCTCCTTCAGTTAGGTAGTAAACGTGAAATTAGGATAGCTTCATTCTATATTTAATAAAACACAAATCCTGGAACAATAAAAGGAAATACATAGAAGCTTATTGCGTAAACATTAAGGATTCAGTTTGTGGAAATCTAGTGATCAGCGGTAACGTATTATTTGGGAATGACTTGGAAAGAGGAGGCAGGACTGATACTCAAAGCAAGAAGGAATTAGGAGACTTACGGAGAAATTTTCTAGTGGACATTATTTATATGAGATTATCCTGGGTCGACGGATCTTCGCTCACGCGATCAGGTTAAATATGAACTGTAGATTGGCTGGTGATCTGGAATGAGTGAACAATTCTGGTTAGTGGTACAGTATCCTCTGAAAAGTGCAAAAGGCAGCCAACGTGACCACTGGTTAAGAGAAAAAGTAATGGAATATTTAGAAATATCTCTAGCAGATGCTGGTTTAGGCTATGTAGATGGGTTTGACATGGGGAAATGCATTTCCGACCCGAAGAAATATGCGCTTAATATATTTTGTGTTGTTACGGAAGAAGAACGAAGTATTGCCTTGGTGAAAAGAGTGTTAAGAGAGGGTCGACTTGATTATACTCGAATAAAAATCGCTACAATGTCCTATGGGAATGAAGAAACATATACTCTGAAATATGCCTATAAGAAGGGTGTTACGGAATTTTCACTATAGCATGTATTATGTTTATTGGTGTCGCCTTTGTAGCAGTCTAGTTGTAGAAAACAAGGAGGGAAGAGGTTTATGATTACCATTTATGACTGGTTTGGCTGTGAATTGCCCAATCAAAAGCGTTATCAGTTAATAAAAGAAGCTGGATTTGATGGCGTTTTAATATGGTGGAGTGATGGCTTTGGTCGTGACTGCTTTGGTCGAAACGATTATCGCAACGGGCCGCAAATCGCACGAGAAGCGGGTCTATTTATAGAAAATATCCACACACCAATCCAAAACGAAAACAACCTCTGGCTTGACAATCTGGATGGTGAAGCGGCAGCTGAATGCTATCTGCAATGTGTTGCAGATTGTGCTGAATTTGAGATTCCGACAATGGTTGTGCACTTGCCGGGCGAAGACAATCCATATAACGAATTGGGACTGGATAGAATCAAGAGAATCGCTGACAAAGCTGAACAGCTTGGTGTCAATGTTGCAATGGAGAATTTATGGAACTTTTCCAATTTGGCATATGTGCTGGAGCAAGTGGATTCCCTGCGTATCGGATTCTGTTATGACAGCGGACATCACTACCGCCATTACCCGGAGAAAGATTTATTATCCATGTACGGGTCTCGGCTGATGGCACTACACTTACATGATAATAACGGAAGTTATGCCCAGCACGGGTTACCCCTTGATGGCACGATTGATTGGTCTACAACCATGAAAAAAATTGCGGAAACGAACTATTCAGGCCCGATTGCAATCGAGGCCATGAATTGGGATTATGAGGATTTATCGGCACAAGAGTTTTTACATAGAGCGTTTGAGCAAGCCAAAAGACTGGAAGCGTTAAAAACTGATTCCTCAAAGACGACTGTAACAGAATGAAATTACTATAAAACTAGGCACTCTACATCCATCATGCAGAGTGCCTAGTTCATTTATGCCCTTATTCATCTTCCCAAATGGCGTTGAACCAGAGACTGTAGCTACTAATGTCGCGCCTTCCGAACACCTGATAGCCTGTTACACCCGCATTGTCCGTTGAATCATTAATGGGGTCACTTCAGAGATTGTGGTTTTTTGCTGTGTTCGATTAAAAGTGTAAAATCCTTAGCTATAAGTTTGCAAAACAAGGCACCTCAATCAAAGAGTGTCAAATGCACGTTATGCTGAAGAAGGGCCTAGAGGTCCTTCTTTTTTGCTTTCTTTTTTCTGACATTTGTCATAATCGGCTTGTGACAACCCACACTAATTGGTTCTCGCGCTTTTTCAATATAATGAGGACATCAAGTAACGAAAGAAGAAATTAGCGGAGGTTAGTACAAAATGACAAAGGCGATTGAATGTATAAATCTAGTGAAGAAATTCGGCAACTACTGTGCCGTTGATCATATGAATCTATCATTTGAGAAAGGTCAAATAACAGCATTGCTCGGACCGAATGGGGCAGGCAAGACAACAACCATTTCCATGATCCTCGGAATGATCAAGCCAACATCAGGAGAAGTCAGGGTCTTGGGGATGCCGTCTGGAACAAAAGAATTACGGCAACGCGTCGGAGCGCTTATGCAGGATGTTAAAGCTGCAGATGGACTTACGGTCAAAGAAGTGCTTCAATTGTTCCGCAGTTATTATCGTAATCCGATGTCGCTAGAGCGATTGTTAGACATTTCGGGTCTCCACGCGGATCAGAAACGGCGCGCATCCTCGCTGTCTGGAGGACAACGTCGTAGATTAGCTTTCGCCCAAAGCTTGGCGGGAAATCCAGAGCTTCTCCTGCTGGATGAACCAACAGTCGGAATGGATATCGAGGCTCGTGGCCGCTTTTGGGACACCATCCAAGCGCTGGCAAATGACGGACGTACGGTACTCTTAACTACACATCATTTAGATGAAGCGGATGCTGTCGCAGATCATATCGCAGTAATCGCCAGTGGACAGGTTGTTGCGGAAGGGACTCCAGAAGGTTTAAAGGCTCAAACAGCGCTTAGAACCGTTTCATTTCGAGCGGCGAACGCGCCAGCCCATCAGGAATGGCTCACATTACCTGGTGTAGAAAAGGCAGAATGCAACGGCGAGCGAATTCGTCTGTATGCTCAAGAGACCGATGTATTGTTATTTACACTGATGCAGTCTGAATGGGGAATTTCAGATATTGATATACAATCAGCCAGCTTAGAAGATACATTCCGAAGTCTTACAGGCTCAAATAAACAAACAATTATACGATAATAAACATTTTTAGGAGGAAAATAGCCATGTTACATATGTTTGTTGCCCAAACCAAAGCAGAAAGTATACGAATTATCCGCAGTCCATTTTTCTTACTCTTCTCCATTGCGATGCCGCTTGCTTTCTACTTTTTATTTGCGAGTATGAATGGTGTAGATAAATCGATTCAATCAACAACTTGGGGTGTCTTTTCATTGATGTCGATGACTGCATTTAGTTTGATTGGTACAGCCGTATCTCAATTCGGTATCCGTCTATCGTTCGAGCATCAAGATGGGTGGGTACGCTTGTTGAAGCTAACTCCACTATCTCCTGCAGTCTGGATTGGCAGCAAAATTGTATCGCAAATGGCTGTTCACTTGATCGTCATTGTAGTTATATTTTTATCTGCTGGCCTTGTTCATGATATACAATTGACAGCCGGGCAATGGATTTTATGCGGACTATGGTTATGGATTGGGAGTATATCTTTTCTGGCGCTTGGTGCATTGCTAGGAACGCTTAAAAATGCGAATACCTCCGTTGCCATCGGAAATGTATTACAGATGGGACTTGCCATTGTGGGGGGGCTTTGGATGCCGCTTAGTACTTTGCCAAGTTGGATGGGCTCGGTCGGGGAATGGCTTCCATCTCACCGTTATGCCAATGGGGCATGGAATATGATCGCTGGAAAAAATCCAGCAAGTATTGATTTCATAATTTTGACAGGATGCGGTCTCCTCTTTATGCTACTATCAATCTATATATATAATCGACGGGATGCGGTCTAATTGAATAGAGAAAAGTGGCGTCTCTTTCCAAAATCGGAAGGAGTCGCTCCTTATATTTTGTTAACAAATTTAATGATACCCATGTACTTTCTACTCTATGAGCCATCAAGTCTACAGTGGCTTGGCTTTGTTCTGTTAGGCATATTCGTTCTATCCTTTCGACAATCCTACTTTTATGCAAAGTGGGCCACGCCAATATTGATCGTTCAGGTGGGTATACTTTTAATTTTAGCAGCTGTATTTCACCCTATGTATACGTTTATAGGTTTTATGATAGCTGCTCCGCTGAGCAAACAAAAGCTGCCGATATTACTCTCTATAACGATCGTTTTCACTGTAGCTATGGGATTTATCGCTGTTCCTTACTTGGAGAGGATGGGCAGCCTAGTATGGATAGGGCTGGTGCCTATGTTTGGCATCTGTATTCTGCCGTATCTTATACGAACATCGACTCGATTTCAACAGAAGTCTGCGCGGTTGCGGGCAGAAACGGCTGAACGAATGGCACAGCAGGAGGAGCGCCAGCGGATTGCACGTGAACTCCATGATACATTGGGCCATACGCTGTCATTAATCGCACTAAAAGGGGAAGTCGTTGAAAAATTGGTCAATCGCCATCCCGAGAGAGCGATAGCAGAGGCTCGTGAAATACGAGAAACGGCACGCGCAGCCTTGAAACAAATGCGTGAATTGGTTACGGAGATGAAAGTCACATACTTCGCTGACGAATATAAGCATGCTGTATCGTTATGTTCAGCTGCGGGCATACCGCTTTTATTTCAATATCAATCGATTTCTGATCCCAGACCTTCTAATGTAGGGACGGAAGACGCATTAGTGAACAATCCGCTTCCGTTAACACCCTTGCAGGAGACGATTTTGGCGATGTGTTTTCGCGAGACGATTACCAATGTGGTACGACATAGCCGAGCAACAAGTTGCAACGTTCTTCTCGACATTCAGGAAGGGGAAGTTCGTGTATCTGTAAGTGATGACGGTATTGGGGCAGATATGGATCAATTCTATACAAGCAGTAATGGCCTCGCCGGATTGCGGCAACGGTTGGTTATGATCGACGGGCGTATGTCGCTGTCCTCATCCTCAGGCAAGGGGACGGAAGTCACCTTACATATACCTAGGGTAATACGAAATGAAAAGGTAGGTAGTGCTTAGATGATTCGTATTGTTTTGGCAGAAGATCAAAAGTTATTAAGGGGAGCACTGGCAACTTTACTCTCGTTAGAAGATGATATTGAAGTAGTCGGACAAGCTGAAAATGGGGAAGAAGTGATGTCCATGATTCAGCAATATGAACCCGATGTAGCTGTTTTGGATATTGAGATGCCACTAAAAACGGGGTTAGATATTGCGGAATTGGTTCAAAAAAATAAGTTAGCTGTTCGTGTCATCATCTTGACGACATTCGCGCGTCCTGGATATTTCCAGCGGGCTATGCAGGCAGGAGTTTATGGATATCTTCTCAAAGATACGGGCAGCGAGGAATTGGCTGATGCGATTCGTCGGGTCTATGATGGGAAACGTGTCATCAATTCAGAATTGTCGCTCGCGGTATGGGATGATCCATGTCCATTATCACCCAGGGAGCGTGAAGTCATGAAGTTGGCTGCCCAAGGCTTAGTTCTTCAAGATATTGGAGCACAGCTGTTTCTATCCTATGGAACGGTACGGAACTATATGTCAGAAGCGATTGGGAAGCTCGGGGCGAATACACGGATCGAGGCGATAGATATCGCACGTAGCAAGGGATGGTTGGATTAAGGAGAGCTCCGAGGTATGGAGGTAAGCGGATCACCCCTCTCAAGAGATGATGCAGCCAGCCCATAGAGAGCTTTAGAAGCTCTCTTTTTTATGATCCGCTACTTAGCATACCGTAACCTAATCAATACATTCCGGCGAATTGTGGTTTTACACAGCCACGGCTCGCCTCCATACATACCATAAAAAGGCGACCGTGATCGGTCGCTTTTTTGCATTTCCTGGACATGCAGCTTTAAGATAATGTCACATACTCTTATAGACAATCATTTTTTATATGTGACTGACGATGAAATTTCTAATCTCTAACCGCTGGAACTTCCGGTCAGTGACGACGCCTTTGAAGCCAGCCAGCAAATTTCGTAGAGACTAGTATGACATCCTCTTCTTTTTTATATGACTATTCCAATGAATCTTACTAATGAAGTATTCCTTCTACTTTTGATGTACAATTGGAATATATTATTAAAAAGGGGAGATAATCCTATGGATCTACTCAAAGGGCAAAAGATAGAAATTACAAAAGGTAGAAAGTTAACTGCCCTTAGTTTTCAATTTGGTTGGACGAAGAAGGAAGCGACGATGAGCATCGATGCAGCATGTTTTCTTTTATCGGAGAAGAATCGATGCGAGCGGGATGAGGATTTTATTTTTTACGGGAATCCCTTTGATCTTTATGGTGCAGTTTCACATAGTGCAACTACTCAAGGGGACCAAGAGACTATTGAGCTGCATCTATCGAAACTGCCGAAAAGCGTTGCAAAAGTAGCCCTTTCTGTGACTATTCATGCTGGGGACGAGCATGGGCTTACGATAAGTGATGCGTCAGACTTTTATTTACGGCTTGTAGATACGATTACGGGAGAAGAATTATTTCGTTTTGAATATGGGAATGATCTGTCAAAGGAAACAGCGATTGTCGTGGGTGAGTTGTACCGATATAACGAGGAATGGAAGTTTAATGCCATTGGCAGTGGATTCTATGGGGGGTTGGCTGCGCTTTGCACGAATTATGGGCTTGTGGTCGAGCAGGCGGAAGAGATTGTCGAAGCTGTAGCAGTCGCGGAAGAGATCGTATTGTCTAAAATAGATTTGCGTAAGAACATTGTGGCGTACACGTTGGAAAAGAAGAAAATGACCCATCTATTGGCTAGAGTAGGCATCGTGCTAGATATTACAGGATCTATGCGGACCTTGTATAAGAATGGGACGGTCCAAGAAGTTGTTGAGCGTATATTGGCGGTAGCTAGCAAATTTGATGACAATGCTGCTTTGGATGTGTGGGTTTATGATCATGAATTCAGTCGATTACCCACTGTGACGGAGCGAGACTTCATTTCCTATGTAAATACTCAAATTTTAAATAATTCGAATATCCATAAGTATGGTCGCAATAATGAGCCTCGAGTTATGGAGGATGTTATTAAGAAATATACCATCGAAGAGGAATCAAGCCTGCCTGTATTCATTATCTTTATCAATGATGGAGGCGTAGTGAAGCCGACTAAAAAAGTGATCGTAGACTCTGCGACTCTTCCAATATTTTGGCAGTTCGTGGGGATAGGAGATTCTGATTTTGAAGTACTAAAACAACTGGATACGATGGAAGGGCGGATTGTCGATAATGCAAATTTCATTCATTTGAAAGATATTTCGGCGGTATCCGATGAAGTGTTGTATGACCAACTCCTGAATGAATTTCCGAAGTGGATCAAGGATGCGACAGAGAAAAAGATTATTCGATGATCATGCAGCCTTTTTACATTGCCATTCTGCTAGCGGGAAACAATGGTTAAGTCTTGGCTATGTTATTTAGGAGCAGACAAGCAGACAGGTTGACTACTCAACTTCCTCAAACGATTTCAGCATCACATTCCGCGAATTGTTGGTTTTGCACAGCCACGGTTCGTAAACACCATCCGCATGAGGATGGTGTTTTTGCATTTTTTTATTTTGAAATCATGATGCAATGATCTTCAATGATCGTGGCCGCTTGTTGACGATCAAATCGATGATTAACCATATTACCTTGAAATCCTCGGCTTTCTCGGTATCCATCTTGAAGCTCAGACCACTATATCGCAGGAATATAACCAGTGTTGTAAAAGCAGTTCTTTTATTTGCGTTGTGGAATTGAAATTCAACATATCTAATCAACGCTAAAGCCATTTTCTTTGAAATTCTAAATATACATAGTCGCGGAATGCCGGGAATGTCTCTTCCAGAAGCGCTACCGTCCACAGCCCGTACGGCGCCACTATATCCCGAAGAAAGACGGTCGCAAGCGCCCGCTCGGCATTCCGTCGATCCAAGACCGAGTTGTACAGATGGCGTTAAAACTGGTGATGGAACCGAATACTCTACCGGGATTATGCGGTGCATACTCCTGTGCTATAATTAGATATAGCGCAGTTTCATTCAGAGAAATCACATTTCTATACATAAATCTATTGGCAAGGGGTGCATTGACCAACCATGCACGATTATTTGCACCACAAGTTGATTATTATCGGCGCAGGCGCATCAGGACTCATGGCCGCCGTTACTGCGCGGGATTTGGGTATTGATACCGCCATTCTGGAGGGTAACGACCGGATTGGGAAAAAAATCTCAATGACAGGCGACGGTCGTTGCAATATTACGAACGATTCCACTACGACGGGTACGGACGACGAAGCGGTGGTCTTATCGCGCAAGTATCACAGCAGTCAGGCTAAATTTCCGTTGCCTGTGCTGCAGCAATTCGGCATCCGTCAGACCATTGATTTCTTTCACGTGCTCGGGCTGCCGCTTACAAAATTGAAAGAGGGCTTAATGTACCCGATGTCGCTACAGGCTGCATCTGTAGTGGATATTTTCGAGCTTGCTCTAGAGGAGCGGAACATTCCGGTATACCTTAACAACAAAGTGCTGGATGTCACCGTATCGGCAGATCATCCACGATTTAAGATTACATGCCGAACTGAAACAGAGGAGCAGGTTGTTTATACCAGCGAATACCTGTTTCTTTGTACGGGCAGTCTTACCGGCCAGAATGCGGGGACGGATGGGTCTGGGTATACACTTGCCCAGCGAATGGGGCACTCCTTGGTAGAGCCTGTTCCGGCCATCGTGCAATTGAAGGTGAAGTATCCCTATCAGAAGGCGCTATCGGGCATCAAGCTCCAGGGACGAGCCCACCTCCTTGTAAATGGTAAAATCGTTCGCAGCGAAGTCGGCGAAATTCATTTCACCGACTACGGTTTCTCCGGCCCTCCGATCCTGCAGCTCGGGCGGAAGGCAGCCATACATCTCGCGAAAGGGGACTCCGTTACCCTATCCGTAGATTTGATGCCGAACCGCACGGAGGAAGAGGTTATCGAATTTCTGGAGACGAACTGGGGAACGTTCGCGCATCGGACGGTCGCGGAGTCCTTCGTCGGTTTTTTACACAAGAAACTGGTCTCCGTCCTGCTGAAGGAAGCGAAAATTGATCAAGAGCCGAACCTGCTTTGCCAAGATCTTTCGTTGAAAACCAAAAAGATCTTTTATAAGTTATTGAAGTGTTGGGAGTTTAAAGTAACCGAAACCCAAAGCTTTGAGTACGCACAAGCGACAGCCGGCGGCGTCGCTACGAAAGAGCTCGTCGAAGATACGCTGGAATCCAAACTCGTGCCTGGGCTCTATTTGGCCGGCGAGGTGATGGATGTCGACGGGGACTTTGGGGGTTACAACCTGCAATGGGCCTGGAGCTCCGGTTATGCGGCCGCGATGGCGTTAGGGAAACGCATTTTTAGATGAAGCCATTAGAAAAAGGAATGAATTCAACACCTATGTATAAGTCGAAATCTACTATGCACCACAAGCTGTTCATTATCGGTGCAGGCGCTTCAGGTCTTATGGCCGCCGTTACTGCGCGAGACCGAGGGATCGATACTGCGATCATTGAAAGCAACGACCGGGTCGGAAAGAAGGTACTAACGACCGGTAATGGGCGTTGTAACATTACGAACAAATCCACGGCGACAGGTACGGACGAAGCGGTCAATTTATCCAGTAAATATCACAGTAATCAAGCGGAATTTCCGCTACCTGTGCTGCAGCAATTCGGCGTTCGGCAAACTGTCGATTTCTTTAACACACTCGGCCTTCCGCTGATCGCTATTGAGAATGGCCGAATGTATCCGATGTCGCTGCAGGCTGCATCGGTGTTAGAAGTTTTCCGGATTGCACTGGAGGATCGGAATGTTCCGATATACTTCAAAACCAAAGTATTGGACGTTACCGTGTCGAAGGAACATCCGCGATTCACGATTGTGTGCCAGACGGAAACAGAGGAAAAGGTCACATATACCAGCGATTATCTCTTCCTCTGTACGGGCGGCCTTACCGCTCCAAAGACAGGAACGGATGGCTCCGGTTACTCACTTGCCCAACGACTGGGACATACCCTGATCGATCCTGTACCCGGGATTGTTCAATTGAAGCTGGATAGCCCATATCTGAATGAACTTTCCGGAGTTAAATTCGAGGGATGGGGGAATATCATTGTAAATGGTGAAGTCATCCGCAGTGAGTATGGAGAGGTTCTGTTTACGAAATATGGCGCTTCTGGCCCGCCGATTCTCCAGTTAAGCCGAAAGGCTGCATATCAACTCGCAAGAGGAGAAACGGTGACCTTATCGCTTGACTTGATGCCAGACCGAACAGAGGAAGAGGTCGTCGATTTTCTGGATACGCATTGGGGAATGTTCGGACACCGGACGGTGGCTGCTTCCCTAATCGGGATTTTAAACAAGAAGCTGATCCCCATCCTCTTGAAAGAGGCGGGAATCGATCAGGACCAGAACCTGCTGTGTCAGGATCTATCGTGGAAAACCAGGAAAGCCTTGTGTCGCCTCATGAAGCATTGGGATTTCATCGTGACCGATACCAATGGTTTCCCGAATGCCCAAACGACAGCCGGCGGCATCGATACGACAGAGTTAAGAGAAGGAACGCTAGAATCGAAGCTCGTGCCTGGGCTCTATTTGGCCGGCGAGGTGATGGATGTGGATGGGGATTGCGGTGGCTATAACCTGCAATGGGCCTGGAGCTCCGGCTATTCCGCCGCGGTGGCACTTGCTGATCAACTTAGAGGCATCATGGAAAAAGATTGATATTATTTTTTAGAATATGCTAGAAGTGGTTGAGCATTTAAATGCGCAATATATAGAAGGTTAAGGTAGAGGGCACCTAAATCTGAGCCGGGCCAGTCCCTAGTCTAAAGTCTAGGTTCAGATACCCCCTAAGACGGTTATGTCAGCCCAATAAAGCGGATATAATGGATTTATTACTCGGAGCGTGACTTAGCCATAAGGGGTGTTTGAATATGAAGGCAACAGAAGCGGCTGCAACGTCGCGGGCAGGCAAGGTGAATTGGGTGCTTTTTAATCCAAAAACCTATGCAACGATTCTCTATTTCTTACTATCTCTCCCGTTAGGGATTATTTATTTTACAGTAGCGATAACGGGACTTACACTATCCATCGGTTTGACTCCAATATTTATCGGAATACCGCTGTTTTTTGGAATAGCTAAGTTGTTGAATGGGATTGTGAATTTTGAACAAAGCATGATTAGACAAATTTTAGGATTACCTACTCCTTCTGTATCGTATACCTACAATCGACAATCTGAAGTTGGGGAGAACTGGTTGAAGCGAATGGTGAGAGACTTTGAGGGTGGGTTATTCATTCGAAATCTGCTGCTTGTATTATTAAGATTTGTAACAGGCATTGTATTCTTTGTTATTATGGTAACGGCGATTTCACTAGGACTCGGATTAATTGCTCTTCCAGTCGTCCATATCATTTTGATGAATGAAATGCAGCTTGATATTTTAGAGAATAGCGTGTTTAGTTATTTTCATATAGATTGGACTTATAATCAGCAATATTTGCTGTACGTAGGCATTGGCCTTATCCTTTTCTGGGTCGCGCTGCGCGTCGTGAATGGGCTCATGCAAATTCTTCGTAGAATCATGTATGTGGATGAGCCCTATCAGCAGCCGTCAGTGCCGCCAATGGAAGCACACATACATGCGCCCGTTCAGTCGCAATATTACGAGTACCCAGAGGATCACCCCACTCAAGGGATGATGCAGCCAGCCCAAAGAGAGCTTTAGAAGCTCTCTTTTTTAAACTCCACTACTTGAAGCGTGATTTATTTGGACAACTGAAGAGCTTAGCGAAATTCGTCTGACAGGTTTAAAAGATACGATGAAAAACCCGACCGTTTGAGGCCGGGCTTTTGTCTATGCGATTGTAACAATTTTCATATATAATTGAACTGAAGTAATGTCATGCTGTCAACAGCGGTCGGAAGTCAAGTCTTTCGTATTGTGACTCTCCAGGTTCATCCGTAAATCTTTAGATAACTAAAATATAATTAAATGAGGGAAGCGAATGAATTTTTTGCGGGAGTTTTTTGCTAACAATATAGTAAGAAGAATTCTGTTCCTCTTACTTGTCGTTTTATTGCTTTATAGCTTAAGAGGTATGCTCAATTTGCTGTTATTGCTGTTTCTTGTTACCTTCGTCATGGGACGCCTAGAGCACTTTATTACGAAGAAAATATCTAAGCTGTTTCCTATATCGTCTATTGTCGTTAATACGATATTGTATGGGGCTTTAATATTTGGGCTTGTATACGGAATTGCCAATTATGTTCCGAAGCTCATTAATCAAATTTCTGATTTATATTTTTCCATTATCAAATTCGTGAATACACCTCAGTCGGATGAAATTGCTGAGCTTGTCTCCTCCGCGCTGGGTAAGCTGGAATTAGAGCAATACGGAAGCCAGGCATTAAATTATATTCTGAAGATAGGCAAATGGGCCGAGGTTATCATTTTTGTTATTGTATTGAGCTACTTCTACTTAATCCAGAAGAAAACAGTCAATGACTTTACAGATAAGTTGAGCAAAAGCAAAATAAGCTGGGCTTACAATGAGTTTAAATATTTTGGCAAAAAATTCACCTCTTCCTTCGGTAAAGTGATCGAGGTTCAACTGATGATCGCCTTGTTCAACACGATTCTAACGACTATCGGGTTGTCGATTTTGGGCTACCCTTACTTGTTCGCTCTAACGATTATGGTATTTTTACTAAGCCTTATCCCGGTAGTCGGTGTTGTTATTTCCTTCATTCCAATCAGTATTATCGGTTACCAGATTGGTGGTATCTCAACCGTCATTTGGGCGATTGTCATGATTTTGCTCATCCATGCAGTTGAGACATACTTCTTAAATCCGAAGCTGTATGCTCACAAAACGAAGCTGCCGATGTTCTACACCTTTATTGTTCTTATTTTCTCCCAGCACTTCATGGGGATCTGGGGGCTTATTATCGGGATTCCGATCTTTATGTTCCTGCTCGATATTTTTGAAGTCGATCAAAGCAACGCGGTATCATCAAAAAAAGAAGCTGTACAGCTTTCAGGAGAAAACGTAAGTCCTAGAAGTCATCATTTCCAGCACAACGAAGATAAAGAAGAATCCTGACCTCGGAGTCCTCCATGCGGATATTAGCTGGATGGGATAAATATAAGATAAGAAAAATGACTACAGAAAATTCTGTAGTCATTTTCTATGAAAGTCAGAAGATTAAGGAATGACTTTCCACACGTCGGCTCCACCTGGAGTCTCACCTAAAGTCCACCATTTCGCTTCATAGTTCACACCGTTATGGGTTACTTTGCTGCCACCAACATAAACCGTGGATGCATCCCAGGCAGGGTATGTGACAGGTGCGCTAGGTGTCGTTACATTGACAATATTGCTAGCAGCGGATACATTGCCAGCGGCATCAAGAGCTTTTACCGTAAAGGAGTAAGCCGTATTTGGCGACAGGCCTGTAACCGTGTATTCAAGCGCTGAACCCGAAACCGTAGCGACTAATGTCGAGCCTTGGAACACTTGATAGCCAGTTACACCCACATTGTCCGTTGAAGCATTCCACATTAAAGGCACTGTAGTAGATGTAGTTGTACCCATCACATGTAAGCTTGTAGGTGCTGAAGGAGCCTCCGTATCAGGACCTACTACAGCTAGTGTGGTAAAGGATGCAGGATTGCTGGCGGGTGATATGTTCCCAGCAGCATCTACTGCTTTAACGGTGATGTTATAAGTTGTATTCGGTGTTAAGCCTGTTAGATTGTAATTCAATGCACTTGTGGAACCAATTTGGGTTGAGCCGTTAAAAATACGGTAATTCGTAACGCCAACATTATCAGTAGCAGCATTCCAAGAAATTGTTGCACTCGTGGTTGCGACATTGGAAGCTGTTACTCCTGTCGGAGCAGTTGGCGCTGTTGTATCTGGATTTCCACCACCGGTGAAGTTCACATCGATAACGTTATAGAATGCATTTCCTGTGTCCGCAATTTCCCAAACAGCGAGGATGACTTGATACCCCGTTCTGCTCGGTACGTTACAAGTGTCGGAATAAGTATTGGATGGCATCCCTTTATACGGTACATTACAGAAAGGGGTTAAGTCGAAGGATGCACGAGTTAATGGTGCATTCGGGTCCCAGTCCTGCTTGGTAATGTAGTATTTCCAGCTAGCTGTAGCATGCGGCACTTTTAACTTCCAGTCAAAAGTCGTTTGTCCAGGTGAAATGTTTACTTTTGTCCAACGAGTTGCGGATTGCTGATCAAGTGGAGCGAACAAGCCGTTAGCACTTGCAATTTTACCATCGGCTGGACCTGCTGCCGGGAATCCTTTTGCTGCTTCTAAGCTATACGGTTCATAAATAATAAGTCCACAATTCGTATTGACTCCTCTTGCACATAAATCCGCACGGCTGGAAGGATTACTTACATATCCGTGAGCGGATGCTTTGGACTCGAATAAGAATAGTGTCATAACAGCGAGCGTCATTAATAGACCGCCAGCCAAGACCTTCTTAATGAGTCCGGAATTGGGAAAACGTAGGGTTAACATCAATAAAAAAACCTCCTCTTTTAGATAAACTATGCACGAAGAACCAAACGATCATTCGTACCTTGATGGCATAACGACGTGTTTTCTCACCTCCTTCCAGGTCAATATGTATGCTCAATAAGTAAACATAAATAACTAATGGTTGGTGTAATAAATGATTGTGTTGGTGAATAAGAGGGGATTTCTGACGTAGGTGGTAAAATATAAGCGGATCACATTTTAGGATAATTATGGAATTAAAAGTAATTTAAAAACATTTTATAACAGGCTTTTGTGCACTGCAATAGTTAATGAGAACCAGAAGAGTGTGAAACATCCACATCTTCTCCCAGGATTAACTGAAGAAGACATTCAGGCTGACGTTACGGGGTGTCGGGGTTTCGCTTTCGATGCAGGGATTCGACTCCCCTCGGCTCCATAGATAAAACCCGCCCATAGAGCGGGTTTTCGCATTTTTTATGGTTAAAATCTAGTCCGAAACTGTGTGAAGTAAAATAGCCGTAAAGCCGTATATCAAGATGCTGTCCTGATGTTCGATCGTTCGAGAACAGGGTGCAAAGTGAAAACATGCTTATGAAAACAAAGGTTCCGCTATAAATAAAGAACCCGACAGTACATCGGGTTGGATAAATTCGTGAATTGTAAAAAAAATCCTCGCGTTAATCGGTTAAATGAACGGACTCATTGAAAATTTGGTCAACTCGCATTATTACATCAGCCACCCATACCTTTATAACGGTGCGCAAGTGCTTTATGGTAATATTCTTGCTCGGCATATTTATAAAAGAACGGTGGATTGCCCGCGCAAGCCATCTTCATTCGCTCAAAATGTTCAGCTTTCACAAAATGATAACCAGCCATTTGTTCAGGATCGTAAGACCTATTTTGTAAATAAACCGTTTCGGACAAAATAACACACTCCTTTTTAGATTTGGTGTTCGATCTAGGCAATAATAATATATGTCGATAGCCCAAAAATCTCCTGTGATATTAGCCTAATCTAGGTGGAAATACTCGAGGAGATTGAAGAATTTACGCCCCTATCATCCGAACTTTATGAGGGGAAAGGATATCCCATCTACGGCTTTCTTATTTTGCACAACACTTCTCTGGAACACCACATAGGTATTTGTCATATGTTATATAGATGTGTTTTTCAAATTATGACAAAGGAGTATGCAACTCATGAATAGATTTATGTTCTATGGCTATCCGCGACCATATGCCCCATTCCCAGCTCCGCAATATTATCGGAATGAAGATGTACAGCGCAAGGAAACTTCGGTATTACCAAAAAATGTTATGTATACGACAACTGTGGAACCCAAATTCACTGAGCATTTGATCCAGCACATAGGGCTAATGATTGCCATCACGACAACTGTCGGCAAATTGGTAGGTACTCTGGATGATGTTTTCATTGATCACGTAGCTCTTGTAGTCCATGGAAAAAAGCATCACATTCGATTATGTGAAATCGTTTATTTTGAAAAAGCAGAAGAGAAATAAACAATGGACGAGAGCCGATCTACGAGGCTTTGAACGAAATCTTCATCAAGGAAGGGCTAGGAATTGTTCATGGTTAAGATCAATACGAAAAAAGGCACCGTTTCGGTGCTTAGGCTGTCGAGAAAGTCTCGACAGCTCTTTTTTGTATATTTAATTCAACACGACACCGCGTTAATATGGTATAATAATAGTAAATAAACCGTTCGGAAGGGTGTTAAATATGTTGCGTTCGAACCGAGAAAAACAGCAGGCTTACGAGTTCGTTTCGATTGAAGAATTGGTTCCTCAAGATCATCTGCTCCGTAAAGTGGACAAGTATATCGATTTCTCTTTCATCGACGAAAAGGTCCGTCCGCTTTACTGTGCTGATAATGGGAGACCAGCCATCGACCCTGTCGTGTTATTTAAGATGATTTTCCTCGGTTATTTTTACGGCATCCGTTCCGAACGTCAACTCGAACGTGATATTCAGACCAACCTCGCCTATCGCTGGTTTTTGGGGTTAGGTCTGACCGACAAAGTGCCGGACCATTCTACGATTAGCTGGAATCGTCGCACTCGTTTTAAAGATACGGAGATTTTTCAAGAGGTCTTTGATGAGATTGTGCTGCAAGCCATTCAGCACCGTATGGTAGGTGGACGCGTCCTGGTTTCCGATTCGACCCATGTCAAAGCGAATGCGAATAAGCATAAGTACACAAAGGAACAGGTTTTACAAAACACCCGTGATTATGTAGGTGAACTTAATGCCGCCGTAGAGGCCGACCGGAAGGCACATGGAAAAAAGCGCTAAAGCCTAGAGAGGACGTGATGGAGGAAAAGGAAGTCAAAGTGAGCACGACAGATCCGGACAGCGGTTATATGATCCGCGATGGGAAACCGGAAGGATTTTTCTACTTAGACCACCGTACCGTAGACCTGAAATACAATATGATTACGGATGTACATGTCACTGCGGGAAATGTCCATGATTCTATACCCTATTTGTCCCGTTTGGATCGTCAACAACAACGATTTGGTTTTAAAGTAGAAGCTGTTGCTCTGGATTCCGGGTACTTGACTTCACCTATCTGCAAAGGGCTGCAAAGCCGAAACATATTTGCTGTTATTGCTCACCGAAGATTCCATCCGACTCAAGGTTTATTCCCAAAATGGAAGTTCACGTATGAAGCAGAGCGTAACCTTTATATCTGCCCGGCAGAGCACGAACTGCAATACAAGACGACCAACCGCGAGGGATACCGGCAGTACGCTTCAGATCCTCAGCACTGCAAGAGGTGTCCGTTATTAAACGAATGCACGCGGTCTCGCAACCACCGAAAGGTGGTAACCCGTCACGTCTGGGAGGACAGCAAAGAATGGGTGCGAGGCAACCGGTTGAGTCGATCCGGGAAATATCTCTACCGAAAACGAAAAGAAACGATTGAGCGAAGCTTCGCGGACGCAAAAGAGCTCCATGGGTTTCGCTATTGCCGTTTGCGCGGGTTGCAGAACGTCAGGGAGCAGGCCCTGATGACAGCAGCCGTACAGAATATGAAGAAGATGGCGATCCACCTGGATCGCCTGGAAAACAGGGGGTAATCCCCCACTTCCCCTTTTGAAGTGACCATTTGAAATGTGAGAAACCCTGTACTTTGAAAAAAGTACAGGGTTTCTCGACAATTTGGGCACCGTTTCGGTGCTCTTTTTGTTTTCTTAAAAGTCTTACAAATATCCAAATCAACCCGGCGATGTCTTAATCGTTTGTTGTTGACGATCTATTCGGGACAGATAAGGAACCGAGTCATGTACATTGCCCGGCGTAATATGGACATTCGTAATCATATTGTATTTTTATCTGGTTTCCCATCTTTTTAGAAAGCGACTTGTCACTTTTCGAAGAAACGGATCACCTCTCTTTGTTCAATGAATTTTCATTTCATTTGTGTTTTTAATCACAAGCTATGGAGCATGAGGATGCTAGTTTAGAGAAGTAAACAAGATAAAACTTAATCTTTATATATTGAAACAAAACCGAGGTGAAGAACATGAGTGAATTCATTAATAACCGTGAAAATGGAGTTTCTGCTCATCGAACCGGCCGTATAAATATGCTCAAGGATATCATTAAAGAGCTGCACTATGGAAAAAGCGTGGAGGAAGTAAAGGCCAAGTTTAATCAAGCCGTAGGGGAAATTTCCGTTGATGAGATTTCGGAGCTGGAGCAAGTGCTGATGCAGGAGGAAGGAATACCCGTAACTGAGGTACAGCGACTGTGCAGTGTGCATGCTGCCGTATTCAAAGGTTCCATCCAAGACATTCACAGAGCTCATCAACCGGAAGAGCAGCCTGGACATCCAGTGCATACCTTTAAAATGGAGAACCGAGAAATTGATCGACTGGCAAATTTCAGAATCGCCCTGCATCTGGATCAATTTCTTAAGGATCAAGGAGAGGCAAACCGCCTCAAATTGCTAGAGGATTTCAGTCTCCTCTATGATGTAGATAAACACTACAGCCGCAAAGAAAATGTGCTGTTTCCTTTTCTCGAGAAATATGGGATCTGTGGACCGACCAAGGTGATGTGGGCAGTAGATGACGGTATCCGATTGGGAATAAAAGAAGTGAAATCCAAACTCACTCACTTTGATGGCAATGCCGAGACCGTAGTGGATCTGGCAAAACGCGTCTTAACCGAAGTAACAGAAATGATCTATAAAGAGGAACATATCTTATTACCAATGGCTCTGGAAAAGTTGACGGAAGACGAATGGCTTCAAATTGCTGCCCAAAGCGAAGAAGTCGGTTATTGCTTAATTGCGCCCGATCAAGAATGGATTCCCGAAAGAGCAGCTGAACCTGGCGCAGATCAGGGATTGGGGTCTTCTCCGCTGCAAGAGGGATATATCCGAATGAGTACAGGCATTTTATCGGTCAGACAGATGGAATCCATCTTAAACCATTTACCAGTCGACCTAACCTTTATCGATGAAAATGATATCGTTCGATATTTTTCACAGGGAAAAGAACGAATCTTCGTTCGTACCAAAGCGGTAATCGGCAGAAGTGTTCAGAACTGCCATCCTCCGCAAAGCGTTCATGTCGTCAATCAGCTACTTGCTGATTTCAAGGCAGGTGTCAAAGATGCAGAAGATTTCTGGATCCCGGTTAAAGATAAATTTGTTTACATTCGCTATTTTGCCGTAAGGGATGAAGAAGGAAACTATTTAGGTACGCTTGAATTCACTCAAAACATTAAGCCGATTCAGGAACTCACAGGTCAAAAACGGATACTCTCTCCGTAAGTTGTTACGCGAACCCTAAAACCGCATCCAGAGAAAGTAAAGGGCAAAGCTGGGCCGATTTCCCGCCACCGTCATAGCAGATGCCGGATATGCGTCCTTTCCATAAAAGAGGGCTGTCCTTCAAGTAGAATATCTACTTGAAGGACAGCCTTTGTTGTTAAATCGTAACGGATTTCCTGCTAATGATGAACTGTACGGTTAGTCATGATTTAGGTCATTTGGCATAAGGTACTTTACTTTTAACTGGACGCTTTGGGTTTGAATTCGTAATCGGCTCTGTCCTCCGACTATGGGAAAAGGGAATTGGTTCCAAGGACCTAACGATTTTTTTGCTATTCTGTTACTTGTTCCTTTTGTGAAGATGGATAACCTTTACTAGAATAATTACATTAATCTGTATATTGTTGAGGTGAGTGCCATGGGCAAAATATTAGTTCCTCCGGAAAGACTTATGGAGATATCCCAACAATTTGCACAGGCCAGGGAGATCGGGGTGCAAATTTGCAACCACCTTACCCAGCAGATTCATATCCTTGAAAGTGGATGGGAAGGTACGACAAGGCAGCAATTCTATCAAAATTTCCAGCTTGCCCGTCAGCAAATGGATAATTTTACTGCAGCGGTGGGTTCGGTCAGCACGGAATTACATACGATTGTCAACCGCTTTAAAGAGGCCGATTCCACTCAAGCTTCGTTACAGGCAAGGACGGCCGCCGATCCGATTGATCAAACCCAGAACGTGTTAGACAGCTCGCTTGAAGCAAGAGATAATCTGGAAAAGTGGGGAACTCTCCTTTACAGCTCTGTGGGCGCTTCCTTAGTCTTAAGTAAGACGGTACAATTCAGAGTAGATCCCAGAAATCCGTCCCGAGCCAAAATTCATAATGCGCCATGGGTTAAAGGCAAAGGTAACAATACGTTCTTGAAGAACCTGGCAAGAGGCATAAATCGCCAGATTGTGAACCCAGGCCTCATGATGAAAGGAATCAAAGGCTTTGATAGAGTGGCAAGCAAATTCGGTCTCAATTTTGGGTTAGGCTTTAGTCAAGCTAAGAACTTTCCTCAATGGACTAGACAGGTCATAGCCGGCGTAGAAAAAGGTAGATATGGGATCGCCACCAAGAAAATTCCAGGTATGATCGCCAAAAAGATATTCCCGATTAACGCAACCTTTAATGTGATCGGCGAGGCTTCCGGCCTTGTCAGTAAGTATCGTGAAGGCAAGCTTAACGGCGAAGAAGTAGCTGTAGCCGCATCCAACGTTGTTGTAAAAACAGCCGCGACCTATGGCGGGGCTGTAGCAGGCGGAGCCGTCGGTGCGATGATTGGTGGCCCGGTTGGTGCGGCCATCGGTTCCTATGTAGGTGGTACGGTTGGAGCTTTTGTCGGTGATGGCGCAGCTAAAGTTGTCGAAAAGGGAGTTCGCTGGATTAGCGGACTGTTCAAATAATTTCAGGAAGGCGCTAAATTATGAACGCAATATCTTATCGGAAATCCGTGGCATGGGGCAAATCACTTGGCAGTTTACTGTTTGTGTTGGCCTGCCTGTTTCTGCTGTACGCGGCTTTTTTTATGGATACTTCCTTTATTCGTAAGTTTTTTTGTATCACATCAGCCATAATAGGGATTCCGTTTTTTGGAGGATATTTGGTTGTCAGCTTGCCAAAGGCGCTGAAATCAGACACGCAGCTGCTCACCTACGATCAAAATTCCATTTCAGATGGTACGCGGACTGTAGCCTGGACGGAGATTACAAGCATCAGCTACAGCGGCCCTTCCATTCGGAAGTGGCTGCTTCCGAAATTTCCTGTGCTGATTTTTCATTTGAAAAACAGAGAGACCTGGACGGTGAATACGTATTATTTGTTGACCGATACCGAAATCCAGTCTGTCATGAAGCGCCTGCGGGGGCTGATCAGCCGTAACGGAAAGGAAACGAAATAGATCTGTACTGGAGGATTTGCTTACATGAGCGAGCATACCTATATATTTTCATTAGAAGAGCTGGGATACACCTTGGCCGTTCATCAAGGGGAGGAAATGGCTGCAGGACTTATGAAGGCATACTATGGAGACCTGTCTGAAGACAGATGGGAGCTTCTATTTCAGGCAGCTACACATAGTTTGATGTCCAAAGGCTTTATAGAATCGATTGATGAAGAGAACGGAGTGGTTCGTTTTACTTCCGAAATTACGCAAATGATTCAGCACTTGCTGCAGAGCAATTATATGCTGAGAGGGATTACCGATCGGAATTCTAGCAAAGTACTGACCATCCACGAGCTGCAGCAGCGGTATTTGTACCACTTGTCTGACAATAACACGCTTCATTTTCTATCCTGGACAGAGCCGCAGGATTGGGAAGAGGAGCTTGTACGTTTCTATGGAGTGAAGCCTTCGAAAGCTGAAGGGATGACTTTATCCGAATCCAAGGTTGTGATCACTGAAGAATTGTGGAACCGGCTGACAGCTGGTGAATCCCCTGCCTGCCCTCTCTATGACGAGCTTTCATCCGACCAACAGCGGCTGATTGCAGAATGGCAGCAGGATTTTCAAACCAATGCCCGTACCATGGACAATCTAAGCACGATAAGAATTGGAAGCGGAAACCAGACGGCAATCGAGGATATTTTGTTTGTGCTTCCTGCCAAAGAAGGGGTCTGGATTGTATGTAATCAGGAAGCGGACAGGAATGAGGAACCACAGATTTGCATTGAGCTGCAATCCTTCTCTGCATGCAGAAAGACGCTAGGCTCTTTTGCTGGAGCTTTGACTTAGGGAATACGGTAAGTGTAGTACTGCTCATCTGAAAGGTCTTCTATGCGATCCATAATCTTAGCACCCTTCGGCCATATCGAATCAGACTAAGAGAGCACCCTTCCGGTGCTCTCTTTTGTTTTTCAAACAGACAGTCTTACCCTAGCTTATTCCAAATCAACCCATCGATGTCTTATCTTGGACTTTGCGTGGTAATAGAATTCAATTTATAATAATAGGCTAATCTTAAACTACGTCAGGAGGAAATAATGGACTTTATCAAAAACCAACTAGACGGATACGGCATGAGCGAACCAACCATTGGATATCTCTCAAATATGATCATGGTTGTTTTTATAGCCGTTGTCTCTATATTAGCCAATTTTTTAACCAAAAAAATCGTATTGAAGATCATAATTCATATTGTCAATAACAATCGTTATACATGGGATAATATCATTGTCGAGAAAAAAGTATTCCACAAGCTGTCACATCTCGTGCCGGCGATCATTATTTATTTTTCGGCGTCCATCTTTCCGCCCTATCAGATTCTGATTGAAAAGGCGGCAATGACGTACATGATTATCGTAACCATCACGGTGCTCAATGCGCTGCTTAATGCCTTTGATGACATCTATCGTTCGTTTGAGGTCTCCAAGATCAGGCCGATCAAGGGATACATTCAGGTGGTGAAGATCGTTCTCTTCATCATCGGCGGCATTGTGGTGATCTCAAACCTCATCGGTCAGAATCCGTTGATCATTCTCAGTGGGCTTGGTGCTTTATCGGCCGTGCTGATGCTAATCTTTAAGGATTCCATATTAGGCCTGGTGGCAGGCGTTCAATTATCGTCGAATGACATGGTGCGTGTCGGCGACTGGATTGAAATGCCGAAATACGATGCGAACGGCGACGTGATCGACATTACGTTAAACACGGTAAAGGTGATGAATTTCGATAAGACAATCACCATGATTCCGAGCTACGCTCTCATCTCCGACTCGTTCAAGAATTGGAGAGGCATGCAAGTATCCGGCGGCCGAAGAATTAAGCGAAGCGTCTATATCGATACGACCAGCATAAGTTTTTGTACGAAAGAAATGATTGAGGAATTCCAGAAGATTCACTACCTTACCGATTATGTCACGACAAAAATAAATGAAATTCATACGTATAACATCGAACACCAGATTAATACGGATAGCAAAGTGAATGGCCGACAACTTACGAATATCGGTGTATTCCGAGAATATATCCATCAATATCTGAGGCATCATCCGAAAATTCATCAGGATATGACGCTGATTGTCAGACAGTTAGCACCGGGAGATAACGGACTGCCGTTGGAAATCTACGCTTTCAGTAATGATACCGCCTGGGGAGTGTATGAATCGATTCAAGCGGATATTTTTGACCATATTTTTGCCGTTGCGCCGACATTTGGGCTGCGTGCTTTCCAAAACCCAACCGGCCATGATATCGTTCAACTCAAAGAAAGCCCGGAATATTCGCGAGGATATTGAGATCTGATCGTAGGCGTCGAAACGAGTTGAAAAGTAAGGCCTGAATAAAATAAGTCTGTAACGGCGATATGAGGGGCATGAGTTCGGTACTTTACCGGATTCATGCCTTTTAGCTTCGCCTTAATTCCCTTGTCATGGAAGTAATCTAAGACCCGGTTCAATATCTCATCTTGAATATGCGTTCCGTTGGAGGCGATTACGCCGATTCCCGTAGGGTGCATTTATTCGATATTGGCCATGGAGAGAAGTGAAATGGGGGTTGACGATTTCACGCGGGAGGAGAATGGCTAACCGGTGTAGAAGCAATGGTAGAACATGGCCATATCTCAATCGAGCGTCATTGGTCGGCGGGTGATAGACATTGCTCGAACTCGACATGTCCGCTAAGATTATCCGCGCTAGGCAGGAAGTACAAGCCAATGAAGGCCGAATCGCTTTGCAGCGCGGCCCACGTCATATATCACTCAGATTGAGTCTTGGTCATGTATGAACTAAGCGCAGCACAGGAGAGGAGTGTCTACCATTGAACATTAACAATCCGATCATACCCGGCTGGTATGCAGATCCCGAAGCCAGAACGTATGAGGGGAAGCACTGGATTTATGCGACGCGGTCCTTCACGGAATATACGATGCAGATGAATCTGGACGCATTCAGTTCCGACGATCTGGTCCATTGGGAGAAACACGAAGGCATTATCGAAATGGCGGATTTTCCATGGATATGGAGGGCGGTTTGGGCACCGACCCATATCGAGCGCCAAGGGAAATATTATCTCGTGTTTGCATCGAACGATATTCAATCGAACGAGGAAACCGGCGGCTTGGAAATCGCCGTTGCGGACCGTCCGGAAGGGCCGTACAGAGGCTACTTGGGGAAGCCGCTCGTGGATAAGTTCATTCATCAGGCACAGCCGATCGATGCGCATCTATTCAAGGACGAAGACGGAACGATCTATCTGTATTATGGCGGATGGGGGCACTGCAACGTTGCACGGATGAACGAAGAGATGACGGGATTCGTTCCATTGGCAGACGACGGCAATGAAATTTTCCGTTCCATTACGCCGGAGGGATACGTGGAAGGTCCTTGTATGATTAAGAAGGACGGACTTTATTATCTCATGTGGTCCATGGGCGGATGGACGAATGGAACCTATCGCGTTGCCTATGGCGTAAGCGACAGCCCGCTCGGTCCATTCAAGAATGAAGGCACGATTCTAGAGCGACAGGAGCCGATTGCCGAAGGACCCGGTCATCATGGCTACTTGCATCTGCAAGAGAGAGATGAATGGCTTATCGTATACCACCGCCGAATCATTGGAGACACCGAGCCGGGCCATCGCCAGCTATGTATGGATCGGATGCGGATCGGCAACGGCAAGATTGAGCCGGTCATCATGACTTAATTAAGGGAATCCATGGTGAAAAAGCGGCGCGCAATCGGTCGTTTTTTTGCGTCTTCGTAAGGGTTAGGTGTTGGGAAATACCGGAAATAATCCGTATGATATAATCTAGTTATATCTTTTGACCATGGCAGGAGGATAGAACCCGAAATGGCTATATTGAAGAATGACTGGGCGTCATATTTAGAGCAAGAGTTTACGAAACCATACTATTTACAGCTGCGGGAATTTCTCATTGAGGAATATCGGACGAAGACTATTTATCCTGATAAATACGATATTTTTAACGCGCTGCACTATACGTCGCTGGCCGACACCAGAGTTGTCATTTTGGGCCAGGATCCTTATCATGGACCGGGACAGGCCCACGGCTTAAGCTTCTCTGTCAAAGAGGGCGTCAGCACGCCTCCTTCCTTGCAAAATATGTTCAAGGAGCTTCAGGATGATCTGGGCTGCTTCATTCCCAACAACGGCCATCTGCTAACATGGGCGCAGCAAGGGGTACTCCTTCTAAATACGGTTCTCACTGTAAGGGCCCATGAAGCGAATTCTCATAAAAACAGGGGATGGGAAAGCTTTACGGATAAGGTCATTGAGACGATCAATCGGAAAAATGAGCCTGTCGTGTTCCTGTTATGGGGAAGCCACGCCCAGAAGAAGGCGGAGCTCATTACGAATCGGCAGCATACACTGATTCGTTCGCCGCATCCGAGTCCGTTGTCTGCGCACCGAGGTTTTTTTGGCAGCAGGCCGTTTTCACGTGCTAACGAATGTTTACGCAATATGGGGCTTCAAGAAATTGATTGGCAAATTCCTAACTTGTAAGAGGAAGGAGAGGGGCCATCCATAGTGAAACCTCTTCATCCCGCAAGCAATTGTATCTGGACAATGAAAAACCACATCCGCATGAGGATGTGGTCTTTTTCCGCTGGAATGTCTGCTTGTGATAGGCTCGGGATGCTCCATTCGCTATGTTATTAGTATAAATTCGTACAAATAAGCTGTTGGTCCAATACTATTTTCTCCTTCAATCATAAGATACATAGAATACGATTAAAGGAGGACTTATAATGGCTGAACAAGTTAGAGTGAGCCCGCAATTCAAAAGGCTCTGTACCCAATTTGCAAGAATTCTGGGAGGCGAATCGGAAATCGAGGAAGGTCCGGTTTGTTTTGTCACGCGTATGACGAACCTAAGGGAATCCATCTTGGGAAGAAGAACGCGCTCCCCTTTGGTTCAGATGCAAATGTTTTCCTTCGAATCTCTTGATAAATCGGGCCGCGCGCTTTGTTTGGGTGAGACTGCCGTTCACCAAAATCAGGTGAATCGATTGATGTCGAATCTCCGCAAACGTGGGATAAAAGTAACAGCGGTTCATAATCACTGGCTAAAAGAACAACCTCGTTTAATGTATATGCATTGGGAATCTATTGACAATCCTGTTGCGTTTGCAAGAAAAACAAAAGAATCCATTGCATTCTTGGGTTAATGCCGTTGAGTGATTTTGCTCGTATTTCTATCATTTAATGAGAGGATGATTTCGTATGGCGGAAGTGAAGGCAAGTCCTCGCTTTAGAAGATTATGTAACCAATTCTCGGCCATTCTAGGCGGAACGGAGCATGAAATAACAAAAGGACCGGTTTGTTTTGTCTCCAGAAATCGGAGAATAAGAGCATCTATTTTAGGAAGACGGACGACTTCCCCTTTGATCCGTTATCAATTATTCTCCTTTGAAAACCTGGACAGTTCCGGTCGCGCACTTTGTTTAGGGGAAACCGCTCTCTTACAAAGTCAAGTAAATCAATTGCTGACCAATCTTCGCAAAAATGGGATTAAAGTGACAGCGGTCCACAATCACTGGCTGTTTGAGAACCCGCGTTTAATGTATATTCACTGGGAGTCGATCGATGATCCCATTGCATTTGCAAGGAAAGTAAAACGCTCCATTGCATTCTTGGGTTAATGTAAGGGCAAAATGAAGGCCCTTGAAATAGACAATTCAGCCGTTAATTATGTGAGGTCAAGGTGAATATTATTCAATTTGTACCCGTAGAAAAGCGACCGTGATAGGTCGCTTTTCTACGTTTTCACATTTGAAAGGAAGGTAAACAACGCGTGTTCATGGAGTTCAGACGGTGCTAACGATCCTAATGATAGTTCTTGGATTCATTTTCTTTGTATTTGTCATCGCTGTCATGCAGCGCTTGTTTCCGGCGATCGTTGCGAGCCTGCTGCTGTTGCTGGGCCTCATGGCTGTTCACGGGTGTCTCTGCCAGCTGTTCCACCGTGTTGATAAGGTTCTTGTCCGGTTGGTTTGTGCTCAATTGAAAGCTCCTCCTTGTATACTTATATAAGTTAATGAGGATTATTATGTGCTGGCCGTTGTACGGATATACGTGTTGTAGATCTACAGTGGACGTTTGATGGCAACGATTCGTGAATGTATGGAACAAGATTATGTTATTGAGCACATAGAGCAGCGATTTCATTGCACGGTATTATGATATCCCTTCAATTTATTGTATTTGAGAGGATTGTAATGGTTTATGGATGAAAGAAAAAGCCCCGAAAATTTCAGGGCTTATATGCTATAATTTGGAATGTACAACACACCTTGAGTGGGCGCAACCTCCGAAAGGAGGTGATGCGATGAACATTTCGTTTGGTGAAGTGCTTACCTTCGGGTTATTCCTGTTGGCATTGCTAACTTACATCGATAAACGAAAGTAACCCACTCTTAGGTTGTCGCCGAAGTGGGTTACTTTCTGATCACACCTGATCTTGGAGGGAACTCCACTCAAGATGTTGTACTGAGGACGGTTGGCACACCGTCCTTATTTCTATTCTTATCTTATCATACCCGTTTTTAGTCCTCAACGATTGTGTTTAGCAAATTATTATCCGGATGATCCCTCAACCGAAACTGCACTCTTTTCAGCAACTTCAAGACTTTTTCACATATTCCTATACAGAATTTGTTACTATGATAGTACATAGATGCCTCATACCTAACGTTAGAATTCGTCAGGCATTTACTAATCTTTCTTCATTATCAATTGGATACAGGAGAAAACAAACGGGAGGGAATATATTGAGTACACAGAGAATGGGAGCTCCTTTGGAAGGCTTTGCTGAGTTTAGCCGAAAGGTCGCTGCCGAAGGTACCGTATTGTTAAAGAATGAAGGACAGGTGCTTCCCCTTCAACCGAACGAAACCGTTGCTGTTTTTGGCAGAACGCAAATTAATTATTACCGCAGTGGTACGGGTTCGGGTGGGAGCGTTCATGTTTCCCATACAACGAATCTGCTCGGCGGCCTTCGGGATAAGAAGAACATCACCGTCAACGAACAATTGGCAGCTGCCTATGAACAGTGGATCGAACAAAACCCTTTCGATAATGGCGGCGGCGGTTGGGCGGCTGAACCGTGGCATCAGAAAGAAATGCCTCTGACCGATGAGCTGGTATCCGCAGCAAGACAGGCATCCGATAAGGCGATTGTTGTTATCGGGCGAACAGCGGGTGAAGATCAGGATAATGCCAATGAGCCGGGCAGTTACCAGTTAACGTCCGAAGAAAAAGCGATGCTGCAGCAGGTGACCACGCACTTCGAGCACACGATAGTTGTCCTGAATGTGTCCAACATTATCGATATGAGCTGGATACGCGATGATAGTTATGTGCACCCGATTTCCTCTGTGATTTATGCTTGGCACGGTGGAATGGAAGGCGGTAACGCGATTGCGGACGTATTGGTTGGCGAGGTGACGCCAAGCGGCAAATTAACCGACACGATTGCTTATGCGATCGAGGATTATCCATCGACCCGCAATTACGGCAACGAGCTCAAGAATGTTTATCAAGAAGATATTTATGTCGGCTACCGTTTTTTCGAAACGTTTCGACCCGCTGCCGTCCAGTATGAATTCGGCTTCGGTTTGTCGTATACGTCGTTTGAAATCGAGCCACAAGAAGCCAGGTTGGTGGTTAGAGAGGGAGCGCAATACGTTGAAATCGGAGTAAACGTAAAAAATATCGGGACCACTTATACAGGTAAAGAGGTTGTGCAAGTTTATTACGAAGCGCCGCAAGGCGTCCTGGGCAAGCCTGCCAAAGTATTGGCGGCATTCGGAAAGACGCAGGAGCTTGGGCCGGGGGATTCGCAGACGCTCACGATCAGCTTCCCGGTCCACGCCATGGCTTCCTATGATGACGCCGGTGTGACGGGACAGGCTTCCGCTTATGTCTTGGAGGCCGGAACCTACCGTTTGTATGTGGGAACCAGCGTGAAGAATGTGAAGCCTATCGGTTTGGATGGCCAAGATGGTTACGTTGTAGAAACGCTGCAAGTTGTGGAGCAGCTGCAGGAAGCCATGGCGCCAATGGAAGGCTTCACCCGAATGAAGCCGGGCAGTCGCAAGGAAGACGGCTCATACGAACTGACATATACAGAGGTGCCGCAGCGCAAGATTAACATGGAGGAGCGCATTCACCAAAACCTGCCGCTTACCTTGGAGCAAACGGGCAATCGAGGTTATACCTTAAGGGACGTTTATGGGGGAAAAGTCAGTTTGGAAGCCTTTATCGCTCAACTAAGCGATCAAGATCTGGCGGTGATCGTCAGAGGAGAAGGCATGAGCAGTCCGCTGGTTACAGCGGGAACGGCTTCGGCTTTTGGCGGGGTGAGCGACAGCTTGCTCGATTACGGAATTCCGGTGGCTTGTACGGCGGATGGGCCGTCCGGGATTCGGATGGACAGCGGACAGCAAGCAACGCAGGTGGCTATTGGAACCCTGCTTGCGGCAACCTGGAACACTGAGTTGGTCGAAGAGCTCTATGTTATGGAAGGCCGAGAGTTGCTTAGCTATAACATTGATACTTTACTTGGACCGGGTCTGAACATTCGGCGCAGCCCGCTGAATGGACGTAATTTTGAATATTTTTCGGAAGATCCGCTGATCTCGGGAGTATTTGCTGCTGCATGCACACGCGGGATTATGAAGGGCGGCTCCAATGCCACCCTGAAGCATTTTGCCTGCAACAACCAGGAGAAGCATCGCAGTAAAGTCGACGCTGTTGTGTCCGAACGCGCCCTTCGTGAAATTTATCTGAAAGGCTTTGAAATCGCGGTGAAGCAGGGCGGGGCAAACTCCATCATGACCTCGTATAACCCGATCAATGGACACTGGGCGGCTTCCAATTATGATTTGAATACCACTATTCTACGGGGAGAGTGGGGATTCCAGGGCATCGTGATGACCGACTGGTGGGCCATTATGAACGATGTAGTGAACGGAGGCCCAGCCGATCGCAAAAACACGAACTGGATGGTCCGCGCCCAAAATGATCTCTACATGGTGGTTATGAATTACGGTGCGGAAATCAATGCATGGGAAGACAATACCTTGGCATCCTTGGAAAATGGTACGCTGACTCGCGGAGAGTTACAGCGTAGCGCCATGAACATTTGTCGGTTCCTGATGCATGCGCCGGTATTTTCAAGAAAACAGGTGATCGAGGAAGCCGTAGGTACTTTTAAATCCGCTCCTTCTCTCGCGCCGGAACAAGCACAAACTTTATCGAAGAGCACGCAAGTAAAGCCGGTAGCAGCGGGGTCGACTTATGTGAAGGTCGAAGAATCCGGCGAGTACCGGATCATTGTGCGCATTATGTCTCCGGAATCCGAACTGGCCCAAAGCGCGTGCAACGTAACGCTGAACGACCAACCGGTAACCACGATTCAAACGAATGGTACCGACGGCAGATGGATCAGACAGAAGCTTGTCAAAGTAGATCTGGAAGCGGGGTATTATGAGATGAAGCTGGACTTCGTCAAGCCCGGCTTGCAGATCGACTGGATTGAATTTAAACAGGTGTAAATTTAGAAACAAAGGGGTATCCAACAGATCTAGGATCTTTTGGATACCCCTTTTTCCTACTGATGTCCAATATGTGTGACGAATGTCATCGAGAAAATATTTGAATTTTGAATAATAAGGGTGATGCAAGAACTTAAAGAGATGAAAGGGTGTGAGACGTTTGGCAGCAGCAATCCGTGAATGTGTGGAACAAGACTATGTTATTGAGCATGTGAAGCAACGATTTCATTGTACGGTATTATGGTGTGAAGGGCGTGCATGCCTGGAATATAACGGCGAGGAAGAGCTAGCGCGAATATCGGATTACGTAAAACAAACGTTTGATAAAGAGCTGCTTGACGTATTTTTCACAGCTATTGAAAGCCTTCCGCTGGATGCTTAAAGCATGATTATCTCATGCATTCCCTTGGCTGTCTTCGGACAGGGGAGCGACTCCCCTCGTCTCCATACCTTAAATCCGCAAAGAGCGGGTGCTTTGATATGAACGTGTAAATGATAAAGCTCAGAAGATCCACCATACAGCAAAAGACACTGACCGCAGGCCAGTGTCTTCTTCATGTTCTGAAGCAGGAACATACTTATTAATGCATCAAGTCGTTAGGAACAGCGCTAGCAAAAACACTCTGGTTGATCCGGAGGTTCATTTTGCTGCACGTCGTCTGGGGAAGCTGTTGTGGTGTCATATGCAACTACTGCATGGGTGGCGTGACTGAGGATGGCACCTGCGCGAGTAGTCGTTGCTACGAATACAGCTTCAAGGATTTCTTCTCGTGTACCGCCTAATTGTTTGAATTTCTTCACATGAACGTCGATGCAATAAGGGCAACCTGTAACATGGGCGATGGCCACGGCAATCAGTTCTTTTGTCTTTAGCGGGATGTGATTGAGTGTCTGGTAGACGTCTTTTTCAAAGGCTAGAAAAGAGGCGGAGGCCTCGGGGGCAAGCTGCATAAGCTCGGGAATTTTCTTTAAGTTGGAAGAGTCGTAATAATGGGTCATAGCGGTCTCTCACCTGTCCCTCTCTTTATCCGGCAGGAATTGATCCCGAAAATACGGTTGATGAAGCAGATTCGAGTCAGGACATTAAACAATAAAACTAGCCCGATCAGACCGATGTACCTCCAGTTACTATCTAGATAAAAAAGAACAAACAGAAGAGGGAAACTCAGAATGAACCGGAATAACCGGTCGATACCACCGACATTTTTCATATCATACCTCCGCATCATTGGAATTAATTCCATCTTAGCGGGATATCGAATCCTTTTCCGTGACTAAGTCACGATAAGTATTGCTGGATGATCTCCTCTAGAGCCAATCGATCGGTAAGACGGATATTCCCTCTGGATAGCGACAGGATTCCTTGGTTTTGAAAGTCCTTTAGCATTCGACTAATGACTTCCCGGGCTGTTCCTAGCTCTACGGCTAACTGTTCATGCGTGATCTTCAATGCTGTTAGATCGTCATTCGTATTCGTATATAAAAAATGGGCAAGTCGATAGTTCATCGGTTTAAATGCAATGTCCTCGAGAAGGTTCGTAACGGCCGTTATTCTCTGCACAAATTGCTGATAAATAAATTGTCTAAGAGGTTTGTTATGATCCATCCATTCTCTAAATACGCCTACCGAAATAAGCAAAATTTCGCTTTCCACTTCAATTGAAGCCGAGGCTTCATATTCCGATTCTCCCAGAATACTTGCCATCATGAGCACGCAGCTTTGCCCGCCTTGGACTCGGTATAAGGTAATTTCTCTTCCTTGCTCACTAATCTTATGAATTCGGACGCTTCCCTTCACCATAAACATCGCATGCTGCAGCATATGGCCCTCTTGAATCCTATGCGGAGTAGAAGGGTCTATGGACACGAGCTCAGCGTGTTGCCAATCACGATGCGGAATCGTGGACAGGAAAGGGAGAACAGCGGTTATTCGATCAATTTCAGAGGGATTCATAGGGGGCTCCTTTTACAATTGAATTCAGCGTCGTAAACCTGGAAGTGTTAATTCTCATTATAGGCCTAATTAATATTAGATGGTGATTATATGTGATTTCAGGGAAAGTGAAAGGGTGTAACGCAGGCTAAGGCTTTGGCTTGTCGGGGCTGAGCTGTGGAATAGTGAAATGATCCCCAAACCTGTCGTTTGGGGATTCTTAATGAGGGGCATATGTAATGGAGGGTGTTTGAGGGCTGCAGGATGATTAGATAAACGACCCATGAAGTTCACGATTACTCACTTATGGTATCTAAGACCAGGGCCGTTAGCTGGTGCACGGTATGTTCGTTTAATGGACGTTGAATCTGGTACATAGCCATACTGCCGGACATGCGGGCCGTAATGTCAAAATGCCACTTCGTTAATCCGCTGCCGGATAGAAGTTGGTTTCGATAGGTATGACGATGCAACAGTGGCAGCTTCTCTAATTTATCAACCGCACGTATATGCAGTTGACGGCAATCCGTTTTAACGAGCTCAAAGATGCCAGCCAGCGGCAGGGGCTTGTTGGAGAATTGGGATGTAACGGGGATGGCGAACTTGGTTTCACGGTCGAACAAGGGCCGGAAATGACGGGAGTCCATTCCAAAAACTTCGAGGCTTTCCTGCCAAAGCTTTTGTTGAGGGTAAGCTGGCGTTACATAAGGAGTATTTTGCTGATCCAGCGTCACAGCGATGACATCATCCGTTACCAATTGATATCCTTTCTGCAGAAAGGCAGAGGCCAGCGTCGACTTCCCGTGTCCCGAGTGGCCGATGAAGGCATAGGCTTTATGGTCAATGACTACCGCACTGCCGTGCAGGGGGAGTATTTTACGCTGCAGTAAAAGGGCACCCATACAAGATCCAAGCACGTACAGCCGGATTTTATCCTCTGCAGCGCCCTTCTCTGGGGAGACAGAAATGGTCGTCCCGCCCTCTATTGCAAAAACAGCGAGTTCAGGTACTCTGAACATGACCCTATCTTCGGTACATAAGAATGTTTTATTTGACTTATCAGGTCTTCCAAGCCATCTTTCGGTCAGATCAGCATAACGGATGACAATATCGGCAAAAGCATCCGGGAGGACGACGGGCTGTAACTCAGGCAGGGGAATGTCACTATGGATGGAAAACCCGAAGGCCTTATATGCGGTTGGCTTATACGTTTGAAGCATGGTCCTCACTCCAATGATTAATATGCGAAAAAAAAGATAGCCCATATACCCGATCAGGCGTATAGGGGCTCTTTTTATCAGAACATGATGACTTTATATGTTAGCTGGTGTGAACCATTTCATCCGGATCCGGTTGCACTGCATCCGGAATCGCACTACCAGGACCAGCCATGGTCATTTTGATGTCAAGAACCTCCAAAGCAGGTACGCTCCATTCCTTTTTCATATAGATTCACCTCCTTTCAGAAATTTTTTTGTAGGAATCGATACAAAATTACGCTGCGCATAAGCAGTTTAATGGCGGGATTGTAGGCTTGATTCGGGCTGATCCCTTGGCGGGCTTCTGCTAAGGCATCGTGTATGACAGGCATGTTGATGATCTGCTGCATTCGGGAATCGTGGGATACACGGTCCAGTTCTGCTAAAAACACAGGCCAGTCACTTAGCATTCGGTGGATTGAATCTGCTGCTTGAATCCCTCTTGTTCGATGGTTGAGACGGATGGAATCAGGGAGCCAGCCTTTAGTAGAACGACGAATTAAAGCACGGTCCATCCCTTTCTGAACGAATTGCTCCATGGGAGTTGATAAACAGAAGCGGATAACCCTTAGATCATTCGAGGGATCATGGCTCCATAAAGAGTAACGAAGAGAAAGTTTACAATTACTTGTACCGGTTGCACTCCACATGTTGACTCTTTCGAAATGCACTCTTCTCGCTTCCAAGGGGTCGTCAGGCAGATCGTCTGTCGAGCCGATTCCCGTAAACGTAAGGTCATGGAGTTTCTCATAAATACCCACTCGTTTGGCGTAGTCGGAATTGATTAATTGTGGGAAATCGCCGGAAGCGATTGAAGAGCTTCGCTGTTTCAATACCGGGATAGCTTTACGACCGACAATGGAATATAGCCGTCTGCGACCCACTCCGACGTACCTGCTATATCGTTTAATTTCCTGCGTTAGCTGAAGCCACTTGAGGTTCTTCAGGAGTTTGGTGTAATATTCGATCGCAGGTCCCCAAGAGATGCTGTAATTTCCTCTGGCTCCATTAAGCAGAATCCCGATATCTCGTTGTTCTGCATGCTCGAAAATGCCCCTAAGCCAAAACGAATTATCAAAAAACTTATATGGAGACTCCAGGATGTCAATCCAATCATCGATTTCCGTGAAAGCACTTCTTCCGGAGAAATCCAAATAGTGGTCGTTAATGTTCCCCACGAATTGTACCGTTTGCTTAATGAGAGGTCTCTCGTCTGCAAGTCTGTGCTTCGGCGTCCAATCCACAAATCCGGTTTCTGGCACGTAACTGAAGGTATGTAACGAACGTTTTTCATGCTCTAACGCTCTGGCCGCAAAACTAACCACCGAACCTGAATCCAATCCTCCGCTGAGATGAGCTCCGACGTTTCGCTTCGTTCGCCGAAGCCGTGCGGTTACGGCATTGTTGAATATTTCCCGGAAAGCCTCCTCATACTCTTCTGATGATGCCAGTTGCAAAGGAATGACATCCGAGAGGCTATGGTATCGGCTAATCGATACGTTATCATTCTTAATGATGATTTTATGAGATGGCGGTAGCTGAAGGATGTTTTTGTAAATCGTAGTGGATACATCCGGTGGTTCAAAAACGCCATGGATTGCCAGAAACTCAGCCAGCCATGTTTCATTGATTTCTTTATGTATAAAAGGTAATGAAAATAAAGGATTAATGGCCGTACAGAAGCAGATCTGCTGCTCATTATGATGGTAATAGAGCGTCCTTGCGCCTGAGAAGTCCCTGGCTCCGAAAAGGAGCTGCTTTCTCTCGTCCCAAATGATGAAAGCAAAGTCCCCGACCAACCGTTCCGGCATTCGTTCGGACCATTTCTCATAAGCAAGGAGCAGAACTTCACTGTCTGTCATATGTTGCCTCGAGTGATGCGGCACTTGCAATTGATCCATTAATTCATCGCGGTTGTCGATAATGGCGTCAGCCGTTATGGCAAGCCCCCGGTTCGAATCGTAGTAAGGTAAACATTCCTGGACGGATTGCTCCGTAATCCACTGTGCATGACAACCCAACATGACGTGATCCATGTTCCATAACCTGCTTTGGTTGGCCGGATATTGCCTCAAAGCCTCCATGATAAGTCCGCCATGTTCCGACTGGACCGCTTCCCCATTAAAACGATAAATACCGGCAATAGCACTCATTTGAATTTCCTCCAATTGGACCAGAACAATCACTGCTTGATACCTATTGTATCGTAGTCATTATATAACATGATACAATACGTATCAATGTTTTTTTTATTTATTATTTTTCTTGCTTGGAAAAGGATGTACAACCTCGATTAAAATTCTTTTATGTCTTGAGCTAGTGTTGAACAGGATTAAACAAAATAGATAAGCCAGTAGAACACCGAAGGAGTCGTTAATCACATCATAGATCCGGCCTCCCCGAAAAAAGAAAAGCTGAAGAATCTCCGTTAAAGCAGCGTAGATAATAGCCCAATAAAAAGCCGATTTATATTTCCCGAAATTTGAAGCGAGCAAGGCAAGAATAAAGAATCCGATAAGATGGCCTATTTTCCGTAAAATCCAGTCCTGGCTAGCCCATTGGAAATCAAGCCTTAACAACTCCGACCAATCGGGATTCGGATTGAGTTGGAAATCAATAATATGATATTGGATTAACAGATTGAAGTTAACGGAGCAAGTGAAGATAAACAGGGCAAGAGCCCAGATGATCGTAAGAACGATGCGCATAGCAGAGCCTCTTTTCATAAAAGCGCTTCAATATTGGGTGCATTCTTATAAAATGCAGGAACAGGAATGGCCGTTGATACATAATGTATCTAACTAAGGTTGTATATTATAGCAGCTCTACACTTATTTCAAGTTTAAAAACAGCTTTTTTGATAACAAGACAAGATGAATGCCTTCTATTCATCTTAGTTAAGCGTTTACAGAATGCATGTTTACCACTTGAAGCAAGGAGGATATCAGCATGGCTGACAAGTATACCCATTACATGAAGATGAATACATGGTCATCTAGCGATGAGATGCTCTTGGAAGACTTAAGCTTCAACTTTAACTTGCTTGATGAGGAAATGATGAGCCGGGGTATTAACGTTAAGTGGTTTGGGGCTGTAGGTGATGGTAAAACAGATGATACTGCGGCATTCCAGGCAGCGATGGCAATGTGTGATAAGCGTTATAAGCTGTTTGTGCCGGCAGGCAATTATCGGATCCGACAAACGATAGAGAACAATAGTCGTGGGATCTATGGAATTGCTCCTTATGTGGATAGCGGACAAATGGGGACTCGAATTATCTGGGATCCCCTCGACACTACAACGGATTTGCTCCCTTGTATTAGAATTGCAAATGCTGGAGTAAGAGCAGTTTTTGAGGATTTTGGAGTTTATGGGGTCTCGCAATATAACTCAAGACAACTCATCAACTGGATTAATAAGGAGTTATTTGAACAAAGTTTGTACGATATGTTTGCCGTAGGTCCAGCTGCGTTCGAAGTAGCAGGATCAGCGACACCGATATTTAGAAATATTGCTACATCCGGAGTAAAGGTTGGACAGCTTCTTAACAGTAACAATGGGCATGTATCCTCATACGAATGTTCCTGGAACGGATTAATTGGCGTATATTGCCGTATCAACACGGGGGATTATTTTTATCAAGGCGGCAGTATAACAGGAGCATTCTGCGGCATCATGTTCGGTACGATATTAGCGGCTGGACATCGCGGGGGGTTCAATGCCAATATTCATAGAACGCATCTTGGATTTTCACCGTACGCTATTTATCAGTGCATTGACAGTGGACTTGATGACTATAAGGCAGCTCCTGTAGTTATAGGATTAAGCGGCATCTACATGAATGCTCAGTTTGAGCAATGTGGAGAAGCTGCAATCAAACTATTGAGTAAATCTTTGACTTCGAATTTAAGAATATTCGGCTTCGGCTTTACTTGGTCAGTAACAAGTTATACAGGAAATCCTTCAAAGTGGGAGTACTCGATGCCGGATGAACTGATACCTGCTGGTGAAAAACAAAAATATGCAGCTTGGTTTGGAACCGTTACAGCTCCGGCGACATTTAATGACGAACTTGGAGTATTAAAGAAATCGAATGCTCAGGGTGCCATTGGAACAGCATATATTGATATTCTAACCGGGGATAAGGAATCCGATTTGACTGGTTTAGGAGCAGAGGATACGGTGATTCGCAGAAAGATTACTCCTTTATACAAAAGCGCTGACTTACAAGCTCGTATGAAGGAAAGAGAGCATCGCACGTTAATGCCGGTATCAGCGCCGAACCTGCTCAAAAATCCAGAAGTACTATCGAACTGGACGATAGTAAATGGAGGCGTACTTAGTCTTGTCACAGCAGACCAAGTGCCGATCCCTATTAGTAATGAGATGAAGCAGGTCATCGGTCCGCATCCGGTCATTTTAAAAATCACGCCAGATGGAGTACGGTCACCGATGATGGCGATCAAGTTCAATAGCCAGACACTGCCGTATCGTGGAGATGCAAACAGAAACTTGGCCATGCAATATTTCATTTTGCAAACGGAGTATGAAAGCGGCTCGTTATATAAATCAATGGGCCGAGTAGCTGCCCAGAATGCGGAGTATATTTTTAACGATGCCATCACTTGGCGTGAAAAAGGTTGGAAGCATCTTCGTGGGAGAGAGCTTGCAAGTCAAACAGGTTTATTGAATGAATTCAGCATATCTTTCATCCCCAAAGTGGGAGAAACCTATATTGCTGGGGTGATGGTGACGTGGGATCATATAGGGGCGTATTCTCCGTATCCACATAGCTATATGACCGATTCCCTGGAAATCGAGGGCCCAGGAAACGGAATTATACTGACGGACTCCGTAACAAGAGCCAGATATCAATTATCCATTGTCAACGGCAGTTTGCAGATTACCCCAAAATGATAACTGCTTCGTTAACAGATCCTCTTCGGTGAATCAGCTTTGTTGATCTTGTACATCAACATGGCTGATTTTTTTGTTGGATTAGAACGAAAAGTAGGTGATATATATGATACAAACTGTGTCATTTTTATGTAAATTCATGAAAATTAGCCTTGACATGATACAAAATGTATCGTAAATTATGGAATGTAAAATATACAGATTGTATCGAAGAGTTTGGAAATTCAAGGCATGTTTTTTAATCCAGAAATAAGCGGAGGTTTGCAGCCGAATGGAACTCAAACAATATTTTCGAGTTGTTCAGAAAAAATGGTGGGTGATTGTGGTCATTGTCATTATTGCGATGGTAGCAGCCGCTTTAAAAAGCTTTTATTTTACGACACCTGTCTACGCAGCGAACGCTAAGTTAATTGTAAACCAATTCTCGGGCGACAGAGCGGCATCACTCAATGCAAGCACGATCCAAACCAGTATTTTTTTGATCAATTCGTATAAAGAAATTATTAGATCCTCGGCCGTGATGAACAAAGTGGTTGAGCAGTACCCCGAGCTGGGGCAAAGCCCCTCACAAATTGCCGCGAAAATATCCGTTACCTCGGCGAACAATTCGCAAGTGATGAATTTGGTGTACGAGGATGTCTCTTATGCAAAGGCCGCGAGTGTCGTAAATGCTGTCTCCACGGTATTTAAAGAGCAAATTCCGAACATTATGAATGTGGACAATATAACCATTCTGAGCGAAGCGGATACAACCATATCTCCTGCACCTATTAATATTAATCCGGTGATGAACATGTTTATTAGTTTTGTTATCTCACTCCTTCTGGCGATCGGCTTTATCTTTCTGCTCGATTATTTGGACGATACGCTCAAGACCGAAGTGGAGATTGCAGAAATCATGGAAGTACCCGTGCTTGCCGTCGTAGGGAGGATAAGCCGAAAAGAGCTGAAGAAGTCCACAAGAGCGAAAACTATTCCAAAACAGGAGGCAGGTGACAGTCAATATGCGTCGATCCATCAATAACCATAATCTGATCGTGTCGGCCAATCCTAAATCGCCAATTTCAGAGATTTATCGACTGCTTCGAACCAAGATCCAATTTTTTTATAAGGAACAGGAATTGAAGACCGTTATGGTCACATCGTCGCAACCCGGAGAAGGCAAAAGTACCGCGATAGGCAACTTGGCGGTAGCTTATGCTCAGGAAGGCAAGAGTGTGCTTCTGATTGATGCAGACTTGCGCAAGCCCTCACTGCACCGGATGTTCTCGCTGCTAAACTCCCAAGGCTTAAGCACTCTGCTTGCGGGAGAAACAAATCTTCAGGAATCAGTTCAGGAAACGGCTGTTGAACGATTATCACTGTTGCCATCCGGACCGGTCCCCGCAAATCCATCGGAATTGATCGATTCACCGGCTATGCGGGAGCTGCTGGAGCTGTCAAAACTGCAATATGACGTCATTCTTATCGATACGCCATCGGTGCTTTCCGTATCGGACTCCGTGATTGTCAGTGCATTATGCGATGGAGTCATTATGGTAGCTGCTGTCGGGAAGGTAAAGAAGGATCATCTTAGAAAGGCGAAGGAGCAACTGGACCATGTGAATGCCCGAATGTTGGGGATTGTGCTGAATTAATCGAAGAGATCACCTATAAGGAACGGCTTTCAGGCTGGGATGATATTAGGCGAAGAAATGAGTAAGAAAAGGTAATGTCTGCTGCACCTCTATCACTGCAGACACTCGGTTACGCTGTGGGTCGTATCGACCTTAGACATGATTGTCGAGGGTGTAATGTGAGGACGGGTTCAATGCCCTTTTTTCATGAAAGGCTTAGCTATGTGCTTTTCTACAGGGAAGAGTATATAGCTGAGCGTTTCTGCTAAACGGACAATGAGCCTACCCGTTGTCTACATAAAAATAAGAGTTGGAGAGTGAATGGGTGATGAGGAGAGTAAAGAAAGCCATTATTCCTGCAGCGGGTCTTGGTACACGTTTTCTGCCTGCAACAAAAGCAATGCCAAAGGAAATGCTTCCGATCGTGGATAAACCCACCATCCAATACATTGTGGAGGAGGCCGTGGCATCGGGAATTGAGGATATTATCATAGTGACGGGTAAAGGCAAGCGTTCCATTGAAGACCATTTCGATCATGCGTTTGAACTGGAGCATAATTTGCTCAGCAAGGGGAAGTATGAATTGCTTAATGAGGTTCGGCGCGCTTCGAATGTTGAAATCCATTACATACGCCAGAAAGAAGCCCGGGGTCTAGGCCATGCCGTTTGGTGTGCACGTAATTTTATAGGAAACGAGCCGTTTGCTGTCCTGCTAGGGGATGATATTGTCCAATCCGATACACCGTGTACTCGGCAATTGGCGCAGCAGTTCGAACGCTTGCAGAAGTCCGTGATAGGTGTTCAAACCGTACCCGATGATCAAACGCATCGCTATGGTATCGTGGCTCCGCTGGGTAAAATGAACCGCTTGTATGAAGTGGATTATTTTGTAGAGAAGCCTCCTGCCGGTCAAGAACCGTCGAAACTAGCCATCATGGGCCGCTACATATTAACTCCTGAAATTTTTGATTTTTTGGAGCATCAAGAGGAGGGCGCTGGTGGAGAAATTCAGTTGACGGACGCGATCCAGAAGCTGAATGAAAGTCAGGGCGTATACGCCTATGATTTCGAAGGCACCCGATATGATGTAGGTGAAAAGCTTGGATTTATTATGACAACTCTTGATTTTGCACTTCAAAATGAGGAGCTCCGCAAACCCCTTCTACAAGGTATGGAGACGATTCTTGAAAGAGAGTATTCAAATTCAAATAAAAATTAATAGCTGAAGAGGTGTATCATCCATGTCTCCCAATCCGCAACGTAATGAAGTAGACGTTGTGTTCGAAGTAAATAAACGATATGCAAACGATTTGGCATTAGAGGCGGAACCTAGAGTTATGTATCTGGCAATAAAACGTGTCATGGATTGTGTATTGGCCTTCATCGGTCTTGTTCTGTTGTCGCCACTCTTTGTGATTGTGTCCATTCTTATAAAACTGGAGGACCCGAAAGGGTCTGTTTTTTTCTACCAGACACGCATCGGTAAGGATGAGAAGCCATTCCGAATGTACAAATTTCGCTCCATGGTATCGAATGCAGAAGAACTGCTTGAGGAGCTATTGGATCAAAATGAAGTCAGTGGTGCGATGTTCAAGATGAAGAATGATCCTCGTATTACGAAGCTTGGGAAATGGATTCGAAAGACGAGCATTGACGAGTTGCCTCAGCTTTGGAATGTTCTCTGCGGCGAGATGTCTCTGGTCGGTCCAAGACCGGCATTACCAAGAGAAGTTCAATTATACAGCAATTACGACAGGTTGCGATTGAGGGTAAGCCCTGGCTGCACGGGATTGTGGCAGGTGAGCGGTCGTAACAATTTAAGTTTTGATGAGATGTTGGAGCTGGATCTGGAGTATATCGAACGAAGAGGCTTGTGGATGGATCTGAAATTGATACTTCAAACCGTCAAGATCATGATCCTTCCGAATTCAGCCTATTAACTGAGGCGTGCTATTGGAATTTTTGAGGAAGATAGGGTGATTGGAAAATATGGAGAGGATCGCTGGATTAAGCTCTTGGAGAAGGAACGCCGCACGAACGATTCGTGGGTCGATACAGGTCGGGGTCATTATAGCGAGCGGTACTTTGATTGGATTGCTCAGTTCCATTGACACTCTGCATATTAAACTGCTGGAATTGGTATTCCTGGTCTTATGTATGCTGATCGGGCTGTATATCCAGTTTAAGAGCCCCCATGTTCTTATTCCATACTCACTTTTGATATGGACGATCAGCCCTGAGGTAAGACGCTTGCTCGACTGGTCGTTTCAGTCGTACAGCGATACATCGATTATCATGCTGACTCCGTATTCTGTTTCATTGATATTACTTATAACAACGCTCAAACACTTTAATCGGATCGATTCGAGAATAAGACTGATCATAAAAATCATTGGCGTGGCATTGATATATGGGTTTATCCTCGGTTTCATGAAATATGGGCTGTCTTCTGTATATGACTTGATAAGCTTATTTGTTCCATTCTTAGTGCTGCTATACGTGAGTGCCAGTCAGTTCGATAAGGAAGTTTGGGACAAATGGCTGAGAAGCTTTGCTTATCTTGCGGTCCTTGTTGGAGTTTACGGCATTTATCAATACTTGGTTTTGCCTCCTTGGGATCATTTCTGGATGACAACCGCGGATATGAACTCAGTCGGAATACCGGAACCTCAGAAATTCCGGGTATTCTCTCTGCTGAATTCACCGGGACCAGCAGGCATGTTTCTTGGGTTTGCACTAGCCATTATGATTGTGCAAAAAAAGTGGAGAGCGTTTGGCATTGTAGGCATCATGATCGTCGCGTTTGCGCTTCTGCTCACTCTGGTTCGGGTTGGATGGATTACGTGTGTAATAATGATCGTTGCCTATTTTGCCCGTTCCCGATTAAAGAGCAAAGTGCAGTTGGTAGCCTTAGGTGTCATTATGGTGCTGGCGTATACCTTTATTCTTCCGCTCTTGCCGGGGGCCAATCAGGTATCCTCGCGCATTAGCACGTTCGAGTCATTGGAGGAGGATCACTCTTTTAATGAGCGGTTGGACTTTGCTAAATATATTATCTCGGATGTGATATCCAATCCCATTGGAAGAGGACTGGGCAGTTCGGGACTGGGGGTCAAGCTAACCCAGAGTTCGAATACAGTGGCTGTATTTGATAATGGGTATTTAAATTTGTTTTATTCATTTGGTTTACCCCTGGGACTGGCCGTTATTTTTTTATTAGGATATCTGTTCGTGATTCTCTTCAAGATCAGCAAAACAGAGAAGGGTTATGCTCCGATTTCCTTTGCAGCTATCAGTGCGATTCTATTTCTGTTATTAGGAAGCAATGTATTGAGCGGATTAAGCGGATATATTCTGCTGCTGATTATCTCACTCGCATTTCCATATGCGTCTACAAATCGGAGGGAATTATAGCATGTTAATCGTTTTTTTAGGCGACTCCATTACGGAAGGATTAGGTGTCATTCGCTCCAATACCAATTATGCCAACTTGTTGCAGGCACAGCTCAAGTCACTGCTTTCCCAGCCTGTTGATATCATGAATTTCGGCTCCAGCGCCATGCAGGTAAACGAATCAAGGGCGAAGTATGAACAGCGTATTATGGAGCTGCAGCCGGATTTCATCGTGTTTGCCCACGGCATTACGGAATCCATTGTACGGGAACAGAAACAGTATTTGAATTGGCTGCCCAGACGGTGGCGAAGGCCCGGTTGGATGGACCCAAGACCTTATTTTTCGACTCGAACAACGCGGAGACTTATGGAAAAGGTGGAATCGGCGATTCGATGGAGAGTAAAGGTGACCCTGATTAAAGTGTTCGGCGGCAGACCATGGATGAGTCTCGAGGAATTTAGACAGCATACGACCGAACTTATTCTGAACATTCTGAATAACAGCCCGAAGACCAAGGTGGTGCTGCTTACTCCCAGTGATATCGAGGAGAAATATTTTCCGGGATCTGTAGAATCAATGAAGCGGTACAGAGGTATATTGCACGATATTTGCGAGAACAGCCAAGATTCAAACCGGGTATATCTGTGCGACACATCCCAAGTCTTAAATAAATGGAGTGATTACTTGGAAGATCGGTTTCATCCGAATGAACTGGGACACAGTAAAATTGCTAAAGCGTTGCTCAGTGCCATTCGTGAGGATTCCCTTGCTGCACAACCATGGATGAAAGAGGTACAACGATGAGAATCTGTTTTGTTACGCACAAGGTGAAGAAGGGAGACGGACAAGGCAGAGTCAATTATGAAGTTATTGTGGAGGCCTTAAAGCAAGGGCACGAAGTGATCGTGATATCCTCAGAGCTGTCGGAAGACCTCCGAAATCATTCCCAAGTGGAGTGGATTAGGATCAATGTTAGCAAAGTCCCGATCGCCTTGCTGCGAAATCAGTTATTTGCTATCGTTTCCGCATGCTCAATCTGGCTTCGTCGAGCCCGTATTCAGCTAGTTGTGGTCAATGGATTCATAACTTATGCCCGGTCTGATATCAATTGTGTGCACTTAGTTCATAGCGCGTGGGTGAAATCGAAGTATCATCCGTTTCGGGAAAAGAAAACGATAAGAACGTTTTACCACTTCGTCTATAACGGGATCAATGCCGTTCTGGAGCGAATCGCACTGAAGAAAACCCGGCACATTATTTCCGTATCTGAGCAGGTGAAGCAGGAGCTTGTCCGGGATGCAAAATTAGGCGGTCGGCGCATTTCAGTCGTTCATAATGGCGTTGACACGAGTGAATTCTATCCATGGCCGATCAATAGAGCCGATTATAAGCTGGATGAGCATACAGTCTATGCCTTGTTTGCAGGAGATTTGAACTCAGGCATAAAAAATCTGGATACAGTGCTTCGTGCGTTATCCGAAGTGGAGCATGTTCATCTGCTGGTTCTAGGAAATGCAGAAAGGAGCCCATATCCGAACTTGGCCGAACAATTAGGAATTTCGAACCGTGTTCATTTCCTCGGGTATCGGAAGAATATCGCAGATTTTATGGCGCTAGCCGACTTGTTTGTTTTTCCTTCAAGGTATGAGTCGTTCTCGCTTGTCATTTTAGAAGCGATGGCATCAGGCCTGCCTGTGATCATGAGCAACCGCTGCGGCGTGGTTGAGCTTCTGTCTGACGATGCAGCCATAGTCTTGGACAATCCGGATGATGTCCAGACTCTGACCAATGCAATCAGAGAACTATCCTCCAATCCGGAACAATTAAGAAGGATGGCACGAAGAGCGAGGGAACATGCGCTCCAAAACGACTGGGAGGCCATGGCGATCAAATACATGGAAATATTCAGAGAGACGATGAACGCTCAGTCAGGCATCCTGCCGATCGACAGGCTTGAAGGGAAAGAACGGTATGTTGAAAATACATATACTCAAAAATAAAAGAAGTTGGGGCAGTCTTGGCAATGTGATGCAAACATTTGCATCCAATGTGTTAATCCTCGGTGTCAACGTATTGACAGGTATTATTATCGCGAGGACTTTAGGCCCTGAGGGCCGTGGAGAACAGGCAGCCATGATTATGTGGCCGCAATTCTTGGCGTACTGTTTAACTTTAGGCATTCCGTCAGCGCTGGTCTATTATATGACAAGAAAAGATGGGAACCAGGGCTCGCTCTATATCACCGCGTTGATTATGTCGTTGATTCTTGGATGCGTGGCCATAGCGATCGGTGCTGCACTCATCCCGTTCTGGATGAAGGAATACTCACCGGAAGTCATTGAATTTGCCGTGTGGGCACTGGCAGTTTCGCCGCTTGCCATACTAGGCACCATTAATATAGCAGCCTTACAGTCTAGGGAAGAATACCTCTTGTATAATTTCATGCGATATATTCCGGTCCTGGGTACACTGATTCTGCTCTGTGTTCTCGTTGCAACCGGGAATGTTACGTCATTTTATACATCGATCGTATATCTTTTTCCCGCTATCCCAATCACCATATGGATAACAATCAAGCTGGTCTTGCATTATAAAATGAAGCAGAGGAACAAGTTGGAATCCGCCAAAAAGCTGCTCAGTTATGGGGTCCGTTCCTATGGAACCGATGTGGCCGGGACCTTTTCCGGTTATATTGATCAGATTTTGGTAGTAGGGTTACTATCGCCGGCCAGTCTTGGCCTATATGTTGTATCGCTGAGCCTGTCAAAAATTTTAAATACGATTCAGACTGCGATTACCTCAGTGTTGTTTCCCAAGGCGTCCGGACTTCAACAGGCGGAAGCCATTCGACTCACGTTCAAAGTTTACCGCGTTAGTATGCTGGTGACCCTTCTTGTAGGTGCCTCGGTATTTCTTATTGCACCGTATCTGTTAATTCTCCTGTATGGACAGTCATTCACGGATGCTGTTCCGATATTCCGAATTTTAATCTTCCAAACGGGGATTGCGAGTCTTTCATGGATTCTTTCACAAGGCTTTATGTCTACTGGCAAGCCGGGGGTAGTTACCATCATTAGAGTATCAACCCTTGGGCTTAATATTGTGCTGCTGAATATTCTTATCCCGATGCTGGGAATTGAAGGTGCGGCAATTTCGCTGTTGATTACATCCGTCGTGGAATTTGTTCTGATCTTCCTGCTCTATACGCTGAAGCATCATATTAAACCACGGGACTTTATCTTGACGAAGAAGGATATCGTATGGCTGCTTCAGCGTATTCGTATTCAATTGAGCGGCTAAGGAGTCATACTGTGCCAATTGAGCTAGCTTTACCGTTAAATCTTATTGAAGAAAAGAGAGATTATGATGAATATACTTACAACTGGAATGGGTTGGATCGATATTCAGCATGGCGGGTTAAACCGTTATTTTGCGGATTATATGAAAGCTATGAAGGAGTATGGCCATACCGAGCTTGGACTTGTCGTGGGTCCACAGGGGGCTAGTATACAGACTGATCTTAATATTATCAATACTACGGAAGGAACAACAAATCACGATCTCCTATCTCGAATGAGATCTGTACAGAAGCGCTCCTTTCAAGCGGTAGGCAGCTTCCAGCCGGATGTGTATAATCCGCATTTTGCACTCTATTCGGCTATGGTTACTAGGAGGAAAATTCCGCCGCATGTCCCGATCGTTACTCATTTTCAAGGGCCTTGGGCGCTGGAATCCAAGATTGAGGAGAAGAAGCAGAGCGGAGTCATGACAGAGGTGAAGTGTTGGCTGAAGAAACAAGTAGAACAAATAAGCTATCGTCGTTCCGACAGCTTCATTGTTTTGAGCCAATATTTTAAACAGATGCTTGCAGAGAACTATGATGTGAACGAGCGGGACGTTCATGTTATACCAGCAGCCGTGGATCATGAACGCTTTCGTCCTCATCCCAATCGGGAGCAATTAAGAAAACAGCTGGGTATGTCAGCTAATCAACCTATACTCTTCTGTATAAGAAGATTAGTCCGCAGGATGGGAATTGACAGGCTGATTCATGCCATGGTAGATGTGATCAAGATACATCCTGAATCTCGCCTGTTCATTGGTGGAGATGGACCCATGCGTGCGGAATATGAAGCGTTAATCGGTCGGCTTGGACTCTCTTGGCATGTTAAATTGCTTGGAAGAATTTCCAACGAAGAGCTTGTTCAATACTATCAAGCTGCGGATATCAGTGTTGTTCCGACACTTACCTTAGAGGGATTTGGTCTTATTACTGTTGAGTCTCTTGCATGTGGAACGCCTGTGTTAGGAACTCCATATGGGGGGACCAAAGAGATTTTGCAGCAATTGTCGAATGACTTACTGTTCAAAGACGGGACATCTGAAGCCATGAGCGAAAAAATTATTGATGTACTCAATAACAATTCATTTTTGCCAACCCGGGAAACATGCAGGCAGCATGTGATGAATCGGTATACATGGAACAGGGTGGCTGAGGCTGTGACCGGGTTATTTACAGAAGAAATCGAGAAGAGAAAGGTACTTAGAACATGAAGATTGCCTTCTACAATCATACGAGTACCGTGAGCGGGGCCGAGATTAGCTTATTATTGACCGCCAGGCATTTAACCAAAGCCCATCCGATATTGTTCGCGCCAGAGGGGGAGCTTCTTCAGAGGGCCCGCAGTCAAGGGCTTGAAGCAGTCGGTATACCAAGCTTTCGTGCAAGGTTAACTAAGAATCCCCTTCTTCTTGTTATATACGTTTTCGGTATGTTATGGGCAGGTTGGAGGCTAGCTCTTCTTATGAAGCGAAGCCAGGTAGATCTTATTCATGCCAATTCGATTCGTGCTGGTATGATGGCATCATTATTCGGTTGGTATCATAGGCTTCCTGTCGTATGGCATTTGCGAGATATGCCGCCTAAGGGACTCATTGGAAAACTTATTCAAAAATTAGCCGTTCATACGACGCAGGCCCTCATCGGTATTTCAGAATCGGTTATTCATAGCATGGATCATCCCTCCTTACAAGAGAGGTGCCATCTCGTGCATAACGGAGTAGAACTGGTTCATTTTAATGCGGGGGAAAAAGACGAGATAAGAGCACGTTTAAGGTCGGAGTTCCAAACACCGCGGGATGCGAAAGTGCTAGCCATAATTGGTCAGATTGCCCCATGGAAGAGGCAGGAAGATGCGATTGAAGCATTTTCAAGGTTTGCGGTTGAAGAACCGGAAGCGGTTCTATGGATCGTTGGTGAGGCTAAATTCAGGCTGGAGAATGAACGCTATCTTGAACGTTTAAAGGCCAGAGCTAGAACGTTAAAGCTCGAAGATAAGGTTAGGTTTACTGGATTTAGAGATGATGTACTGGAGATCTGCTGTGCAGCAGATCTCCTTTTATTATGCTCAGAGAATGAACCGTTTGGGCGCGTAATTATTGAAGCTATGTCACAAGGTATGCCGGTTGTTGGCAGTCTTGGAGGCGGTGTGCCTGAAATTATCCAGAGCGGTGAAAGTGGGCTGCTGTATGAGACGGGAAACATCGAAGAGCTTACACGCTGTATCCGGCAGGTACTAAAAGATAAACGAATGTGGTTGGCACTTAGCCATAACGGGCAAGAACGCGTCCGAGATCACTTCTCGATTAAGCAGACATCTCAAAAAATTGAGCTGATCTATCAACAGCTGTTGTCTAAGCCAGGAATGAAGCAGGTGGAGCAACAGCATGCAAGGGAGCTGGTATAATGCGGGATTTGAAAATAGCCATTGTGCATGATTACCTCAATCAAATGGGGGGAGCCGAACGTGTGGTGGCTGTATTACACAAAATGTTTCCCGAGGCACCAATCTACACAACCATCGTCGATCGTAACAAACTACTGCCTGAGTTACAGGACGCCGTTATCCATACGACTTGGATGCAGCGAATCCCGGGGATATTGAATAAATTCAAGCTTTATTTCTGGCTGTACCCATTCTCAATAAGGTCTATAAACGTGAAGAGCTACGATCTTATTCTTAGTTCCAGTAGTGCTTATGCGAAGGGGGTTCGGAAGGGTAGGCAGAGTCTTCATGTCTGTTATTGCTATACACCGATGCGCTTTGTCTGGGATTTCGATACGTATATGGAAAGCATTCAGGTACCCCGTTTGGTTAAAAGAATTGCGAAATGGCTGATCTATCCTTTGAAGAGATGGGATAAGAATAACTCTGAACACGTGGATCGTTTGATCGCTATTTCCACAATCGTGAAGGAGCGAATTAAACAGTGTTATGGAGTAAATGCTCCAATCATATTTCCTCCGGTAGAAGTTAGCCGGTTTAGCGTCAAGGAAGGGGTGCCGGAGGATTATTTTCTTGTCGTCTCTCGATTGGTGTCTTACAAAAAAATAGACTTGGCGATTGAGGCGTGCACACAGAGTGGTAAGCGTCTGATCGTAATTGGAGATGGACCGGATCGGAAAAGGCTGGAGCAGCTTGCTGGAGACACGATCACTTTTCTTGGAAGAAAAAGTGACGAGGATGTTGTCCGCTATATGCAAAATTGCAAGGCATTGATATTTCCCGGTATTGAGGATTTTGGCATAACTCCTCTTGAAGCCAATGCGTGTGGCAGACCGATTATTGCCTACTATGGAGGCGGAGCGCTGGATACCATTATAGCTGAACAGACAGGATTATATTTCGAGGAGCAGTCGATAAACTCCTTGGTGAATACGATTAACCGGTTCGATCAATATCATTGGGACCCACAGTATATAAGGCAGCATGCAGAACAATTCAGCGAACACGTATTTATCGAACGGATGCAGTCCATCATTGAATCTTCGCTGAAATCAAGAGAGATCAAATCGACTATTCCAGAACCGGAGGGGAGTTATTAGCAAATGCATATTGTTCTATTGTCAGGAGGTAGCGGAAACCGATTGTGGCCGCTGTCTAATGAGACACGCTCCAAACAGTTTCTTAAAATACTGAATAACGCAGCTGGCCAACGTGAATCGATGGTACAGAGGGTATGGAATCAGCTTGGCAAGATGAACTTGACTCAGACCGCTGTTGTCGCAACCGGAAGATCGCAAGTTGAACTGCTTCAAAATCAGCTTGGACACGAGGTGGAAATCGTTGTTGAACCTGAACGAAGAGATACTTTCCCGGCAATTGCCTTAACTGCTGGTTATTTATACTCCGTGAAGGGTGTCAGTCTGAATGACGTTGTCATTGTGCTCCCCGTTGATCCTTTTGTAGAGGATCACTTCTTTGAGAAAGTAATGGAACTGGAAGCATTAATGCTTGAAACGGAAGCGGATCTTGGATTAATGGGGGTTTCGCCAGATCATCCCTCCTCGAAATTTGGTTATATCGTACCGCAGTCTGTATCGCAGTTAAGCAATGGGGTGGAATTCTACAAGGTTAGCCATTTCGTTGAGAAGCCTGAAGAACAACACGCTCTTCAGCTGCTGGAGCAATCCGCCCTCTGGAATTGCGGCGTATTTGCCTTTCGGCTCGGTTATCTCATCAATCATCTTATAGAGCAGTCTCTTCCCATTCAATATGATGAATTACTTCTGCAGTATAATCGAATGCAAAAAACGAGCTTTGATTACGCTGTGGTGGAGAAAACAAATAATATTGTGGTTATGCCTTATAGCGGCTTGTGGAAAGACTTAGGCACATGGAATGTGCTGACAGAGGAAATCAAAAACCCCTTAGTGGGGCGGGGCACATTGAGCGAGGATTCTTCCAACACACATGTTATTAATGAGCTGGATATTCCAATAACCGTCATAGGTGCTCGGAATTTGATCGTTGCTGCTAGTCCAGACGGGATTCTTGTATCTGAGAAGAATGCCAGTATGCGACTTAAAGAGGTGGTCAAATTTGGAGATCAACGGCCCATGCATGAAGAGCGCCGCTGGGGACGCTACCGTGTACTTGACTATACTAAATATCCGAATGGCTGCGAGGTATTAACGAAACGTATCTGTATTCATGAAGGGCAAAACTTAAGCTATCAATACCATATGCTGCGCAGAGAAGTGTGGACGGTAATATCCGGAGAAGGTGAAATGATACTAAATGATGATGTCCGTCATATTAAAGCTGGCGATGTCATTGTCATTCCGATCGAAGCGAAGCATAGCATAAGAGCGATAACAGAGCTAGAAATTATTGAGGTTCAGACGGGTAGTGAGCTCATTGAAGACGATATTGTGAGACTGGCCACCAGGTGGGAGGAAATCATTCATATTGTTTCTGTGTAACAGAGATTTTCACTACTCATGGGAGTGATAAGAGATGAAATTAACGGTAGTTGGAACCGGGTATGTCGGATTGGTCTCGGGCGTATGTTTTGCTGAGCTTGGGAATGAAGTTATATGCGTCGATAAAATCGAACAGAAGATCATGCAGCTTAATCGTGGAGAGGTCCCCATATATGAACCAGAGCTTCAACAATTAATCGTTACGAACCAAGCAGCAGGCAGATTAAACTTTACAACAGACCTAAATGAATCGGTCAAGAGCTCGGATATTGTAATTATCGCAGTGGGAACGCCATCCTTGCCTAATGGTCATGCCAATCTGAGCTACATCGAACAGGCGGCCAAAGAGATCGGGCGAGCCATGAATAGTTACAAAATTATCGTAACGAAGAGCACGGTTCCGGTTGGAACCAACGAGAAGGTCCGGGAGATCATTTCGGAATATACGAATGAATCGTTTGATATCGCATCGGTTCCTGAATTTTTACGTGAAGGAACAGCGGTCTATGATACGTTGAATCCTGATCGTATCATCATTGGAACCGACAGCGAGAGAGCGGAGAGACAACTGGTTGATCTTCATAAAACGTTGACCTCGGATATCATCGTAACCGATATTCGAAGTGCCGAGATGATTAAATACGCCTCGAATGCTTTTCTGGCAACCAAAATATCTTTTATAAATGAAATTGCGAATATATGTGAAAAAGTTGGAGCTGATGTGACGAAGGTAGCCTCTGGTATGGGCTATGACAGACGCATCGGCTCTTCATTTTTGAAAGCGGGCATTGGTTATGGCGGGTCCTGCTTCCCTAAAGATACACAAGCACTTATTCAAATAGCGGGACAGATGGATTATGATTTCAAGCTCTTGAAGTCCGTTGTTGAGGTTAATCGTGATCAACGATTTAATGTGGTCCGCAAGCTCGAGACTTTACTGGGTAATTTATCCGGGGCGACAATCGGCATTTGGGGGTTAGCGTTCAAGCCAGAGACTGATGATGTTCGCGACTCTCCCGCGTTCGAAATTATTGCTGCCTTGCAGGAGCGGGGGGCCAGAATTAGAGCTTATGATCCTATTGCATCCGGCAATTTCAAAAATCACTCAGATTTCAAACAGATCGTTTACTGTCAAGAAGCGAAGGAAGCGGCTTGGCAGGCAGACGCACTGTGCATTCTGACCGAATGGAAGGAATTCGAGCGTATCTCGTTAACCGACATTGCCGAATGGTTGAATTCACCTTATCTGATTGATGGAAGGAATATATACACAGAGGAGCAGTTGGCTAATACCCAGCTTGTTTATTACTCGGTTGGCAGGCCCAATATGCGGGGCGGGATTAAGGAAAAGGCACCATCTCTTGCCTTGTAGGTCAATGATTGTATGTAAAACATGTACTCACCATCAGTATTATAAATTATGGATAAAGGGGAAAATTTATCGTGACTAAGAATGCACTCGTTACTGGAATAACTGGACAGGACGGCTCTTATTTAGCGGAATTACTGCTGGAGAAGGGCTATAAGGTTTATGGACTGCGTAGAAGAACTAGTACTCCAATCATGGAGAATATCGAACATATTCAGAATGAAATTGAATTTATCGATGGTGATTTACTGGATCAGGGTTCACTGTTTAATGCGGTGCGCATTTCGAATCCAGACGAGGTGTATAATCTGGCAGCCCAATCTTTCGTAGGCACTTCATGGATTCAGCCTATACTGACAGGACAATCAACAGCGATTGGTGTCACCAACATGCTCGAGGCTGTACGCTATGCAAAGCCAGATGCAAGATACTATCAGGCATCGAGCAGTGAGATGTTTGGTAAAGTGGTGGAAACGCCTCAGAAGGAGACAACCCCATTCTATCCGCGCAGTCCTTACGGTGTAGCCAAGGTTTACGGGCACTGGATAACCGTTAATTATCGCGAAAGCTATGATATGTATGCTTGCTCCGGCATTCTGTTCAACCATGAGTCTCCTCGCAGAGGCGTGGAATTTGTGACCAGAAAGGTAACGGACGCGGTGGCAAGAATTAAATTGGGACTCCAAACAGAGTTGCGTTTGGGCAACCTGGATGCCAAACGTGATTGGGGATTTGCAGGCGATTATGTAAAGGCCATGTGGCTCATGCTGCAGCAAGACAAGGCAGAAGATTTTGTTATTTCAACAGGAGAAACCCATACCGTAGAGGAACTTGTCGCCATTGCCTTTGGTCATGTGGACCTCAACTGGAGAGATTATGTTGTTATTGATGAAAAGTTCGTTCGTCCAGCTGAGGTGGACTTATTGCTAGGGGATTGTTCAAAAGCGAAAGAGAAGCTCGGATGGAAGTTGGAGGTTGGATTTGAGCAAATGGTTAAGATGATGGTCGATAACGATTTGCAGAAAATCTCCAGCAATAATAATTATTTGGTACACCAATGAAAGCCTTAGTTACCGGAGTTAGTGGTTTTGTTGGCAGGCACCTAGCTCAAAACTTAGTTGATCATAGTTATGAAGTATGGGGCGCATCACGTGGGGCGCCTTCTTCCATGCTAGAAGGAGTGCATATCCTTAAAATTGACTTCTATGATAAAGAAACGATAACGAATGTTATAGAAGCAGTAAAACCGGATGTTATCTTTCATCTATCGGGTCAAAGCTCAGTTCAGTATTCATGGGGTCATATTAATGAAACCTTTCAATCAAATGTAATGGATGCTATCGGACTATTTGAGGCTGTCAAGGACTCCTCCATAAAAAGCAGCGTAAGAATTATATCGATAGGCTCGTCGGAAGAGTATGGATTAGTTAAAGATTTACCGATCGTGGAGGACGCAGATACGAATCCAGGCAACCCTTACGGGTTGTCCAAACTTACTTTGAGTAAGTTGATACTCTCATATTGTAGTGTTTATCAAATAAATATCATTCACGCCCGAGCCTTTAATCATATAGGCCCGGGCCAAGCCCTGGGTTTCGTAACAAGTGACTTTGCCAACCAACTGATTAAGATAGAGTTGGGTAAAGCTGAGCCGGTAATCTCTGTTGGGGATTTAAGCAGTAAACGAGATTTTACAGATGTGAGAGATATCGTAGAGGCGTACCGGTTGCTTTTTGAAAAAGGTAAATCGGGAGAAGTCTATAACGTGTGCTCCGGTAAATGTGTCTCCATCCAAGACATCCTTACGCTGCTCGTATCCTTTTCATCCAAGCCAATCGAGGTTGTGATAGACAAAGACAAATTAAGACCAAATAATGTTCCTGAGTATTATGGCTCGAATGGTAAGTTGACGGAGGCGACCGGGTGGACCCCTTCAATCTCTTTAGAAAATAGCTTGAGGGATATTTACATGTATTGGAAGGAGCGGCACTTATATATATCTTCTGAGGAAGTGCAACTGACATTAGAAAGTCAGCAGATCTGATTGGAGGACTTTTACGCTTACCAATTTATATAGATAGGGGGTGGATACCTTGATTATTGAAGATGCCGTTAAGCTGGACCTGAGTGATATCTCCAAAGAGCTGTCTTTTTTACTCTATCTTCTCCGCAATAACACGCATGAAGAAATTCTCATAAAGCAATATGCATCGGATATCGATTGGGATATGTTCATGAAACTCGCGCTGCACCACCGGGTTTATCCGCTTGTATATCTGCGACTTAAAGGGGTGGATGCATCCCTCATTCCATCCGAGGTTATGGCGTCTCTCCAGCAGCATTATCATAGTAACGTGATGAAAATGCTTCATTTAAGCAGGGAAATGAGCCAGCTTTGTGAGGCGCTCAAGGATACTGGGGTGCGTACACTTTTGCTTAAAGGCCCTATACTAGCTACGCAGCTCTATGGGGATCTGGCACATAGGACTTCGAAGGATTTGGATATCTTGGTGGATGCGGATGACGTGGAAAGAGTTGAACGGGTGCTGGTACAGCTTGGGTACGAATTGCAGGATGAACGTATCTTGGGAAATTGGAAGAAAACAAGCCATCATTTGTCCTACGAGCATAAGAAAAATTCAGCGCAGATCGAAGTTCACTGGCGTCTGAATCCTCATTATAACAAGTCATTTTCCTTTGATTTATTGTGGGAGCGCAGGAATGATGTGATGCTGTCCCATCAGATTTATCATTATCTGGGAAATGAGGATTTGCTAAACTATTTGGCCGACCATGGTGCCAGGCATGGTTGGTTCCGGCTGCGTTGGCTGATGGATATTGCAAGGCTGCTTCCCATGATAAACAGCAACGATATGAAGGCCCACTTTGAGCGATATGGGGGACAGCAATATGTAGGGCAGGCCTTTATTCTTTTATCGCGACTGTTCTCAGTCGACATTCCGCACGATATGACTGTATTAACGATAAACTCCAAAGCCCACCGCCTTGCACAAAGTGCACTCTACTATATTAAAAGGATCGTCAAATTGAACCCGGTGCCGGAGAAAAGCGTGGCATGGCGTTATAACCGTTACCTATTCTCGTTAATGACGGGAAAACAGAAAGTTTTGTATATATTGAATAAGTTTCTGCCCAATTCGCGGGACGCTTCGGTACTGCCATTACCCAAATCACTGCACTTTCTGTATTATCCGCTCCGGCCATTTCTCTGGTTCTGGCGGCGTATGAAACAACCATCGATTTAAGGGTGCATCATCGCTTTTATCATTGGATCACAATCACAATCCATTTTGTAGAAGCGGGTATCATCAGAATATTCTCAGGCCAGTTTATATAGCTGAAAAAAGGGGGGTTCTATCCATGACTACTGAATTAATCACGACAGACGCTCTCGTTGTACAATCCGAAGGTTTCTTGGTCAGTGATATGGATGGCGAGAAGGTGATGCTGAGCATCGAAAACGGCAAGTATTATAATCTGGGACGGATTGGCGGGCGGATATGGGAACTTATTTCGTCTCCCGTCACGATCTCCAATATGGTGGATCAATTGGTATTGGAATATGAGATCGAACCGGAGCTCTGTGAGCAGCAGGTACGATTATTCCTCAAGCAGTTAGCCACAGAAGGCCTTGTTCAGGTGGATAAATAGCAATGAGCCTGTACCGGAAAGCACGCCGATTCATGTCTTATCCTGTAAGCATGAAGCTTATGTTGGCAGAAGCTTACTTGTATCTGGCTTGGGGAAGAGTGTTCAAGCTGTTCCCTTTTCAAAAGGTATCTCCGTCTCTGGGAGAACCTATGAAGGAGACACCGTATGTGGGCTATACGGAGGAGGAGCTTTCGCTTGTCCGCCAAATCTCCAGAGCCGTCCATACCATGAGCCGTGTCACATGGTGGGAAAGCCAATGCCTGGTTAAAGCCGTTGCCGCGATGAAGATGCTGGAGCGAAGAGGGATTCCGAGTACACTTTATCTGGGAAGCGGTCGGGACGATAACGGAATGATGGTTGCCCATGCCTGGCTCCGCTTCGGCTCTTATATTGTAACGGGAAGAGAAGGGCATGAAAGGTATGCCGTTGTCGGGATATTCGGTAAGGATATGGGGACCGAAGGTTTGAACTTGAAGCGGTCATCCGATAAGGAGTTTTTACATTGAAGGATCTCTTTTATTTTATCCGTAAAATGCATGGGATGGCCGGGTTTAAGCTCTACCTCAATATGGGTATGATCCTGTTCATCAGTGTTCTGGACGGCATCGGCATCTATTTGATCGTCCCTCTGCTCGGTGTCATTGGTGTATTCCAGACCGATTTGAGCGGGGTGCCGCTTGTCTCAACCTTGATGGATCTAGCTGGTTCATGGTCATTGCAGTTCAATTTGCCGATGGTGCTGGTCCTCTATGTGGTGATTGTGGGCGGGCAAGCCCTGCTGCAGCGCAGTCAGAACCTGTTGAATGCAAAAATATTGCAGCGATTCATTCGCAAACTGCGCATGGAAACGTATCAGGGGTTGCTGCATGCCAAGTGGGAGTTCTTCCTGCGCCACCGCAAGTCGGATTTCAACCATGTCATGACCAATGAACTCGGGCGCGTGAATCAAGGCACGTTTCTGTTCTTGCAGATGGTTTCGTCTTTCTTGTTCACGATAATTCAGATTGGGCTTGCTCTATGGCTTGCCCCGATGCTGACCCTCATCGTCCTGATGAGCGGTGGGCTCCTTGCCCTGTTTGGACGCCGATTCATCCGGCGGTCGAAGCGGATCGGCGAGCAGACGACAGAGCTTTCGAAATATTATTTTGCGGGCATCAGCGAACATTTCAACGGCATAAAGGATATTAAGAGCAACCGGTTGGAGCCATTTCATATGAACTGGTTTGACAGGCTGTCGCGAAAAATGGAGCATAATTTTATCCAATTTGGCAAGATCAATTCCTTGTCCCAGCTGATCTATCGGCTCTCGTCTGTATTGCTGGTTGCCGGATTTGTGTATTTGGCGCTGGAAGTGCTGCGTACGCCTGCTGAACAGCTGCTGATGATCGTTCTTATCTTTTCGCGCCTATGGCCTAGATTTATCAGCATTCAATCGAGCACCGAGCAGCTCGTGTCGAATTTCCCGGCCTTCCGGGCGATACGCGAGCTGCAAGCGGAATACGAGGTAGACAGGGAGATCGCCGGATCGATTTCGATGACAGGGGGCGAGCGACTTCAGCTGCAGCATGGAATCGATTGTACTCATGTGGACTATCGGTACGATGGCGCTTCCCCCGTCTATGCTTTGCGAAATATCAACTTACATATTCCTGCTAATCGCATGACGGCCATCGTCGGCAAATCAGGGGCGGGCAAGAGCACCCTTATCGATCTTCTTATGGGACTGATCCAACCGGAGAGCGGGCAAGTTCTTGTGGACGGCGTGTCTATGGAGGACGAACGTCAGTTGATGTCGCTCCGAGGGGGTATCGGATATGTGGCGCAGGATCCTTTTCTCTTCAATGAGAGCATCCGGGATAATCTGAAGCTGGTTGCTCCCGATGCCTCGGATAACGAGCTGTGGGAAGCGCTGAGGTTTTCAGCCTCCGACGAATTCGTACATGGGCTTCCGCTAGGCCTCGACACCGTCATTGGTGACCGCGGTATCCGCCTGTCCGGTGGAGAACGTCAGCGGATTGTGCTGGCGAGAGCTATCTTGAAAAAGCCTTCGATTCTGGTGTTGGACGAAGCGACAAGCGCACTCGACAGTGAGAACGAGCAGCGGATACAGGAAGCGTTGGAACAGCTGAAAGGGAGCATGACGATCATCGTGATCGCCCACCGACTGTCCACCATTCGCCATGCCGATCAGGTCATCGTGATGGAGCAAGGGCGGGTTATCCAGCAGGGGGGGTATCAGCAGCTTTCCCAAGATCACAAAGGCACTTTCCGGCAGCTGCTGAGTTATCAGACAGGTGCTCAGATGTAACCTCTGATTGGATCGCATAACACTGCTGTATGTGCAAGACGTGTTGTTTAAAGCTGCAACCCTACGGCCATTTCCCGGTATTTCACCGGGAAATGGCCGTTTTTTTTTGCGGAAGCATTTCTTGAGCTAGCAGATTATACTTACACCGGGCCTCCTTATCAACATCCCTTTAGCGGCCATTTGTTTACATTCAGCTTACCCTTGTCTTTTTATGAATTGTACATAAGAAATAAGACGTTTGCTATTTTGGAACGGTTGGGGTATAATAAGTTTATTGGGATTTTGACCTGAGATTCACATATTGCAGAGGGTTATTATTTTGATCAGGAACCTTGTGCAATATGTGAATTTTTTGTTTTTAACCAAAAATGAGAAAATCATATAAATTTAGGAGGTGTTTCTATGCAAACAGGAACAGTGAAATGGTTTAACGCAGAAAAAGGATTTGGTTTCATCGAGGTTGAAGGTGGCGAAGACGTATTCGTACACTTTAGTGCAATCACAGGTGACGGCTTCAAGTCGCTTGATGAAGGACAACGTGTTGAATTTAACGTAGTCCAAGGCAACCGCGGTCAACAAGCTGAGAACGTTGTAAAACTGTAGATTTTTGAAAAGATCCCCAAACGTACCGTTTGGGGTTTTTTTTATAATAGAGCTCAAAACAGCATGAAGGCGTTAAAAATGTAGCTAAGGGGGAAGTTCATTGTCTTATTCTTGGAATAAACCACTGGAAAATCTGCCGGAAGAGATGACTGCGATCTGGTCTTGTACGAAGGAAGGGTGTAACGGTTGGATTCGAGATAGCTTCTCGTTCAAGGAAGTTCCCGTTTGTTCACAGTGCGCGTCGTCCATGGTCAGCAGCAATAAAGTCTTGCCGATCCTTGTTTCGTCGGATCAGCAAATCAAGCTTTACCGTAAGAATCAGCGCAAGGACACCAAATCGTAAGGGGCTGCTCTCACGGCTCCTTAACCATTTTGTTTTAGTCGTTGCGTTAAAGAAAGGTTGAGATCTCATGCAGGTGTTCGAAGATTGGAATTTAAAGGTGAAAAAAACGTTTAATGCAACCAGTAATGAAGAAGTATTAACCGTTTCTGAGGCAGGTCAATTGTTAGGTCTGTCCAAAGATCAAATGAAAAGATATGTCGATCAGAATAAGCTGACCAAAGTTCCGATCATGAGAAGCGTGCATCGATACCTTTTGTTGAAGAGTGAAATCGATCATATTGTGAAAAACGGTAGGTCTGCTCACCCCAATATATAACTGAAACGGGCACCCATTCGGGTGTCTTTTTTATCGTGCTAAATTTCGCGTGAACATAGTTTTATTGGGAAGCATGGAAACGAAACAGTTTGAAGGTCAAAAAAGGTCAAATCGAAAGATCGAAACCAATTCATGCGAAAAATCGGCTGAAAATACGATATTTTAGTCCTGTTTTCTTTATAATCGGTTTTGGCATTTATGCGTGCAAGGCATATAATAAAGGCGTAAGGTCAAAAAAGGTCAAACAAGAAAGGGGAAATCTATGATGTTTGATTTGATGCCATTTGGAAAGCGCAGAGAGGATGCCTTCGGGCAGTTGGTGAAGTCATTTCACGATGTCTTTAACGATGCGTTTCAAGATGAGGTGTTTGCACCGTTCAAAGGTTCGATGATGTCTTTCAAAACAGACGTTAAAGAGACGGAGCGCGCTTATCTGGTTGAGGCGGAGCTTCCAGGTTTTCAAAAAGACGACATCGAAATCAGCTACGCTGACCCTTACTTAACGATCAAAGCCGTTCGCAAGGAAGATAACAGCGTGGAGGATACGAAGCAGCAAATCGTCCGGAAGGAACGTCGTTATGGCGAGTATGTGCGCAGATTCTACGTTCAGAATATAGCAGAGGACCAAATTGCCGCTTCCCTGAAGGATGGGGTCCTCAAGCTTGAAATACCGAAACAGCCGGACTCTGGTAAGAAACGCATCCAGATCCGGGATGATATCTAATAAACGTACCCTCCGATCTATATGGTCGGGGGGATTTTTTTGCCTAGCATTAGTTATATTTTTACATATATTCCATCAAATTTCGGCATTTGAAACCTTTTAGCGGTATGTAGGGTATTATAGGTTAAATGTAAACTTTTCGAGGGGGAAACTCATGGTGGGAATCTTATCGAGGTTTAAGGATGTTATGAAGGTGAATGTGAACGCACTGTTGGATCGGACGGAAGATCCGGAGAAAACAGTTGACACGTATATGCGTAGCTTGAATACGGACTTGGGTCAGGTGAAAGCGGAGACGGCTTCCGTGCTTTCGGATGAGCGAAGAGCGAAGCGGGCCCTTGATGAGTGTGGTGCCGAGATCAAGAAGTTGCAGCGATATGCAGAGAAGGCCGTAGAAGCGGGAAATGAGGATAATGCCCTGAAGTTTCTGGAGAGAAAAGCAACCCAGGCCCAGAAGCTGAACGAACTGCAGGCAGCATACGAATCGGCATCCGCAAACGCCATTAGGATGAAACAAATGCAGGATAAGCTGGTGTCGGACATGAGCCAATTGGAGGCTCGCTATGCCGAGTTGAAAGGGAAGATGGCGGCTGCCAAAGCCCAGCAGGATTTAAACGCCAGCCATTCATCCTCGGGCGGTGCGAATGCGGCATTCAACACGATGGAAGAGAAGGCAAACCGTGCCTTGGATGAAGCGCTGGCCCTGGCTGAGCTTCGCTCCGGAGCGAAGGAAGACGATCTGGACGATCTGATCGCTGAATTGGAGAAGAATATGAGGAAGGACGGAGCTGCTCCAATGGAGACTCTCCCTGCCCAGGATGAACTGGAAGCAATCAAAGAAAAGCTGAAAGAGAAGGAATAATCATTTCATTGTTATCGAGGTGAGGAAATGCCGGTTATCGAATACAAGTGCCCGAACTGCGGCAGCAGCATGGTTTTTGACGGCGATACAGGAATGTTGTCTTGCCTGAGCTGCGGAAGAAAAGATAATATCGAGGAAATTCCCGACCCGCTGAAAAAGCAGGTTTTCGTCGAAAACGAAGTGAAGGAGTATCACTGCAACAGCTGCGGGGCCGTCATCGTGACAGAGCCGGAGACCAGCGCCACGACCTGCAGCTTCTGCGGATCCGCCGTTGTACTCAGCGACCGACTGAGCGGCGATCTGGCTCCGGTCATGGTTATCCCTTTTTCGATTACCAAGGAAGAAGCGATGAAGGCTTTCAAGAAATGGTGCAGAAATGGCCTCCTGACACCAAGCGGATTTATGACAGCAAACCGGATCAAGGAAATTACCGGGATATATGTACCTTTTTGGCTATATGAGTTACATAATCGGGTTGAAGTTCATGGCCACGCCACCAAGGTGAGAACCTACACACAAGGAGATTACCAGTACACGGAGACCCAGCATTTTGACATCTACCGGAAGATTCGCTTGAACTATATGAAGGTGCCGATCGATGCTTCGGAGAAAATGAACGATGAGTTGATGGATAAGCTGGAGCCTTTTCCCTATCAGCAGCTGAAGGAATTCAAGACGCCTTATCTCGCCGGGTACATTGCCGAAAAATACAGCAATGATGAGCAGCAGCTCCTTCCGCGTGCCAAAGATAAGATCAGCTCCTACATTGATTCGTATATCTCGTCAGCCGTGTCAGGATACACAACCGTAAATTATACCAACAAGCAGATCGATACCACCTTAAAGCAGGCGGATTATGTCCTCCTTCCGGTATGGATGGTGCACTATGATTACAATAAATCGGAGCATACCTTTGCGATGAACGGCCAGACGGGAAAAGTGGTCGGCAAGCCGCCGATCAGCAAAGCGAAAGTAGCTGCGTGGTTTGCAGGCATTTCGGGCGTCTCGTTACTGTCATTGAAGCTGATCTCCTGGGCGATGGGAGGAGGTTTCCTGTGAGAAGAAGATATGTATTAGGTGCTGTTTTGTTCTTCCTGGTTGCCTATTTGATGGTTCCGGCCTTGATGGTCAAAGCTGCAGATGATAAGCCATTGATCTTTGATGAAGCCAATCTGCTCAGTCCGGAAGAACGAGAAGAGCTGAATGCCATGGCTAATGAGTATGGCGCCGAGCGCGAGACAGACTTTATGATACTTACGGTTAACAGCGTTCCGAATGACGATTATGAGACATGGACGGAAAACTTTTACGATGAGTACGCCCCCGGGTATGATAAGTCGCACGGCAATACCGTTATTTTGACCATAGTAATGAGTGCTCGTGACGGTTCTCGTAACGTGCATCTGGAAGGTTATTATAAAGCTGAGAAGTATCTCGATTCCGGGAGACTGACCAAAATACGCAACAAGATTACGCCCGATTTATCGAGAGGTAATTATAAGCAGGCGTTTGAAAAATACATCAAAACCGCTCATCGTTACATGGGCTTTGAGCCGGACATGAACCCGGATAATATTCTGTTTAATCTTTGGTTTCAACTGGGATCTGCCGCTGCCATCGGCGCTATCGCCGTGGGTGTCATGGCTTACCGTTCTGGAGGACGGGTGACTGTCAATTCTCGCACCTATGAGGATACCAGCACATCGGGGATACTGAACCAGCAGGACCGTTATGTTAGAACAACGGTAACGAAGCAGAAGATCGAGCGAAACACGAGCAGCGGCTCAGGCGGCGGAGGCGGTGGCAGCGTCAGCAGTGGCGGACATTCGCATAGCAGCAGCAGCGGGAAATTTTAAGGGAAGGGATGAATAACATCGATGGGATTTTTCAAGAACCAATTCTCTAATGTCGTGGAATGGGAAGAGTTTAGGGACGATATGATTTTCTGGAAATGGAGCAACCGGGAGATTAAAAAAGGAAGTAAGCTGGTCATCCGCTCCGGTCAAGACGCGATTTTTGTCAATAATGGCAAGATCGAGGGGATTTTTGAGGATGAAGGCGTATATAACATCGACTCGGATATCATTCCGTTTCTTTCTACTTTAAAGGGATTTAAATTTGGCTTTAACAGTGGCATGCGCGTGGAAGTACTGTTCGTGAACACGAAGGAATTCACCGTCAGATGGGGGACGCAGAATCCAGTCCTCATTCCGACGCCGCAGCTTCCGGGCGGTATGCCGATCCGTGCCAACGGCACGTTCAATTTTAAAGTGAATGATTATGTGACGCTGATCGACAGAATCGCCGGGATGAAAGAGAGCTATCTTGTGGACGACGTCAAGATCCGGATCACTTCGGTGCTCGATCAATTGTTGATGAAATGGATCAGTCGCGAAGGCAAGGACATGTTTAATCTGCAGGCGAATGCCTCTGAAATCGCGAGAGGGATTCGAGAAGACCTGGACATGGAAGTGATGGACAACGGAATAACGATCACCGGCTTCCAGGTGATGAGTTTCAACTATCCGAAGGAAATTCAGGATATGATCACCAAGACGGCTTCCCATGAAATGATCGGCAATCTGCAAAAATACCAGCAGGTCAGCATGACGGATGGGATTGCATCCGGCAAGGTGCAAGGCGGCGGTGCGGCTTCGGATATGGCCGGCATGATGATGGGAATGAACATGGCTAATGAAATGATGAAAAATATGAATCAGAACCAGAACCAAAACAATTCGAATCAAAGCCAACAGCCTCCGGCTGCGAAGGAGCCATCCGCCCCGGCGGCTGCATCCGCTTCCGAAGGAGGCAAGAAGCCCAATTTCTGCCCGAACTGCGGCGCAAAGAATGAAGGGGCGAACTTCTGTCCGAATTGTGGGCAGAAGCTGGGTTAAGTTGAATTTGTGACTAGCCGCGCTAATAAATGTACAAGATTTGATACAAAGTTCGATGCCATCATTGGAATGACGCAAATGGTGGTGGCGTTGAGCGAACGTAAAAACTCTTATCAAAACAGCACCCCTCGCTTTTAAAGCGGAGGGTGCTGTTTTTCTATGTTCGCTGTTTCCTTTAACTAGTTATGTATCCACCTATACTGTTTGTACCTTCTTAGTTATCTTTCGTTCTCCACGTTCCTCCAACACGTTACTTCCAGCTCTGCAACCCTCTCTTCTCATATAGATTCACTTCTCTGTCTGTTCCAACTCCTGCACAAAAAATGTGATTCCTACATGAAAATGATTACGACCCATTCGATCAAATTCCTAATGAAGCTGGTCCAGCGGGCGATTGAGAACTCGCCGGGCCAAAAACAACCGGTGGAACCCGTTTGATTCGGCCGCGCGAGTACCGAATCCGGCCAATGAGAACTAGGCGTGCTGCAGCGGTGAATGCTACGATGGCTCCGTTCGAATCCTGCAATCCTCACAAGAAAAGGAGGAATGTCTTTAAGAGCAACGGAGAACGTTCGGTGGGCCGTTTGTCGAGCTGTCGCGGAGCTGCCGGCGCTGCCCGGCACATGCGAAAGAATAAGCAAAAAGGAGGTATTAAAGAAATGAGTATTAAAAGCAGGAAGCAATGGCTTTTCGTTGTTGTGCTTGTTTTCGTTGTTCTCTTGACGGGGTGCACAAGGGGCGGAGGGAATTCCGCCGACGAGCCGAAGCCGGAACCTCAGATGGCCGTGACAGAGCAGGAGGATGAGCAGCCAAAGAGCGGGGAAGAGCAGCAGGCGCCTGAGGAGGAGCAAACGATTGACATGCAGGGAAAACCGGTGCGCGTCATATCGTGGGGCTATGCCGGAGGCGAGAAGGGCACAGAAGCAGGTGAGCAGCGAATCGCCCTCGAGCAGGAATTGGAAAAGAAGTACAATACAAAGTTTCAATTCGAGCAGATTCCCTGGGGTGATATCCAGGATAAGATTACAGCGTCCATCGTAGCCGGCGAGCCGATCGCGGATGTCTTCCTGCTGGAGCGGTATCGGGCATTCCCTGCGATGGTGCAGAAGGATTTCCTGCAGCCGATTGATGGCATTCTGGATATTAACAACGAAAAGTGGCCTGCTGAAATGCGGATGACCGGCAGCTTCGATGGCAAAGTGTACGGCTTCTCGACGGCTGTAGGCGGCGGGGGCGGCATTTATTACAACAAGGCGATATTGAAGAAGGAGGGTTTACCAGATCCACAAGAGCTGCATGAGAAAGGGGAGTGGAATTGGGATACGTTTCTGGATATAGCGAAGAAGTCGACCAAGGATACAAACGGTGACGGGAAAATTGACCAGTACGGGCTGGCGCTTACCTCAGTAAACTTCGTACCGGCATTTATCGCGTCGAATGACGGAGACGTGACAAAGGTGGTCGACGGTAAGCTGGCGTTCACCGGGGACGACGAAAATGCGATGGAAGCGCTGCGGTTTTATAGCGATTTGAGTAATGTGCACAAAGTCGTCAAGCCGAACCAGACTGACAATTGGGAAGATTACATCAACGCCTTCAACGAAGGCATCGTCGCGATGCGGTATGGAGAAGGTTGGGAGGGAGGCGGTATTCAGACGAACCTGGGGAATGATTACGGCTTCATCTTCATTCCGAAAGGGCCGAAAGCGACCGCTTACCACAACGCGATGCAGCCGACGCTCTGGTTCGTGCCGAAGGGTGCGAATCCGGATGCTGTCCGCATCTACGCCGAGTACCTGCTCGGCTACATGCCGAAGGAGGGGGAGTTGGACGCTTGGACGGAATCGCTGTTTGCCGATCAGAAGAGCCTCGACAACTACATGGAGATGGGAAAAATTATGAAGCCGAAGGATTGGGAGGGAATCCCTAACTTTGGTCAGGAAATCCGCAAGGTCTGGGATAATATCGGTGCAGGCAAGGAAACGCCGGAAACGGGCATGAAGAGCGTACGTCCGGTGCTGGAAGGGCTGCTCGATGCAGCGCAGTAATCATAGCGATACTCCGCGGTGCCCGGGCTTCGGGAAGTCTCCCGGATGCCGCACAAGTTCGCGAGCAAAGAGGGGAGTGGCGGATGAGAGTTCGAGCCATCTGGAAACGAAGCTTGTTAGCCGTCCTATGCGGAGTGCTTGGCTGGGCCACACTGCTGCTGTTGCCTGATGGAAGCTTCGCGCCGCTAGCGGCAACGGACGCGGCAGTTAAGACTGTCTCTCCAGAGGAAGCCTTCGAGGGGAAGGAGGGCTCGTACGCCCGCTATCTTCAGGACCATGCAGACGAGCGTCTTCCCTCAGACGAGATACGGATTGAAGCAGAGCGGCAGCCGATCAGTGGTTCCGGCGCTGTCGTTGCCATGGAGCGCGAGGGGGCAGAAGGAAGCGCCGCTCTGTCCGGAGAGAGCGGCGAGATCAGCTGGGACGTCGACATCGAAGAGGGCGGCCTCTATCATCTCTACGTGCGCTATTACCCAATGGAAGGCCGAAGCGAGGCGATTGAGAGGGCGCTGCTCATCGACGGTCAGCTTCCGTTTACCGAAGCAGAGCGGTTGCTGTTTCCACGTGCTTGGGGCAACAAGGAGGAGCGCATCCGGCAGGATGCGAACGGAAACGACATGAGGCCGTCCCAGGTGGAAATCCCGGCATGGGAGGAGGTGGCGCTCTCCGATGCGGACGGCTATTATGAGGAACCTTACCGGTTTTATTTTGCCAAGGGAAAGCACAGGATTACACTCCGCTCCGTACGGGAGCCGATGCTGGTCGATTATTTGGTACTGCGCCCGGTCAAGGAAATACCCGCTTACGCCGACCTGCGGGCATCGTACGAGCGGCTCGGATACGGCAAACCGGCGGAAGGTACCTTGATCTCCGTGCAAGGTGAAGACGCTGCGGTCAAATCGAGCCCGACCTTGTATCCGCTTGCTGACCGGTCCAGCCCCGCCACCGAGCCGTTTCATCCAAAGGAAATCCGGCTGAATACGATTGGCGGCAACAATTGGCGCATCCCGGGACAATCCATTACGTGGACGTTCGAAGCGCCACAGGATGGACTGTACAAGATCGCCGTGAAGTATAGGCAGCATTTTGTCCAGTCCCTCGAAGTTTCACGGCGGCTCAAGATCGACGGCCAGGTTCCCTTCGCAGAAGCAAACCGTATCGGCTTCAAGCCGGGCGGTGGGTGGCAGATGATGCAGCTGGGCAATCCTGAAGAGCCTTATCTGTTCTATTTGACGAAAGGAAAGCACAGGCTATCGCTCGAAGTGACATTGGGCGAAATGACGCAGCATATCCGCAGCGTCGAGCAAGCCGTGCTGGAGCTGAACCAGCTGTACCGTAAAATCATTATGATTACTGGCGGGTCCCCTGACCCGTTCCGCGATTATGAGCTGCAGAAGCGGATTCCCGAGCTGCACGAGACATTCGAGGCGGAGGGCCGACGTCTTCAAGGCGTGATCGGAAGCATGGAGCAGCTGTACGGAGGCAAGGGTGAGCGGATGGCGGTGTTGAATATGGTCGCCTTTCAGCTGCTAGATCTGGCGGAAGACCCGGAATCGATCGCCAAGCGTCTGGATGCGTTCAAATCCAATATCGTCGCCTTGGGGACGTGGATGTTGACGGCGAAGGAACTGCCTTTGGAAATTGATTATTTGATCGTCGCTTCAGAAGAAGCCCGGCTTCCGCAAGCGGACGTATCGTGGCTGGTTAATGCGGAACACGGCGTCCGGCAGTTCCTTCTGTCGTTTTTCACCGATTACGATGCAGTCGGCGCGACCGACGAGGAGGCGGAGGCGGTAGACGTCTGGGTTACAGGGGGGCGGGATCAGGCCCAACTGATCAAATCGATGATCGACACCTCATTCACCCCGCAGACTGGCATTCCCGTCAATTTGCGGCTAGTCGACCCGGCGGTGCTGCTTCCAGCGACGCTGGCCGGCTCCGGGCCTGATGTGGCGCTCGCGTCTAGCAATGTCATCGATTTCGCCATGCGTGGCGCTTTGCAGGACCTGTCGGTCTTTGACTCGTTCCAGCATGTGAAGCAACGGTTTGCAGCCAGCGCGTTCGTCCCGTTCGAGTACGAAGGCGGGGTGTACGCTATCCCGGAGCAGCAGACGTTTCCGATGCTGTTCTACCGAAAAGACGTGCTGGAAGAGATCGGCGCAGAGGTGCCGCAGACATGGGAGGAAATGTATGCGCTTATCCCGGTGCTGAACAAGCGACAGCTGTCGATCGGATTGACGCCGGATGTGACAATGGACATTCTGTTGTACCAGAACGGCGGCTCGTATTACAAGGACGGAGGCAAGGTGTCGGGATTGGATGCAGAGGAAGCATTGTTGGCTTTCAAGCGGTGGACGGATCTATATGTCAACTACAAGGCACCGCAGCAATTCGATTTCATCAACCGGTTCCGCATCGGAGAGATGCCGGTGGGCATCGCGGACTACACAACCTACAATTCACTGGTCGTCTTCGCTCCGGAAATCCGCGGCTTATGGGCTTTCGCTCCTGTCCCGGGAACACCGGAAAGCGAAGGCGCAATCCATCGCGAAAGCGCGTCCGTCACGCTCGGCTCGGTCATGTTCAAGCGTGCGAAGAATAAGGAGAACGCCTGGGCGTTCATCGACTGGTGGACCGGCAAGGAAGCCCAGCTGACGTTCGGCCGGGAGCTGGAGGCGCTCATGGGCGCTGCAGCGCGGTATCCGACGGCCAATCTGGAGGCGCTGCGGGAGCTGCCTTGGCCAGCTGACGATTTTGAGCGGCTGATGGAGCAGCTGGAATGGGTACGCGGTGTTCCGGACGTGCCCGGTGGCTACTTCACGAAGCGCCATCTGAACAATGCGTTTTTCGAGGTGCTGAACAAAGGGGCCAATCCGCGCGAGACGCTGAAGGATTACGCGCGGACGATCAACCAGGAAATTACGGTCAAACGTCGCGAATTTCATTTGCCAACGGATTAGAGAGGAGGATGCATCATAAGCGTACTGTCTAAACAGACGAAGGCAGGCGCGGCGCCGTTTCGGACGGAGCGTCCGACTCGATTCCGCAGGCTGCTGCTCGAGTTGAAGGCGAGCCGGAAGGATTATATGATGCTGGCGCCGTTCTTCGCCATCTTCTTCACATTTACGGTCCTGCCTGTTCTCATGTCTATGCTGCTCAGCCTGACGGATTTCAATATGCTGGCGTTCCCGAACTGGGTCGGGCTTAACAACTATGCCCGTTTGTTTATTAACGACGAAGTGTTCCTCATTGCGGTGAAGAATACGATCCTGCTCGCGACGATTACCGGCCCGATCAGCTATCTGGCCTGTTTTGTCCTGGCCTGGCTGATCAACGAAGTGTCGCCGAAGATCCGCGCCTTCGTCACGCTTGTGTTCTACGCCCCGTCCTTGTCGGGCAACGCCTTTATCGTCTGGAAGCTGCTGTTTGCGAATGATTCCTACGGCTTCATCAATGCCTTCCTGCTGCGCAACCGTATCATTATGGAGCCCATATTGTGGCTGTCCGACATCAACTACATCCTGCCGATTCTGATCATCGTGCAGCTTTGGCTCAGTCTGGGCACAAGTTTTCTGGCGTTCATCGCAGGACTGCAGGGGATGGACAAAACGCTGTTCGAAGCCGGCGCAATCGACGGCATCCGTAACCGTTGGCAAGAGCTGTGGTATATCACACTCCCGTCAATGCGTCCGCAGCTTATGTTTGGCGCGGTTATCCAAATTACAGCTTCATTCGCAATTGCCGAGGTTTCGACCCAGATCGCCGGGTTTCCGAGCGTGCAGTACGCAGGCCACACCATCGTCACCCATCTGGACGATTATGGCGGTATCCGGTACGAGATGGGTTATGCATCGGCGATCGCGACCGTGCTGTTCGCCTTGATGCTGGGCTCCAATTTGCTTGTTCAAAGACTGCTCAAGAAAGTCGGTGAATAAAGTTGGCGACGATACGGATTCGACGTAATCGAAGATGGAACCGTTCGCTTGCCGTCGACCTTCTGCTGTTTCTGGCGCTTGCTGGCGTCGGCGCCTTTATGGTGCTGCCGCTGCTGTTTGTCGTCAGCAACGCGTTTAAGCCACTCGACGAGATCTTCCGGTTCCCGCCGAGGTTTTTCGTCCGGTACCCGACGCTGCGAAACTTTACGGAATTATATTATTTGCTGTCCTCATTCTGGGTGCCATATACGCGCTATATATTCAACACTGTCTTTATCGCGGTCGTCGGCACGGCGGGCCATGTCATACTGGCGTCTTTGGCCGCTTACCCGCTGGCCAAACGCCGCTTCCGGGGGCGAGGCGCGCTTTTTACCATCGTTGTCCTTTCCCTCATGTTTTCCGGGCATGTGACAGCCATTCCCAACTACATGACGATGTCGTGGCTCGGCCTGCTGGACAGCTATTGGGCGGTCATCATCCCGGCGCTCGGCTCTTCGCTCGGACTGTTCCTGATGAAGCAGTTTATGGAGCAAATGGTACCGGACGCGCTGCTTGAGGCAGCCCGCATCGACGGCTGCAGCGAGTATCGGATCTTATGGCGGGTTGTGATGCCGATCGTCAAACCGGCCTGGATGACGCTCATCATTTTCTCCTTCCAAGGGTTGTGGGGCGCGGGCGGCACCGGCAAAATCTACATCTACAGCGAACAGCTCAAGACACTCGATCATGCGCTCGGGCAAATATTGGCGGGCGGCATCGTGCGCACGGGACCCTCGATGGCTGCAACGCTGCTCATGATCTCAGTGCCGATTGCGATCTTCATTATCTCGCAGAGCAACGTTATCCAAACGATGTCGACATCCGGTATGAAAGATTGAGAGGGGGGGGGACAAAAGGAATGAATCGGATATGGCTGCCGCTTCTCGTTATGCTTGTCCTTGCTCTGGCATCGCCCCCGCTAGCCGATGCGGCTCCCTATTACGGCTATCATTACTCCTCTGACGGAGAGGCCGTTCCGGCTCCGCTGCCGTATATGCCGGATAAGGTCATCTATGGCTCGACTGTGAATGCGGAGGCCTTCAATAATCCGGAGGATCTGTTTGTCGGGCCGGACAGGCGCGTCTATATCGCGGATACGGGCAACGACCGCGTTGTCGTGGTGGACGAAAATTGGCGGCTCGTCCGGATTATCGATTCCTTCCAGCGCGAAGGCAAGGCCGATGCGTTCAATAAGCCGCAAGGCGTCTTCGTCGACAAGGAGCATCATATTCACGTGGCAGACACGCAGAATGGGCGGATCGTCGAGCTGGACGGGGAAGGGAAGCTCGTGCGTATCGTAGGGCCGCCTGAGTCCGAGACGCTTCGCGCGGATTTTAAATTTTTGCCAACAAAGCTGGCACTCGACTCTGCGGGGCGGCTGTTCGCGGTCAGTCAGGGGGTGTTCGACGGCATCGTAGAATTTGATGCGAATGGGGCTTTCAGCGGCTTTTTTGGCAAAAATCCGGTCCGCTTCAACGCGGCAGACCTGTTCTGGAAGCAGCTCGCGACCGATGCGCAGCGCCGGCAAATGGCGCTGTACGTCCCGATCGAATTCAACAATCTGGCTATCGACGCCGAACAATTCGTCTATGCGACGGCAACGGAGAACCGAACTACGATTGATATGGTGAAGCGACTCAATCCATCGGGTATCAACGTTCTAAGGCAGGATGGCATGATCCCGGTTATGGGAGATTTGCGCTCGACGCGTTCCGGCAGCTTCGGTGGCAGCTCTACGCTGATCTCCATCGATGTTGACGCCGACCAGATCTACCTGGTACTGGACTCCAAGCGAGGCCGCACATTCGCCTACGATTATGACGGGAATCTGCTGTTCCAGTTCGGCCAAATCGGCGATAAGGTCGGCAATTTCCGCGGGCCGGCGGATGTAGCCTGGTTCGGACGGGACATTCTCGTGCTCGACCGCGCACTGAACAGGCTTACGTTGTTCAAGCCGACACGCTACGGCTCGCTTATGCTTGATGCGGCATCGGCTTACTACAATGGCAAGGAAGAGCAAGCGGCAAGGCTGTGGCGCGAAGCGAGCAAGCTTAACGGCAATCTTGAGCTTGCCCATATCGGCATAGGGAAGGCCCAACTGGAGGAGGGGAACTACGAAGCGGCGATGGCGAGTTTCAAGTTCGGCGATTCGCGCCCGTATTTTTCCAAGGCGTTCGCCGGCTACCGCAAAGCGTTCCTGTGGAACAACTTTGCCTGGCTGTTTGCTTGCCTCGCCGCTACCATCGCGGTCTTTGTCCTCGTCAAGCGTTTCGCGCCAAAGCGATCATCGGATGACGAGTATGGGCCAGTCCGCACCGCGCTGCTTACGACCGTCAGACCGTTCAAGCAGTTCTGGGAATTGAAATATGAAGGGAAGGGTAGGCTCTGGGTCGCGTTGACTATCGTCGCGCTAGTCGGCTTCATCTTTGTCCTGCGCGCCTTCTACTCCGGCTATCTCGTCTCGGGCGGGCATTGGGAACGGATCAACAGTGTGAAGGAATTCGCCTTCATCGTTATACCGTTTCTGGTCTGGTGCGTGGCCAACTGGTCGCTGACGACGCTTATGGACGGAGAAGGGACGTTCAAGGAGATCGTTATCGCGAGCGGTTATGCCATGCTGCCGTTGCTGCTGGCCAGCACGCTGCAGCTGGCTTTCGGCTGGATGATTACCTTGCAGGAGTTGAGCTTCTACTCGTTATTTGGAACGATCGGCGTACTGTGGTTTGCCGGTCTGCTGTTCGTGGCCACGCTGACGGTGCATCAGTACACGCCGCTAAAGACTGTCGTGACGATGGTTTTGACGGTCGTAGTTATTGCCATCATCGTTTTTTTGGCCCTATTGGTGTTTAGCTTGATTCAGCAACTGGTTGTCTTTATTTTGACGGTCTACCAGGAATTATCATTACGGATATGAGGGGAGATGCGCTTGATGCGAATGAGCATGCTTTGGCGACGGTTCGTTATCATCACGGCCGGGGTTTCGGCGCTTGCGCTTGTGGCCGCCGTTGTCTTGTCTTCGCTGTCCGCGCCGGACGACCCGGCTGCCGTAATTGCTGAAGCGGAAACCCGGCTCGAGGCGAGCCGAACGGCGGCAGCCGCTTCGGCGCCCGCGCTCCCCTGGATTCAGGATCGGGGCGCCGTTCCGGATGGGATGGAGAAGGCGGCCGAAAACGGCCGGCTGACGCTGTTCATGGACCGGCAGACGACGTCGTTTGCCGTCAGGCACAAGGAAAGCGGCCGATTGTGGTACTCCAACCCCACGAGCCGCGAATCGGACCCAATCGCGTCAGGAGTGCATAAAGATCGGCTGTCATCCCTGTTTTTCCTGTCCTACTTGCTGGATACGGGCCAGGAGCAGGAGTACGACAGCTATGCGGACAGTGTCGCGCTTGGACAGTTCGAAACGGAGCCGATCGAGAACGGGGTGAAGGTGACGTATACGGTCGGTCAGGTCGTCCGCGGGATTGAGTCTATACCGCGAGTGATGACCGGGAGTCGTTTCGAGGAGCGGATTATCAGCCGATTGTCGGACGAACGGGCCGTAAGCGAGATGAAAAAGCGGTTCAAATATGAAGCAGACCGCGATGTGTATACGCGGCGGGAGTTGCCCAGTTTGGCGGTGTCTGCCGTGCTCGACATTTTAGATCAGGTCGGATACGGGGAGGAGGATCTGGCTTACGACGATGAAGAGAATGGTCTGGAGCCGGAAGCGGGCTCCGGACGGCCGCGATTTTCGATTCCGGTCGAATACAGGCTCGACGGGGAGCAGTTTGTCGTGCGCATTGATGCAGGAGCGATTGAGAAAACGGGGACAATGCCGCTGCATACCATAACGCTGCTGGAGTTTTTCGGGGCGGCCGATTCATTGCAGTCCGGTTACATGTTCGTCCCCGACGGGTCAGGAGCGCTGATACGGCTGAACAACGGGCGGACCGTCGAACCGCCGTACCTCGCTCCGGTGTACGGAGAGGACGGAGCGATCGCCAGGGATGAGAAGCTGGCGGAGCATGAGACGGTCCGACTGCCTGTATTTGGGCTGAAGGCGGGTGACGCGGCTTGGCTTGGCATCATTGAGCAGGGTGACGCGATTGCATCCATCAAGGCTGACATCGCCGGCAGGCTGAACGGCTATAACTATATTGCTCCATCATTCACGCTAGCGAGCAGGGATAAGGTGATCATCGCCGGAAACTCGGCGACAAGCACGAATCCGGTTCACCAGAAAACGCCGTACGGAGGGGACATCGTTGTTCGTTACGGATTTCTGGCGGGTGACAAGGCAGACTACTCCGGGATGGCAGCTTTGTATCGCGACTATCTGGCCGAACATAACCGGCTGCGGAGGCTGGAACCTGCGGCGGACACTCCGTTCGTGCTCGAGCTCGTCGGCGGGATGGAAACGCGCAAATCGATGCTGGGCGTGCCGTATGATGCGGTCACGCCGCTGACGACGCTCGATCAGGCGCTGGAGGTGCTTGCCGACTTGCGCAAAGAACAGGTAACAGCCGTCAAGCTGCGTTATATGGGCTGGTTTAACGGCGGGACTCAACATCGTTACCCGTCGCGGGTGGTGGTTTGTGAAGAGATTGGCGGACGGGCGACATTTACCGAGTTCGCGCAGAAGCTGCACGGACAGGGCGTCAGGTTCTATCCGGACGCGGCCTTCCTGAACGTTTATACGGACGGTCACGGATTCCGCGCTGGACGCGATGCGATCAAATACATGTCGCAGAAGATTGCGAGCGTGTACCGTGTCGACAGGCCAAGCTTCATCCTCGATGGGGAGTCCTTCTCCCACTACCCGCTGTCTCCTGTCCGGCTTCCTGCGGTTGTCCGCAGCTTCACCAAGGCAGTGAAGCCGCTCGGCATCGGCGGACTGTCGCTGCGGGATTTGGGCGACACGCTCTATTCCGACTTCGACCAGAAGAAGCCGGCAGACCGGCAGCAGAGCGCAGCGATCGTCGAATCTCAGCTGATTGAGCTGTCCGCGGACTTTCCGGATCTGATGGCGAGCGGCGGCAACGCTTATTTGCTGCCGTATGCGCAGACGATCGTGAATGCGCCTGCAGCTTCGAGCGGATTTAACCTGGAGGACGAATCGGTCCCTTTTTATCAGATGGTTCTTCACGGTTACGCGGATTTGGCCGGCCTGCCGTTCAACCAGGCGGACGACCAGTCTGCCCGAAAAAATATTTTGAAGGCGATTGAGACGGGTTCAAACGTTTACTATCGCTGGGTGTACAGCATGCCGTCCGAGCTGAAGTCTCCCGCAGCCCGCGAACTGTATGCGGCCGGCTATGCGGACTGGGTCGAGGAAGCAGCCGCAGCCTACAAGGAAGTGAACGAGGCATTGAAGCCGGTCCGGCACCTGCGAATCTCCCGGCACGAGAAGCTGTCTGAAGGAGTCTACCGGACCACGTATGAGGACGGCACGGCAATTACGGTCAATTACAACGACAAACCGGTTTCACCGGGCGGCTATGCCGTCGGTGCGCTAAGCTATCGGATAGGAGGGAAGTGACATGCGTCATGTCCGTTTCACTCTTCAGCGCAAGAGTGTGCTGATGGGCATGCTGTTTACGCTGCCGTGGCTGATCGGATTCATTTTCCTCTTTGCTGTCCCGCTGGCCCAATCTTTTCAATTCAGCCTGCATGAGCTCAAGCTGGGGGAAAGCGGCCTAGAGCTTGAATATTTGGGTTGGGACAACTACAAGAACGCCTTCTACGTCCATGCGACGTTCAACCGAATACTGACCGAGTCGGTCATCGGAATGGCTGTGAACGTACCGCTTATCATCTTTTTCAGCCTGTTTATCGCCACCGTGCTGAACCAGAGGTTCAGGGGCCGGTCGATCGCGCGCATGATTTTCTTCCTGCCGGTTATCGTGTCCACCGGCGTCATCTCCAGCCTGGGATGGGCCGATTACATGTCACAGGCGATCGGGCAGACGCTCGCTGAGGGCGGCTTCAGCAGTCTCGGCAGCTTCGAGCTGAAAGGCATCCTGTACGATATGGGCATGAACCGGGGGCTCGTCAATTATTTGGCGGACGCAGTCGATCGAATCTATGACATCATCAGCTCGTCCGGCGTGCAAATTCTCATTTTTTTGGCAGGGCTACAGTCGATCCCCCCGTCTCTCTATGAGGCATCGCGAATCGAGGGCGCCACAGGGTACGAGAATTTCTGGAAAATTACATTTCCGATGATGGCGCCGCTCATCCTGACCAACGTGATCTATACGATCATCGACTCGTTCCTGAACAGCCGGATGGCCAGCCTACTGAAGGAAACGTCGTTCAAGCTGTTTGATTTCGGCTTGAGCGCTGCAATGTCCTGGATCTATTTCGGCGTCATCGTGCTGCTGCTTGGTTTGTTCACGGCCGTCATTTCACGCAGGGCGTTTTATTACGATTCATAGCGCTGGCTGCCGAATCGGAGCTGCTGTGAGCTTTAGCCAGCGTGGAAGCTTGAACGGTGCTTGAAGGGAGCTTCCGCAGCTACACTATATTTGGAGGAGGGGCATCATGCTTGTAACAGCCGCCGGCAAAATCAAGGCTTGGTCATGGGCATTGTTCCGCACAGTCCTCGTGATGGGCATCGGCTATGTCATCTTGTATCCGATCCTGTTGAAAATTTCACTTGCCCTTCGGGGAAAAGAAGATATTTACGATCAAACGATCATTTGGTTTCCGAAGCATGCCACCCTCGACAATCTGGCGTTCGTGCTAGACAAAATGAATTACATGGATGCGCTGCTCAATACAATCGGCATCTCGGCCATGGCTGCCGTCCTGCAGACGGCTTCCTGCGCCCTGGCGGGTTACGGCTTCGGGCGCTTGAAGTATCCTGGGCAAGGCCTCCTATTTATGCTCGTTGTCTTCACGATCATCGTCCCGCCGCAGACGATTATGATTCCGACGTACATGCATTTTCGGTATTTCGATCCGTTGGGGCTTGTAGAGCTGTTTACCGGCAGACCGGGTGTCAGCCTGCTTGATACCCATTGGCCGTTTGTCTTGTCGTCCATTACGGCGACGGGGCTAAAAAACGGGCTTTACATTTATATTTTCAAGCAATTTTTCCGCTCACTTCCCGGAGAACTAGAGGAGGCCGCTCTCGTGGACGGCGCAGGTATATTCAAAACTTTCTATCGGGTTATGCTGCCGAACGCGATGCCGGCGATCATCACCGTCGTGTTGTTCTCATTCGTCTGGCAGTATAACGATTCATTCTACGTTTCGATGTATTTGACGGATACAAAAGTGCTGTCGATGCAGCTTGCGTCTTTGCCCGGTTTGCTGGCTGCGGACTCGCCCGAATATATGCTGACCTCTATTCGGTTGAATGCGGGCACCGTACTGGTGATCATTCCGTTGATGATCTTCTACTTGTTCTTGCAGAAGCATTTCGTCGAAGGAGTCGAACGCTCGGGCATCGTCGGCTGATCGAATGTCATGATGGATACACCCACCGTATTCCGGCTCTGAATGTCGGGTCCAGAATTTATAGGGAGGTAATCTGATGTTTACGAAAAAAAATGGATTTATACTCACGATCATTACCGTCATGCTGTTTACCCTTACTCCAAGTGCACTGGCCCAAGAAGAAACTGAAACACCAAGGAATCTGGCGGCTGAATCAAGCTATCAGTTCTCCGCGGCTCCGAATGAAAGTTACCCTGACTCCGGAAACGAGTTGACCGATGGGGTATACGAGCCTTTGGAATATGTGAATCCCGGCTGGCAGGGACATCTTCGCGGTATCACAAGAGAAGTGGTGTTCGATTTGCAGGATTTCAAATCCATTAACGCCATCAAAGCGCATTTTATGCAGGACAGCAATGCGGGAATATTTTATCCCGTAACGGTTTCGATGTACGTCTCCGATGATGGCCAAAACTGGGGGACGCTGGCACATCGAAATACACAAATTCCATTGTGGGAGCCGGGACCGGCAACCGAACAGTTCTATATATGGGACGCAGCAGCGGACGGATTGCCGCATCCGAACAAGAACGCTTCATCGGCATATGCGCGTTATGTAAAAATTACGTTTACGACGCAAACGTGGACATTCCTCGATGAAATTGAAATTTGGGGCAAGGACGGCAAAGCGAAGCATGCGGTTCGGATCAAGCATGAAGAGCCGGCTTATTTGGAACCGGGCAAAGATACGAACGGCATCCGCGATCTTGTGTTGCTGTACAATGGCTGGTATCCAAACGGAGAAGGCATTTGGACGAAAGATAAAATTATCCCGTACATTAGTTATGTCGACCAGCAAGGTGAACCGACCGATTGGTTTTATGATGGCGTCCTTTACCTTGGTTTGCTGACCCCAGGCGGGGAACGAAACTTTGGCAGCACGGCTTTATTTGAAGATTGGCAGTGGTACTTGGACACCACGTTTGGCGCGGACGGCGACATGAAGCATTTGAACGATGCGACTGCAGAAGTCGGTCAAAAACTCGGCGATCCAAAGCACCGTACGAAAGTCGTGCTGATGATTCCTAACCCGGACACCGCTACGACGGATTTTGGCGACGTTGATGGCGATGGCATTTCGGAGAACTTCAATCCCGACCAGGTAGGCGCGGAAGCGGCTCTCCATAACAGACAAAAAGCAGTAAGCTGGTATATGGATCAAGTTAAACAAAGATGGTCAGCGGCGGGCTACTCCAATCTCGAATTGTCTGGCATGTACTGGCTCGCCGAAAGCGCGTGGCTCGGTGAACAATTTGATGAACCGTTGATCCGGTATACGAGCGATCTTGTCCATAGCAATCACAAGCAGAAGTTTTTCTGGATTCCGCATTTTTACGCAAACGGCAGCTTCGCTAAGGAACAGCTTGGCTTTGACGCCGTGGCTCTGCAGCCGAATCATTTCTTCAACGAAACAGAAGCGACGCGTCTCGAGGATGCGGCCGGGCTTGCCCGCCAGTATGGGATCGGCGTTGAATTTGAAACGGATGAACGGATGAATACCGATCAGGAGATGCGCAAGCGATTCATCGAATATTTGAATGGCGGCGTCGATTACGGATATATGACCCGTGCCTTCAAAGCTTATTATCAAGGCAATACTTCCCTTCTGGACAGCTCAAGAAGCAGCGATCCGACCGTGCGTTCGAATTATGACTTTATGTATCAATTCGTAAAGGGTACTTATGTGAAGCAAACGGTGCCCGATCCGGCGGAATGAGCGTTGATTTCATACGATACGTTATCAATTTGCTCATCCCACTCTCATATCACGCTCGGCTTGATCAAGTGTCGTCAATATTGCAGCTTTGAGATGCACGCCTGAAGTGATGGTTCAAAAAATCATTAGAAAAGAGGTTGGTTGCATGATGGTATGCACCCTCCAAACCTTGTTTCATCGTCACAAGCGGGTCCGTATTGCAGTTGTTGTTGCTGTTTGCAATGCAGCGGTGAAGCTGCTGGCCGGGTTCAGCACTCCAGCATTAGCTAAAGCAAACGTTACAAGTGCGGTGCATGAGGAAACGGTTGATCTGAAGGTTATGACCTTCAACATTTGGCTTGGGGGAGGCGTTGTGTCTTTCGATCAAACCGCCGAGGCGATCCGGACAGCCGGAGCCGATATCGTCGGCATCCAGGAGCCAGGTGGCAATCTTGCCGCGCTTGCGCAAAAGCTCGGTTTTTATTATGCCGAAGGCCATAACATCATGAGTCGGTTTCCCATTATCAACGCACACCAGCGAGAGTATGTTTACATCGAGGTCAGGCCGGGCAAAGTGGTTGCGATGAGCAACGTGCATCTGTCTGCGTATCCGTACGGGCCTTATGACATACGGGACGGGAAATCTATACATGATGTGCTGAGCAACGAAAAAAAATATCATATGGCGGAGATGAAGAGTCGGTTCGAAGTGCTGCCGAACCTTGCGAGCCGCGGACTATCGGTATTTCTTACGGGCGATTTTAACGTGCCGTCCCACCTCGACTGGACGAATGCAACAAAAAGCAATCATTTTGGCGTTTCAATCCAATGGCCCGTGTCTGCGAAGCTGCAACAGTTGAATTTCCGCGACTCATACCGTGAAATTCGCTCGAATCCGGTTAAGCATCCTGCCAATACGTGGACGCCGGGGGAAAACGGACAAATCGGCACGAATGAAGTACATGACCGCATCGATTTTGTGTATGCGTCGGGACCATCGACTACGCTTGGCAGCAAAATCGTCGGCGAAAACGGGCCCTATTCGGATATTGTGCTTGCGCCTTGGCCGTCCGATCATCGTGCAATTGTCTCCACATTCCGCGCGCAGCTCGCTCCGACCCCCCATTTGTCGGACAGAGTAACGATATGTACGGATAAGCCGGCATATGCTCAAGAAGAAACTGTGCTCGTAACATATACGAGCGCATCGGGCAGCAAGGATTGGATCGGCATTTACCAGGAAGGCATAATTCCGGGTATCAGCAATCCGTCGATCGTTTGGAAGTATGCAAGCGAAGGGCAGCAGCCGAACGGGACGATCAGCTTCGACTCCTTGAGCCTATCGGCCGGAACTTACGATGCCATACTGCTCGCCGACGACGGATATACTGAATTGGCGCGAACGACATTTACAATCGGGTCGAACGCAGGGCGATGAAATGGTGCAGAACACTTACGTTGCATTGAGCTGTTCCAAGGTTTCTCGAACTGGAACGTCGATAATCTAAGCTTTATTGCCCTCATCTTGATTACCACGGAGTAACTTACTCTTGTTGCCACGGACAAAACACCTTCAAGATTGTTTCCATATCTGACGATATGGTTGCATTTACTTGAAGGTGTTTTTATTTGTCTCATTCCCTGGGGCCAGTCCTACTGTGTATTCCTGCACTTACTGCAGATCGTGGACGTATGCTGCAGGCGAATCCGGAAAAATAGAACTTGACGGACAAATGAGAACTAGGCAAACAGAAAAGGGGTGCATTATGATAGGACATATTAGTCATAAGAGAACTGCCATTGACGAAGGGGGACTGAGGGACATTATGTTCAGATCGACATCCTGGCGCATATTTGTGATAAGCGGCATCTTTTTTGCAATGACCATCATACCGCTCTCGTTGTTTCTGGCCAACCGATTTTCGCATTACGCTTATTCCCAGATGGGAACGTTTAATCAGGACCGCATCAACGAAATGGCGGAGCGGGTCGAGTACATCCTGGCTAAGCTGAAATGGTACAGTCTGACCATGTACGAAGACCGTACCGTGCAAAACTGGATGTATGCTTCCGCCGACGATCTGCTGCAAAATGCCAGCGCGATGGGGGTGTTGACTAAATATTTATCTAACGAACCTTATATTGAAACCGCTTACTTATTTAGCTTTCGCAAACGTGAGGTGATCGACTCCAAAGTTGGGTTGATTCCGTTCGAGGAATTTGCCGATCAGCCGATGCTGCAGCGAATTGAGCGTACTCCCGGGGCCTTCCTGCGTTATTTTGACCACCAGATAGGAAATAAATCGTATTTGGCTCTTCAGCTACCCTCGACTCCTGTGCAGAAAAACCGCGATGGGTATCTTGTTGTCCTGTTCGACAAGAAGGAGCTCCAGAAGCATTTGATCTCAAGCGGTGAAAGAGCGGATACGCTGCTTACTATTGTGGATGATCGAGGAAAATGGATTCTGGGGGAACAGGATGAGCGGCTTGAGGAGACCATCTATAACATCCAACCGGGAGTGAAGGAAGGTTCATTCGAGTTGAACAGAGCGGGAGGGGCAGCGTTCGTCAACTACGCCCGAATGGAATCGTCGGAGTGGACTATTATATCTGTCACTGAAATGAAACAATTTCGCGAAAAGGCAGGGGCATTTAAAACCGTCATCATCGCCTGCTCGCTGCTGCTGCTCATCGCGCTGCTTCTGGTCGCCTATTGGAATTCGCGCCGTTTCGTCGGACCATTCCGTCGGCTGGCGGATCAACTGCAGCGGAAGCTAGGCGTGAAGGGGGAGAACGATTACGGCGTCATCGAGCAGGGCGTCGTTATGCTTCGCGATCATTATCCGCTGATCAAGACCGAATATTTGCGGCAATGGCTGTTGCAGGGCAGGCTGACTGACGGCGCCAGAGCGGCGATTGTCCGCGAATCTTGCCTGCTTGACTATGAGTGGCTTCGATTGGCTGTTATCAAGATCGACTCCTATTATGAGATATCCGAGCGGTATGATTTCGTCTCTCGCAAGCTGCTCAAGTATGCAATCGGCAATATCGCAGAGGAGCTGCTGGGCACACCTGAACGGCCGATCGAGGTGGTCGATTTTGGGACCGACCATCTGGTCGTGCTGGTTGGCACTGTTAGCTCCCTCCCTGATCCCGAGTTGACTAAAGAGCTGAAGGAGCTTAGTCGTCAAGTCACCCGTCACGTAAAGCTGGACGTGACGATCGCCGAAAGCTCAGCGCGGCGTGTGCATGATGATTTACGCAAAGTATACGACGATATGAACGAGCTGACATTATTCAAGTTTGTCAGTGGTGATGACAAAATCTACGTTGAACAAGACTTTGAGCGGTATGCCGATTTACAAGCGCCGATCGACTCCGCCGTGCAAGAAAGCTTGATCCAGACGATTCGCAGCGGCAAAGAGGAGAAGGTGCTGGCCATGCTGGAGGGGGTGTTCACGCGCCTGCAGACGATGAAGTATACCGAGTGCCAATTCCAATTGAAGCTGCTTCTGTTTGCGATCGTCAAGTCGTTCAGCAAAATGATGTCTATTCAGAGTGTTGAAGGGATTGAGCGCCATTTGAGGCAGTTCGCCACGCTTACCGAGGTCCGCGAATGGCTGAAGGACGAGACTGGGCGGATTATCCGGCAACTTAGCGACCAAAAGGGATTCAGTCGCAAGGAAAAGCTGATTGGGGAAATCATCGAGTATGTCCGCTATCATACCCATGACCCGATGCTGTCGGTAGATGATATCGCTGACCATATCGCTTTGTCGGCCAAATACGTCCGGCAACTGTTTCACGAACAATATGGCATGCCTCTATCGAATTTCATCTTGAACGAGCGGCTCGGAAAGGTTAAGGAGCTGCTGGAGCAGACCAGCATGCAGATCACCGAGATTGCAGAGCAGTCCGGTTTTCAGACGAAAAGCCACTTTTTCACCGCATTTAAGAAAGCGACCGGCATGACGCCAAGCCAATACCGCGACAGTAAGGCGAGCGAGCGGTTGGAGCGGACGACGCGGCAGATGGGCGGGAACTCTGCGAATTAGCAGGCGGGGTGGCGGCGATTGAGAACTGGCCAGACCAATAACAACCGGCGAACGCTCGCGATTTTAGCCACGCGAGAACCCAATCCGGCCAATGAGAACTAGGCAAGCCGCGCCGTGAATGCTACGATGGCTCCGTTCGAATCCTGCAAGCCCACAAGAAAGGAGGGACGCTTTTTGGAGCGACGGAAAAGGTTCGGGTGGCCGATTGTGCGTGAGCTGTCGCGGAACCGGTATTTGTACTTGCTTGCGCTGCCCGGCATTGCGTTTTTGGTCGTATTCGCGTATATGCCCATGCTGGGGCATCTGCTTGCCTTCCAGAATTACCGGCTATCGGATGGAATATGGGGGAGCGAATGGGTTGGATTTAAAAACTTCGAGTTTTTCTTCAATGGGAAAGACTGGCTACGGGTGACGCTGAATACCGTTTTCCTGAATGCGCTGTTTCTTCTATCCGGCCTCGGCAGCGCGGTCGTGCTGGCGATCTTCCTGAACGAAATCCGAAACAGGCTGTTCAAGCGAATCACGCAATCCTTTATTTTTTTACCGTATTTTATTTCATGGCTTGTCGTCAGCATGATGGCCTTGACGCTATTCAGCACATCGGAGGGACTGATTAACCGCGCGCTTGTCGCCCTTGGCTACGAAGGAGTGGACTGGTATTTGTCGCCTGGCGTATGGCCGTATATCTTAACCATGATTAGCGCCTGGAAGATGGCCGGATATAATTCCATTATTTTTTTGGCCGTCATTACGGGCATCTCCGCAGAATATTATGAGAGCGCCCGAATTGAAGGTGCGAGCCGGATGCAACAGATGCTCTACATAACGCTGCCGTTGATGCGGCCGACGGTGATGGTATTGGCGCTGCTTGGCATTGGCCGTATTTTTTACGGCGATTTTGGCATGATTTACGCGATTATCGGAGATAACGGCGTACTCTTTCCGACGACAGATGTCATCGATACGTATGCATTTCGGGCGCTGCGGCAGCTGGGTAATTTCAGCATGTCGTCTGCCGTCATCGTGTACCAGTCCTGCATGGGGCTCGTCACGATTCTGATCTTCAATGCGATCGCGCGCAGGGTGGACGCGGATTCAAGACTATTCTAAAAGGGTTCGGCGAAACGGGCAGTGGCCCGGTTCGCCGGGTCATGTAAGGTGTGATCGACATGAGAGAACGGTTGTTTCTTATTCTGATGTACGCGGTGCTGGGCGCGTTTGCGCTGTTTTGCTTCATTCCGTTCTGGATTGTGTTCATCAACTCGTTCGCTGATGAATCGCTTCTGCAGACGGCGGGGTACCAGTTGCTGCCGAGCAAATTCAGTCTCCATGCGTACAAATTTCTGCTCTCCGGCAAGCAGGTGTTTCTAAGCTACGGCATCACGATTATCGTGACGATCGCCGGCACGGCGCTGGGTGTCCTTTTGACAGCTGCCTATGCGTACACGCTGAGCCACCGGAAAGTGAAATATCGCAACATTTTATCGTTTCTGACCTTCCTGACGATGCTGTTCGGTGCAGGGCTGGTCGGCTTCTACATGCTGATTGCCAACTGGCTGCACCTGAAAGACTCGGTTTGGGCGCTTATTTTGCCCTATCTGCTTAATCCGTTCTATGCCTTCATTCTTGTCTCCTACTACCGGACGCTGCCGTATGAATTGAATGAAGCTGCGACTGTGGACGGAGCCAATGATATCTTTATTTTCTTTCGGATCATCTGGCCGATTTCGCTGCCTGTAATCGCCACGGTGAGCCTGTTCTACGCACTGCAATATTGGAACGACTGGTATTTGTCATTGCTGTTTATCGACAATTACAAGATGCTGCCGCTGCAGATGATGATACGCCAGCTTATGTCCAATTTGAATGTTATGGCTTATGTGAGCGGGAGCCAGACGCAGTACAACGTCGTCGTGCCGACCTATGGCATGCAGCTGGCGATCGTCTGCGTTACCATCGGCCCGATCGTGTTCGTCTATCCCTTCATACAGCGCTTCTTTATTAAAGGTTTGACACTTGGATCGGTAAAAGGGTAGAGCGGCAAGCGGGAAGCGCGTTTGACCGGTTCGAGCTTTCGAGTGCTGCCGTTTTCGAACCGGCCCATCCGCCTTTTTTTCTATTTTTTGAAACAGGGGGAATGAACAATGAAAAGACTCTTGTCCATCGCGCTCGTGTTATTGATCGCGCTTGTCGCGATTGCAGGTTGTTCGGGCAAGAACGAAGGGGAAGGGAAGACGCCCGGACCGTCGGGTCAGACCGGAGATGGCGTGAGCGGTGACGCCAAACTTGAAGAGGTCACCTTGAAAATCATGATTCCTGGCGACCGGCCGCCGGATATGGATTTAGTCATCGCCGAAGCAGAGAAGCGAATGAAGGATACGATCAATGTCAAGCTTGATATCGTGTTCGTGCCTTGGTCCGATCTGGCGCAAAAGACACAGGTGACGCTCGCTTCCGGCGAAAACATCGATCTTATCTTTGATGCGCCATGGCTGCACATCAACCAAATGATTGCAAGCGGTTTCTATGAACCGCTGGATGACCTGTTGGCCCAGTACGGCCAAACGGTGCTGGAGAAACGGCCGCAGCAAATGTGGGACTACAACAAATACGGCGGCAAAATTATGGCCGTCCCGCTCGGCGTCAGCTACATGTCCGGCAATTCCTACATGGTGCGCAAAGACATTCGCGAGAAGCTCGGCATACCGCCGATCAAGACGTATGATGAACTGATTGCATTCGCCTACAAGGTGAAGGAACAGAAGAAAGACATCATTCCGATGAGCGCAGGTTCTTACACGTATTCATTCGTCAATCACCATGCGCTGAACGATTACGAAACTCATGTCAGGCCGACCCACGCGCTCGGCAACAGCTTGATGCTCTACTATAAGAACAACGACGGGAAAGTATACAATTTGCTGGAGGATCGGGAACCGATCGGAACGTGGCTGGCGAACACGCACAAATGGTTTAAAGACGGACTGATTTTCAAGGACATTTTGACGACGAAAGATTTCCACCAACCGATCTCGGCAGGCAAAATAGCAATCGTCACAAACGGCGCGTTCGGTATCGGCGATTCCTTCAAGAACACATTTAAGAACAATGTACCGGACGGCGAGCTGGAAACGGTCACCTTCTTTAACCCGGAAAAAGGCGCGAATCTCACCAATTTTAAGCAGTGGAATTTCCTGGCTGTTCCGAAGGTAAGCAAAAACAAGGAGCGGGCGATTATGTTCCTGAACTGGGCGAATGAGAAGGAAAACTACGACCTGCTCTCTTACGGAATTGAAGGGAAGCATTGGGAAGCGGCAGGAGAAGACAAAATGAAAAACCTGGATACATCCGGCTACTCTGCATTCGGCTATGTCTGGCTATGGAATCCGGTCGATGAGCGCAGTGTTGTGGGTGGCGATCCGAAGAATGATGAAATGGATGCCGTGCTTCGCGATGCCGATATGTTCACCACCGATATTTTGGCCGGTTTCGAATTTGATAGTGCCCCGGTGCAAAACGAAATCAGCCAGTACAATACAGTCGATGGACAATACTACACGGCGCTGTTCAACGGGGTGATCGATCCGGACGAAACATTGAAAAAATTCGAAGCGGAAGCTGGCCCTGCCCTCAAAAAAATTCAGCAGGAACTGCAAAAGCAAATCGATGAGTTCCTGGCGGCAAAAGCGAAATAGACCAGAATCAGTACGTGGTGGTGACGGCTTCCTCTTTTGGAGGAAGCCGATCTTATACGCGCTGCTGCTTGCGTATGCCAGATTTCGCGAAAGGGGGGATCCAATTTAGCGTTCACCCGGAACAGAAATAAGAGTTTAAAGGTTTTGATATTTCTGTACTCGAGAATAAAGAAAAGGAGCTGGCCTTGATGAATTTGAATAAAAACTGGATATCCGGATTTATGGCAGCCGTATTACTAATGGCTCCGGTCTCTGCGGTTCAGGCGAAATCGCTTGTTCCGGATGTGACGGACCTGCAAGCGGCAATTGAAGTCAATCAACCGACGAAAGCTGGTGAACCGGAAGTGGAACAGGCACCACTAGCAAGAGACGAGAATCAAGCAGCAGCATCTTCGGAAGTAGAGGAGACGCAATTCCGCAATCTTGCGGCCGGCCTCCCGTACGAATGGTCTGAAGCTCCGGAAGCTTCGCATCCCGATGACGGATACAAGCTTACAGACGGTAAATACGGCGCATTGGATATGAACGACCCGGCATGGGTAGGGCATCAGCACGGAAAAGCGCGCGAAATCGTATTTGATCTGGGGGAGGAAAAGTCGGTCGGGAAGATAACCGCTCGTTTTCTCCAGGATTATCCGACGAACTCGATCCTCGTGCCGCTGTCGGTATCGATGTATGTCTCTGACGATAAGGAAAATTGGGGGCTGCTTTCACATAACGCTACGCAGCTGCTATGGGGAGCAGGACCGCCCAGACAGGAGACTTTTGAATGGGATGGCAGCCGGGACGGAATCAAAGGCGGGAATACGGATGGCAAGCTGGCTTATGCCCGTTATGTGAAGGTAATCTTTTATATGCATCCTACACAGTGGGAATACATTGACGAAATCGAAATTATGGGTATGGACGGCAAGATTGAAGGGGCGGTAAAGGTTCCTGCCGAGCAGCATCGTTTTTTGGAGCCGGGAGAAGCTACGGCCGGGATCCGGAATCTGAATCTGCTATATAACGGGCAATACGCGAATGGTTTGGGCGATTGGAAGAAGGAACGGATTATCCCTAATATCAGCTATGTAAATAAAGACGGCGAGCCGGTCGATTGGCTTTATGACGGCGTTCTATACCTCGGAATTGCTTCGCCTGCTGGTCGCGATTTCGGTCAGGGACAAACGAACCTGGACGATTGGAAATGGTATTTGGATAAAACATTTGCAGCCACGGGCGATATGCAGCAGTTGAATGAGGCCGCCAAGGAAGTTGGGGCCAAGCTGAAACAGCCCGATCATCAAGTCAAGGTTGTGTTAATGATTCCGAATCCAGGGGAATCCTTAACAGATTTTGGCGACATTGACGGTAGCGGTTCCTTGAATTTCAACGACTCCGTCGTAGGCAAAGAAAAAGCGTCTGAAAACAGAGGAAAAGCGGTGCAGTGGTGGCTGGACCAGACCCAGCAAAGATGGCAGGCTGCCAACTACTCTAATCTTGAGCTTGTCGGCATGTACTGGATGCCGGAACAAATCGACATATCCGAATCAGGACCGGACATAGCTCGCATGGTGTCGGATAAAGTGCACGCCATGAACATGAAGGTTTTCTGGATTCCACACTCATATGCTTACAAAATGTTTATGTGGAAAGACGTAGGGTTCGATGCCGCGGCGCTTCAGCCTAACTATTTCTTCGGCGGAATGGATTCCGACCGTCTGGACGATGCTACAGATACTGCAAAGCGGTACGGAATGGGGAACGAAGTTGAATTTGATGACGGAATGCTGACAGATCCCGTACTTCGTCAGCGTTTTGTCGAATACTTGGACAGCGGCGTCAGATCCGGTCTGATGCAAAATGGCTTCAGAGCTCACTATCAAGGCAATAATGCAGTATACAACTTAGGGGTAAGCAAGGATCCAAGTTTGCGTTTAATGTATGACTGGCTGTATCAGTATTTGAACGGAATGTACGCCACTGACAGCAGTCCGGCGCCGGAGACGATGACGGAGCTTGTACAGCGTTATGTCGAGTCGAACGAAATCAATTCGGCTTTTGGTAATGATTTGACGTATCGATTGCAGACCATCAAGTTTCTTCTGGACGATAACAAGCCGAAGGACGCTGTGACGTATATGCAGGATTTCCTCGCGCACATTCACGACCCGGCCGTCCAAGCGCAAGGGTTGATTTCGGTCCCGGCCGCAACGGTGCTTGATTCCTACGCCCAAGTTCTCATTCAAACCTGGTCTGACGGAGGGGGACTCAGCAATCTGGTTCTTGGCCAAAGCTATACAATTTCACAGCAGCCTAACAGCAACTATCCCGATTCCGGGAACGAACTTACGGACGGCCGATTCGGCGGGACGGATTACCGCACCGAGCAGTGGCAGGCCCATGCGGGAAGCGACTACCCTGACGAACGAAGCCGCACCATCACATTTGATTTGGACGGTAACAAATCGATCGGGGCAATTAGAGCCCATTTTCTTCAGGATAAAGGGCCTGGCATCCAATTTCCTCAGAATGTCACATTTTCTGTTTCATCTGACGGCCAATCCTGGAGCACGCTGGCAACCGTTTCTCCGCCACCGGCACAGGATGCTGCCTCGGCCGAGTTCGTGGGTTGGAGCGGAATAACAGACGGTGTGCCGGGGAAAGCTGGAGCCGATAAAGTGTCTGCCCGCTACGTTAAAGTCGAATTCCCGGTCAATGTTTGGGTCTTCCTGGATGAAATCGAAGTTCTCGGTACGGATGATCAGGCAGGAGGTGAGACGGGTATCGACGGCGCAAGAGCCGTGGTGGATGCCGCTGCGAAGAAATTGACAATCGACGGTCTGGTCGTGAACGGCAGCCAGTCCCAAGTGAATTTGAAAATACTCGATTCGAAAGGGAAAGTTCGCTACGAAGGCCAGACGACCAGTACAGAAACGGGAAGTTTCGAATTCATGATCAAGCTTACCGGCAATTTAAAGGGAACTTGCGACGCCTATCTGTCTATGGAAGGAATGTCGGATCCCGTTAAGATTTCATTCGAGTACAATAAAAAGGACTGATGAGTTATTTCCAGCACGAGCTCAGGTTCCGATGGCATATGTCCTGATTTCCATGATGTGGCTCGTGGCTTTTGCTTTCGAATCGGTCTTGATGACTACATGAGAAATATGTGGCGCATCTCGATATGGCAGGGGAAGAAAACCACCAAATTGACACCATAATTTATTGATTAAGTCTTAGTCCCCATGATGGAAGTCATGGGGATTTTTTTGTTTATACGCAAAAACACTTAAAGATTGACAAAAGATAGTGGATAGTAAACACTTAAGATGACTGAATATCCAAATTGAGGAATGTATTTTAGCAAATATTGACGATTATTAGTGATTTTTAATATTTTTTTACCTAATATCTGAATCTTTTAGAAATCTTTAACGTATTAATACCGATAATATAAATAGATGTCTTTAAATTGGGTTTTAAGTTGGATCATACTCTAAAATCTAGTTATAAAGAACTATTTCGAGAGGAGGTGATAACCGTGACAATTTCTCTGGTAAAAGGTCAAAAAGTTGATTTAACCAAAGGCAACGCTGGACTTTCGAACATCATTGTTGGCTTAGGATGGGATCCAGCCGAGACTAAAGGCAAGGGCTTTTTTGCCCGGAAAAATACAACCGCGAACATCGACTGTGATGCTTCTGCATTGCTGCTCAATGCAAATGGTAAATTGTCGAAAGAGGAAAACGTCATTTGTTTTTATAACACCCAAAGTCCATGCGGTTCCGTTCGACATACAGGAGATAACATTACCGGTGATGGTGACGGAGATGATGAGCAAATTATTGTTGATCTTGCTAAAGTTCCGTCGGACATCGAAAAGATATTAATGGTTGTAAACATATATGATTGTGTATCTCGCAGACAAGATTTTGGGATGATTCAATCAGCATTCATTCGTGTTGTTAACCCTTCGAACAATCAAGAAATCGTACGATTCAATTTAACTGATAGTTATGCCGGGATGACAGCTCTTCTCGTTGGTGAAATTTACCGACACAATGGCGAATGGAAGTTCAATGCCTTAGGTGAAGGAGCACACGCTCCCCACATTAATGATTTAGCCCAGCGGTATACTTAATTTATATCAAGAGGAGTTGTATCTATGTCTATTAGCTTGGAAAAAGGCCAAAAGATCGATCTTACGAAAACTAATCCGGGGCTGACTAAAGTAGTTGTCGGTTTGGGATGGGATACAAATAAATATGATGGAGGCCAAGACTTTGATTTGGATGCCTCTGCATTCTGCCTAAACGCTACGGGAAAAGCTGGTAGCGAAAAAGACTTTATTTTTTATAACAATAAGGAAAACATCAATGGGTCTGTACTACATACCGGTGACAACCTGACTGGTGAAGGCGATGGAGATGATGAACAATTAAAGGTAGACCTTTCTGCTGTACCGGCTGAAGTCGATAAAATCTCCTTTTGCATCACCATTCATGATGCGACTGGACGTAACCAAAACTTTGGACAAGTATCCAATGCCTTCGTTCGCATTGTTAACGAAGATACGAATGTGGAACTCCTTCGTTATGACCTTGGAGAAGACTTTTCCGTAGAAACCGCGATTGTTGTAGGTGAACTGTACCGCAACAATGGTGAGTGGAAATTTAACGCGGTAGGGAGCGGCTACAAGGACGGTTTGTCCGGGCTTGTTCGTGATTTTGGACTTTAACCATTAAAAGCCTTATAAATGGGCCGTCTATCTGACAGGCGGTCCATTTTTATGGGCAAATCACTTTAAGGGGACGATATTTATGGCAGTTAACTTGGCGAAAGGTCAAAAAGTTGACCTGACAAAATCCAATCCGGGCTTGACTAAAGTTATTGTTGGACTGGGGTGGGATACCAATAAATATGATGGAGGGAAAGATTTCGATCTGGATGCAACTGCTTTTTGCCTTAATGAAAATGGTAAGGTAAGCTCAGACGCAGACTTTATGTTCTATAACAACCCATCTAACAGCAATAATTCTATCGTTCTTTCGGGTGATAATAGGACAGGCGAGGGTGCAGGAGACGATGAAACCGTTAAAATCGACCTTGCCAATATACCAGCTGATATAAATAAAATAGCATTTTGTATTACGATTCATGAGGCCCAAGAGAGAAATCAAAACTTTGGACAAGTTGCTAACTCGTATGTGCGTGTTGTAAGTGAAGCTTCTGGAGAAGAACTCATTCGCTATGACCTCGGTGAAGATTACTCTGTGGAAACTGCGGTTGTAGTTGGTGAGCTGTACCGCCATGGTGCCGAATGGAAATTTAGCGCTGTTGGCAGTGGCTTTCAAGATGGATTAGCGGGCCTTTGCCGGGATTTTGGTGTAAGTATCTAATTAACGAGAAAGGAGAAGCGAATAGCATGACGATAAGTTTATCCAAAGGACAACGTATTGATTTAACCAAGACGAACCCAGGTTTGAAAAAAGTACATATTGGCCTTGGTTGGGATATTAATAAGTACAATACTGGTCAAGACTACGATCTGGATGCATCTGCATTTTTGCTTCATGAAGATGGTAGAGCTAAAAGCGCTGATGATTTTGTGTTCTATAACAATCCTAAGACGGCTAATGGTTCTGTTGTTCATACAGGTGATAATCGGACTGGTGAGGGGGAAGGTGATGACGAGCAAATCATTATCGACTTTTCCTTAATTCCGCAACATATTTACCGCATTGGCATCACGGTAACGATACACGATGCAGCATCTCGAAATCAAAATTTTGGTCATGTATCTAATTCCTTTGTTCGTGTACTAGACGCAGAAACGAATAGGGAAATCGCGCGATATGATCTGGGAGAAGACTTTTCTCTGGAAACTGCTGTCGTCATTTGTGAATTATATCGTCATGGTTCCGATTGGAAATTTCAGGCGATCGGGTCGGGGTTCACAGGTGGATTATCTGCGCTTTGCAAAAACTATGGTTTGGATGCCCAGTAACATAACCATTTAGAGCATTTCTGTGTAATCATATTTTCAAATAATGAAAGGTTGATATCCGTGACGGTCTCCCTTGTAAAAGGTCAAAAAGGTGACCTTACTAAAAACAACCCCAACCTGACTAATGTCATCATAGGAATGGGATGGGGTAACAGAAATAGTTCCCTTGATGTTGATTTCTCGGCATTTTTACTAGCACCAAACTCAAAAGTAACCAAAGATGAGGATCTGATATTTTACGGAAATCCGACCAATCATGGTAATTCCATTTCCGTTATATCAAATAGGCAAACCTATTCAGGAATAACGGATCAAGCTCAAGTATCAGTATCACTAAGAAATATTCCATCCCAATACGATCGCATTTCTTTTGCGTTAACCATCTATGATGGCGAAAAAAGAGGGCAGGATTTTTCCCAGGTTGATGATACTTACATTCGTATTATAGATCCTACGAGCGGGAGCGAAATTATTCGCTTTAACATCGGGAAATCTTTTTCTGTAGAAACAGCAATCGTTGTAGGAGAATTGTATAGATACAATGGCGAGTGGAAGTTTAATGCCATAGGTTCTGGTTACTCAGGTGGGTTGGCCGCTTTATGCAGCAGCTACGGCATTGAGGTCAAAGAGCAGCCATCCAACAATTCTACGGACATATCGTCTGAATCGGGCACTCCAGCACCTACACCGGTACCACCTACACCAGTATCACCCACACCCAAACCACCAGTTAACCTTTCAAAGATAGAACTGAAGAAACGCGGAGATGTAATCAACCTTGAAAAGGGCTCCGGTTCTCTAGGTGAAATTCTTGTTAATTTAAATTGGAACCAAAAGAAACAGAAGGGGTTTTTCGGAAATAAGGGGGTAGACCTTGACTTAGGCTGCTTATTCGAGCTTAAGGATGGTAGCAAGAGTGTAATTCAGGCATTAGGGAATCGCTTTGGTTCTCTGAATCGCTCGCCCTACATTTCCCTTGATGGGGACGATCGAACGGGAACGGTTGTCGGAGGTGAGAACCTTAGAATTAACGGCCATCATATTTCCGAAATTAAAAGGGTCCTTGTGTTTGCCTTTATATACGAGGGTGTAACGAACTGGTCAGAAGCCGATGGAGTCGTAACGATAACGCAAAAAGGCGGACCAGATATCGTTGTTCGTATGGACGAGCATAACAACCGAAAGGGTATGTGCGCAATTGCGATGATTCGTAACGTGAAAGACCAAACTTTCAGCATTGAAAGACTTGTGGAGTATTTCTCTGGGCATCAAGAGTTAGATCGGGCATATGGTTGGGGAATGAGATGGACTACAGGGTCTAAATAATTTTAATTTCTATGGGGGAATCTCAAGCACATGTCCGACTTCATTAGTAGTTTTGTTGATAACTTTATGGCCTTTTTTGATTGGAATAACCTCACCAGTCTCCTATCAGATCCAGTCACATGGGGAATTATTGCTTCGCTCGTTCTTCTTGAAGGGCTATTATCAGCAGATAATGCGCTAGTACTTGCGGTACTGGTCAAGCACTTGCCTAAAGAACAACAGAAGAAAGCATTACTTTACGGTATCATTGGTGCCTATGTATTTCGCTTTATAGCTATCGGTGTGGGTACTTTTCTTGTCAAGATTACCTGGGTTAAAGTTGCCGGAGGTTTATATCTCCTGTGGATCGCCTGCAGCAATTTGTTTGATCTGCAGGTGAAGTGGATCCGTGCAGGCAAAATTCCTGTAATCCCCTACATTGGTAAAAAGGTAGATGACGAGGGTGAAATAGAAGGAAAAGGTTTGAGTTTCTGGCGTACGGTTATTACCGTTGAGTTGATGGACATTGCGTTTAGTATCGACTCTGTCATCGCAGCATTTGGTGTAAGCGAACAAGTATGGGTCCTGTTCCTGGGAGGTATCCTCGGGGTTCTCATGATGAGGGGAGTCGCGCAAGTTTTCCTAAAACTTATTGACCGTTTTCCTGAACTTGAGAAGGCAGCATTTATTCTAATTATTATTATCGGAGGAAAAATGCTTGCTGCTGTAGTTGGATTCCATATGAGTCATGTCCTATTCTTTGGACTATTAATTGCAGTTTTTGTTGGGACGATGATTCTCAGTTCTATTCGCAAAAAATCAGAAAAATCGAACGTGGAGTCCATGTAATAACACATGAGAAATGTATTTGGATTTAAGTGCCTTAGCCTAAAAATAAATATCCCTCCTCATATATCAAGGGAGGGATATTTTTTAACCTTCGAAAATTAGCAGATGAATAATTTGCTCAATCATAGATTTATAGGCTTATGAAGGAGGTAAATGTGGTGCGCTATTTCAATTATTTACAGGGTAACGAAGACTTTTTCTTTCAAAGTCCACAGCCATTTACCAACAAGTCTAGTAAAGAAATTATTGCTCATGCTGTAGGCGCAGCACTATACATGCCTGCAACAAGACCGAACATCGCAAACGAACTGGTGTCGGGTAAGATTCAGGGGTTAGTTACGGCTGTTATTGATCTGGAAGATGCAGTGGGCGATAACCAGCTGGAAGTAGCCGAGAAAAACCTATGCGTTCAATTGTACAGGATCTCTACGTTAAAGAAACAGGGGGTGGTCACAGAGGAAGACATCCCTCTTATTTTCGTCAGGGTCCGTACCCCAGAACAAATGAAGAGGATTATAACTGTTTTGGAAGAGACAATTGAAGTCATAACGGGATTTACTCTTCCTAAGTTTTCGTTAGCTAATGGACAGCAATTCTTGAATTTATTACACGAGTATAACCAGAGTAAGAGTGACTGCGCCCCAACTGTATACGCAATGCCAATCTTGGAGACGAGTGATGTCATTTATCGCGAATCTCGAATGCGGACGCTACTGGACATCAAAGACCTGCTGAACTGTTATAAAGAATACGTTTTGAACGTTCGAATTGGGGCTACGGATTTTTCCAGTCTATTTGGACTAAGGCGAAACCCGGACATGACCATATACGATATTGGAGTTATACGTGACTGTATTGCAGACATTATAAACGTTTTCGGAAGATTTGATGATCCGTATGTGATCTCAGGGCCTGTATGGGAGTATTTTAAGAGCGACCGTGTGCTTAAACCCCAGTTAAGACAGACGCCTTTTGAAGAAGCAGCAGGTAAGCAAGGACGCCTTATTCGAATGGATTATATAAATATGTATGTAGATGGACTGATTCGCGAAACTGTTCTGGACAAGGAAAATGGGATCATAGGAAAAACGATTATTCATCCGTCTCATTTGTTACCAGTTCAGTCTATGTACGTGGTTACGCATGAAGAATATATAGACGCTACGAATATCATTGCCAATAACAATGGTTCTTTCGGGGTTTTAAAGAGCCAATATGAGAATAAAATGATCGAAATCAAACCACATTTGAACTGGGCAAAACGGATTATATTACGATCTCAAATTTATGGGGTGTTACATGAAAACCAAAACTATACAACACTACTCATCGAAACTAGAGGTATCGAACAGGTACACGTATAAAGTCCTCGGCGACCTGGAGGTTCATATTGAAGTCTTGGATAATCCCTTCGGATTACCGCTCGAGTCATTATTTCGGATGGCTGCCAGAATCAACAAAAAAAGAAGCTTTTTGTTTGTAAGCAAATTGTTGGGAAAGCATATTCCTGTCATTCCGGAGGTCTCTTTGCTTGGCGGAGCTGCATTGGCACTGCTTTATCAGATGCATGCTAATGGAAAGTTAACGCTCGATATTCATGACATTATGCGTGCCCTTGTAGATCTTAACTCTGCAGGTGAAACATATAAGTATATGAAGTCCAACCTGCTTGAACTATCGGAGCCAACGTTATTTATAGGCTTTGCTGAAACTGCAACAGCCTTAGGGCATAGTATGTATGATGTTTTTAATGGACCAACGAAGTACATTCACACTACAAGGGATGAAATTGTCGGAACCAAGCCGCTTCTTACTTTTGAGGAAGAGCATTCACATGCTACTGCACATCGGTGTTATTCGTCTGATCCGGAGTTTTTTCATGGAGATACACCGGTAGTATTAGTTGATGATGAGATTACAACAGGGAGAACAGCGTTAAACATCATAAGGGACCTACAGCAAAAACATCCAAGAACTCGTTATGTTGTTGCCAGTCTATTGGATTGGCGTTCTAATGAAGATATTAATCGCTTTGCTGCGATGGAAAGGGAGCTGGGTATCTCCATACACTGTTTGTCTCTTCTAAAGGGTCGAATAAAAGTGGAGGGTGCTGCTCCGGAAGTTCACGGGGTAGACAGTTTATCTTTGATTCCGACACACAAGGTACAGGTGCAGCATCACTATATAGGACATGCTTTCAGTGATATTCCAATGTCTTCCATTAACTCATTGAGAGAACAGAATGATAAGCCTTACTTGGAACTAACCGGTAGATTTGGTTTGCGGAGTTCAGACAATAAAGTACTGGATCACATGATTTCTTCAGCGGCTTCATTATTAAAGAACCACAGAGTAGGAAAAAGAACCTTGTGTATGGGTACAGGTGAATTTATGTACATACCGATGAGGATCGCGTCTGAAATGGGACAAGGAATTCTCTATCAGTCGAGCACGAGAAGCCCTATACATCCCAGTAGAGAAGCAACTTATGGAATCCAGAATGCTTATTCTTTTCATTCCCCTGAGGATCGTAATGTAGATTACTACTTCTACAACATAGCTGATGGGCAGTATGATGAAATTTTTGTATTCGTAGAGCGGTCAGACGAATCAAGCCTAGATACTTACTTAAATGCCATAAGACTGACCGAAATTCCTGTTATCCATGTTGTGCATTTTAATGTTAATAACCAGGATGCTGCCCATAATGTTCTTCTGGAGGTTGAAACATGACTGTTATAAACAGGATAATTCCAGCTCCTGCTCCTCTTGGCAGTTATAAGAATGAAGATGTTGTATTTCTATTAAAGGATTTAAGCGATATCCCCCTTGAAAAAGGGAATGAGGACCGTGAGGTGGCGATTCAATCGGGCACTCATTATTCGGAGATGTTACCTGTAGAATATCAGCCGACTGATGAATATATACAGCTGTTTCACTCTACATTAGCTGCGTCAGCCCAAAAAGTAGCTGCAGCAGCAGCTGTCACAGCCGAGCTGATCGTCCGAAAAAGAGGGTTCAATACAATTATCGCTTCATTAGCAAGAGCAGGAACACCAGTTGGAATCCTCATTAAACGATATATTAAGATGGTATATAACCATGATCTTCCGCACTACAGCATATCTATCATTCGAGGTCGAGGAATTGATGAGAATGCGTTGTTGTTCATGCTTCAGAACCATTCCGGTTTAGATATTCAATTTGTAGACGGGTGGACCGGAAAAGGAGCAATCCGAAACGTACTGATTGAAGCTTGCAACTTATTTGAAGACAAGTATGGAATCACACTTAGTGATGATCTGGCTGTCTTGGCAGATCCGGGCTGCTGTTCGACTACCTTTGGCACGCGTGAAGATTTCCTTATTCCCAGCGCGTGTCTGAATTCTACCGTATCCGGATTAATGAGCAGAACGGTGCTTCACAAAGATCTTATAGGTCCGAATGAATTTCATGGAGCAAAATATTATAAAGAATGGTTGCCAAACGACGTATCTAATTTGTTTGTAGACCATATCTCCAATCAATTTAAGAACGTCATCGCACAGGCAAAAGCAGAAGCAGATACCCTGATTAGAAACCCTTCTCATAATATAGCCACCTGGCAAGGTATGAAGGATATCCGAAGAATACAGGAGGAGTTTGGTATTGAGAATGTTGATCTGGTGAAGCCGGGGATTGGTGAAACAACCAGAGTTCTTTTGCGTCGAGTTCCCTGGAAGATTCTTGTGAACCGTTTAGACAATCCTAACCTTAAACATATTCTACTTTTAGCCAAAGAACGCAATGTTCCTGTTGAGATGTATCCTGAACTTACTTATTCTTGCTGCGGAATTATTAAGCCGTTAAAAGGCGGTGAACCAGTATGATATTTGCCAGTGATTTAGACCATACCCTCATTTATTCCAAGAGATCTATGGGGGATGAGCATAGAAATTCAGAGCTTATTCCTGTGGAACTTCACAATAATGAATATAGATCGTTTATGACCCAAAATACCTTATCGCTGCTGCAACAGGTAATGCAAGTTTCAACATTCGTACCGGTCACGACTCGAACCGTAGAACAATATAAACGGGTGTTCCATATTTCTGAAAATTTGAAAACTAAATATGCTGTGACAAGTAACGGCGGTAACATTTTGATAGATGGTATGCCAGATCCAATATGGGCCAAGAGGATAAAGGCAGCATCGGACCGTTGTCTTGATCCTGCTGAAATCAATAAATTGTTTGAAGAAATTTCATCGCCGGAGTGGGTACTTCGGGGGTATCTTGCAGATGGCTTGTTCTTCACCTATATGATCGATCAAACGAAAATTCCAGTTGATATAGTAGAAAATTTCAGGATTAAACTGGCTTGCCTAGGATGGAGTCTTTCAATTCAAGGTCGAAAGCTGTATCTTATCCCAACAGAAATAAACAAAGGGAACGCTGTTAAATATCTTAAAGAAGTGTTATCGTGCTCATTCGTGGCTGCCTCGGGAGACTCTTTACTGGATGAGAGCCTATTAATGGCTGCTGATTTTGCGGTGGCCCCCTCTCATGGTGAATTGTTCAGTACGTATAAAAATAGCGGAGCGTATAACTTCACAAAGGCAGTGGGTATAGTGGCAGCCGAAGAAATTCTGAAATCGGTTTTGGATGCTTTTAAATTACGACAAGTCACGTCAGCTTAAATCATATTCGTGAAAGAGGGAAGATATGTGATCAAGAATATATGGTTTAATCGGACATTCTCAACAGCGAGTCATTATGTTGAAATGATTCGTAACAATCCAGATCGAAATGACTTCAACATTTTCGCTACTCATCCAAAACGTCACTCATTAATGCTTCAAGTTGCTGACTATGCTGAACTTGAGCCGATATTACAACTCGATGAATACCCTGCTTACTGTTTAGATTTCTGTAAAAGGCATAAAATCGATATTTTCATTCCTCATTACGGATTGAATGAGATTGTAAAATTTAGAACACAGTTCGAGGAAATCGGGACAAAAGTAATGCTAGCTGGGGATGAGAATCTATTATCACTTGTTGATGATAAAGGCATGCTGTTTGAAACCTTGAAAAATGTTTCGGGCCTTCATATTCCAGATTATTACGTTGTACAAACATTGAATGAATTTATGGAAGCATACACAAGTTTAGCTGACAAAGGTCACCGGGTCTGTATTAAGCCTGTTTCAGGGGAAGGAGGAGCAGGCTTCAGGATTGTGACGGAGGATCGGAAATCAATTTCCAGCTTATACCGATCTGTAGATTCTTCGATACATCTTGATGAAATCATTAGGTTGCTTGGCAGTGAACCGAGATTTCAAAGATTAATGGTGATGGAGTATATGCAAGGGAACGAGTATAGCGTCGATTGTTTAGGAACCCCTAACGGAATTGCGGCCGCAATTCCACGTAAAAAAGTAGAGGGGCGTATACGGGCCTTGGAATGTAATGACGAGTTAATATCCATGGCTCATTCTATTCATAAGGAATTGCCACTGCAGTATAATTTCAATATACAATTTATCTATCAAGGAAGTACACCGAAACTATTAGAAATTAATCCTCGTACATCCGGAGGGTTATATACAACATGCCTATCGGGAATAAATTTTCCGTATCTTGCCGTTAAACTTATACTTGATCAGGAGATCGAAATACCTGTTCCAAAGTATAATATTTATGCAACTCACATAGAAAAAGAAGTGCTGTTAAGCCGGCAATTTTAATAGTTTCATCTTGTATCTTTATATTGGGACGCTCCATTGAGAGCGTTTTTTCTATAGTTCTCCAAGAATTGACAGGCTGTTGCTTAGGACTTAAGATACATATATTGATAGGCGAAGAAAAGTAAGGAAGTGTAAGGAGTGTTGTGAATGTAAGGGCTCCTTGTCCTGAAAACACTGCTTGTCTACTAACTATGATCTATCCATATGTTAATGCTAACAGATTGGAGGTTTACCCACATGACTCGATATAAAGCTGCTGCAGGGATATCTCTGCTTGGATTCATCGTATCTTTGTTTACATCCAAATTTTTACCGGAGTTAATCAACTTACTAATACCCACATTATTTGCAATGGCAGCAATTGCCCTTTTAAGCCGGTTTTCTACTCCAAAGATAAAGGGCCCTGTTGTTCCTCAGACAGAGTCTATGGAGCAATCTAGGGCTGTTCCTGACCGTTTAGAAGAGAAAGTGCAAGTACAGCCTGATGTTGAGGAGAAAGGTTCCGAGATAAACGATCCTTTTTGGGGACCTGTTATCGAATATATTCAGGTTACCGAAGATATGGTTATATCAGAAGGACAAAAAAATAATCTTGATGATGAGATTGTCGAAAAAACACTAAGTGTACTAGCGAGAGTAAACCGATTAATACCTCAGTTGAAGACATTACAGGATGGTAATATTAATCACAATATTCAAAGACTCATTTTCAAGGATTTAAATGGAGCTATAAACCCATTCTTAAACTTAAGCGGTGAAGCCAAGCGTCAAAACCGCAGATTATTGTTGAACGGCTTGAAGGATATTAACACAAAACTCTCGATGTATGTAGAAACTATTGAACATAAAGATCTTATCGAATTACAGACCAGAGTGGATCTGATTCAACAAAGATATCGTTCTGTTTAATTAAGAAACCGTGAAGAATAACAATATACTATAATGGGAGGACATATTCATGTCTACAATACAAATGGTGCAATTAAAAGAGACGGACATCACCAAAGTAGAGCAAGAAGCACAGCAGCTCATCCAACGTGTTGCGTCTACGGATTCGATGGAACTTGAAACTTTAATGGACAACATCGGACGAATGGGACAAAAGACCATGGAACAGGCGAGCCAATCACTCGGCATGTTACAGCGTCCGGTAAATGAAATGATGTCGGGTAAAAGATCCGAAGTTTCCAATAATATATTAAAACTTAGATCAGAGATCGACTCACTCAGCAAAAGCAAGCAACTCGGTTTTTTTGATAAGCTGTTGAAGAAAACGCCACTAAAAAATTACATATATAAGTACCAATCTGTTAAAACAAATGTCGATGCGATTGTTCAGTCTTTAAGAAATGGTAAAGAAACATTAGAAGAAAATATTGTTTATATGAAAAATCTCAAACGTTCATCTCTGGAATCTGTATATAATTTGCAAATCCGTATTGCAATGGGGCATAAACTAAAAGAGCTATTTGAGCTTGAAATTGCAAAGCCGGATAATGCAAATCGGAAAACCCATTTGGAGCGTGGTTTGCGAAAAGTGGTAACCCGAATACAGTCCTTTGAAGAAATGGTTATGCTCTATCAACAAGCAATCGCTGGAACAGATATTATTAACGATAACAATGATAAGCTTATTGACTCGGTTGAATCGACAATTGATAAGACCCAGCATTTAATTTCCGTATCGGCAATGATAACTATGGCTCTTCAGGATCAGTTAGACACGATCGATGCGGTAAACTCTGCAAATTCGACACTTCAGAATATGTTTGAAGAGAATTCACGCATGCTGAAGGAGACAACCCAGAAAACCAATGACCTGCTAGGAAAACCTGCTATTCAATTGGAATCAATTGATCGAGCAATGACGGATTTATTCACCGCAATTGATCTGTATGAACAATCCAATCGCTCTATCATTCAATCAGCGTCAGAGCATACAAAGCGTTTAAGCGAGATTAACGGCAAGATGCACGATCGTTTGGGTTTAATGCCTGGAAATAAGCCGAATCAACAACTGGAGCCGAAAACAAGCGAAGCAGTGAGCAGCAGTTTTCTGGATTAATTGTTCATGAGAGGTGCCTTTGGGCACTTCTTTTTTGCAAGACTCAGGCTGTAAAAGTATTTATATTAACATAACGGAACAGCCCTCTTCATACACTATTAAAAAAATGAAGAGAGGCTCAAATATGTGGGGACCCATCGTTTGCGGAATATTAATCGTTGTGTTTATCATTGTGGCCAGTTTAAATAAGGCTGAGGGCATAGATGACCACACGAAGTAGTTTAAACAGCAACTGATGACCGGCACTGATCAATTTGGTTAGGAAACAATTATCAGTTAATCCCATAGCCAAGGAGCGCGTTCTAAATGGAGGATTTTAGTTATTCTCAACCAACTGAAACCAGCTATAATATAAAGTTTATGTATGGAGGGGAACCCTTCAATTTCAATCTTTTTCTAAAAAACGGATCTTGGATTCTACATCCGTTTGACGGGATTTTACTTGGTAATCAACAGATGTGCTCTTTAGTAATGAATGAGCTTTTTAAATATAAACCCTTTCAGGTGATGCTTGCCAAACAGCGTATTTCTTTTTCCGAGATCAGGAGCTCTATTGAACTGGAAAGTGTGGACGAGCCGATTTCCATTTTTAGAGATCAGGATCAATTTAAGTCGAATAGTCAGAGAGACGAAATCATGGATTTTGTTGAACAGAATACTGTCGAAGAGGTCATTCAAATAGAGTGCGATTTCATTCGGGAACGAAGAGACTTCCACCAGAAAATTCTGGAACGAATGTTTATGGACAACCTGAGCCCTTCTGATCATGAGTTTGTTATTATTCAGAAGATCGCTAAAATATACAATCAAGCTGAAATGCAAATGTCAGACCTCCTTGGTCCTCCATTTAATTTCGAAGACAAGAGACGGTGGTAATATAGCAGCAAATTCAATTCGTTAGGCAGGGCTTTCTGCCTATTCGTGTTATTTTCTATTAAATAATAATGTTTATGTTTTCGGTATGCTAAGTGATGCTCATCTTGGCTTGTATGGTATCCAAAGTTTTATTTTTACCGTCACTAAAATGTAAACGCATACTTATTCATGGTATAATGTTTCTAATAGATTAAGCGATTTTAGTCATTTGGGATTATAATGCTGCAAATCTGGCCTGGGGGTGTTGCGAGGATGAGAAGGTACAGCGTGTGGCGTCCGATTATGTTGATTGCGGTGGCGCTGCTTACGAACAGCTTGGTTACGAATTTGGCGGGGGTATTTGGTATGACGCCAGAGTCGGCAAGCAGCTTGGGCGTAGTCGCCATGATTATTGCCGGATTAATTACGTATAATCGCATGATGAAGTCCCGCCGCAAATGAATAATCATTCAAAACATTCATTGAAATGAACACCATGTTTGTAAGCACCTTGCCGGGTGCTTTCTTTCATAAGGGGCTATTATTTTTTTCCAAATTGCAGGGTCTGATCACTTGCAAGTTTTCGTAACACACCAATTGTAACCCCCCGTGTTATCTATAAAAACCGTGATATCAACACCGCGTTAACTACGGCTTCCTATCTCTACTAGAATTGGAATAAAACATGTCTTAAACGTTTCACCGCGACACAGATGCAGCTTGACAGATTCACCCAAATTTATGTTGAAAAGGGTCTGTTTTATTAATATATTGTAAATAGCACGAATCTAGTATTCGGGCATATATACCTAGGAGGGTTATCCTTAATGAAAAAAGGGGTCATATCTTTAATCAGTTTGGCGTTATCTGTCACAATGCTGGCAGGTTGCGGCGACAAACCGGCGTCAGAACCAAGCGGCGGCGCAGGCGGCGATGCACCTAAGGCAAACTTCAAGGTAGGGATGGTTACGGACGCGGGAACCATCGATGACAAGTCGTTTAACCAGGGAACGTACGAAGGTATCGAGAAGGCGAATAAGGACTTCAACATGGAGTATAAATACCTGAAGCCGGCCGGAACGACAGAAGCCGACTACTCGAAAGAGATCGGAAACCTGTATGATGCCGGATTTAAGTTCATTGTAACTCCAGGCTTCAAATTTGAAACAGCCGTGTTCAAAGCACAGGACAAGTATAAAGATGCTAAATTCGTTATTATCGATGGAACACCTCATTCCGGCGACAGCAATCCGGTAGTTAAGGAAAATACAGTATCCATCTTCTTCGCTGAGCAAGAGTCCGGTTTCCTGGCTGGCGTAGCGACTGCGCTTCATGTGAAGGATGGACAAGCTGGATTTATCGGCGGAATGGAAATCCCTCCTGTACAGAAGTTCAACTGGGGCTTCCAGCAGGGTGTAGCTTACGCCAACGAGAATCTCGGCACGAAACTGGTAATTAACAAAGAAAACGTTGTTTACCAAGGATCCTTTGATGATGTTGCAGCAGGCAGCCAATTGGCGGCTCAAATGTATGACCGTGGCGTAAACGTGATCTTCGCAGCAGCAGGCGGCGTTGGCGTTGGTGCGATTAACGAAGCGAAGACTCGCGTACAGAACGGATCCGAAGTATGGATCGTTGGCGTAGACGTTGACCAGTATCAAGATGGCGTTTACGAAGGCGACAAATCCGTTGTCCTGACTTCGGCCGTGAAGAAAATCGACCATGCAGCTTACGATATGATCAAAGCTGAAACCGAAGGTAAATTCCCAGGCGGACAGACGCTTACGCTGGATGCGACCAATGATGGTGTCGGCCTTCCTGAGAAGAATCCGAACCTGAGCGATGACGTCCTTAAGCAAGTTGACGAAGTGTTTGGCAAGATCAAAGCCGGCGAAGTTAAAGTAACGGCAGAGCAAGGCGATTTGATTAAGTAATCCAAGACAACCAGGTCATCTTCAGAAGCGTGGATAGACTTACTTGAAAAGCAGTGATACCGCATGAAAAAAGACGGATTCCCTCCGTCTTTTTTTAAGGTATCAGAATTTATAAGTTATTTCAGCGAAGCGTAAGCAATTCTGTAATTGCATTTATATGTTTTGGGGCCCCCCGCAAAGTATTTGGAACAAGCATCGAAGCATAGGCTCCACTTTGTGGGGCTATTTTAGGTATCAGACCGTATCACCAGCGCAAGCGATTGCATCCTGATATTGAATGTAGAATGATCTCTATGAAACTGCGTTCGGGCGGTTTGGAAGTGAGTCGATCCGCGTTTTTTAGCGGTTAATAATGAACAGGAAGATATCCAACAAAAAAGAAGGAGAGGACCCAAAACCATGGACTATGTTGTCGAGATGGTGGGCATCCGCAAGGAATTTCCGGGGATCGTGGCCAATGACGATATCACGATTAGACTGAAGAAGGGCGAGATTCATGCGCTGCTCGGCGAGAACGGCGCGGGCAAGTCGACCCTGATGAGCATCCTGTTTGGCATGTACCAGCCTGACCGTGGCGTGATCAAAGTCAACGGCAAGGACGTGCGGATCTCGAATCCGAACGTCGCGAACAAACTTGGAATCGGGATGGTGCATCAGCATTTTAAATTGGTCGAGCCGTTTACCGTAACCGAGAATATTATTCTGGGCAGCGAGACGCGCAAGTTCTTTTTCGGCTTGGACGTGAGATCGGCTGCCAAACGGGTTGAGGAGCTGTCCAAACGATACGGCCTCAACGTGGACCCTTATGCCAAAATCGAGGATATATCGGTTGGAATGCAGCAGAGAGTGGAAATTCTCAAAATGCTGTATCGCGACGCGGAAGTGCTCATATTCGACGAGCCGACCGCTGTGTTGACCCCTCAGGAAATCGAAGATTTGCAGGGCATTATGAAAAACCTGGTCAATGAAGGCAAATCCATCATTCTGATCACCCACAAATTGAAAGAAATTAAAGCGGTTGCGGACCGATGCACGGTCATTCGCCGCGGCAAGACGATTGGCACCGTAGAAGTGGCAGACACGAGCCGCGAGGCAATGGCCGAAATGATGGTGGGCCGCAGCGTTTCCTTTAAGGTGGACAAGCAGGAGAGTCACCCGGGCAAGACCGTTCTTGAGATTAAATCGCTTACGGTAAAGAACAGCAAGAAAGTTGATGCGCTCAAAGGCTTTAGTCTGGACCTGCATGCCGGGGAGATTGTGGGCATTGCAGGCGTGGATGGTAACGGTCAATCGGAACTGATAGAAGCCATTACCGGACTTCGGCAGGCGGAGAGCGGAACGGTGAGCTTGAATGGAAAAACGCTCAACGGTCTATCTGTCCGTCAACGAAATGAAAGCGGAATCGGCCACATTCCGGAGGACCGCCAAAAGAGGGGCCTCGTACTGGATTATACGATTGAAGAGAATTTGATCCTCGAGGTGTATAACCGCCCACCGTATTCCAAGAACGGGCTGCTGCAGCCAGCAGCGATTCGCAAGCATGCGGAGCATATCATTCAGAGTTTTGATGTGCGTTCCGGAACGGGCGGCCGGTCGATCGTGCGTTCGATGTCCGGCGGTAACCAGCAAAAAGCGATCATCGGCCGCGAGGTAGAGCGCGATCCGGATCTGCTTATTGCCGTCCAGCCGACTCGGGGCCTTGACGTAGGCTCGATTGAATATATTCACCGGCGTCTGATCGAACAGCGCGACAAGGGGAAAGCCGTTCTGCTGGTTTCCCTGGAGCTTGATGAAGTGCTGAACTTGTCGGACCGCATTGCCGTTATCAATAACGGTGAACTGGTAGGTATCGTTAAAACCTCCGAAACGAACGAAAGAGAGCTCGGACTGATGATGGCCGGGTATCAAAAAGAGGAGGCACCACATGAATAACAGCGTAAAATCGTTGCTTGCCGTCCTGTTCGGACTCATTGCGGGGGCACTGCTTATGGCGCTGACCGGACATAATCCGGTAGAAGGGTATAAGTATCTCATCCAGGGTGGACTCAAGAACCCGGAGAGGATCGGAAATACGCTGGCGACGGCGACTCCGCTTATTTTGACCGGTTTGTCCGTGGCCTTTGCCTTCCGTACCGGACTGTTTAATATCGGTGCTGCAGGCCAGATGCTGTTCGGTGGCTTTTGCGCGACGGCTGTCGGCCTCTCGCTGGATCTGCCGCGGGCTCTGCTCCTGTTGGTTATGGTACTGGTCGGGTTTATCGGAGGTGCGCTATGGGCGGTTGTCCCAGGTTTCCTGAAGGCTAAATATAATGTGCACGAGGTCGTATCCACGATCATGATGAACTGGACGGCCTACTGGACCGTTTATTATGTTATTCCGGGTTACTTCAAAGGGGCGAGCCTGGAGACGGAATCGCGCCAGCTTCCGCCGGAAGCGATGCTGCATCAGCAGTGGCTCAGCGATATGTTCCAAGGTTCTTATGTCAATCTGGGCTTTTTTATCGCGGTCATTGCTGTTCTGGTCGTCGCTTTCCTTATTAACAAAACAACGCTCGGGTATGAATTGAAGGCGGTCGGATTCAACCGGCACGCTTCCGAATATGCGGGTATCGCTGTCAAACGCAGTATCGTACTGTCCATGTTCATCTCCGGCGGCCTCGCGGGCCTCGCCGGTGTTGCACAGTATACGGGGAATGCCTCCAGCATGCAGATCGGCATTCTGCCGAGCCAGGGATTTGACGGGATTGCCGTAGCTCTGCTCGGAATCAATGCACCTATCGGTGTATTGGTGTCGGCCTTGTTCTTCGGAATTCTCTATTCGGGCAGAGGGTTTATGAATGCGATGACGGAGATTCCGCCGGAAATCGCCGATTCGATTATCGCCATCATTATCTATTTTGCGGCAACCAGCATCTTGATCGAACGACTATACCGTAAAATGAAGCTGCGTCGCGCGGCTAATAAAAAGCAGGGGGAGTAAGGACATATGTGGACAACGATTGAACAGATTTTTCCGTATGCCATCGCTTACACGATCCCGCTTTTGATTACCGCCTTGGGCGCGCTGTTCAGTGAACGAAGCGGGGTCGTCAATATCGGCCTTGACGGCTTGATGATTGTTGGTTCTTTCATCGGAGCCTTTGTCATATTCAAAATGCAGGCCCAATGGCCCGGCCAATCGTGGGTACTTTGGGTAGGATTATTGGCAGCAGCGGCAGCGAGTGCACTATTCTCGCTATTACATGCCTTTGCCAGTATCAACCTCAGTGCCAACCAGATCATAAGCGGTACGGCGATCAATATGATCGCGGGTGCCCTGACGATTTTCCTTGCCCGTAACATTACGGGGAGCGGTAAGATCAGCATTACGAATGGTTTTGCACCGTTTGATGTGCCTGTGCTGTCTAAGATACCGGTTATTGGGGATTTGTTTTTTACCAAAACCTATGCAACAACCTGGCTTGTTCTATTAGTGTTAGTGCTCAGCGCACTAATATTGTACAGAACGCCGTTCGGTCTGCGACTCCGGTCCTGCGGCGAGCATCCGCACGCAGCGGAAGCAGCAGGTATTAAGGTACAGTCCATGCGGTATGTCGGCGTCATGATCTCGGGTGCTTTTTCCGGACTTGGGGGGGCTGTCATTCTGTTGACGTATTCCGGTGAATTTACGGGGAACGTAGCGGGACTAGGGTTCCTGGCGCTGGCGTCCCTCATCTTCGGACAATGGAAGCCGCTCGGCATCCTGCTGGCCACCTTGTTCTTCGGATTTGCCACGACGGTAGCCAACGTATCGCAGGTGATCCCGTCATTGGCGGTGATCCCGCCGGTCATTCTCAAGATTTTCCCTTATGTTGTCACGCTGATCGCACTCGTGATTTTCTCCAAATCCTCGAATGCGCCGAAAGCCGTAGGGGAGCCGTTCGATTCAGGTAAACGGTAACGGATTGCGCAAGTCGATGTAAGACATCTAGAACCTCTGATATGCCTATGCCCACTTAGGGTTAGGTCTATTGGAGGTTTTTTTACATTTAGCATACTTTAGGTTAGAACTCCCAAAACATCTCTGGTATATATAGTAAATAAGGCTACAGAATTTAATAGAATAGAGGAGTGAAAACCTGAATGCGCATTCGGTTACATAGGTGCCAAAAGCAGCTAAGTATGTTTATGGCTATTGTAATGCTTCTGAGTCTCATCGTTCCTTTCAGTCCCGTGAAGGTGGCGGAGGCTGCTCCCCAACATGATCAGGTTGTAATCAGCCAAGTGTATGGCGGCGGCGGGAATGGCGGGGCAGTGTATACGCATGATTTTATCGAATTGTTCAATCCGACCGGCAGTCCGGTTGACCTTACAGGCTGGAAGGTACGTTATGCAAGCGCAGCAGGCAGTTTTAACGGCACGACCTCTTTAACTGGTATTATAGAGCCTTATTCTTATTATTTAATCCAACAACAGAGTAGTGGCTCGGTAGGTGCTACTTTGCCGACAGCTGATGCTGCAGGAACACTGAACTTAAGCGGCTCTAACGGCAAAGTAGATCTGGTAAACGCCGCGGGCGATCGTATCGACCTCATTGGCTATGGATCGGCTTCGGAATCTGAGACGAGTCCGACCGCAGCTTTATCTAACAGTACGGCTGCGGTCCGCAAGGAATTGACCGTTGGTCAAAATGACCGCGGCCACGACAGGGATAACAATGCAGCGGATTTTGCGGTTACGACACCGGATCCCCGGAACAGCTCGAGCCCCGCTACGCCGGTCACTCCGGGCACGGGCTTGGGAATGGTAACGGCTAATCCGGAGCCTAACGCCTGGCCTGCCGGTACGAAGATTACGCTGAATCCGCCTACGGTAGGGGCTTCAGTCTATGCGGATGTGTATCTGTCCGGCGGAAACGGCTCCGGCTTCCAGCTCGTCAACGGCCCGATCACCATAAACGAGCCTACGAGAGTGGATGCCTATGCAGTCCAGGATGGCCAGCCGGATGGTCCGGTATCCTCTTTCCAATATGATATTTTAACGCAAACGTCTGTCGCTGAAGCCCGCAGCAAGGCAAAAGGCGAGCATGTGTGGACGGAAGGCATCATTACGCATATCGAAGGCAGAGAAACCTACATTCAAGACGACGCGGCAGGTATTGTTCTCTATGACTATCCCCTCAATGCCAGCGTTGGCGATCGGGTGAGCGTGGCCGGCGTGATGGAGATTTACAACAATCTTCAGGAAATCAAACCGCACGCCTTGCTGCCGCATGACGTGACGGGGAACCAAGTCGGAGTGCCGCAGGCTCTCCCAATTACCGGAGCTGATCTATCTGCAGCTGCAGGGGAGAATTATGAGGCAAGACTAGTCTCCCTGAATGATGTCACCATCAAGTCCGAGAATAGACCTGGGGAATACACAGCCGAGCAAGGCGGGCATGAATTCATCATCTATTCCGGCTTGTCCAAGCTGAAGACGGTGAAAACCTTTAGCCGCATCACGGGCGTGGTGAAGCAGTTCGGCAACATCTATGAGCTGATTCCTCTCGGCGAGCATGCCTTAATCGAGGAGATGTTCTCCGTGATTGCCAGTCCGGGTGCGGGACCGATCATCATCGGGGGAACGGTGACGCTGTCCAGCCCTACGCAAGGGGCGAGCATTTATTATACGCTCGATGGGTCAGACCCGACGCAAGCTAGTACACAGTACAGCTCGCCGATTCAAATAGACCGTGACACAACCATCAAAGCGGTTGTTGTCTCGGGTGCAGATGTGAGCAAGGTATACGAATTTGCTTATAAAGCTACTCAGCAGCCGCGCATCGCGGATATTCAAGGCGAGGACCATACTTCGCCGTATACAGGACAGACGGTAACCGATATTGAAGGTGTTGTAACCCAATATGGTTATACGTTCTCTAACGGCAATATCAAGGGATTCTATATCCAGGATTCGAAGCCGGATTCCAATCCGAATACCTCGGATGCGATTTTTGTGTATTCCACAGATCCAATCCGGCCTCAAATCGGAGATCTGGTGAGCGTAACCGGAAAAGTGGCCGAGTTTAACGAGGGAAGCTCCAGCAACTTGACCTCCACCCAAATCGAGCTGCAATCCATCAAGAAGCTTGATCAGGCTCAGCAGCTGCCCGAACCGGTTACCTTAGGTAAAGGCGGGCGCCCGATACCTGCCGCCATTATCGATAATGACAGCATGACAACGTTCGATCCGGGCGAAGATGCCATCGACTTCTACGAATCTCTGGAGGGCATGCTGGTCAGACTTCCGCAGCCAACGATCATTAGTCCGTATTGGACAAGCAGCGGAACCTACAACATTGCGACCCGGGTCGAGAATGATACCGCGGATGTCATTACGCCTGCGGGCGGTCTCGTTCTGAAAGAACAAGGCAATTTCAACCCGCAGCGTCTTATCATTGCTTACGGCAATCCGGGGCAAGAAGTAAGCACCGGCGATACGTTTGCCGATGATGTGATCGGCGTAATCGGTTATAACAGTGGCAATTTCAAGGTGATTCCGGCTAAAGGAGAGTTGCCTGCAATCCACAGCAGCTCTTTTAAGCAAGAGGTATCCACTATCGACGTGAATGATGAACAGCTCAGAGTGGCGACGTATAATATCGAGAATTTCTATCCGGGTGTTAGCTCCGCTAAAATCAACAAGCTGGCGGAGTCGATCGTAAACAACATCAAGTCTCCGGATATTATCGGTCTCGTAGAAGTACAGGATAACAACGGAGAGCAGAACAATGGAACTACCGCGGCAGACCAAAGCTACCAGACCTTGATTAACGCCATCAAGGCAGCGGGAGGACCCACGTACAGCTTTACCGATATTGATCCGGTGAATAATAACGATGGGGGAGCGCCGGGAGCGAACATTCGGGTCGGATTCCTCTATAACGCCGATCGTGTCCAGTTATCGGACAGTGTAAAAGGCAAGAAGGGGTTGCCGACGGAATCGGTTGCGTATGATGCGGCAGAGGATCAGTTAACCCTGAATCCGGGCCGGATTGATCCGCTGAATTCAGCATTCAACGCATCGCGTAAGCCTCTGGCCGCACAGTTCGAATTCCAGGGCGAGAAAGTGATCGTCATCGCGAATCATTTTAACTCGAAATCCGGGGACCAAGGACCATTCGGCAATACCCAGCCGCCGGTTCTCTCCAGCGAAACGCAGCGCCATCAGATTGCAGCGGTCGTGAACGGGTTCGTGAAAGACGTTGTGTCCGCTAATCCTGATGCGAACGTCGTCGTTCTGGGAGATTTGAATGATTTCCAATTTACCGAGACGGCGAACATTTTGAAAGGCAACGAATTAGACAATCTGATCGATACGCTTCCGCTTAAGGAGCGGTATACCTACACGTATGACGGGAACTCGCAGGTACTGGATCATATTCTCGTCAGCAAGAATCTGACCCGTTCTACGCAAGCCGATGTCGTGCATCTGAACGCCGACTTCCCGGCTTCCAAGGGCCGCGTATCGGATCATGATCCGGTTGTCGCGCAGATCGACCTGAAGGGAGAAGCCGTGAACGGCTTCCCGCTGACGATTTTGCATACCAATGACACGCATGCCAATCTGGATACTGTAAGCTCACCGGATAACATTGCGCGCCGGGTGACGGCGATCAAGGAAGCCAGAGTAAACGCGATCAATCCTCTGCTTGTGGATGCAGGGGACGTATTCTCCGGCACGCTGTATTTTAATCAATATTTGGGACTGGCGGATCTGGAGTTCATGAACCTGGTTCAATATGATGCCATGACCTTCGGTAACCATGAGTTCGATAAAGGATCTGAGGTGCTGAACGATTTCATTGAGCATGCGGAATTCCCGTTTGTTTCCTCGAACGTGAATTTTTCGGCCGATGCTATATTGACCCAGAAATTCAAGAATGAAGTGACCCGGGATGCCAAGGATGCAACCATCTACCCGGCCATCATCATGGAGGTAGACGGGGAGCAGGTTGGCCTCATTGGACTTACAACCGAAGACACGGCGAACATCGCTTCGCCTGGAGACGTCACCTTCGATGATGCGGTGCAAAAGACAAGAGACACCGTGGCGATGCTGCAGAAGGAAAGCATTAACAAAATCGTCGTGCTGTCGCACCTCGGTTATGACGTGGACGTTAACCTTGCTAAGGAAGTTGAAGGCATCGACATCATCGTGGGCGGTCACAGTCATACCAAGCTGGATCAAGCAGTCGTGGACAGGTCGGACAGTGAACCGAAGCTGATCGTGCAGACAGGGGAAAAAGGACAATTCTTAGGTCGGCTTGAGGTCGTATTTGACGACGAGGGTGTTCTGCAGGAGTGGAACAGTAACCTCATTTCCGTTGACGAGAAAGATAGTGCCGGCCAATACGTGGTACAGCCGGATCCCGAAGCCTTGCAAATTCTGAACACCAAATATAAGCCGGGCGTGGAGGAACTAAAACAAACGGAAGTCGGTTTGACCGAAGTGAAGCTGAACGGCGTTCGTGCCGACGTGCGGACGAAGGAAACGAATCTTGGCAACCTGATTGCCGATGGCATGCTGGATGCGGCGCAAGCGGCCGGCACGAATGCGGTCATCGCCTTGCAGAACGGCGGCGGCATACGCGAATCTATTGAGGCAGGCAAAGTCACAATGGGTGACGTGATGACGGTGCTTCCGTTTAACAATGATCTGGTCACGATTACGTTAACGGGCGCCGAGATTAAAGAAGCCATGGAGAACGGGGTTTCCAAGACGCCGGCACAGGACGGGCGCTTCCCGCATATCGCGGGCATGAAGTTTATCTATGACTCCACCAAGCCGGTTGGATCACGCGTCCTGCGTATCGAGGTCAAAGGCAAGAACGGATACGAGCCGATCGATATGAATAAATCCTACGAGGTAGCGACGAACGCGTTTACCGCTAAAGGCGGCGACTTCTATGCTTCGCTCGAGAAGGCTTATCTGGAAGGACGTGTGAACCTGCTCTATAAGCCTGACTATGAAGTATTCTCGAACTATGTGAAAAGAGTAGGCACCATCACAGCCAAAACCTCCGCCGTCGAAGGACGGATTACGGACTTGAAGGGAGCGCCGCTTCCAGGAGGACCTGATCCGGGCGGACCGGGAGAACCTGGACCGGGGAACCCTGGGAACCCGGGCACCCCTGGAACTCCAGGACCGACGACGCCTCCCGTGAATCCTTCGAATCCTGGCACGACCCCGCCGGTCGAACCAGGCAAGGTAAAGGTTCCGGTTAAGGTGGAGAATGGTGTGGCAACAGGCAGCGTCACTGGGGCTGCCATGAAGGAAGCCCTGAAACAGCCTGTTGGCGGAAAAATTACCGCAGAGGTAACAAGCACGCAGCCAATCACTTCTTCATCCGTTACCATCGAGAATGAAGCGCTCCAGGCCTGGCTTGATCAAACAAGCGCACAGGTGCTGGTGGTAGCGACGCTTTACGGAAGCTATGAGCTTCCGAAGAAGGAGATCAATCTCCAAGCTCTGGCTGCGCAAACCGGCTCGGATATTAGCGGCCTTCACTTGGTCATTCAGCTTGCAGTGGATTCGGATGCTCTTAAATCAGCAGCTTCCAAAGGATATCATGCGCTGCAGGCTGTGAGCTACACCGTGACAGCGAAGTCCAGTAATGGCAAGACCATCACGCTCGGTTCATTCCAATCGTATGTGAAGCGGTCCCTGAATGTCGACAAAGCGCATGCTTTGACCGATATTGCGGTTGTTCGAGTGGGCGGAAACGGCAATGAATATACGCCGGTACCATTCAAGGTGAATGGTCAACGAATCGATATCTATAGCCGTACCAACAGCACGTACCTGGTGCTGCAGAACCCGGTAACGTTCCAGGATATTGCTACGCATTGGTCCAAGGCAGACGTTGAATCGCTTGCGGCCAAAATGATCGTAACCGGACGCACAGAGCAGACCTTTGTTCCGAACGCATCGGTCACTCGAGCCGAGTTCGCAGCGCTTGTCGTCCGGGCATTGGGCCTTTCTGCAGACGCTGCGTCAGGCAGCTTCCAGGACGTGGTGTCATCCGATTGGTATGCCGGAGCTGTCCAGGCAGCGGTCGATTCCGGTATCATTACTGGCTACACGGACGGCACCTTTAAGCCGAACCGGACGATCACGCGCGAAGAGATGGCCGTGATGGCCTACAACGCGCTGGAGTATGCCGGATACAACCAAGCCGACGCGGCAAAAGCCCATTTTGCCGATGCGACCTCGATCGGTGGTTGGTCCAAGACAGCGGTGTATGAATTGGCGGCTCTTGGTATTCTGAACGGAGACCAGAATCAGCGCTTCAACCCTAAATCGAGTGCCACCCGCGGCGAAAGCGCCGCTGTGCTCCATCGTTTGATGCAGGATTTGACGTACGCAAAATGAACATGTTGCATAGCGGCAGGATGTATATTGGATTTGCATCTGCATCTTTGTAGTATACGGGGGGGGCAACAGCAAATCTGCTGAAGATCGCTCCAATTGATCAAAAAGTGGAAAATAGAAATGGCGGTACTAGGGATGATTCCTAGCGCCGCCATTTCTTGCTTCTTGGTACGTTGCCACCGTTCCGTCCCTTTCGTAAATGGGTAGTGGATCGCACATCCATTTTGTGAACATGTGGTTTCTCTTCTTATGTCTAAAGGATGTGCTTGCTCATGGTAGCGGAGAGGACGAAACGGTTCCGGACAAGCGGCAGCGGTCGCCTTTGTCCGCCGAATTTCCTCCTTGATTAAAATATATCTAAGAAATTTGGGGACAACAGCGATGGGAGGAACGATTCGTACACGGAGCGTCTCCTATCAGAAAGAGGGGCACGCCAGATCTAAGATCTTTTGGGACATTCTCTTTTTTATGCCGAAAAAACTATAAACAAAATGTGACCGATTCGCGTCCATAACTGTGTTAAGGGTAAAAGGAGGTCTAAAGGCGATGCAGATCGATTCGCTCCGGCCGGGCGGAGATATTACGGAAACCTACGAATTATATGGCGACATGCTTTTCAAAATAGCGATGGTGTACCTTGGAAACAAACAGGATGTAGAAGAAGCTATTCAGGAGACGTTTATGAAGCTGATATATAAATCACCTGAATTCAGCAATCAGGAGCATAAGAAAGCTTGGCTCATTCGGGTGATTACGAACCACTGCAAGAACATGCAAGGGAGCCTGTGGCGCAAGCGGGTAACCAAGATGGAGCATATGAACGATTATTTTGTCGAACCGTCGGAACGGACCCTGATGGATAGCGTCATGAGTTTGCCGTTCAAGTATAAGTCGGTGATCCATCTGTTTTATTACGAGGATTATTCCGTTAAGGAAATCGCCGGAATTTTGCAGATTAACGAGTCTGCGGTCAAGATGCGTCTTCAGCGCGGCAGGAAGCTGCTGCGCATGGACTTGGAAGGAGAGGACGATTGATGAATCGGAATGACTACAAATCATTGATAGATCGAATAGAACCTGACAAGGGATTGGAGGAGCGGATCATGAAAGGAATGAAACAAAATCAGTATCAAACGACAAGAAGGAATCGATGGGGTATGGTAGGCGTTAGCGCGGCCATCATGCTGGGGCTGGTGGTGGTGGCTTCGCTGGTATTGAATCTTGAGAACGAGCCAGCGGTTAGCGATATCCCGGTTGCTCAACAAGGGGTGGGGGAGAATACCCCGCCGACCGCCCAGGCCGGTCATGACCCGGTAACCATCCCGAAAATCGAGCTTCCGGGCGAGAGCAACGTCAAAGCCGACATGATCGGTTTGGTTGTGTACCAGGGCAATATCTACACCCAAACCGGTACGCAAATCACGCCGGAAATTGCCAAGCAGCTGCGGGGCGACAAGCTCGGTCGGTCGAAATCGGGGATTACGGAATGGAGCTCCTCCGATGATTACACGGAGCTTGCTTCGACAATCGGCGAAATGGACATCTTCACGGTTAAGGGATATGACGCCGATTTTAGAATCATGTCCTACATGGAGCACGACGGGGAAGTCTACGCCGAATTGTATGAGCATCTGAACGGAATTACGGTGACCAAGGGCGAGGATATCATCGGCAAGCTGAATTTAATGGGGAACATGACTTCGGTTAAATGGCAGGATTTCGACAGCTGGAACATGGGTGAGAATAAGCAACACAAGCTTTCCGGTGATGCGGCGGTGCAAGCTTTCGTCGAGGCGTTATACGAGGCGAAGCCGGTAGCGGCCGAACCTTTGTTTGAGCAAGGGATCTACGAGACCGGGGCGGGCGAGCAGAAGTTTCTATATATCCAGTTGCAGGACGGGACGGAGGTCCAGTTAAGATTGTTTAAAGGCGGCCAATATGTGCGATATGCCAACGCGCCTGTATTCTTTCAATTGGAGGACGAGGCGTTCACCACGCTGTGGAAGCTGATGGAGGAGTAGGTCGTCCTACCGTTTATACAACGAAAAAAAGGTAATGTAAAAAACTAGAGGCTATCCCTAATCTGATGGCCTCTAATCATTGATGTAGGGTCGCTAATGGCGCCCCCTTTATCGCATGGCGGTCCCTTGCTATTCGCGTTCCGTCGATGATGGGCGGTTCGCTTTCACGAATGCACTCGGCGTCATTCCGAAATACCGGGTAAAGGCGCGGGAAAACGTGAACAAATCCGAATAGCCCAGGGATAAAGCGGTCTGCGTGATGCTGATGCCCTCGGCATATAATAGGCGGGTCGCTTTCTCCATGATCAACTGCTGCATGTAGCGGGACGGAGAGATGCCGTATCGGCGGGTAAACGCGCGGGTGAAGTGACTGCGATGCACGCCGGCCCACGCGGCAAGCTCCTCCACGGACAGGTTCTCGGTACAGTGAAGCTGCATATACCTGGGGATGGATCCGAGCCAGTCGGATGCAGCAGAAGAAGGTGATTGGTGCCGGTTCGAATTGATGCTGTGGATCAATTGGAATCCCAATGACATCAGCTGAAGACTGTGGTCTAGCTGGGGCTGCCGGAGCAATCTCTGAATCTCCTTGATGATCGCCAGGGTATCGTCCCCGAAGGCGTTTTGTCGATAGGGCCGCTCCGGACATAAATCGATATGCTTCAATATGGATGGCATCAACTCGCCCATAAAAGCCGTCCAGGTGATCGTGGTAGACGGCTGCTCGCAGTCCTTGACATAGGTATAGACCGAGCCGGGGAAGAGGCAGAACAAGTCGCCTTCCGAGAGGGAGACGCTGCTGCCGTCCCATCCGAATTGCACCTTGCCGCTGGCAACGAAATGTATACTGTAAAATCCGACGGACCGGGGACCGACTTTTTCGGTGAAAAAGGGGTGCGTACCGGATTTGTATATCCACAATCCCATTTTTGTCTCAAATGGAACCGGATTGTTAAAGTATTCTTCTCTGGATAGTTTTGGGTTCACTGTTACGCCTCCTCCTGCCAGCTGTTCCTGACATTTTTCTTGTTGTTGCTACTATGCAACATATTGTATAACGATTGCAAGGATTGAGCATTCCTTGTGGGCCTGTCAAAGGGTACGATGATGAGGAACAAGTCGAACATAGTAGAGGTGAATTAAGATATGAAACAACCGAATTTTATCGTCGTATATTGCGATGATCTAGGGTATGGGGACCTTGGGTGTTACGGTTCGGAAACCGTGAAAACCCCGCACCTGGACGGATTGGCTGATGAAGGCATTCGTTTTACAAATTGGTATTCCAACTCTCCGGTCTGCTCTCCGTCACGAGCCTCTTTATTGACAGGCAAGTATCCGGTCAGAGCGGGAGTCGGTGAAATCCTGGGGGCGAAGCGCGGCTCCCATGGCCTGCCTGCCGCCGAGGTAACGTTGGCGAAGGCGCTTAAACCCGCCGGCTACAGAACGGCATTGTATGGAAAATGGCATCTGGGTCTGTCAGAGGCAACCAGTCCGAACGCGCATGGGTTTGATGAGTTTTTCGGATTTAAGGCGGGCTGCGTCGATTTTTACTCGCACATCTTTTATTGGGGCCAAGCCCATGGAGTCAATCCCCTTCATGATCTATGGGAAAACGAAACGGAGGTTTGGGAGAACGGCCGGTATATGACCGAACTGATTACGGAACGATCCGTTGATTTCATTAAGCGGTCTCGGGAGCAGAAGGCTCCGTTCTTCTTGTTTACGTCATACAATGCGCCGCATTATCCGATGCATGCACCACAGGAATACATGAACCGGTTTGCGCATTTGCCTTGGGATCGGCAGGTCATGGCCGCCATGATTGCAGCGGTGGATGACGGCGTCGGGGAGATCGTGAAGGCGCTGAAGGAAGCGGGTTGTTATGAGGATACGGTCATCTTTTTCTCCAGCGATAACGGACCGTCCTCCGAGAGCCGGAACTGGCTGGACGGGACAGAAGACGTTTATTACGGCGGGAGCGCGGGGATCTTTCGCGGGCATAAAGCAAGTCTGTTTGAAGGTGGAATCCGCGAACCTGCCATACTAAGCTGGCCGAACGGATTGGAGGGCGGACAAGTACGCGATGAGGTGGCGGCCATGATGGACATCGTACCGACCTTTCTGGATCTGGCGGGCGTCGATCCGGCGGCGGCACCGCTTCAAGGCGTTGCACTGGATGGAAGCAGCCTGAAGGGGATGCTGCGAATGGGCGAGCCGTCGCCGCATAAGCAATTGTTCTGGGAGTATCAAGGCCAACTGGCTGTCCGGGAAGGGAAATGGAAGCTGGTGCTGAACGGGAAACTTGATTTCGACCGCGTGGTTCCGGATCAGGTTCATCTGTCCGATCTGTCCAAGGATCCCGGGGAGCGCTCCAACCTGGCGGACCATTACCCCGAGATCGTGGAACGGCTTAGCCGGGATGTGCGAGCCTGGTACGAGGAAGTGCAAAGTAACGGATCATAAGCGTGGATTAGAGCGAATCATATAAACCTTAGCGATTATGCAAAAAAAAGCCCCGGCATCGGGGCTTTTTCATATATGTTGGTGACAGGTATCAGCAGATTCCGGTAGCTGGGACCCTTAAAAAGGATTCAGCACATGGTAGAACACGTTCGGCGAAGCCATGCGATAATAATGACTGCACCAGCCGACCCCTTTGTGGTTGTCGCGGTTGGTCGTGCTGAACACCAGCCGTTCCTGCTCAAGCTCCTCAATGTTTGCCATCCGTCCCTCAACGTATTCTAGAATGCGGAACGATGCGCTATCCAGGCGGGTGATGACGCCGCCATAGCGGATGTCGATGACCTCCCAGCCGAAGGGCTTGAACATCCGGTGCCACTGCGTGCGGTGGACAATGCGCAGCTCTTGCACGGCTTTGGAAATGGCAGGGAGCACGACCTTGGCCATATGCCTTAAGGTATCGGTGTCCTTGGTGTCATAGGCTTTCTTCAGCAAAATGCCAATCTCGCTTTTGCGTTTGAGGACGGCGCTCAACTTCTCCGGCATATCGAACAGATAGTCCAGCTCGGCGCTGCTATCGCGCTTCGCTCGCAGGTTTTGCTCCAGTTCGGCATAGTGGTTCGAGAGGTCCAGGCCTTCGATCTGTTTGTCGAACATCCCAAGGAGCACGTCCTGATACAGCAAAAATTTCGACGGGTTGCTCTGCTTGGCGTTGTTCGGCTCCTGGCCGGGGATTTCGTCCAGATCCTTAAGCAGGAGGAATGTATCCATATCGATGCCCGTACAGAATTTCACCCGTTCCGCCAACTGAACCGGGGACGGCTTCTGTTCCGAGTAGGCATGCTCGGCATAGAGCTGCAGACCAAGCAGCGCCGCGAACGGATTTCCTTCGTTGCCGTCATCGCCCCACATCGTGGCGTATACCTCGCGGATTCCCTCCTGCTTGCACACTTGAAGCGCAACATCCGAAGCGTTCAGGGACAAACCGTAGTTGACGCCGAAGGTGTTGAAAATCCAGACGGCTCCCGCAAACACGAGGTTGCACCCCAGCGGACGGTGATTGGCGATCAGCTTCTTATAGTCCTCCGGCTCCATGTGGGTATAGTCCCAGTACACCATGTCCACGTCCTTCGGGATGCGGCGGGCCATATCCTCTGGAATCGACGTTTCCTTATCGTAATATGCCGCATCGCCGCCTCCGCCGGCAGCGAGCTTCAGAAACATGTCGCTCCACATCATCGGCTTCAGGCCGCGTTTGCGAACGGCAGCCAGGACTTTGTTTAGATGGGTGATCATGATGTCGAAACGGCTCACATAACCGTTGTGATCCAAATATTTTCCCCGACCAAGCTCCTCCGCTTCGTCCATCCCGATATGAATCTTGTTGCTGCGGAACGGAGCGCTGGCTGCCTCGATCATCCGTTCAATCAGGGAATCTGTCTGCTCGCTGCCGACAAGAAGGGCCCCCTTCGTATCACGGTAATGTTTGATGGGCTCCCACTTCAGAAACTCCTCCAGGTGCGCCAAGGTTTGGATGCTTGGAAAAGCCTCGATGCCGAATTGGTCGGCATAATCGTCAATGGCTTTCAGTTCCGCCTGCGTGTAGCGACCGCGCATATAACCGAAATACGGCTCGCCTTCGATTTGGTAGGTATCCTCCATGTATAACATCACGCTGTTCATTCCCATCAGGGCCATCTTGTTCAGCATGAGTTTGAAGCTGTCCACGGTCAGCACGGCGTTGCGGGACAGGTCGAACATCGGGCCGATCCGGTCAAATTGCTGACGTTCGTGAAGGTGGAACGTATCGCTTTGGCGGCTATGTTGAACCAGCAAGCCGAGTCCCCGGAAAAATTGATGTTTTCGTCCGTAACGAATATAGGCGTGAGTCCGGTCCCTGCCGACCTCCAGATCTCCATCCGACAAGGCTACCTCTACGGGGACTCCGTCCTCCCCAAGCTCTACGCCAAGCTCATCCAGCAGCAGCTGAATGCCGGGCATGACATCCGTAACAACGCCCTCAAAACGAAATTTCATATGAAATCCCCCTGCATCCATGATTTTGCGAACATTAAACATTATATCATTATAATGTTTAATGTTATGGGAATCGTCGTGGGAAATCAATCATTAGTTTGCGAAAGTATGCTTCCAATTCATTTTACTAGAAACAACAATCAGTAACACCTTAAACGGATGAAGCGCGCGTGGAAGGGAATCATTCATTCCGATGGTTGATTCCCTTTATTTGTTAGAGCCAGATCTGATGGTGAGAGTCTCACTTGAGCCGCAAAATAGTTCTTGAAAACAGGCCAAAATGTGGTTGACGGCAAGGAACCTCGATACTACAATAAAGAATGCAAACGTTTCCATTGTAATCGCTTTCATCTATCTTTGTTTCATTCTATATTTCGAACCATTTCTCTAACCATTGTCAGTTATTGTCGTGCTTTACTTGATGGAAGCTCAAACCTATTTATGCAAGCGTTTGCGCAATGATTGGCATTAAAATAGCATCAACTGTACCTAATTCAAGAACCGAAGGAGGTTATTTGTTCATGAGAATGACTGTTTTAAGCAAACGAACGTGGTCCGTCATCATGATTTTTTCGTTGATTTTCTCCATGCTTGGCATTCCGCCATCACCGGCCAGTGCCAATAACGCGCCAAACCAGGTTACGCTGGTAGGAAGTCTGCAATCCGAACTAGGCCATAGCGGAGATTGGGACCCGGCCGCCGCCGCGACAACCATGCACGATACGGGGAACGGAGAATACAGGTTTACCGGCCACTTGCCCGCGGGATCGTACGAGTACAAGATCGCGATTGATGGCAATTGGAACGAGAATTACGGCTCCGCCCATTATTCCAATCCCAGCGGAGCGAACAAGGATGGCAACATCCTCATAACGCTCGCCCAAGACTCCCAGGTTACCTTTTATTACAATCATGGGACCCACCGGATCGCGGATTCTACATACTACGCTCCGATTGAGGCGGATAAGCTTCCCCGTGTGATCGGCAGCTTCCAATCGGGCATCGGCGAAGCAGCCGACTGGTCGCCTGCGGATGCAAGATTAATTATGCAGGATTCCGATTATGACAATGTATACACGGTGACAGCCGACGTGTACGAAGGGGATCATGAGTATCAAATCGCTTTGGGCAGCGATGCGGCAAGCGCGGTTCACCCCGCTAATCGGGAAGCGCTTCAGCTGCCGCAAGATGTGAAGGTTACATTCAGCTATAATGCGAACGATCATGGTGTTGCCGCTCGTTTCACGGTGCCTGCAGATCCGGGAACGCCGGTTCCCGCTAACCATCTGCGCGTCCATTACAACCGGGCAGACGTGAATTACGGCAGCATTGGTCTGTGGATTTTTGATGACGTTGCAGTTCCGTCAGCCAACTGGCCGACAGGCGCAACGCCATTCCCGAGCGGTCAGCAGGACAGCTACGGCACCTTCGTCGACATTCCGCTCAAGGACGGCGCCCAAAAAGTCGGGATCGTCGTTGTCGACCGCATTAGCGGCAACAAAGACGGCGGCGACAAAAAATTTGCCTTAACCTCGCCGGACATGAACGAAGTATGGCTCAAGGAAGGCTCCGATACGGTATATAGCTTTGAGCCTGTTGAGCTGCCGGCAGATACCGTGCGTATCCACTATCAAAGACAGGATCAGAACTACGATCCGTACGGTTTGTGGATATGGGGTGATGATGTCGCTGCGCCTTCGAAAGACTGGCCGACAGGAGCCACCATGTTCCCGGCAGATCAAACCGACCGTTACGGCACTTACGTGGACGTGCCGATGAAGCCGGGGGCCCAGAAGATTAATTTCCTCGTGCTGGATCCGTCCAAGGGAGATGCCGGGAAAGACGGCGGCGACAAGGGTTTTACCCTGATAGACCGATACCAGCATTTGTTTATTAAAGAAGGCGACAATACCGTCTACACATCTCCGCATGGGGAGGTGCCTACGGGGTTAGTCTCGGCAGAGGTATTGTCTCCCGGAAAGCTCCAGCTCGGATTTACGATGACCGATGGTTTGGAAGCGGATATGCTGAAGAATGAGCTGCAGATCAAGGATAAGGCCGACAACACGGTTACCATTCAAGACGTGAAGATTGTCGGAAAAACCACCATCGAAGTGTCGGCATTATTCCAGTTGGATCAGACTCCGCTTAAGGTAACCTACGCCGGAAAAACCGTATCGGCTTCGACCGGCTGGAGAATGCTGGATGAGATGTACGCGTACGACGGCGATGATCTCGGGGCGACTTATCAGTCCGGTGGGGCCGAGCTCAAGCTGTGGGCACCGACGGCAACCGAGGTCACCGCGAATGTGTACAGCAAGGATGATGCAACGCAGTTGATTGGCAATGTAACCCTGCAAAAAGGCGATAAAGGGGTTTGGTCGGTTCATTTGAAACCGGGAGATCTCGGAATTCAGGATTTTAGAGGATATTTTTATCAATACGAAGTGACCAACAACGGTGTGACGAAAGCCGTGCTGGATCCATATGCCAAATCCATGGCGCAATTTAGAGTGAACACCAAAGGTGAAGCAGGACCGGACGGTGATACCGTCGGCAAAGCGGCTATCGTCGACTTGAGTCAAACGGATCCTGCCGGCTTCGGTTTTGCGGACATTCCTGGTTATGAGCAGCGGGAAGACGCCATCATCTGGGAGATTCACGTCCGGGATTTTACGTCGGATCCGACGATTGAGAACGATCTGCATAACGCGACTTGGGGATCCTACGACGCATTCAAAGAGAAGCTCAAATACATCAAGTCCCTAGGCGTTACCCATGTTCAGCTGCTGCCCGTGATGGCGTGGTATTACGGGGACGAAGCTGCCATGAAGAACAGGGAGCTGGAATATTCGGCAAAAGACAATGAGTACAACTGGGGATATGATCCGCACAGTTATTTCTCGCCTGATGGTGCTTACTCCGAGGATCCTACGGATCCGGAATTGCGAATCAAGGAACTGAAAGCGATGATTAACGCCATCCACGAGGCGGACATGGGCGTCGTATTGGACGTGGTATACACCCATATGGCCAAGGCAGAATTCCTGAATGATATCGTGCCAAACTATTATGCCTTCCAGGACGCCAACGGCAATTTCATCGGCGGCTTCGGCAACAACCTGGCAACCAACCATAAGATGGCCGAGAAGCTGATGGTAGACTCCGTGAAATACTGGTTCGACGAATACAAAATCGACGGCATGCGCTGGGACATGATGGGCGACGCCACGTATGAGGCTGTACAGAACGCCTATGATGCCGCAGCCTCCATTAACCCGAACGCTCTGTTTATCGGCGAGGGCTGGGTCACCTTCGGCGGACATCTGTCGGATCCTTCCCTGGCAGGCAAGGGGGCAGACCAGAATTGGATGGATAAGACGGACGACGTCGGCGTCTTCTCGGATGAGTTCCGCAACGAGCTGAAATCCGGCTTCGGCAATGAAGGTGAGCCTAGATTCATTACGGGCGGCGCACGCGACATCCAAACGATTTTCAACAATATCAAGGCCCAGCCTAGCAACACGAAGGAAGATGACCCGGGCGACATCGTTCAATACATTGAAGCCCATGACAATCTGCCGCTGTACGACATCATTGCGCAGTCTATCAAGAAGGACCCTTCGATAGCAACGAATGATCTGGAGATTCATAAACGCATTCGTCTGGGCAACCTGATTACTTTGACTTCGCAAGGAACGGCTTTCCTCCATGCAGGACAGGAATACGGGCGGACTAAGCAATGGCTGGGTCTGGGTGTGCCCGAGCAAAAATATCACGAATTAGAGGACGAGGCGGGAAACCGTTTCGGTTATTTCATCCACGACTCCTACGACTCCTCTGATGCCATCAACATGTTTGATTGGGAAAAGGCAACGGATGAAACCAAGTATCCGGAGAACAACAAGACGCGGGAATATACGACCGGATTGATCGAGTTAAGAAAATCGTCCGACGCCTTCCGCCTTGGCGATCAGTCCATAGTGAATTCGAATGTGACCCTGCTGCAGATTCCCGAGGTGAAAGCGCAGGATCTGGTTATTGCTTATAAAAATAAAGCCACGGACGGAACCGGCACTTATTATGTATTCGTTAATGCCGATAACCAGTCAAGACGATTGACGCTTAGCGAGGATCTAACCTCCGGCACGGTGGTGGTTGATAACGACGAAGCGGGCACGACCGGCGTCAAGGCGAAGTCCGGATTTACGTTATCCTCCGGCTCGATTACGCTTGAACCTCTGACGGCCGTTGTAATTAAAATGAAAGCTAAGATCGATGACGGTGGCAACGGCAGCAACCCTGGCAGTGGAAATGGAAATGGAAGCGGAGGCGGGGGAGCAGGCGGCAATCCGGCGACCGATCCGGGAACGAAGCCAAATCAGGGTCAGCGGATCATCAACGAAGAATCGCTGCGCGGCGGGCAAGAGAAAGTGACGATTCAGCTCGGTGCCGAGGATATCGAAGTTCTCCTGCCGCTGACGGCAGGGGATATTCTGGGGACGAAGCCGTTAGAACTGAAACAGGACGGCGTGATGGTACAGCTTCCATCCGCGCTGCTCAAAGCGCTGCGCCAACTCGTACCGGCCGATCAGGCTAAGGATGCGGTTATCTCGTTTAAGCTGGAGGAGATTGGATCGCAGACGGCTGCCTCTCTTATAGCCAAAGCAGCTGCTTCCGAGAAGGCTAAACTGAAGCAGGGCAGCAAGCTGTATGATTTCCAGCTTTCCGTCCGCACGAAAGATGGCAAGGCATATAAACTGGAGCGTTTCATAGCACCCGCAACGATTGGATTTGCAGTCGACAGCGCCATTCACGGCAAACTGGCCGGTATCTACCATATCTCAGATCAAGGCCAACTGAAATATGCTGGCGGCAAGCTGGTAAACGGGCTGCTGACGGCCGAAGTCAGCCAATTCAGCACATATGCTGCATTGGAATATGATAAATCGTTTGTGGACCTTACCGGCCATTGGGCCGAGCAAGCGGTAAAAGAGCTTTCCGCGAAGCATATTGTAAATGGCACCGGCGATACGAAATTCAGCCCGAATCAGTCGCTGACACGCGCGCAGTTCGCTGCAATGCTCGTTCGTGCCCTGAGTCTTGAAAGTACGCAAGGCACGGCCTTCACTGATGTGGACGGCGAAGCGTGGTATGCTTCGGCGATTGCGGCAGCTTATCAGCATGGACTGGTGAATGGCAGAGGCAAGGACACCTTCTCGCCGAACGCGGCCATCACCCGCGAAGAGCTGGCTGTGATGCTTTATCGTGCATACCGGACCAGGGGGAACGCCTCTTCTTTAGCAGAAGCACCGGACCTGAAGGATAAGCAGCAAATTTCTCCATGGGCAGTCCAAGCGGTGAATGAAGCCTTGTCCCTTGGCTTGATGAAGGGGCAGGCCAATGGCACGTTTACGCCGAATGCCAAGACCACCCGTGCTGAAAGCGCACAAGCCATGCTGAATCTGTTGGACCGACTCTGAAGTAGCACCAGATATTCTTAAGCAAGAATATTAAATCGGGAAAAGAGCCCTGGATAATTCAGTGGCTCTTTTTACCGTCATATGACAGTGTTTTCTTTTTCCTTCCTCATCCGCTTATAAATAGTAAGTATGCATTCCTTGCCTACCGTCAACTCTAGTACGTAGAGTTATATGAGTGGCCTTGGTTGGTTCGTTGATCATTTATAATTTAGAAGTCCTTCAGGCAATCCCTGAAGGACTTTTTTTGTGTCTTTTGTCGCAGAACCATTGGATTATTTATGTAATTTTGATATAGTAACCCTACCTCTATGATCTTGCTTGCCTCGGCTTGGCGCCTCTATTCTTACAACAATTCTCTGCGTTCCACCATGGCTTTCCAGACACGGGACGATCATGCCCGTATCATATTAGCAAGGCGAGTTATCTGATACCAAATGGAATGAATTGTGAATCGGCAGGCCTATCGCGTGAGGAAAATGCATCTAACTTCGAAATGAGACGTAGTATGTGTTATATCCTTCATTTACCTATGTTTTACGGATATTTTAAAAGGCGGTTATAAGTCGAATCAGTCATCGCTCTATAGGAGTAAGGGAGGTGTTAATTCTTGAATGGCTCGAAATCCGTAAAACTGCTCCTGCTTATGGCGGTTATCGCGATCGTAAATATTGTGCTGGTTTCGCCCGGGCTGCTCGGATTCCATATTGGCGGCGATAGCGCCTTCCAGTCGGCATCGGTCATTACCGTATGGATTGTTAGTGTTCTTGCACTCTTTTATGGCAGTTATGTTTTGTTATTCAAGCCTCCGGCTGTGAAGGCGATCCAAACGATTCAGACCCGTGAGGATTACATAGACGCGCTTCATCATTATCGCAACGTGAAAGTGCTGAAGAATGATATCGCCCTTGCCCTGGACCAGTTGGAACGAATCGAGAAAAAGAGAAACGCACTGCTGGATGTCCTGGGTCAGCGTTTTGAGCAAACGGAGCTCAGTTACAAGAAATTCATTGCGGTCATCGATGAGGTTGAGAAGCTGTTCTATCTCAATATCCGAGGGATTCTGAACAAGCTGGGCGTCTTCGCCGCATCCGATTTCAACCGCATGGCCGATCAGCCCAAAGCATCCCAGCTATCCAGCAAGGTGGCGCAGAAAAAAACAGCCTTATACCAAGAGTATCTGGCATACGTGACCGGTTATCTGGAAGCGAATGAAGAAATCATGCTCAAGCTCGATAAACTGCTGCTGGAGATTTCCTTGCTTGGCAGCACCGATTACCGGGATGTGGAGGAGATGCCATGCATGAAGGAAATCGATACGTTAATCAAGCAAACCAAACTATATAAGCAATAAGAGAGGGAGATGATTATGCGAAGCAAAGGGAGTGCCTTTGTCGTATTAGTGGCCATTGCAGTGGTCGTGTTTGTTCTGGTGTATGCGGGGATCACGTTAACCTCCAATCTGGGCAAGAGCCAGTCTGAGGTCGATTCGGAAGGCGCGGCTAAGAAAATCAACAAAATCTACAAGGACATTGTGGTCACGACGGCGGATCCCATAAAAGGCCAAGTCGATCTGGACCCGGTTGCCGTAGCCGACTCTCTGCCCGATATATCCAAGTTTCCGATCTCGGTCGAGAATACGACGGACTTGTATGTTGAGATCTTCTCCTCGCCCGAGAAGGCAGGGCCTGGTATTGACGGTTGGTTGAATGAAGTGGCAGCGGAGTTCAACAACTCCAAGCCGGTGGTGAACGGCAAGCCGGTATCGGTGAAAATCCGTAATATCGCGTCGGGAACCGCAACCGATTACATAACATCCGGAAAGTACGTGCCGGACGCTTTTACGCCTTCTAATGAACTGTGGGGGGAGATGGTTAAGGAATATGGCGTCAAGGCCGAGCTTGTATCCAAGCGCCTCACGGGGAACGTGACCGGCGTTGTCACTCGAAAGGCCAAATACGATGAATTGGTGGAGAAGTACGGCTCCTTGAACGTCAAGACGCTGACGGATGCGATATCGAATAACGAATTGGCGATGGGTTACACAGATCCTTTTGCGAGCTCCACGGGTCTAAACTTCCTGATCACGGCCCTTGAAACGTTTGACAGCTCCGATCTGCTTAGTGAAAAAGCGGTACAGGGCTTCGAGAAATTCCAGGCGAACGTCCCTTTCACGGCTTCGACCACGATCCAGATGCGCGATGCGGCGAAGTCCGGCATGCTGGATGCCTTTGTCCTGGAGTATCAGACCTATGTCAACGCGGCGGACATGAAGAGCGGTTACGTCTTTACCCCGTTTGGCGTAAGGCACGACAGTCCCTTGTATGCGCTCGGGAAAGTACCGAAGGAGAAGCTGGACATCATTAAGAAATTCGCGGCGTTTGTTGGGCAGGACAAATACCAGAAGTTAGCCGACAAAAAAGGGTTCAATGGTCTTAACGATTATCAATCCGAGCTTGAAGTTGTCGACAGCAGTCTGCTGCCTTCTGCGCAGAAGCTTTGGAAAGAGAAAAAAGATGGCAACAAGCCGGTTGCGGCTGTGTTTGTAGCGGACGTGTCGGGAAGCATGGACGGCGAGCCGTTAAACCGCCTCAAGGAATCGCTGTTGACCGGGCAGAAATATTTGGGCCGGGACAACAGTATCGGCTTTGTATCGTATTCCACGGATGTCACGATTAATCTTCCGATCGGCAAGTACGACTTGAATCAGCAGTCGATGTTTGTCGGGGCGATCAACAGCCTTGAAGCCAGCGGGAATACCGCGACCTTTGACGGCATTGTGGTGGCAATGAAGATGCTTCAGGACGAGATGGCGGCGAATCCGGACGTGAAACCTCTGATTTTTGTGCTGAGTGACGGGGAGACGAACGTTGGGCACTCCCTGGATGACATCCGGGAACTGATCAAAGCGTATAAAATCCCAGTATACACGATCGGCTATAATGCCAACATTCAGGCGCTCCAGAGCATATCCAGCATCAATGAAGCAGCCAGCATCAACGCGGATACCGACGATGTCGTATACAAAATCGGCCAGCTGCTGAATGTGCAGATGTAGCAGCATTACAAGCGTTTTTCACATATAACGAAATGGTTCACACAAGAAACTTGTAGGAGGGGTTATATTGTCATTTACGATGGAAGTCATTAGTCCCGAAGAGATTAAGACGGCGATTGAAGAGCAGGTGAAGCCTGAGCCGGAAGAAGTCACGCAGCTGAAGGAGCTGGCGGCTAACAATGTGCAGGCCATCATGGAGCTGGATATCGAATCGCTCGAGAAGCGAAGACAGGTGCTGCAATCCATCGAGAGCTTTGGCATCAGCTCGATGAGATCCTCCTCGGAGAAGAATGCGCTTCTGCAGGTTCAGGTGGGAAGATTATCGAAAACCGGGGATGAAGGCGGTCAAGTGGCCAAAGGGTTAACGGAGCTGCAGCTGCAGCTGAAGGATTTGGACCCGAGCGTTGTGGATTTTGCGAAAAGCGGGCTGCTGGGCATGGTGTTTAACCCGCTGCGCCGATATTTTGCCAAGTTTCAAAAGGCGGATGCCGTCATTTCAGATATCATCATTTCTCTTGATAAAGGCAAAACCGTATTAAAGAACGACAACACCACGCTGGAGATTGAACAGCAAACCCTCCGTGAGCTCACCAAAAAGCTGCAAAAGGAAATTCAGCTGGGCATGCTCATGGACGCAGAGATCGAATCCCAGGTCGAGGCGGCCAAAATGCGGCAGGAGTCGGAGGATAAAATCCGGTTTATTACCGAAGAGGTGTTGTTCCCGCTGCGCCAGCGCGTGATGGACCTGCAGCAGATGCTGGTCGTAAACCAGCAGGGGATTATGGCGATTGAAGTGGTCATTCGGAACAACAAAGAATTAATTCGCGGCGTAGATCGGGCGAGAAACGTGACGGTAACGGCGCTGAAAATCTCGGTCACGGTGGCTAGTGCCCTGTACAACCAGAAGATTGTCCTGAAGAAAATCGAGCTGCTGAACGAAACCACGAACAATCTGATCAGCGCTACCTCCAAAATGCTGAAGGATCAAGGTGCGGCAATCCACAAGCAGTCGCTGGAAACGAGTATCTCCGTCGATACCTTGAAGCAAGCGTTCACGGATGTGCTGTCGGCGCTCGATTCCATCAGCACTTACAAGCAGGAGGCGCTCCCGCGGATGCGTGAGACGATCCATCAATTCAGTGAGCTGGCGGTAACAGGCGAGCAGCAGATCCAGCGCTTGGAGCGGGGGCAGAAGCTGGGACTGTAGGTTTGGTTATAACAAATAAAGAGTGTGCGGTTACGAGACTGCACACTCTTTTTATTTGGCCAAAGCCTTAGGCGCGCATCTGCTTGAGGATGCCAGCTGTTTCTCGGGCGCGAGGTCCGGCTCGACCACCAGGATTTTTTTTGGAGGGACAGCTTTCTGGCGAAAATGCCGAACGTAGCCGTTCCGCGATGGAACGGAAGGTTTTGAGAACGGTTTCCAGCTTTTTCGTAGCGATGGCAACGACGAGTTTTTCCTTACGCGGAAAAAACCGAAAAATGGTGGCAATGCCCATTTTGGCCTCGGTGGCGACATCCTGCATGGTGGCTGTTTCAATGCCTTTATGGGTAAATACGCACTCTGCCACTTTTGACCACAACAAAGTGTGTATACATTGGCGGAAACAGCGGCCCGCAAAAGGACCGCTGTTTTATGGCGTTATTTCAATGGAATATTCCTTAATGAGGGACGTAAGTTCTTGGAAGGTGAATTTATGATTTACCATATCGACCGTAAAATCCTCTGCTTGTTTTTGTTCCATGATAAATCGATAACCGTTATAACGTAGAAACAGGAGAAGAGCCGTGAAGGCTGTTCTTTTGTTGGCATTTTGAAATGGGTGATTTTGTCCCAGTGATTCAAATAATGCAGCTGACTTTTCCCAGATGGATAAATAAGCGTCTTCTCCAAAAGCTGATGATTGAGGCCGATGGAGGGCGGACTCCAGTAAATGTGAATTTTTCACGCCGATATGCTCGCCAATACTATATTTCTGTATCATCGCAACGTTTATGGCGATAACCTCTTGAGAGGTTAGATAACGTATAGGGCTCATCGATCTTTTAACCCTTTTAAGGTCTGGTCGTATTCACTCATGATCTCAGACAAAGTATCTAAGAAATCAGGGCTGAGGCCATCAGGAAGGGAGACCTTATTAGCTTTTTTAATGATGATCTCTCCATTTGTTTGATTAACATCAATTTGTACCGTATCGCCTAGTTCTAGACCAATCTGTTTGAGGGCATCCGTCATTGTAATTCCCAGGCTGTTGCCGAACTTAGTGACTTTCCGTTCCATTTCGTTCACCCTGCTCATATAAAGTTTGCCTCCTTTATTATATTATTCAACTGTTATAACAATTATACATTGATTGAGAAATAAGATAAATCTCGATTCTTATAGTAGTGGTTAAATGCAGGAGCCGGCTATCCATATGCAGAAATCAATGCTCAGTGAATGCTTGATCATCCGGATGGTGAAGGGAGGTGATGCAATTGGAACGAAGAAGGGAACTTATGGCCGCCGCTGTAAGCAGGTTCGGACTCTTGGAGAGGGATAGACTCCAGACGCATTTTTCCGAACACAGCCTTGTCTGTTCTTATCGAAGGGGTGCGGAGACCGTGTATGTACGCTTGACCGACGAGTCCCATAAACCATATGCGAAAATTGAGGGCGAGGTGCAGTGGGCCGAGTTTCTTGGAAGTAAGGGAGTGTGCGTTTCGAGACCGCTTTTTTCAGTGGAAGGGAATCTGGCGGAACGTATCCGGATGGAGGACCGTGAATATACGGCGGTGTGTTACGAGGAGGCCAAGGGGCGTCCGGTCGGAGAGAACGATGCCAATGAGCGATTATACAAGCGAATGGGCCAATTCATGGGCTCCATGCACCGCATCACCAAAGGGTACACCCATCGGGATCCCGTTACAAGACGCCCTGATTGGTCGGATGAGGCGGAAAAGGTTTGGTATATCGATTTACCGCTAACCGAGAAAGGCGTCACCCGTCGTTACGAGGTTTTGCTCCATTATATTTCGGAGCTTCCGATTGCTGCGGACGCTTACGGACTGATCCATGCGGATTTTCATTACGGTAATTTTTTTGTGAATGGGGATACGTTGTGTCTGATTGATTTTGATGCAAGCCGGTATTCATGGTTCATTGATGATATTGCGGTCGCCGCGTTTTTCTCGAGTTTAACCGAAGGGGCAGATGCGGAGCCGGATCAGTTTCTGACCCCGTTTCTAGAAGGATACCGTCTGGAGCATCATCTGGAGGATAAGTGGTTTCGAGAAATTCCGTATTTCATGAAGCTGCGAGAAATGGGGCGTTATATCAAGCTATTCCATGCTTGTAGCGGGAAGCTTGATAAACTCCATCCGTGGGGGCAATGGTATATGAGGGGACGCAAGGAAAAGATTTTGGGAAGTTTCCCGGCTATTTAATAAACGCAGCCTTGGTTAGAAAGATGGAGCCAAGGCTTTTTTATTTTGTAAAAACCTGCCGCGGTTGATTCTATCGTGAAGGCGAAGCTCTTGTAAGAAGGAACTATGTGCCTGCACCATCGGCAATACGCTGAAGGATGAGACCGTTGTTGAACTGATCGAAGTGAATGAACCCATCGAAACGAGCAGCAATGCGTAATGGGTACGCTTTTATGTTAATCTTTTAAGCGAATCCAACAACAGCCTTAGTCCAGGATTCATCGCGGACTAAGGCTGTTCTGTTCTTAAGGGAATCATACAATGCAATATTATGAGTACGTGCTGCATCTATTTTCGCCGTATGCCTTATGGCGTTTAGTTACGACTGCGGCTGCACATCCCGCTCAAAAGCGATGATCCAATCGCCCTGAATGGCGGCATAGCCGGTGTCTCCCTCCACAACAAGACCGTACAGATTCTTGACATCGAGATATTCCTTCCGCTCCCCATTATCAAATTCGAGGGTGATGTAGTAATATGTTCGGGAAGAATTGCTGGAATGCATCATGCCGTTATTCCCGTTGTGATGATTGCTGTGATGACGGATGTCCATGCGTTTGGAGACAACCCGGGCAAACTCGGACGTGCGAGGTGACTTGGCGTTCTTAACATAACGGGCGCCATTAGAGATGAAGCCCACAATCACAATCACGAATACAATTCCAATCAGAATGGGAACCAGCGTAAACATAAAATCAAATCCTCCGCCAAAAGACGTTCCTTGCGGCATCATCGACTGCACTCCTCTCTGTCCGTTATTTTTTCATTGTATATATGTACGGTAAAATGGATTGAAATGTTTCAATCTTAAAGAATCAGTCATTTCACGCTTACTCCAGAGTCAGCATAATGCAATCCCAGCTGATAAGCACGCTCGAGCAAACTCTCCATATGCTCCGGTCTACCCTCCAACGTATCATAGAAGAATTCCACACGGGAATTCTTGATTCCGGAGTAGTCGGCCATCCCAATATTGAGGGAAAGGGATAACATCTGATCATAGCCCCGCTTGGCAAAATGATCTTCCGAAGCTCCCGCGAGCGCCAGCCATAATACCTGTTGGTGATGAAGCTTTGAGCCGCCGCCGTAAGCGAAGCCATGATTCCAGACACGGTCGATATACCCTTTCAGCATGGCCGGGATTCCGTACCACCACACCGGGAAGATATAGGCCAGCGCGTCGTGTTCCTTCATTCGTGCAATTTCGGCTTCTACTTCAGGAGAATAGATCTTGGTAGGATTAGACCAATCAGGTTCGTCTGCCTCCCACAGGACCGGATCGAAACCGATGCGGTGGAGGTCCAGAATCTCCGCTTCATGCCCGGAGTCCCGAAGCCCTTGTACAAACTTCTCGGTAATTGCAAATGTAAAGGAATTTTCGCGTGGATGCGTAACAACCGTTAATACCTTCATGAGGGTTCACCGTCTCTTTCTTCTCTTCGAATTTGAATGCCAAATTGTTCAATACGTGTCATTGCAGTTACAAGAGGAACCAGCGTTTCAGGTAGATAGAAGCCTCCGGGAGCAGGAGGTGAGCCATCCCAGCCCAGAATACGCTCAATGGAAAGGAGGATACCGAGGGCCGTAAAATGCGCCTGTCCCTTCGGATCGGTCAACGTGATTCTCCGTTTCGCGGAACGGCCGTCAAGAAGAACACCTTCAATATCAATGTAGAGGTCTTGAGAGGCCGTGCCTCCAGCCCGTGTCCCTATAGAGTCATGAATGGCGAAATCGAATCGAATATTAGGCGCTCCCGTAACAGCAGCGAGGCTTGGAACATCCAATAAACTCATGGGATGGCCCTCTACCCGGGAACCGTTTGAAAGACTTATGCTTCTCGGATACTTCGTAGCCTCAACCCATTTCCATATCCCGTTTTCCCGGATGAGGGCACGGTTGATAAATCCCTCGGTTTCCTCAAGCGTCATAGGCCCCATTGGATCGCGTTCATCATAGTGACCCGCCAAGCCGATCGATTGGATGCTTCGGAAAGACTTCGCCTCCTGATACGCGACCAAGGTCAGGATTCCCGCTTGCGAATGTCCCAGAGGCACAATCGGTGCTTGAGGGGGATGGCTTTGCATGGCGAATAGAATAGGTGTCAATTCGTCGGCAAGCTTGGTGATCCCGATATGCGCAATTCCTTTTGCAAGGGCCTCTTGCATGAGGAGGTCGGCCGGATCCTGGATGGTAGAAACGATAAGGTCGGCTTGATCCAGCTCTGTTGGAGACAGACCCTGGCGGATATCTAAAAAAGCGGTACGGGCGTTTCCTAGTTCTTGTACTAGTAAGCTCCCCTTCGCGGGATGCCTTCCGGCGAGTATAATCTCGGCATCTTGATTGATCGTTCGGATATGCCGGGCAACGGCACTCCCGATTACGCCATAACCTCCGGCAATGTATATACGCTGCATGCCATTTCACCTCCAATTTTTATGCTTAAGCACTGGTATAAGGGGATTATGTAACATATAATGACGGAAAGGAAGTACGCACTTAATTGTTCTATAGGTACCTAAAAGTATCATTAATACTCCAAAGTGCCTGTTATCAGTCATATGCCAATTACGTCCGAAAAGGAGAGAAGATCTTATGAATGGAATGGGGAGCGACAATACAATATTCCGTCTGAGGCGACCATGGATGTAATCGGCGGCAAGTGGAAGGTCATTGTGCTGTGCCACTTAAGTTATGGACCCAAGCGAACGAGTGAAATTAAGAAGCAGATGCCGGATATTACGCAGAAAATGTTAACCCAGACGCTGCGGGAGCTGGAGGAGGATGGGATTATCACGCGAACGGTCTTTAATCAAGTGCCGCCTAAGGTCGTGTATGAGCTGAGTGAAATGGGCGTTTCGCTGCAACCGATCCTTGACCAAATCTGTGAATGGGGCGAGAAGTACTTGAATGGGAAATCGAAGGTAATTACACCTTGAGGACAGACAAAATAAAAGCTGCTGACCTAATAAGGGTCCGTAGCTTTTTTATTTTTTGAAATAGATTGTTGTCGCTCATAATTTCCATAGGGTAGAGGAAAAGCCAAGATATCCGCAGAATATTTAGTGCTTTAGACTCATTAAAATCCGGGTGATTTGAGCAATTTCTATGTTTGTCGAGAAATTGAATAGTTACTATAGATATAATAATGGATAGGGTGTAGGGCTGGGGAGGCCGTAAATATAAGGATTATCAATTTCTGACATGCAGCGGGACGAGTCACCCATGAATTAATAGAAACGTTTGTCCATTAGGAAACGTATGATCTTCATAGGACCTAAGGATTACTCACAAAAGGAGTGTGTACAGCTCAGATGGAAGGCAATTATAACTTATATATTGTTGGGCTTTCAATTGCGATTGCTATACTTGCTTCATACTCGGCTTTGAATATTACCTCTAAAATTTCGGATGCGAACGGAAAATCCAAGTTTTTTTGGCTTTGCGGTGGCGCCATGGTCATGGGAAGCGGCATTTGGTCCATGCATTTTGTCGGCATGCTGGCCATGCACATGAATATGAATGTGAGGTACGATGTCTTTCTGACCATCATGTCGATGCTCGTCAGCGTGGTTTCCTCCTTCATTGCGTTTTATATCACGATGCCCAAAAACATTAACTGGTCCAAAATCGCCATTGGCGGCTTCATTATGGGAAGCGGCATCGTCACCATGCATTACATGGGAATGGAAGCCATGGTCATCCATGCCGAAATTAGTTATGATCCCGGCATTTGGGTTCTGTCCGCCATCATTGCATTGGTTGCTTCCTATGCGGCTTTATTATTGTTTCTCCGTTTTCGGAATCATCCCAAGTCCAGCTTTCTTAAGTGGGGCTCGGCGGTTGTCATGGGATTTGCCGTATGCGGGATGCATTATACAGGCATGAAAGCTGCACGGTTTGAGGCGCATGCCGGTATGATCACACAGCCGCCGCAGTCTGTCGATTTTCTTCTTCTGTATGGTGTGACGGTCACGATTTTTGCTATCCTGCTGGTTTCTTGGGGGGCGATGTTCTTTGATCGGCATGTGCTGGAAAAGCTGGCCTATCAGGATACGATCACGGGATTGCCTAACCGCAATGAAATGAACCGATTCTTTGAGACGAATGCCGAGACAGAGAAGATTACGATCCTGTTTCTGGATTTGGACCAATTCAAGGCTATCAACGATACGCTGGGCCATAATGTCGGGGATTTGCTGGTCCAGGAAGTGGGTAAGCGACTGCGTCAATTCATTCGAGGCGGCCAGCAGGTATTCCGGATCGGCGGGGACGAATTTCTGGTTATTTTGAAGCAAAGCGACCCGAATTATGCCCAGCGCTTAGCCGACGATATACTTCAACAAATAAAAAACGTGTACCATATCGACGGCAACGAATTGTACGTGACGGCAAGCATCGGAATCAGCATCGGTTCCGTCCATAGCTCTGACCGTACGACGCTGCTGAAGAATGCGGATACCGCAATGTATAAAGCGAAGGGACTGGGCAAGAACCAGCAATGCCTCTATGACGAGGAGATGGGTCTTCAAGAGGTTCGCAAAATGGAATTGGAGAAGGACCTGCAACGAGCGTTTGAGCTGAAGGAGTTCTTCATTGTATATCAGCCCAAATGGAATGTGCAAAGTGATCGCTTGGTCGGATTCGAGGCGCTGCTTCGCTGGAAGCATCCCAGATTAGGCGTGATATCGCCGCTTGAATTCATTCCGATTGCCGAAGAGACGGGGCTGATTATACCAATGACCCGATGGACGCTTGAGGAAGCATGCAAACAGTGCAGAATTTGGCAGGAGAGAGGAATTGTCCAGCCGGTTTCGGTAAATTTATCGATTCGTTTATTTCATGGTGACAATCTGCTTGAGCTTATTCAAAACGTTCTGGATCAGGCGAATTTGGAGCCTCGCTTGTTAGAACTGGAAATAGCAGAGTCCATGGTGCTGCATGATGTGAATGATATTATCCGCCAGCTTGGGAATATCAGGTCCTTGGGGGTTAAGGTCTCCATGGATGATTTCGGAACCGGTTATTCCTCGATTGGTCTATTGGACCGGATTCCGATTGATGCTTTAAAGCTGGACCGCCAGTTCACCAATGATTTGGACACGCCCAGCAAACGCGCCATTGTCAACGCCATCGTTCTTATGGCAGAGAATTTGAATCTGGATGTAATCGCGGAAGGTGTCGAGAACAAGGAGCATATCGACTTTTTGACCGGACTTGGCTGCCACGTCATGCAAGGTTATTATTACGGAAAGCCGATGGATATCGATGAGATTAAGGTCTGGATGTACGAACATAATCACAAAACAGAAGAGATCGAGATCCTCTGATGAAAAGTAAATGGAATAGATACAGAGCATACGAATAACGGGCACCGTGAGGTGTCCGTTATGCTGTTAGTGGAGACATATAATAACCGCCTGGGCCCCTCAAGTCTCTGCAATTAAACAAAATAGGCAATTTTCGCGCGAGGGAAATATTCTTGGATCCCCTTCTCGAACAACTGCTGGAACTCCTCGACGGTTTCAGCCTTATAGACATATTTAAACTTTCCGTACCTTCCCCATTTTAACTGCCGATCTTCCTCGTCCATATTCAGTTTGGTTTTGGGGTAACGCTTTAAAATGGTGCTTTTGGCCGTTTTGGTAAAACGGTGTTGAATGAGCTCGAACGTCAGATCCTTTACCTCCACATGGCTCAATCGCTCATGAAGCTTCTCTAACAAATGCCAGTATCCCTCTTGCCATCCGTCATATTTAACGATCGGGGCAATGATGAAACCTAACGGATATCCGGCTTCGGCAATTTTGCCCGCGGCTTCAATCCGTTCTTCGAAGGAAGAGGTGCCCGGCTCGAAATAACGGATGACATAATCGGAATTGATGGAGAAGCGGACCCTGGTATGGCCGCCGTGATCGATATTCAGAAGGGAATCGATGTTGGCGAATTTCGTCACGAATCGCAGTCGGCCATATTCCTGCTTGGCCATAAATTCAATGTAATAGGCAAGTGCTCCGGTCAAATGCTCAAGCGATACGGGATCCCCCGTGCAAGCAGCTTCGAAACGCGTAATTTCCGGGGTCCGATCCGCGATATAGGCCTTTGCTTTATCCAGGATTTGATCCAGGTTCACGTAAATCCGCACATAAGGTTTCGAACTCATCGTCGTTTGCAGGTAGCAGTAATGACAATGTCCCGCACATCCGGTAGTTAGCGGGATGGCATATTCCGCTGACGGCTTGGAGGTATCGAAGTCCAATGTTTTCCTGATCCCGACAACCAGGGTTCTCTTGGCGTTGCGGTATTTTTCAGTTTCCGATTCTCCTGGAATACCGGTCACCCTATTATGAGATGTTGTCATTTTAATGGGGGTACCTAATTCTTCAAACCATGCTTGCAGCTTTTTTCCAAGCGGATACTCCAACGCGTCCGGCTCAAAAAAGACCAGTTCCGGGTCAAAACGCTCCAAATAATCTCCCTCCCCGCTAAATAAAGAATATGATGTATAGGATTGGCAACAGTCGTGATGATCATGCATAGTTCAAGTTATCAAAAGGGGAAACGGATAAGCAGGTTTAAGTATGATTATGAAAGCCCTTTCGGAAATCTATGATATACTACGACATAACAGGCATACCATTTATAACAACCTATATTTTCCTATATTAGCCTCATACTTTCACAAGCAAAGGAGATTTCATGATGTTTAATGTTCTTGTTGTTGACGATGAGTCCGTTCAAAGAGAAGGCATTAAGGATTTGATCTCTCAGTACCGCTTTCCCTTTCAAGTACTGGAAGCCGAGAACGGAATGAGCGCGGAGCGGATTCTGGTTCAGAACGCGATTGATATCCTCATCACCGATGTCAGAATGCCTCTGATGGACGGACTTGCGCTAAGCAAACAAGCCCGAAAGATGCAGCAGGATCTAAAGATTGTCATCTGCAGCGGTTATGACGAATTTGAATATGCCCGCAGCGCCATCCGGCTGGGCGTGGTAAATTACTTGCTGAAGCCGCTGGTCAGGGAGGAGTTTCTGGAGGTGATGGAGGATATTACGCAGATCAGTCCTTATGGTGGGGATCTTGAGCAGGAGACGGTGGAATCCAAGGTCATCCTTCAGGTCAAGGATTATGTGAAGGATCATTACCAGCGGGACATTTCGTTGTCGGATGCAGCCCACGATGTATACCTGTCCCCGGGGTATTTGAGTATTTTGTTCAAGAAAGAGACCGGCGAGAACTTCTCGAAGTATTTAACCGATTACCGCTTGCGACGGGCAAGCCATCTGCTCCTGAACTCCAATATGAAGGTAAATGATATTGCCGGAGCGGTTGGCATCGATAACCATTCGTATTTTGCCAAGCTGTTCAAAAGCAAGTTCGGCGTCAGTCCCTTACAGTACAGAGAGTGCGGGGTGCTCCATGATCGGATGGATCAAGAACAAGTTCAATGATATCAGGTTCCGCAACAAGCTGCTGCTGTCCCACTTGGTGATTGCACTCATTCCCATTCTTCTGCTCGGGCTGCTTTCCTTCATTCAGTCCTACCGCATTCAGATGAAAGAACTGCGGAGCGAAGCTAAAGCCAGCCTGGAGCAGGTGGCTAACATTATGGATTACAAGATCAACCGGTACAATACGCTGAGCGAGTTCATGGTGCTAAATCGGGAGTTGTCGCAGATATTTATTAAGGATTACGAAGAGAACTATTTTAACATGTACCTGGATTTCCGTGACATTCTGGAGCCGTTAATCTCGAATATCCGGCTGATGGATGATGATATTGAGGCCATCACCTTTTATACATCCGGAGAGCTGCTGGGGATTCGCGACAATATTTTGCCGATCGGGGATCTTAAGAGCAAGTCTTGGTACGATGGATTTCGGGGCAGGCGCTGGATTGTGGACGGGGAGAAGCTTTATCTCGTTCAGGAACTGATCAGCAATCCGAAGGACAGCAATTTCATGGTCATTTCCATTCAGCATGACAGCATCTTTGCAGACCTGGACAAGCTGTCGGAGCATGTGGCGGTTCATATCGAGGATGCTGAGCAGCGGGTGATATTCAAGGAAAGCAAGGCGCCGGATGCATCTGCCGGTTTGGAGGATGGGGAGCCGAGCGGGCTAAGCCTAAGCCGATCACTCGCTAACAATGGCTGGACGGTTCACTATCATTTGCTGAACACGAATGCATACGCCAATGCGCTCGGTATTTTTCAAATTACGTTGTTTGTCATTATCCTCAGCTTGATCATTACCTTCCTGCTCATTTATGTGATCTCCAACAATTTCACGCGCAGAATTATCCATATCAAGAACAAGGTAGACAAGGTGGAGCAGAACAATCTGGATGTCATTATCCAAAGCTCGTCCAGGGATGAATTCGGTGAGCTGACCAACGGCATCGGCAAAATGCTGAAACGGATTAACAGCCTTATCTCCCAGGTGTATCAAGCGGAAATCGCCAAGAGGGAAAGCGAATATAACAAGCTAATCAATCAGATTAATCCGCACTTTCTATACAACACCCTCTCCTTTATCCGGTGGAGGGCCGAGAAGAAGGCGGATATCGAAACGAGTTATATGGTATCGGCATTGGCCCGGTTCTATAGAACGACGCTGAATCAGGGGAGGCATATGGCAACGATCAAGGATGAGGTGCAGCACATCAAAGCTTACCTGGATTTGCAGCTTATTATGAATGATGGCCGGTTTGATGTGGATTACCATATTGATGAGAGAGTGTTACATACCGAGGTCATCCATTTTATTCTGCAGCCGATTGTGGAAAATGCCATCAAACACGGATTTGTGGAGGCAGGAGGGGCAGATTACCAGATCTACATTGGGGTCAGCCAGGTCGAAGGGGGAATTAAACTAATCGTCAGCGATAACGGGGTGGGCATGACTCCCGTGCAGGCGGCGAGGCTGCTGGCCGGAGAGAGCGGGGGCTGCGGCGTTCGGAACGTGAATGACCGGATCAAGCTGTATTACGGACAGGATTACGGACTCGATATTCATAGTGAGTCAGGCAGCGGAACGGAAGTATCGATGGTCATTCCAGCCTCCTGAACAGCGTATGTTATTCGGTCCATAGCATTGGTAATGAAAGCGGTGTGCTGAGGCAGCCGCTTTTTTTTGTAGTTTGAAGTGGAGAACAAGAAGGTCATGAAAAAAGTGATACATATCCGAAAAATGTTGCATATACGCCAATTTTGAAACCGCATACAATTTGATTATCAACCAAAACGAGAAGAAGGGGATGACAGGATGAACAAACGCAGAAAGATGGCTTCTCTGCTGCTCAGCTGTATGATACTGGCCGTATTCAGCGGCTGCGGCGGGGGCAAGAGTGATAACGTGCAGCCGGAAATTTCAGAGCAGGATTATGAGCCTTACGGAAAATATGAGACGCCGGTGGAATTTACGATCGGCCGGAATACCAATCATGTGAACAACCTGCCATCAGGCGATACGATTGAGGACAATTTGGCTACCCGTTACGTGGAGGACCGGGTGAATGTGAAAGCCAAGGTGGCTTGGGAGACGGATGATATGGATCAGAAGCTCTCGCTATCGATGACAACGGGCGATCTGCCGGACGTTATGCTGGTTAGCCGCGATATTTTCAACCAACTGGTGGATAATGACCTGATTGCCGATATGACGGAGGTGTACGAGAAGACCGCATCCGACGGGGTCAAGAATATCTACGCTTCCTATGGCGACTTGCTGCTGAACCAGGTGAAGGTCGACGGTAAAATCATGGGCCTTCCGATGACGAATATCGGCAACCAGCACCAGCTGCTGTGGGTTCGGAAGGACTGGGTGGATAAGGTCGGCGCGAAGATGCCGGAATCCGTCGAGGATGTATGGAACCTCGCCAGAACATTCGTGGAGCAGGACGCCTCGGGAACAGGCAAGACGGTCGGAATGGTGATGGATTCCAATGCCATGAACTTTACGCCGGTTTTCGCTGCGCATGGCGCCTTTCCGATGAACTGGATCGAGAAGGACGGCCAGGTTGTATATGGTTCGGTCCAGCCCGAGATGAAGCAAGCGCTGACGGAGCTGAGCGCCATGTACAAGGAAGGTTTGATTGATAAACAGTTCGCCGTCCGGTCGAATGAAGAGAAGGAAGCGCTTGTGATCAACGGTCAGGTAGGCATGCTGTTTAATCCATGGTGGATCGGCTACACCAACTACAAGGACTCGATCAAGCAAGATCCCGATGCTGTCTGGGTTGCCGTATCGGCACCGGTAGACGAGAACGGCAAATTCAAAACGATCCGTCAGGATCCGGTGGGCGGCGGTATCGTTGTGGTGAAGAAGGATTTTGCCCATCCCGAAGCGATCATGAAGTCGGTCAATCTGACTACGGATTTCCTGTACTCCTTAACGGATGATGCAATTAACTACAAGAAAGAGCATCCGGACGAGATGCTGACCGATGCCAGTCGTTGGAACAATGATCCGACGCAAATTCCGATGCAAGTGGATTATGACGACGTGTTGAAGCGTTATTACGACGATCTGATGAAGGCGGATCAATCCGGGGATGCTTCGGCCGTTCAGGAGGACCGGGTGGTATCCTTCAAGGCATATCAGGAGTTTAAGGAGAAAGGCAATGCCGTCGATGTGAACACCTATGGCGAATACCTCTCCCGTATCGAGGGTCAACGCGAAGCGAACAATCCGAATCTGGAAGTGATTCCTGCAGGCTTCTACGGAACCACCGAGACGATGAAGCTGAAGTGGGCCAATCTCCAAAAGCTCGAAGAAGAGACGATATTGAAAATCATCATGGGCCAAGCCCCCGTTGATGAATTCGATAAGTTTGTGGACACCTGGAAGCGTACCGGCGGCGATGAGATTACGGAAGAGGTCAACCAGATGAGCAGCAGATAAGGAAAGCATGAGCCTTGGCGCGGAGGGCTATTGGTGGTCATCCGCGCGGGCTTTTCATTCGATAAGGCCTGTCCTGACAGGGACATGATGGAGGTGGAGCGGACGATGGCGCAAGTGGAAACAACCGTCAATTCAGAGCGGGAAGTACGATACCGGAGGAAAAAGAAACGAAGAACCTTTGACGAAATGACCTATCATGCGATGCTGCTGCCCGGCATGGTCATGCTGTTCATTTTCTCGATTGTTCCGATGTTCGGGGTGGTCATGGCTTTTCAAAAGTTCATCCCTGCGAAAGGGATATTCGGCTCCGCATGGGCAGGACTCGACAATTTCACGTATATGTTTCAACTGCCGGATGCCAAACAGATTTTTGTGAATACGCTGGTCATCGCGGTCGGGAAGATTGTTCTCGGATTGATTGTACCGATCGTGTTCGCCCTGCTGCTAAATGAGGTGCGTCTGAAGCTCTTCAAAAGCACGATTCAAACCATCGTGTATTTGCCGCATTTTATGTCATGGGTGGTCTTGGGTACGATGTTGACCATGATCTTTTCCTTTGACGGCATGATTAACAATTTCCTTGAGTTTCTGGGGCTGGAGCGGATCATGTTTCTGGCAAGCAACGACTGGTTCAGGCCGCTGCTCATCGTGACGGATACCTGGAAGGAATTCGGCTACGGGACGATTGTGTATTTGGCTGCGTTGACGGCGATTAACCCGGCTTTGTATGAATCGGCCGCAATGGACGGCGCAAGCCGCTGGAAACAGACGCTGAATATCACACTGCCGGGCATGTTTCCGACGATCATCCTGCTGGGCACGCTGAGTCTCGGCAATGTGTTGAATGCAGGATTTGACCAGGTGTTCAACCTGTATAATCCGCTGGTATATGAGACAGGTGATATTATCGATACGTTTGTGTACCGCATGGGTCTGATCAATATGCAGTATTCGTTCGCAACGGCGATCGGACTGATGAAATCGGTCATCAGCTTTATTCTGATCGTTATATCCTACAGGCTGGCCTCGAGGTATGCGGGGTACAGGATTTTCTAGGAGGGTTAGCATGATTCAATCCAAAACGCTGGGCTCAAGGCTATCCCGCCTGATGATTATGCTCGCGCTCGTTCTGATTACATTTGTGTCGCTAGCCCCCATCGTCAATACGATTATGGTGTCTGTCAGCAGCAGCACGGCTGTTAATGCGGGCAAGGTCTACTTTTTTCCGGTAGAGCTGAATTTCTCATCCTACGGGCAGATACTGAATGACACGAAGTTTTGGAAGGCGTTTCTAATATCCGTGGAACGGGTGCTGCTTGGGGGCGCGATCAACATGATATTGACCATCCTCATGGCCTATCCATTGTCGCGGAGCGTCACGCAGTTCCGATCGAGAAATAAATATATGTGGATTATCGTGTTTACGATGCTCTTCAGCGGCGGGATCGTTCCCTGGTATATGGTGATCAGCAAGCTGGGGTTGATCAACAGCATCTGGGCACTGGTTCTGCCGGGTGCGGTTCCTGTCTTCAACGTGATTCTCCTGATGAACTTCTTCAAGGGCATTCCGAAGGAGCTGGAGGAGGCCGCATTCATTGATGGTGCCGGTCCGCTGAAGATCCTGCTCAAGATCTTTATCCCGATTTCCATGCCCAGTCTGGCAACCATTACCCTGTTTGTCATCGTCGGTCACTGGAACAACTTCTTTGACGGAATCATCCTGATCAATGACAGCGAAAAAATACCGCTTCAAACCTATCTGCAGCAGCTCAGTCTGACGCGCGACCAGATGCAGAATCTCTCCGTCGAACAGCTGCAGCAATTCAATAAAATTTCCAACACGACCCTGAACTCAGCCAAAATTCTGGTTTCCATGATTCCAATTCTGCTCATCTATCCGTTTCTGCAGCGTTACTTAATCCACGGAATCGTTCTGGGGGCCGTGAAGGAATAGAACAGCTCAGCCGGTCAGGCTTATTAGCGTGCTCTGCTTGAGCGGGTACATCCAGTACCGGCAAATGGAATAGGTAGTCGACAGAGAACAGCGCCTCCAGCATGAGTCTTTCCGGCGAAAGACTATCCTGCGGCGCTGTTTTGTCATGGTTGGGACTGTTCAGATTGTATTTAATTTGTAAGCGGTATTCGTTCAACATGGACAATTTAAATATATCATGTTATATTGTTATATAAATTAGTAGGTTTTGGAGTACCGTTGGAGGGATATCAATTTGAAAGATGCAGCTTCCACGAAGCCGATGTATGAACAAATTTTTAATGAGATGAAGCGAAAGATCTCAACCCATATTTTTCGGATAGGCGATAAAGTCCCTTCGGAGAAGGAACTCGCGGATGAATACGGAGTTAGTCGAATCACAAGCAAAAAAGCATTGGATCTGCTGGCGGCCGAAGGCGTGATTGTACGCAAGCCGGGCAAGGGATCGTTCGTAGCTGATCCGGATGAGCCTGTGGTACACAGGGAACCTCTCTCCTCAGAGAGCACAGATGCTGCAGCGGCCAGCCGGGAGAAGATGATCGGCCTCGTCATTACAGACTTTTCTTCAAGCTATGGAACGCGTCTTATCTACAGCATGGAGCAGTATTCCAGGGACAATGACTGTTTTCTGGTGCTGCGCAGAACGTTTGGAGACCAGGATAATGAGGAATTATCCATTCAGAAGCTGCGTAATCTCGGAGTGAACGGACTCATTGTATTTCCCGCTCAGGGGGAATATTTCAATGCTGAAATATTGAAGATGGTCATTGCCCGTTTCCCGCTTGTTCTGATTGATCGCAAGCTGAAGGGAGTTGCAGCGGCTTCCATTAGTACAGATAATCTTGGGGCAGCCGTGCAGGCGGTGGAGCATTTATTCGATTTGGGTCACCGTCATATTTCCTTGCTGTCTCCTCCGCCGAGAGATACGACAGCGGTTGAAGAGCGGATTGAAGGGTTCGTGCAGGCTCATGCCGCCCGGGGCATCGCGTCTGATAAGGAAATCTGGATTAGCGACGTGACGGCCACTTTGCCCAATGCCTTCCACGAGAGTAATATTGAACGCGAAATCCAGCGGATCGTACAGCATTTGCAGGATCACCCGTCGATTACTGCCTTTTTTGCGATCGAATATAACATTGCTTTGCTAGCCAAGGTTGCGGCAGAGCGCCTCGGTCTGCGGGTGCCGGAGGACGTATCCATCATATGCTTCGACAGTCCGCAGCTAAATATCGGCGAGGGTTATTTGTTTACCCATATGCGGCAGAACGAGGAAGAGATGGGCAGGCTGGCGATCGAGACGGTATTGGGCATCATGAATCACGATGATGTAGCCGTTGAGAAGCGATTGCCGGCGGAATTGGTGGCTGGAGCATCTACCGGGCCTGTAAAGAAATAACCAGCTAAACTTTGTCTAAACTTCTGTGCGGTGACGCGCAGCAACATATGCATATATGCACGATCTAACGTAATCTACCTGATACTGCTATATCGCCGAATTGAATTTTGAATTCGTAGACGGTGCGTGATCGAGCACGGAATCGAACCGGATTTGGGGAAGAACAAATACAAACCATGCGCTCATGAATAGATGAGTGCATGGTTTTTGTACTTCTTCTGAATGAATGATGGATTAGACATGATGTGGAGATCGCGGGAATTTGATATAACATTTAAAATTTATTATATATTGACATATTAACTAGAGGTTGAAAGGGATTGAGTGACTGTAGGTTATACTATCCACTGAAATGTGCGTAAACTATTTTTTTATGTAGAAATATCCCTATAAAACTCAAGCCTTTGTATCACATGTCATTATTTCTCGGGAAATAGCAGCTGTTAGCGAAATAGCCGAAATAAATTGTAGTCACATCTAAATAATTCCACTCTAATCTTCTACTTCAATATCGCTCAAATGTATAGCTCGTGTATGCTTTGTAGGATTCCAATTTACGTTCTTCATTGTAATGAGTGACCAAAGGAACAGTGGTACGTAAGTTAGATTGAAGAAGTACAGGTACACATAGTTCCGGAAGATGCTTACTTTGTTTTTCGAATCAAGAAACTGTGCGTACCCTACGTAAATGAATTGGAATAACAAGCATATCATCCAAATTTGCCAAGGAATCAAATGATGAGCATCTAATAAGTCGGTAGCCATGGATATGAAAATAAGGAGACCTGTTGCAGCACTTAAAACAATCTTGCCAGGATTAATAAGGTACATAAAACCATCAAAAGCTTTGAAGTCTAGCTTGCTAATGAATCTCCAAATTAATCGGTGAGCGTATTTAAAGCAAACATCCCAATGCCCTCTTGCCCATCGGAGACGTTGAATGCAGGAAGATTTGAAACTTTCCGGCTTCTCGTCGTACACACGCGCAAAGTGACACCATTTAGCGGGTACACCTTCAAGCAAACACTGCATCGTAAACTCAAGGTCTTCTGTTAAGGAACGAGCGGTCCAACCGATGGTTTTGAACAGAGTCGTGTCTACGCAGAACCCAGTTCCACCGATCGCGTTACCTAAGCCTAATCTGGACTTAGCCAGCTGCCAAGAGCGGTTCATGAAAATGTAGCTTACAGAGTAACCTATTGTCACCCAGTTGTCATTGGGATTCTTAGAATCCAGGTAACATTGTATTAATTGATCCCCGTTCAACAAGTGGTTATTCATTTCCCTTAAATAGTTCAACGAGACCAAGTTGTCGGCATCGAAGAAGGCAATACCGTCAAAATCATCGATTAACCTATCTCCATACTGCTCAATGGCGTATTTGATTCCATATGGCTTCCCTTTTTGTTGACCTGGCAGGTAGGTATGTTCAATAACGGTAGCACCAAGTTTTCTAGCGATTTCACTAGTTTTATCTTTACATCCATCAGCAATAACGCACACTTCATAGAGCTCCCTCGGGTAGTCCATTTTATGAAGGTTCTCGACAAGGTGTCCGATAACCGCTTCTTCGTTGTGCGCAGGAATCATGAGAAGAAATCTTTTCAAAGGTTTATATTCCTTGAGTCTCTTTGGTTTTCCAAAGCCAAAGAGACTGATGAGCATCCAATATGCCCAGAAAAACAGTAGGAGGCATTGAATGAAGGTCAATCCAACACCAAATACATACTCAAAACTCATTACTTGCTCAACCCTTTAACTGAAATTTTTCTAGATGGTGATGCGGGAGCACAATTAAATCCGGATAAAAAAGGCAACCCCATTCGTCCCGTGTGACGATGAGATTGCCTTTGCCTTGGCTACAATTAATCGAACTTGATCACACCCGTGGTATGAAGCAGCACCAAAAATACGAGTACTGGCGCGATATAACGGAGCATGAATAGCCATACCCGGAACCAGCCGGCTTTCAGGCCAGCGGCATCTGCCGCCTTCTTCCAGAAGTATCCTGCAAAGAGAGTGGTGATCAGACCCCCGACCGGAAGCAGAATATTGGATGTGATGAAATCCAGCCAATCGAAGAAGTTTTTGCCGCCGATATCGGAAAGCCCAGGTACGATGCCGAATGACAACGCGGAGGGTAGACCGATCAGCATAACCAGTACGCTAATGGCGATTACGGCTTTAGTCCGTCCCCAATGCCAGCGGTCCATGACATACGAGGTTGGGACCTCCAGCAATGAGACGGAAGATGTTAATGCGGCGATGGCTAGAAGAATAAAGAACAATCCCCCGAAAAAAGAACCCAGCGGCATGGCCGAGAAGGCAGCTGGCAAGGCAATGAAGACAAGAGAAGGTCCGGCATTCGGTTCAATCCCGAAAGAAGCGGTTGTCGGGAATATAATGAGCCCGGCAATAAACGCATAAATCAGGTCACCCGCGCCGATGGCAAGGGTTGCGGGACCTAGCGATTGTCGCTTATCCACATAAGCGCCGTAGGTCAACAGAATCCCCATCCCCAGCGAGAGGGAGAAGAAGGCATGCCCCAGCGCGACCAGCGCTGCTTCCGGGCTCAGCTTCGAGAAGTCAGGATTCAAGAAGAAGGAAACGCCCGCGCCAGCTCCTGGCAAGGTTACCGCACGGATCATTAGTACGATCAACAGAATGATTAGGCCCGGAATCAGAACCTTGTTGAATTTCTCGATCCCTCCGGAGATTCCTTTAGCTACAACCAATCCGGTAATAATAATAGCGGCGAATTGCCATATAATCGGCATGTAGCCTTCCGTAAACGTAGTAAATTGACCACCGAAATCGGTATTGTTGTACAGATTGCCGCTAAACGACATGACCGCATAATGTAGCGTCCAGCCTGCCACAATAACATAGAAGGTCAGAATGAGAAACGGTGCAATGACCTGGAGCAATCCAAGATGACCGAAAACTTTCGGTCCGCCCGCTTTAACGAAGGAAGTTGCAGCACTCCCGCGGCCAGCTCGTCCGATGGCAAGCTCGGCCAACAGGACGGGCAGACCGATCACGATGAGACAGATAATAAAGAGCAGGAAGAAAGCTGCGCCGCCGTGTTCTCCCGTAATGTAAGGAAACTTCCACATGTTTCCGAGGCCGACAGAGCTCCCGATCGCGGCCAGAATAAATCCAGCAGAGGAAAAACGATCATTTTTCCCCGTTGAAGCTGGGTTGTTGAGCTGAGATTTCATAGATGTTCCCCCAGTTGATTAAAGTTAAGTTCCTCTATTATATTTCAAGTTCTGCCAGAAAGGCATAAGTAATTTTTCCTAAGGGATGAGGACCTGCTTTTTTTATTATGCTGCGAACACAAAGGTTTCAATACTAACAATAACCACGATTTGTAAATAAATAAACCTTAAACACCAAGTTTAGGGAAATGAAGAGGGTTTGGGTAGGGAAAAAATCACAAATTCAACCCTTTCGGAAGCGAAAGTTGGCGGGGTTGACAAACATCTTATATTGTTATATCTTTATATTAAGATAAATGAAAATCAAATGGAAAAGAGGGATATCATGATCAAAAGCTTAACCCGGATTAATGAATTGGCTAAAAAACAGCGGGAGGGGGTACTTACTGCCGCGGAAAAAGCCGAACAGCAAGTTTTGCGCACGGACTATCTGCGTGAAATTCGCGGACAGGTGCTAAGCACCTTTTCGGGATTAAGCATCGTGGATCCCAACGGAAATGACGTGACACCTGAAAAACTTCGTCATGAGCAGAAGAAGCTGAGAGAATAGTAAATTGCCGTGACTGTGTAACGACTTTACACAGTATGGTGAGCATAATAATACAAAGAAGGGATCGCCATGTCATGGTGATCCCTTCTTTGTATTAAACACAGTTGCCTGAGGGTGACTCTATCCAAACCGCTCCGTCTTGTACCACTTGGATTCCCTGCCCGTAATTTTATCCACGATCAAGGAGTAGAAGGCTTTAATGGATATGACGAGGAACAGCTGGGCGTAGGTGAAGTACGACACGCATGAGAGAATGAAGTTACGTGTGTGGCTCTGCCCGATGTCCGTTGCGAGCGCCAGGTTAATCTGCAGGACATAGATGTAATACATTAAGGCCCAAGCAATGATGAGATACATATACACATCGCCTTCAAACCGGAAAGGGGAGACGACGGCCGGGTTAAACAGGCCGATGATCTGATACACGATGTTGGCGACAAAAATAATATCCGAGATGATAATGGCAATCATAAACCAGAAGTAACTGGCGGCATAATATAACACATGCAGCTTAATCCGCCAGCTTGTCCGGTCAAACAGATGATGAATGTTATCCGTGACAACGCTGTAGTTCCCCTTAGCCCAGCGTTCGCGCTGTTTCATATAGACCTTCAGATCCTCTGGCTCCTGCTGATAAGCTTCGGCTTGGGGAGCCAGCGCAATAAGCTGCCCTCTCGTCAGGATCTCGAACGAGATCGCGGTATCTTCCGTGATCGCATGCTCATCCCATCCGCCGATGTCCTGAATGAGCGCGGTTTTCACGATAAAGTTCGTGCCCGGAATGGTGCCCAGCTTAAATAGCTGCCATAGTCCGGTATGATGTACACGCTGTATGGTCACCAGCTCCAGATTGATGCAGCGGGACAGAAAATTCTGTCCACGGTTTCGGGCCTTGTTGCGTCCGAAGACGGCCCCGTAGCGTTCGGGCTGCTCCATCGCCTTCTGCGTCAGGAACAACAGGGCATTTTTCTCGGGTGCGGCATCCGCGTCGTAGACACAGATCCATTCGCCCGTTGCCTGCTTGAGCGCGTCGTTTAGGGCACCTGATTTGCCGCCGGTTCCGGTTCTCTCCAAAATAAGAAAGTCGCGGTCCCGGTAACGCTCATTCGCTTCGAGCGCTTTTAACCGCTCGGCCGTATGATCCTTGCAATTGTCAGCGATGACAATCACCTGCATCTTGTGATGCGGGTAATTCATCTGCAGAATATGCTCTACCGTTGCCTGGATGACCAATTCCTCGTTATGCGCGGGCACCATGACCGACACGGTAGGAAAATCCTCCAGATTGCTCGGATTCACCAGCTTCTGCCGGCTTTGTTTATGAATGAACACGATGGCCCCGGCCATAATAATGATCGATTCCAGTACGGCAATCCATATACTGATAATAGAGATGACCAGGAAAAAGTCAGTCACTGAACTTCCCCCGATCGTATTTTCGTTTGACCTTTGAACGGAAGCTTAAGGTGGCAATCGTCAGAATAACGATGGCTATGGAGAACATGATGCTGACTCCGATGCACAGAGGGATAAACCAGCTGGTATACGACATCGGCTGCAAGCCTCCTTTTGATTGATGATGGTAACTTAACTTCATTAAATATATTCCCCGATGAGGTCGGTTTCGGTATTCCGTTCTAATGCAGAGATGACGTCATCGATATTTTCGTATCGGCTAAATTGCTCCTTCTGAAATACGAGGCCGCCGGCGCGGACCACAAGCTTGAGGGACATCCCTTTTTTGTCACGGAAGGGGACGTTCATCATAGCAACTTTGATGCGTTCCATAAGACTTTTGAGATATTCCGGCTTGGTGAGCGGGCACAGAATGATAAAGCGTCCTTCTCCAATGGAGAATTTATAGTCCTCATAACGAATCTGATTTTGAATCGTGCTCGACAGTTCCATAATCAGCTTGGCAAAACGGTGTGATCCGACAGACTCCCTGGTTAGAGGGAGAAAATCGAGCTTAAACATCATGATGCAGAAGCTGTACTGATCCGAATACCGATTGGCCAGATTGGATTGTTTCACCAGCGTATCTTCGAAAGCATCCTTGCTGCCAAGAGAGGTGTCGATGTCGATATCCGGGTTGGTTTTCCTCAATTGCTCGAGACGCCTTATGAACCTTCGGCTTCGCACCAGAGCTAGCTTGATGAAGATAGCAATGGCGGTATTGGCGGGCAGCAGCAGAATCCAGGAGAGTGTGAGTGCATTGACCGGGGCCAGAGTGGACAACCATACGAAATAAGTGACCGAATACACAAACACCGTGACCGTCGAAACGCCTACCGGAAGAAAGAAGCCGATCAATAAGGCAGCCAGTGTACCCATACTGAACAAGAATTCCGTGAAAGTAAATCTTTGGTTTACATAGATGTTCCAGAATATGAACAACTGCTGGACCATGGCGAGAGCAATCAGCAGAAAATAACCGAGTTCGACGCGACGTAAAGGGGTGGACTTTTTCATGTTTTACCTACTTTCTAATCTCTTAAACCTTTTATCGCAGTAGTTAGGCCATTCCATATGTTATTTAAAAATTACCCAAATGTCGATAGATTTATCGAACGTTGACATAATCTACACATTGGATAACGAATTTAATGTCCACTGACCCTGGAATTCTCCTTTCAACTGACCCTTACGGAAATCTTGGCATATGGGGTAGAGTAGAGAATAACGTCTTCATGATGTCACAGGTGGTATATCCCGTTTGTCTTATAAGTGGTGTAGCTTTCATGCTAGAGAATATACAGAATAAGAAGGTGTGCCTGATGTTATTGGATCAAATCTATACCGAATACAAGCCGATGATGTTCGGCCTGGCCTATCGGATGCTGGGGAGTGTGGCGGATGCGGAGGACATTGTGCAGGATGTTTTTTCCCAATTCGTGCAGATGGATCGGGGAGAAGTACTGAACGAGAAGGCATATTTGGCCAAAATGACAACGAATCGCTGCATCAACCTGTTGAAATCGTCCAGACGCCAGCGCGAAACGTATACCGGTCCCTGGCTCCCGGAGCCGATGCCGGACTATGACATGCTGACGCGGTCCGATCCTGCGGAGCGCCGTGAAACGATAGGTTATGCCTATCTGGTGCTGCTTCAACGGTTAACGCCACTGGAACGTGCCATTTATATCGCCAAGGATACGCTGGGGCTTGAATATCAGGTTATAGCGGAGATGCTTGGAAAGACGGAGATCAGCTGCCGCAAGACCTTCAGTCGTGCCAAGCGGAAAATGGATCATCATTCGGAGAGGTCAATAGGAGAAAACGCCCGGACGGAAACACAGGAACGCTTCGTTGAAGCATTCCTGCGGGCGTCCGATATGGGGAATTTCAAGCCGCTGCTGTCATTTCTGAAGGAAGAGGTTACGCTACTATCGGATGGGGGCGGCAAAGCGAGGGCAGCCATCAATCCGATATTAGGCGTAGAAAGGGTACGTGCTTTCTTTGAGGGGTTATCTGCCAAAGGCTCGTTTCGGGAAGGGTTTGAACCTGTCACCGTAAACGGAGAGCCCGGCTTATTGCTAAAGCGGGACGGCCGGGTCTCCATGGTGCTGACGGTAGAGTGGGAACCCGACTTATCCCGCATCCGTCAGATTTTTCTTGTGGTGAATCCGGATAAATTGCAGCTATTTAATCAAAACAGCCCGGGAACAGACCTGTAGCGACACCGATCCGGTTCCAGGCATTAATCGTTGTGATCGCCATGATCAGATCGACGAATTGCTTCTCGTCAAAATGCTTGCGCACGCGTTCGTACACCTCTGTAGGAACACCGGCCTCGGATAGCTTAGTCACGCACTCCGTCAATTCGATGACGGCCCGTTCCTCGTCCGAATAAATCGGGACTTCCCGCCACATCGGCAGAAGGAGGAGGCGGTCCACGCTTTCGCCCATGGAGAGCAGATCCTTGGAATGCATATCCACGCAGAAGGAGCAGCCGTTGATCTGGGATGCCCGGAGCTTAATGATCTCGTACAGCTTGTGATCGAGGCCGCTTTTTTGGGCGGCTTGCTCCAGGGCAAGCAGGGTTTTGAAAGCTTCGGGATTGGCCGATCGGTAATTCATTCGCAGTTCCATATTCAGTTCCCCTTTTTGGTATGATTTTTGATGTTCACCCATATGACAGTTGGCCGTGCAGAATTGTGACATGTCCCAACGGAAAAAAGAAAGAAACCCTTCAAAGGTGGAGAACGAAAGACCGAAAAAGATGGGCGCTTCTTGGCAGAAGCGCCGTTCCGGGCAGCATTCATGTTCATCCAGAGGGTTTCTTTGTCATTTATAACGTTTTATATGTTATTTTCCGGCCCTAAGCGGAATGCGTAATACATCGTCACGCTTATAGAGGGTTATCGTTTTGGCTTAAGCTATACGGAACCAGCTGATTTGCACTTCACCTTTTATGATGAGGAATACGTTAGCCCGTCCTGTTAATCCCGTCAGTTTGGCCTGGACTGTCGTCCAGGCTTGGCGTCCTCCGGTCGGCAGAACCTTGCAGCTTCCGGCTGCAGGGCCATCCGGGCTGCCGGTCGTAATGAGGATATCGCCGCCCTTGATATGTCCGCTCACCCTGGCTTCGAACGTTACCGAAGCGTCGCCGAGAGCTACGTCATGGAAAGCGATCCATCCCGTCTCGTCGGTTAAACGAATGCTTTCGCCGCCTTCACGGCATTCATCCAGGAAGACACCCTGGTAGTCGTCATAATTCACCGCTCGAACAGGCTCTCGCAGAGTGCGTGGAGGGATCGTCTCACCTTCGACTTGAAGGACTGCGGTTTCCGGCAATTGGCTGGAGGACGGTCCAGCCATGAGCGTGTAAGTCCCCTTTTCAACGCAGTAGCGATCCCGGGTGACATCCCAGAACGCCAGATCCTCCGCTTTGAGCTCAAAGCTTACCGTTTTCGAAGCTCCCGGGGCCAGATGGATGCGATGGAAGCCTTTCAACGTTTTGGAAGGGCGAATGATGCGGGAGGAATCAGCCTTCACATACAGCTGAACCACCTCATCTCCGGCCAACGTGCCCTCATTCCTGACGGTAACGTTGACAGTTACGCTACCATCGGTGGTAATTTCCGACTGGCTTAGCGACAGACCGCTGTAATGGAAGCGGGAATAGCCGAGACCATGACCGAACGGATACAGCACATCCCCGTTGAAATATTGATAGGTCCGTTTCCCTTTGATAATGTCGTAATCCATGAGGTCTGGAAGCTGTTCGATTGACTTATACCACGTCATATTTAAGCGACCGCCCGGATTGAAATCTCCGTACAGAACGTCGGCAACCGCATGACCCAGCTCCTGTCCGGCATGAGACGTAAAGAGGATGGATGGCACATGCTCCTGTTCCCAGTTCACGGCGAACGGATATCCGCCTACGATGACAACCACCGTATTGGGATTGGCTTCATAGATCCCCTGAATTAAGGCTTGCTGGGCAGGCGGGAGGGTGATGTCGGGACGGTCGATCGTTTCCTTGCCGTTAATGAACGGACTGTTTCCCACGAAGACTATGGCGGTTTCAGCCGATGCTGCTGCCGCGACGGCTTCAGCGATGCCGTCCTGAACCGTCTCGATGGCCATTGGCGTTCCCGCATCTTCGCTGCTGCCTACCACAAGCCGTCCGTGCTCATCCAGTAGGATCGGTTTGCCCTCCCAATTGTTCATTACAAAGCTTCCATCTGGTAACACCTCGAAGCTGAAAGTCTCTTTAACGAACCAGCCGCGAGCCTCGTCGGCCGTTGCTTGCAGTCCCGTCTCGGTTTCAGTTACGAATTTGCCGCTGCTGGCGAGCCGAAGCGTCACGGAGCCCCACCCCCAGTCGTTCCGCTCGAACACCGCCGCTCCGGAGGGCTCAGCTGTGCTTGCAAACAGCCCGCCATTCTCTTCCGAAGATAAGGCGATATATTTGCCGCTAACAGCAGAACGAAGACGTACCTGGTCTAATCCCGTATGAAAATGGACGCTGCGTTCCCCCATTTTCTCCTGCACGCCCTGAAGCGGCGTTATTCGGTATGGAGGCGTACCGCTGTACCAATCCGTAAATGCTTCGTTAGCCAGGGGACCGATGACAGCAGCGGACTTCAACTGATCACGCTTAAGGGGCAGTAATCCGTCGTTTTTCAGGAGGACGATCGATTCCCGGGCGGCTCGAAGAGATAATTCGGCATGCTCGGGCGCGCAGAGCTTCGACTCCGGCACATGGCTGTAAGGATTCCGTTCTTCCGGATCGAATTCCCCTAGACGGAAGCGGACGCGGAAAGTATTGCGCAGGGCATGATCCAGATCCTGCTCCTCAAGCAATCCTTGCTCTAATGCGTCGCGAAGAGCACGGAAGGAGATGTCCTGATCATCGGTAATGCTGTCGATACCGGCTTTAACGGAGCCGGCAACGGCCTCTGCATAGGAGGATACATATTGATGGTCCATGACAGTGCCCAGAACGTCACCCGCGTCCCCTACCACGAATCCGTCCATGCCCCATTCCTGTTTGACGATGTCGTTCACTTCATGGTTCAGGTTGCACGGCGTGCCGTTGATGCCGTTATACGCGGTCATCATGGAACCGGCTTTCCCTTCCCGGAACGGTGCCTCGAAAGCCTTCAGATAATACTCGCGTTTGTTTCTCGGATCGATGCTTACCGATGCGCTGCCGCGGTCAACTTCGTTGTTATTGCCGTAGAAGTGCTTCAGGGTAGCTACCGTTTTGTAGTAGAAGGGATGGTCTCCCTGCATGCCCTTCACAAGCCCGGTGGAGAGTTCCCCGGTCAGGTGCGGGTCTTCCCCGTAGGCTTCTTCCGTGCGTCCCCAGCGAGGGTCGCGTTCCAGATCCACCGTGGGTGCCCAGATGGTCAGTCCGTTGATGGCGCGGTCGCGCTGGTAATAGACGCGGGCTTCGTCCGCAATGACCGATCCGATCTCCCGCATCAGCTCGGGATTCCAGGTACACGCAAGCCCGGTATTTTGCGGAAATACGGTCGCTTCGCCAAGCCATGCCACGCCGTGAGCACCTTCGGTGCCATGCTTATATTTTTGCACGCCGAGGCGGGGGATTTCCGCCTGGTATTGGCACATTAATTCGATTTTTTCGTCCAAGGTCAATCGGGATACAAGATCATTAACCCGTTCTTCCAGCGGAAGATCCGGATTCTGGAATGGATATTTCATGGAGCAAAACCTCATTTCTATGCATAGTTGGAATGGAAACGCTCTCAGTTATACATGTGATAAGTTCATGCTTCTCTTAAGCCAGTTAGACCAATTCCATCATAGCGTGCAAAGCGGAGCCGTAATACACCGAGAATTAGTGCAGTTTTCATGTGGGAATTTCGAATTCGAAGACCAAAATGAAGAGCTTAATCAATTGATGAACATTTTTGACTCCGTTTCGTATACGAGGTCGCCGAGATCGTTTTTCAGCAAAAACATAAGAAATGATGGGGGGCCAACGTTTGCATTCATTATTTTTTACCGTGATCGTGACGGAGAAATAGATGATTATTTTTTGGATATCAATCAAAAAGGTTATGTTCTAAGGGGAGGGAAGAAAATATATAAAATGGTTGATCGGGAAGAGGAGGTCTTTGATCAGCTTTCCAGATGGCTGTTTGAAAGAGCTGTTAGAATGCCAGCAACTTAAAAGCTGAAAGAAATGAACACGGAATAGAACGAAGGATTTATGAAACCTCTCCGATGAAAGGGATGCTTAGGCGCCTCCGTTTCTTCGTGAGAGGTTTCTGTTTTCTTTCGTCCGCTACATTCGGCAAATCTCTTTGGGGCAGTCCTCGCAGTGGCAAATATTCCGCAAATAGTCGGGATCATTCAGAACGATGCGTCCCCGTTCGGTAGAAATCACGCCTTGATCCTTAAGCTCGTTCAATATCCGGTTAACGCTTTCACGGGTGGAGCCAATCATCTCCGCCATTTCCAAATTCGTAATCCGCTTGCCAATGATAGATCGTCCATCCTTGATTGTCCCACTCGTGCCGTACATATTGTACAGTCGCAGCAGCAGTGAGCATAGAGCCCCGGATTTACCATGGAGCAGCAGGTCGCGTAATTTGCTCTGCGCGGTGCGCTGCATGAGTGCCATCCAGCCCATATATTCCACGGCAAAGTCCCCGTTAGTGCGGATGACTTTATCCAGTTCGGCCTGCGGCACAATTCCGACCTCACTATCCTCCAAGGCTTTGGCTTCGAATTGATGAACGGCTCGTCCGAACGGATCGGGTTCACCGAACAGATCGCCGGGGATGTGAAGCGATAAGGTGGCCGACAATCCGTCTTCCAGCAGCTTGGATACCTTCAAGCTTCCACGGTTTACAAAGTACAGCCGATCCGCAGGATCATTCTCCTGGTATAGATAATCGCCGGCAAACAAACGGACAGGCTCAGCCATCTCCCGGATCAGAGCGAGATGCGGTTGTGAATAGACAGAGGAAGTACCCGCTGGAAACAACCCTCCATACCATGTTTCGGACCTTGCAGCTCGATTCTGTTTCATACGATCTTCTCCTTCCATAAGTTTATTCGGCAAGCTGATAATCGTCATTGGTCAGCTTAAATGCATGGGTCAGACCTGAGGTGAGATAGATTTGATGATCGGTGGTGACAAAAATGGCTTCGGCATCGTCGCGGCTCTCGACGAACTGCCGTCCTTCCGTTAGTCCAAGCGAGAAGACGGAAGTTGACATGGCGTCGGCGTCCATGGACGTGTCGGTCACAATCGTTACGCTGAGCAGGTCATTATCGACCGGATAACCGGTGAAGGGGCTCAGAATATGGTGATACACCTTCCCTTCTGCTTCGAAGAAGCGCTCGTACACGCCGGAGGTTACGATTGTCTTATTGACGACCTTCAGTGTTCCCAGATGCTGCCCGCGCTTTTCTCCGGGATCCTGGATGCCGATATTCCACGGTGAACCGTTCGGTTTCGAGCCCATGGCAAGGATATTGCCCCCAAGATCGATGATGGCCGAATGAAAATCCTGCTGCTGCAAATAATCCGCGATGACGTCCGCTGCATATCCTTTGGCGATGGCCCCCAGATCCAGCGACATTCCTTCTTTCTTCAGCAGAATGGCATGGGATGCAGGATTCAAAATGACATCCTTGTAATTCATTCGCTTCATGGCAGCATCCAGCTCATCCTCTTCCGGCACAGCGGGGTGTTCACCGCCAATGCCCCAGAGGTCTACAAGCGGGCCTACGGTCGGTTCGAAATGTCCGCCGGAAGCCGCCGCATAATCGATGGCGGTTTGGACAACCTTGAAGGTTTCCTCGGATACGCTCACTTCGGACTTGCCCGCCGCTTGATTGACCCGATCAATCTCGCTGTCCGCCAGCTGCCGGTTCATGCGTTGGTCGATCCGATCCAGCAGTGCGCCTACCTCATCGAAATGCTGGGACGTCATCCGTTCATCGTAAACGCGGAGACTTACAATGGTATCGAATATAAAGTAACGTTCGGTTGCCGGTTCGTTGCTGGCGGCTACCTTCTGATCTGCTGTGGTTGTGCAGCCAATCGATCCCGTCATCAACAGGGTGAGCATGATCAACAGGCTGCTGTAGGAAAGAAGCTTCCTATACATGACAGTGCCTCCTCTTTTCAGTTCTGGTGCTGTTCTCAATCGAGTTCCGATGATCTCAGCGTATCAGACCATTCCCTTGCTGAATGTGAGAAAAATCATTTCTGGCACTTGGTGCAGCCCTGATAATGAAGATAAGCAAAGCGAAGTGGAGAGATGCTGATGAAACGCGGAGATATTGGAATAGCGCTCGTGCTGATAGTGGTTGTCGCCTGGTTTGGAATATCCAAGTTTATGGGAGAAGACGGAGCGGCGCAGGGAAACTATGCCATGATCGAGGTGAATGGAAAGCATTATGATACGGTGGCGCTTACGGAAGAGCCCCGAGATATAGAAATCCGGACAGAACGGGGATATAACCTCTTGAGGGTCTCCCGCGAGGGGATCGAGATGGTGGAGTCGGATTGTCCGGATCAGCTCTGCATTGGGTTCGGTCACGTTCACGATGTTCATGGCACCATAGTATGTTTGCCCAATCGGGTGTTTGTAGAAGTGACTGGAGATCAAGTTGAAGGAAGTGAGCCGGATGCCGTTGTCTCCTGATCCCCATGCGCTCCGCAAGCTGGTCGTAATCGCCATCTGCGCTTCCTTATCGGTGGTGCTTGGCATTGTGGAAGCCCTGATTCCATTTGCGGTCACGATACCCGGTGCCAAGCTGGGACTTGGCAATATTTTGGTGCTGACCTGTCTAGTCTGCCTAGGGGGCAGAGATGCCCTGTGGCTTATTGTTTTAAAGACATTGCTGACTGCCTTTATACTGGGAAGCTTTTCGACCTTTCTGTTCAGTATGTTCGGCGCGCTGGCGAGTTTTTTGGTGATGTATGTCATGCTTAGGCTCGGGGGCCATAATTTCAGTTTAACCGGCGTGAGCATCGCAGGTGGCATTGCTCATAATATTGGCCAATTAACGGCAGCTTCGCTGGTATTGGGAACAACCAAAATTTATTATTACTTGCCATTTTTGCTCGGAGCGGGTGTCGTGACGGGGATCTTTGTGGGATGGGCTGCAAAACATCTGATCGAATCCCTGCGACGTATCGATCCGTTTGGCATGTTTCACACGGAAAGTTAAGGAGGAGGCGTTAGGCATGGTGGACATAACCGATAAGTCAGAGCACGCGGTCCAACTCAAGCATGTATATTACGGACAGGGCTGTACGAACGTGCTCAAAGACGTCTCGCTGGCGATCCCTCATGGGCAATGGGTATGCATCGCCGGAAGGAACGGGGCAGGCAAGTCCACGCTGATTCGCCTGTTAAACGGACTTCTCCTCATGAGTCGGGGACGGATTCTTATTGATGGGCTGGAATTGAACGGCCGTACGCTGGGTGAAATTCGCCGTCATATTGGCATGGTGTTTGCTAATCCTGACGATCAGTTTGTTGGCCTAACCGTAGAGGATGATATTGCGTTTGGCCTGGAAAATCTGTGTCTGAGCCGGGAAGAGATGCTGCAGCGGATTCGGATCTATGCGGAGCGGCTGGATATCGTCCATCTGCTCCACCGCCATCCGGCTACTTTGTCCGGTGGACAGAAGCAGCGCGCTGCCATTGCTGCCGTGCTGGCGATGGAGCCTTCTATCATTGTCTTGGACGAGGCAGCTTCCATGCTGGATGAGAAGGCTAAGAATGAGCTGCTGGGTTTCATGCGAACCATGCATGCCGAAGGCCGATATACCATCATCTCCATCACCCATGACGTAGAGGAGATGGCCGAAGCAGACCGGATGATCGTGTTGGATGGCGGAATGGTCACGGCAGACGGAAGTCCAAGGGAGCTGCTGCTGCAGGAAGAGCTGCTCCAGCGTTGCAGGCTAAAGGTTCCTTTTGCCCTCCAGCTATGCAGGGAGCTGAAGGCGCGGGGGATTGATATCGGTGAGCTGGTTAGGGAGAAGGAGGTGCTGGAGGCGTTATGGTCATATCATTCGAAGAGGTTTCTTACCGCTACCGGGACCGGGGGATGAGCCCTATTCTTGGACTCGACGGTCTTAATCTGGAGCTGGAGGAAGGCGGAATGATTGCCGTCCTCGGTGCGCCGGGTTCGGGAAAATCAACGCTTCTCCAGCATATGAACGGATTGATACGGGCAGATGAGGGCTTGGTTCGCATATTGGATTTCCGCCTTGAATCGGGTGACAGCAAGAAAGTCCCTGCCGGTCTGCGGCAGCGCGTCGGCCTGGTGTTCCAATACCCGGAGCAGCAGCTGTTTGAAGAGACGGTGGAGAAAGATCTGCTGTTCGGGCCGCTTAACTTCGGGCGGAGTCCAGCCGAAGCTGCCGAGGCGGTCCGCAGAGTGGCTTCCTTCGTCGGATTAGACGAGGAGCTGCTGGCGCAGAGTCCATTCAAGTTAAGCTCGGGCCAGATGCGAAAAGCGGCCGTGGCTGCGGTATTGGCGGCTGACCCCGACATTTTGGCTTTGGATGAGCCTACGGCCTCCCTCGACCCTGCCAGCCGTGAGGATTTGATGGGGCGGCTGCATGGATTAACGAGGACCCAAGGCAAGACGGTTCTCATCGTCACCCACCGGCTGGAAGAAGTCGTGGCCTACGCGGACGAGTTCGTTGTAATTAAAGATGGCAGCATCGTATTTCAAGGAACTGCCAAAGAGTTGGTTCACCGGCAGGAGGTGCTGGAGCAGGCGGGACTGATGGCTCCGTCGTCCGTGCGGATGGCGGGCAAGCTGGCAGCTCAGCTTGGAGTACAGCCTCCGGAGATGCCACCGGATGCGGCGGCGCTGGCGGATTGGTACGCAAGCCAGCTTGAAATATAGGGCAGGGCGAAGCAGAGGCGAAAGGAGGAAGCATGGATGAAGCAAAAAATCATCCTGGGCCGATATATGGAAGGTGATTCATGGGTTCACCGTCTGGATCCGCGTGCCAAGACGGCTGCCATGCCGCTCTTTATGGTAGCCGTGTTCCTGGTAGACGGATATATGGGGGTGCTCGCGCTGCTGCTGTTCACTGCGGCGGTGATCCGGGCTACGAGAATCCCGTACCGTTATTTCATTAGAGCCATGAAGCCGCTGATGTTCCTAATATTGTTCATCCTGGTATTTCATCTTCTCTATGACGCGGGAGGCGGGAAACTGCTGGATGTGGGCGCGTTCAAGGTGTATACCGGCGGATTGGAAAAAGGCATCGTGTCCGCATCACGGATGGCGCTCTTCATCATGTTGGCGGCGGTGCTGACCTTCACGACCCAGCCAGAGCAGCTGGCCCAGGGGCTCGGCAGCCTTCTGCGGCCCCTGACCTATATCGGCGTGCCGACCGATCGGCTGGTGCTGATGCTCGGCATTGCCCTCCGGTTTATTCCGACCATTTTCGAAGAAGCGGAGCGGCTGTGGAAGGCACAGCAGTCCAGGGGACTGGACCTGTCGTCGCGGTCGCTGAAGGAAAAGGCGCGGCTGATCATTGCCCTGCTGGTGCCTGTAACGACAGGCGCATTCCGGCGCGCCATCGGGCTTGCCGATTCCATGGAAGCCAGAGGCTACCGGCTGGGTGCGCCGCGAAGCAGGTTCAGGGCCTCTGTATGGAAGCGGGCGGACACGCTGTTTGTTGCATTGTTCCTGCTGCCTGTGGCCGCAGCCGCGCTGCTGTAGTTTGGGGATTGAAGGAAAGAAAACCGCAGTCAATCTTTACGGACTGACTGCGGTTTATTTTACTCGAATTTTATAGGGAACGCCTCACAAACACTTGTGGACGAGTTGCTGCAGCTTGTTGGCTCTGATTCGTTTCCAATGTCTGTTAATAGTTTTGAGAATTCACCCAGATAGGGCTGCAAGACATGTTTATTGTTATTGATTTTCCCTTGAACGATCCCAGCAAACCGTCCATTCTCCTTCATGTCTTTTGCGGTAACGAGTTTCCCATTCTTGTAATTCTCTACTCTATAGTATTCTTCATCCTCGAAACGTTGGTTTACTCCAGTATAGAGCTCCATCACCTCATAGTTATCCATTCGATATACGCCTTCGCTGATGGAACTACCGTAATCCTCCATCGCGCTTGCATAGGCGAACCCTTTGTAGCCGGGTTTAGACTTTTCCCTTTTGTAATAATTCAGGTCTTGAATGTGGCCGTGAGCCAATTTGGAATGCATCAGTTCATTCGCCTGCTCTCGATCCGATACGGAAAAAGCCAAGAAGGTGTTCCCATCCCGATATTCAAACCAAAGGGAGTCCAGGGATTGCATCACGGCATGACCCGACAGCAAGTCATGATCCTTGAAAATGCCCTCCGAGATTACATAAAATTCAAGATCAGGGTTGCTCTCCTTGCGAACCCCGGTTCCATCGGGCCGGTCGCCCTTCCATTCACCCTCATATACGATTTTCATATCCTCTGGAAGCCTGTCCGATATGTATTTGCCTGTGCCGGATCTTTGTCCATTGTACCAATCGCCGCTGTACACTTTGGAAGGTCCCCATCTCATGGTGCCTTTACCGTGGGGTTTGTTATTCTTCACTTCTCCGTAATAGGTTGCCCTGTTTGGGAGGGTCAAGCTCACTTTTTGGTTTGAGGCCTCGGTCTCCTCTACATTTGAATCTTGTCGCTGATCCGTATCTTTATGTATATCATCCACGGATGATTTACCCAGTCAAATCATAGATGAGAATCATGTCAAACGTAAAGTTATAATATGGAAATTAAATATGTGAATTGGATATTTGGCCTATCTTTTTTTGTAGGTTTCACAATACAGCTTGTAGAGAATGAAACTATAAGAAAACACCGTTGCCGTGAAGGAACGATGTTTTCTGTCATCTGCATTAATGCATCGGTATCGGCATATTCGTCGGCTCGATCCCCTGGTAGGCCTGATCCACGGACTGCCGGTCCCTTCACGCTGGACATATGCGAAAGAGGCGTATCGGGATTCAGCAGGTAGTCGCTTTTTCCGTCGGATCGGTCTGCAAGCTTTTCCGCATACAGGACATGTTCTGCTATATCCTTTCATAATCGAACAGGGATGCATCCATCATGGATGCATCCCTGTTCATTTTGAGTATATGGATTCATGTCTTTAGGGCAGAAAATAATGGAGCAGGACCTGCAAATCATGCTGGGCCGGATGATCCGTAAAGTCGCCGATCATTCGCTGAGCCTGTTCCGCATACGATCGGGCAAGCGCCTCGCTTTGCTCAATGGCGCTGCTAGCGGCAATGCGGTGGATGACTTCATCCATGTCAGCCGCCACAGAGTGGGGGCCAAGCTGTCTGATTCCAGGTGCAAGGGCTGGATCGTTGAGGGCGTAAATCACCGGCAGCGTAATGTTGCCGTTTCGCAGGTCTGCGCCAGCCGGCTTGCCGATGGCCTCCTTGGGCTTCGTGAAATCGAGCAGGTCATCCCGGATTTGAAATGCCATGCCGAGCGACTCCCCGAATTGAAACAGCCGTTCAGCGGTTCTCGCATCCGCTTTGGCTGCTTCCGCGCCCGCTTTCAGGCAGTGGGCCATCAGCAGGGCGGTTTTGCAGCGCGTTTTCTCTAAATACTGCTCCAGCGTCAGTTCATAGTTAAAGCGGTGGTGCAACTGATCGTATTCTCCCATACAGAGCTCGGTTACCAGAGCCGCAAGTTCGGCTAACCGGTAAGCATCCTCCTCGGAGACGCCATCACTACTCCTGTCTGACTCGTCATTCGGATTACCTGCGGCCCATTCGATGGCACGGGCAATCATGTAATTGCCGATATGCACGGCTGTCTGGACATCCGTGGTTTCATGCAGGGTCGGTAGCCCTCGCCGCATATCGGATTGATCGATGATGTCATCGTGTACCAGCGAGGCCATGTGTAAATATTCAAGCAGCACGGCGGTTTTCATTACGGCTGGATCATGCCCGCTTTCCCCGAAACGGCTGCCGAGCACGACCATGAGCGGACGCAGCCGCTTGCCGCCGGCGTCAATGAGATCTATGACGCTGCTCAGCACAACAGAGGGAGGAGTGAGGTCACGGTCTGAGGTGACCACCTCCCGGAGCAGGTTGTCGAAGGAAGCGAGATCCACTCCCATTTGGTTATGAATGTTCATTTGCATCATCGCTCCTTTCCCAGATGGCTCCTTACGCGCTCCGTTGCTCCAGATAGCTGCGGATTTCGCGCTTCAGCTCTTTAAGCAGGATTTCGGGTGAAACGTTCTTCATTAGATTCAGCTGCATGCGTTTATGAAAGGGGAGAAGCCGGGACAGCAGCTTCCATTCCTTCCGTTTGACGGCAATCCGGTACATAAGCCCGGTTAAATAATCGCCATCCAGCAGCATGCGCGTCAATCTCTCGTTGTCCTGTGCCTGCAGCTTGCCGTGCTTGCTTAGAGCGGAATGAATCAGGATGCAGCATGCCAGCACCGTCATTTTCCGGGAATAGGCCAGTTCATAAGCGTTGAGCATATCGGCAATGTCCCTCACCGGCCTGTTATCCATCTCCATCCAATCGATATCCGTTCCGGAATCGATATGCGACCGAAGCAGGTCGATCGTATCCTGTAATAGCTTCATATCCATCGTTATTGACTCCTTCCGGAAGGCTCGTGCTGATTAAGAGTGTGAATGACGGCAGAACGGCCTGTGAACCGAATCGGCAAGCATGATAAGACAAGCCGATTCTCTCGAATGGTGAAGGATTAGTCCGTATACACGTACCATCGCCTTACGATCGGAATTCGTTTCCATACCTTCTTCAGCCAAGGATATACATAGTAGTCAAGTCCGAACGTGCTGCCCGATCCGCCGATTAAGGCGATCCCAGCTGCCAGATACCACAGCATTTCGTTAGGTGCCATACCTGATACCCAAACCATCGCGCCCATGGCAACGCTAGCTACGGCTGCAGGTGCCGTGAACAATCCGACGATCAGCAGGATGCCGACGATCAGCTCAGCCAGGACCATCGAGGTCTGAAACACATAGGCGAGCGAAGTATAGCCGCCGTCGCCGGTGTAAAACATCAGGTCCATCGACCAATCGACAATGGATTTCATGAAACCCGGAACCGGCAGGGCGGATACCGCTTCTGCGGTATAAGCGGAGGCGGCGGAGACCGCGTCAGCCGCTCCAGCTCCGGCTGCCCCGGCAGCATCGGCGCCGGCAGCAGACGCTGCGCTTACGCCATCGGCTGCTTTGGCAGGAATAAGGAACACCTTATTCGGATCCTCAATAATCTTGTGGATTTTATCCCATCCCTGAGAGAGCCACATCCATCCGGCAAAAATCCGCAGCGGAACGAGCCAGAAATTCGGAGACCGTTTGGCAAAATGTCCCCCCACGAAGCTGCGATTGTTCCGAACATGGAAGAATTCATGCAGCAGGTAATGGTATACCTTGTTGAAGCCGCAAACCTGGAACAGATAGAGCATATTGATCATATGTTTGACCAGCATAGCCATGAAGCCGCTGAGCCTGAACATGTGGCCAGGAACGCCCACGTTAGCTACCCCGTAGCGGCTGCCGATACAGACCATCGTTCCGTGGAACGTCGGTTTGTAGGATTTCATTGGTTTGTTCAATAGTTCAGCCACAATGTTATGTGCGATGACTGGGGCTGCGAGTTCCGCATTTTCTACCATTTGAGGTACGGGTGCAGCCGCGCCCTCAGGAATGTAGAAAATATTGTCCCCGACGACATAAACGTTCGGATGGGCAGGAACTTGAAGCTTGTCGTTGGTCAAAATACGCTTGCGGCCTTTTTGCTCGACATCCATATTGCCAACTACGTCGGAACCCTCAACCCCCGCGGTCCAGATAACCGTACGGGATTTGATGTCATTGCCGCCGACGGTAACGCCGTCCGGTTTAACTTCTGTAATCTTCGAGCCTGTGATGATATTGACATCCATTTTGCGCAGCCGTTTCTCGGCTTTGCGGATTAACGGTTCGGGCAGGATCGGCAGGATCTTGTCGACCATGTCGGCGACATGAAGTGTAACCTCGCTTGGATCAACGTAGAACTCTTTGCATAATTGTTGAGTGAATTCGGCCAGCTCGCCGATCATTTCGACCCCGGTGAATCCACCGCCGACCACGACAAAGGTCAGCATTTCTTTGCGGACCTGCGGGTCGCGCTCCAGTACTGCTTTTCGGAACATATTCAGGGTATGTTCCTTCAAGCGGACAGCATCATCATACGACCATAAGGTAAAGGCGTGTTGATCTGCGCCCGGTATGCCGAAGAAGGTTGGCTTGCTGCCTGTTCCGATGACCAGATAATCATAGTTATAGGTTTGTTTCTCTCCACGGAGTGTTTGACCGTCAAAGTCAATGCCGCCGATTTCATCCAGCACCACGTCTACATTGCGGAATCCGGAGAACACTTTTTTCAGATCGATTTTGATGGAATCTTCTTCGACCCGATTCGCGGCCACTTCATGCAGCTCGGTCAGCAGTGTATGATACGGCTTGCGGTCGATGAGTGTTATCCGCAAATCTTTCTGTTTGCGCAGTCGTTTAGCCAGCTTCTTGGCGGTAAGTATACCGCCATATCCGCCGCCCAGCACGATAATCTGTTTCATGCGAATCTCCCCTCAAGGAATAGTTGTCTTATATCTCTTGTTCTTATTTGGCGCCTTCGAGCGCTTTCGTTGCCAGCTCTACCAATCCGTTGACGTGGATCGACACACCGGAGATTGCATCGGTTTTGCCGTCTTCCGCCGTTACGATTGCTTGCGGATCTTGCTTTTCAATCAAATACTGCTCGGCTTGGTAAGCCTGTTCATGCCATTCGGATTGAGCTCCGCCGTTCTTCATGCCGTATTCACCGGATTTGGAACGGGTAACTTTATCGGTACCGCCATCTTTATGAATGCCGTTCCAGCTGACCGTGGCGATCTTTCCGTTAATAACGGTAACGTCGACGGTTTCTTTCCAGCCGGACTTAGCGTCGAAATCAGCCGCTTCTGCGTGATAGCTGCCGTCTTTGTATGGTCCTGCTTCAACAGGTCCCGCTGCCAGCGCTTTTGCTGCCAGTTCGGTAAATCCGTTGACATGGATCGATACCCCGGATACGGCATCCGTGCGGCCTTCATCGTTCAAGGCCAAGCCTTCAACCGACTGCTGAGCCACCAGATATTCCTCCATTTTAGCTGCCTGCTCATGCCATTCTGCTTGAGCGCCGCCTTTTTCCTTCATACCGTAGAAGCCTTTTTCGGAAAATGTCTTTTTGTCCAAGCCGCCGTCCTTATGAAGCCCGTTCCAGTTGGCGCTGACGATCTTGCCGCCTTCGACCTTAATCGCAACGAGTTCTTTCCAGCCGGAGTCTTCGGCAAACTCGCCTTCAGCGTAATATAAGCCGTCCTGCAGGGTTCCTTCTTGTGCAGGCTGTTCCGCATTACTTGTGTTATCCGTGTTTTGGCTCTCTGCTGGTTTGTCCGTATTAACCGGCTCTTTGTCACCGTTGCCTCCGCAGCCGACAAGCAGCGCAAACATCAACATAACGGAGAGGGATAGAGAGAGTGTCCTTTTCATTCTGATTTCCTCCTATGATTTTGTGAATTACTTCACAAATATTGTTCTTGAGTTCATTTTATTCTTAAAAAGAATAGTTATCGGTGAAAAAAATCACAAATAGTGTCGGTGCTTCATGTTCGAGGTGATCCTGTTGATTTATATGAAGGATCATAGGTCAGATAATGCCTCGAATGTCATCCAGCGAATGGATGCCTTCGCTTTCCATCAATTCAATCAATTCTTCGGCCAGGGTATCACCGGCCCGCAAGTTGATGAAATTGTAGGTCCCGATCTGTACAGCAGCCGCGCCTGCCATGATGAATTCGAGGATATCCTCGGCGCTGCTGATGCCGCCGATTCCAACGACCGGGATGGATACCGACCGTGCCACCTGATGGACCATGCGGAGCGCGATCGGTTTAATTGCCGGCCCGGACAGCCCGGCGTAGGCTCTGTCAAATACGCTTCGCCGCTCCCGTATATCAATCGCCATCGCCTGGATCGTATTGATGAGCGAAAGACCATCAGCGCCTTCAGCTTCACACATGCGGGCCATTTCCTTTAAATCCCTTGCACCGGGAGAGAGTTTAACAAGCAGAGGCAGCGTGGTCGCTTTCCGGACTGCGCGAACCACCTCTTGAGCCTGCTCATTCTCAACGCCGAAGGCCAGCCCGCCTTCCTTGATGTTGGGGCAGGAGATGTTGAGCTCAATCATGTCGACAGCTCGTTTGCCGGATGACCGTAACTTGAGGCTGGCTTCGGTAAGCAGCTCGGCGCCCTCCGTATATTCCCGTATGGTGCCGCCGCCAAGATTGACAATGACCGCAGCCCCGTGTGAGGTCATCTCGGATAATTCATGCTCCAGAAAAGCGTGGATGCCCGGATTCTCAAGGCCAATGCTGTTCATGATGCCGGATGGCGTTTCATAAAGCCTTGTTCCAGAATTGCCGATTCGTGGAGTCAGGGTCAGTCCTTTGGAGACAATGCCTCCAAGCTTGCGAAGCGGATACAGATCCGCATACGGTTTGCCGAATCCGAACGTGCCCGATGCCGCCAAAATCGGATTCGCCAGCGGGACGCCCGCCAGTTCACAATCGATGGAGATCATTCCAGTTCACCTCCTTCGCCGGAAATACGGGGCCATCGGTGCATACCTTGCGGCTTGCGCCAGCGGAGGTTAACGTGCAGCTGTTGCATGCCCCGATGCCGCAGCCCATTCGCTTCTCGATGGAGACGTGAAGCTTGGCGTTAGTACTCTCCGTTTTTTGGGCCAGACTGTGCATCATGCCAACCGGTCCGCATGCGAATATCGTGTCATAGCGGCTTGGGTCCACTGCATCTACAATGGTGCCGCCGGATTTGACGGTGACATTGCGGCTTATTTCGTGGAATCCGGTGACTCCGAAAGGGACGCTGGTGTATCCCAGATATACGCTGGCATCAGGTATTTCCTTAGCTGCCAGCAGCAGCGGGGCTACTCCAATGCCGCCTCCTACCAGTGCCGTCCGGCCTTGGGGCTTGGGGAATCCCTGACCGAAAGGTCCTTCCAGCTGAATCTTGTCACCCGCTTGAAGCGCCGATAGCAGCCATGTACCTGTTCCATGTACGCGATACAAGAAGGAAACGGAGTCCTCCGTCAGGTTATGAACGCTGATCGGTCGTGACAGCACGGGATAGGTATCCCAGCAGCGAAGCATGAAGAACTGCCCCATTCGTGCCGAATAGCTGCCTTGAACGGTAAGTCGATATATGCGATGGGCCAGTCTGACATTTTGAATAACAAGGGCCACGTTCTCATTCTCCTCCCTTGGCGTACTTTTTCCGCCCGCTATGTTCCTTGATACAGTATCATAGACCGATAACGCTACCTGTGACATTTCTCATATTCGGGCGTTGTCAGGGCTTGATACCTTTTGTATACATACACGAGACAAAAAGGGATGGGGATCATACATGAGAACACTGGTGATCGTTGCACATCCGGGTCTGCATGAGGGATCACGGATCAATCACGAACTAACCGAGACGGTGAGACATAATCATGAGGTGACGGTGCATGACCTCTATCAGCGTTATCCGGATGGACATATTGATATCGAGGCCGAACATCAATTGCTGCTCCAGCATGAACGCATCGTGTTTCAATTCCCTTTCTGGTGGTACAGTTCACCGCCCCTTTTGAAGCATTGGTTCGATGAGGTGCTAACTTTCGGATGGGCGTATGGTCCGGGCGGAGACAAGCTTCAGGGAAAAGAGTGGGGCGTAGCCGTTACGACCGGCGGAGCCGCGGAGGCCTACGGCAGCGAAGGATACAACCGCTACACGGTGGAAGAGCTGACCCGGCCCTATGAAGTGACGGCCAGCCTGGTAGGCGCGATTTACTTACCGGTATTTACCGTTCATAATGCCATGCAGCTGACGGATGAAGAGCTGCGGCGACATGCGGAGGATTTTGCGTTGCACGTTACAGGAGTGGTGAGATCCAGGTAAGGGTTGCTATTTAAAGCGCAGCTGCTGCTCCAGTGATGGTTCGAATTAATATTCACGAATTCAACCGTTTTCCAGGGCCTGTTGTTCCACGCGAAATCATGAACAATTCAAGCGCGTTTATCCATTCGTGAAAAGAAAAACTGAATTGCTGTTAAATTAGCCTGGCGGCTAAAGCTGCCGGGCTTTTCGGTGTACTGGCAATTTCCGCAGATTTTGGCATATTCCGAGCGATCAGGGGAGATTCCTCTGGGACTGCTGTGCTTCTGTTTATAGGCTACGCTGCTGTTCTCATAGAAAGGTAGGTGCGACGAGCGCTACGATTTGTTGATTAGAAGGTAGATGCATGAATCGCTATATGATCCGAAAACATTCGTTGCATTGTGGAGACGCATATTTTATACTCATATACATAGATTTACGATACATAGATTATCTAGGTATTGGAGTGATAGAGGAATGGGCATTAACAAAGAGCTGCTGAAAGGCAGCACCGTCATATTATTGCTTACCGTGTTGAACAAGCGGGAAATGTACGGGTACGAGCTGATTAAGGAGATTGAGCAAAGCTCGGACGGGGTGTTCCTGATGAAGGAAGGCACGTTATACCCGATTCTGCACACGCTGGAGGCGGAAGGTTGGCTGGATTCCTCCTGGAGCCAGCATGATGGACGCAAACGGAAATATTACCGGATTACCGAGCGCGGCAGGGAGCAGCTCCAAGAGAAGACCAAGGAGTGGGTCAAATTCCGTACGGCGGTGGATACGGTCATCGGGGAGGGAAGCTAGCGTGCGACCGGTTGAAGAATACAAGGTTGTTCAAGACTTCCTGACCCGGGTGTGCAGGCAGGTACGCGCAAGAGACATGCATCCGGAAATCCGCGAAGAGCTGCTCAGCCATATCGAGGAGCGGACGGAGCTTCTGATGCTGGAGGGCAATGCGGAGGAGCCAGCGGTGCAGGAAGCGGTGAAACAGATGGGGGATCCGGGGGATATCGGCAAAAGCCTGCATTTGGCTCATCGGCCTCAGTTGGATTGGAAGCTGCTTGTCCTGCTGGCTCTGCTCTCGATGATTGGGTTGTTCGGGGCACTGAGCGTTGATTATTCGGGTACAGAAATATTGTCGGACTTTTTTATTAGAAAAGCGTGGTTCTTCGGTATAGGACTGATCCTTCTTATCGGTTTCTATTTCCTGGACTACAGAAAGCTAAAGAAATACTCCGGGATATTGTTTTTTATCACGCTGTGCCTGATGGGACTTACGTTGATTCGGGGTGTTGACGTCAATGGTCTAACGATATTCCTGGATTTCGGTCCAATCATGATCCCGATGCTCGGTGTAGCATCTGTTTTTCTTCTCCTTATCGCCTTGGCAGGCATGAAGCCTGCGACTCAGTGGGGGGTATGGGAAAGTGTATTCCACATCCTGTATCGGGGTGTGCTGCCGATCGTACTATACAGTATGAGCGGTTCGATGGTATATATGTTCATCTATTTGCTAGGATTCCTGGTACTGACCTGGACGACGAAAAGGAATATTAAACAATTTGCGGTGCTAACGCTGCTGCCGTTCATTGGATTAGCCTATATCTTGTTTACAAAAAGAATATACCTCATGTGGAGACTTGAGGGGCTCGCAGACCGTGAGGGGGACGGTGGTTATTTCATGCGGGTCATCGCGGATGCCGTTTCTTCTGCCGGTTGGTTCGGTCAAGGCTTTGCTGCAGCGAATCCGGGAATCCCGTACGTTTATAGCGACTCCATATACCCCTATCTGATATATTGCTTCGGCTGGATGTTTGGCATTGTGGTTGGAATGGTCGTTCTTTTGTTCCTAGCCAGAGTGTGGAGTATATCCAATGTACTTCACGATTCCTACGGGAAAAATATCGTGACAGGTGTCATCGTTGTGTTGGGCCTGCGCCTGCTCATGCCGATCATTATGGGATTGGGTATGGTCCCCGTTATCAGCCTGGACTTTCCTTTTATCTCGTATGGCGGCGTCAACAACATGCTGGATTTTGCCATGGTCGGCCTACTCCTCTCCATCTACAGACGCAAAAATATGATCCCACGCGGGGTGGGAGAAGCGGCTCCTATGAAGGTGGCCTAGTTAAATGGTCTATCTAGGCAGCCTCTATTTTAATCGGACAGACTTATCGTATAACACCTGTGTTTTTAACTTACATGATACTAGATAACTCTCTTCGGATTGGTTAAGGAGGAACGGGATTCAATATATCACGGATGTTCATCCGAGGTACGATTGAACGCCAGACCCATCTTGAGGAGAGTTATCTTTTTTTATCGTAAAGGACTGTAAAAAGATTCATGTTTTAACTAATAACCCCTATCTATATTCGAGGAATGCCATCAAACTTATGGCAATTCAAACGATAACTTACATTCTGGTCAAGGAGGAACCACATGCGGCAAATGGAGGAGTATATGGTTGTCCGGCAATTTCTGGACCGTGTGTGCAAGCAAGTGCGCACGAGGCAAATGCATCCCGAGATTCGAGAGGAACTGCTGGGTCATATTGAGGAGCGGGCCAAACTGTTGATGCTGGAGGGCAATGCGGAGGAGCCAGCCGTGCAGGAAGCGGTGAAACAAATGGGGGATCCAGGGGATATCGGCAAAAGCCTGCATTTGGCTCATCGGCCTCAGTTGGATTGGAAGCTGCTCGTTATGCTGGCCCTGTTCTTAATCATTGGACTGGTTGGCATGGTGAGTGTTTATTACGCGGATGAAAGGTATTCCGTTAGCCTAGTCGAGAGAAAGTTGTTTTACTTCGGAATCGGAGTATTATTCCTGATAGGTTTTTACTTTCTGGATTATCGAAAGCTAAAGAAATATTCGGCCCCTGTGTTTTTCCTTATTGTTATTCTAATGGTCATTTCATTGGTATATGGACAACTGCACGATAGGAGAACTGACTATATCAACATAGGTCCCATTGGAGTCAATATGATCACTTTTTCCTTGATACCGCTTCTGCTCGCTTTGGCAGGGATGAAGCCTGCCAGCCAATGGGGACGGTGGGAGGCGGTATTGAACATCCTCTATCGAGGAGTACTGCCTGTGGTTCTCTATAGCATAAGTAGCTCTATTATATACACCTACATCTATGTGATCGGGTTCCTGGTTTTGACATGGAGAACAAGTAAAAGCTTGAAACAATTTGCTATGATTTCCACGCTGCCATTTGCAGGATTAGCTATTTTCCTCTGCACCCGGACGGATCATTTACTGTTACGGTGGAGAGAATTTATGAACCCTTCAGCCAAAGAAATGTGGTATATGGGGAATAACGCAGATGCCATCCAAGCAGCAGGCTGGTTTGGGCAAGGTTTTGGTCAAGCTACACCGAAGATCCCATATGTCCTTTATGATAACGTGTTTCCATACCTCATCTATTGCTTCGGCTGGTTGTTCGGGATCGTAGTTGGCGTACTGATTCTGCTGTTTCTCGTTAGAATATGGAATATTTCTACGGTCCATAGGGATTCTTATGCGAAGTATATCGCTGCATTACTCATCGTTGTTTTTGGATTTCGGCTGCTATGGCCGCTACTCATGGGGCTCGGCATTCTTCCAAGGGTTACATTGGATCCACCCTTCTTCTCTTACAGCGGGATGAACCAAATCCTGGACATGGCAGCAGTCGGCCTGCTCCTCTCCATCTACAGACGCAAAAACATGATCCCAAGCGATGTGGGAGAAGCGGCTCCTATGAAGGTGGCCTAGTTGAGGCTGAAGATCATCTTTCAATTCCGGTTAGCGGGATAAAGTTTTGCAAAAGAAAAAGCGAGAGCTTGATTCTCGCTTCAGATTGTCGAGAAACCCTGTACTTTTTTCAAAGTACAGGGTTTCTTACATATCAAGTGGTCACTTCAAAAGGGGAAGTGGGGGATTAGCCCCTGTTTTCCAGGCGATCCAGGTGGATCGCCATCTTCTTCATATTCTGTACGGCTGCTGTCATCAGGGCCTGCTCCCTGACGTTCTGCAACCCGCGCAAACGGCAATAGCGAAACCCATGGAGCTCTTTTGCGTCCGCGAAGCTTCGCTCAATCGTTTCTTTTCGTTTTCGGTAGAGATATTTCCCGGATCGACTCAACCGGTTGCCTCGCACCCATTCTTTGCTGTCCTCCCAGACGTGACGGGTTACCACCTTTCGGTGGTTGCGAGACCGAGTGCATTCGTTTAATAACGGACACTTCTTGCAGTGCTGAGGGTCTGAAGCGTACTGCCGGTATCCCTCGCGGTTGGTCGTCTTGTATTGCAGTTCGTGCTCCGCCGGGCAGATATAAAGGTTGCGCTCTGCATCATGCGTGAACTTCCATTTTGGGAATAAACCTTGAGTCGGATGGAATCTTCGGTGAGCAATAACGGCAAATATATTTCGGCTTTGCAGCCCTTTGCAGATAGGTGAAGTCAAGTACCCAGAATCCAGCGCAACAGCTTCTACTTTAAAACCAAATCGTTGTTGTTGACGATCCAAACGGGACAAATAGGGTACAGAATCATGGACATTTCCTGCAGTGACATGTACATCCGTTATCATATTGTATTTCAGGTCCACGGTACGGTGGTCTAAGTAGAAAAATCCTTCCGGTTTCCCATCCCGGATCATATAACCGCTATCTGGATCTGTCGTGCTCACTTTGACTTCCTTTTCCTCCATCACGTCCTCTCTAGGCTTTAGCGCTTTTTTCCATGTGCCTTCCGGTCGGCCTCTACGGCGGCATTAAGTTCACCCACATAATCACGGGTGTTTTGTAAAACCTGTTCCTTTGTGTACTTATGCTTATTCGCATTCGCTTTAACGTGGGTTGAATCGGAAACCAGGACGCGTCCACCTACCATACGGTGCTGAATGGCTTGAAGAACAATCTCATCAAAGATCTCCTGAAAAATCGCTGTATCTTTAAAACGAGTGCGACGATTCCAGCTAATCGTAGAATGGTCCGGCACTTTGTCGGTCAGACCTAATCCCAAAAACCAGCGGTAGGCAAGATTGGTCTGAATTTCACGTTCGAGTTGACGTTCGGAACGGATGCCGTAAAAATAACCGAGGAAAATCATCTTAAATAACACAACAGGGTCGATGGCTGGTCGCCCGTTATCAGCACAATAAAGCGGACGGACCTTTTCGTCGATGAAAGAGAAATCGATATACTTGTCCACTTTACGGAGCAGATGATCTTGAGGAACTAATTCTTCAATCGAAACAAACTCGTAAGCCTGCTGTTTTTCTCGGTTAGAACGCAACATATTTAACACCCTTCCGAACGGTTTATTTACTAATATTATATAATATTAACGCGGTGTCGTGTTGAATTAAATATACAAAAAAATAGCTGTCGAGACTTTCTCGACAGCCTGAAGCGAGAGCTTGATTCTCGCTTTTTTCTCGTTTATAGAGAGGTGTCGTTATCCGGTTCGGTGGCGTATAAGTTACACCTTCTCCAGCACACCGGATGCGATTTCTTCGATATAGTGGCAGGCCGCCTGATGGCCTCTGCGCTCATCGACTTCCCGAAGCAACGGGGCCTCGGACCGGCAGAAATCCGTGGCATACATGCAGCGGGTATGAAACCGGCAGCCGGAAGGCGGGTTGATCGGGGACGGAACATCTCCCTTGAGAATGATGCGTTCCTTCTTGCGCTCGGGATCCAGCGTCGGGATGGCTGACAGCAGAGCGCGGGTGTAAGGATGCTGTGGGTGCCGGAAGAGGGAATGTTTATCCGCGATTTCCACGATCGTTCCCAGATACATCACGATAATCCGGTCGGAAATATGCCGAACGACCCCAAGATCATGGGAGATGAACAGATAGGTCAGCTTGAATTCGGTTTGCAGTGATTTCATCAGATTGAGCACTTGCGCCTGGATGGACACGTCAAGCGCAGAGACCGCTTCATCGCTGATGATCAGCTTGGGATTCACGGACAAGGCGCGAGCAATTCCGATCCGCTGCCGCTGTCCGCCACTGAATTCATGCGGGTACCGATTGGCTTGATAGGCGGCCAGGCCCACCGTTTCCAGAAGCTCGATGGCCCGGCCCCGCCGATCCTTCTTGGGAACGACGTTTTGAATGTCCATCGCTTCTTCTAGGACTTGCAGCGCTGTTTTTCTAGGATTCAGCGAAGCATAGGGGTCCTGAAAAATCATCTGCAGGTCTTTACGCCTTCGGTTCATCTGCGCTTTATTTAGGGAAAGCAGATCGGTGCCTTCGAACACCACCTCTCCAGCGGTTGGTTCGTCCAGCCTCAGGATGGCCCGGCCCGTGGTTGATTTGCCGCAGCCGGATTCGCCCACGATACTGACAGTTTCTCCCTCATGTACGGAGAATGAAATATCATCCACAGCTTTTACGATGTTGACGGCACGGCCCAGGATGCCGCCCTTGATCGGGAAATACTGCTTGAGGTTTTTGACGGTTAACAACTCTTTGCTCATGATAGAACGTTCACCTCGCTTTCCAGCTCCCATTGATCGGTGTATTTCCAGCACCTGACTTGTTGGTTATCATCCAGCGCATGAAGCTCCGGCAGTTTGTCATAGCACAGCTTGGCTGCATGGGGACAGCGGGGGGCGAAGCGACAGCCTTCCTGTGGGTCATATGGGCTTGGAACAGAGCCTTTAATCGGCTCCAGCGTTTCCTTATCGATATCATGCCGCGGCAGCGAGTTCATCAGGCCGACGGTGTAGGGGTGCTTCGGATGCTTGAAGAGGGTGCGCACATCGGTATATTCCACCACTTTTCCGCAGTACATGACTGCTACCTCATCGCAGGTTTCCGCAACGATGCCCAGATCATGGGTGATAAAAATAATCGACATCTGCAGCTTCCGCTGCAGCTCCTTCATCAGCTCCAAAATTTGAGCCTGAATGGTCACGTCAAGCGCTGTAGTCGGCTCGTCTGCAATGAGCAGATCCGGATTGCACGCCAGCGCCATGGCAATCATGACACGTTGGCGCATACCGCCGGACAGCTGGAAGGGGTACTGTCGGACTCTTTTTTCCGGGGAGGGGATGCCGACCAGTTTCAACATCTCGACGGCTTTGTCCATCGCTTGTTTTTTGCTCAGATTCTCATGGATTTGGTAGGCCTCCGCGATCTGATCGCCGACGGTGAAGACCGGATTGAGCGATGTCATCGGCTCCTGAAAGATCATCGAGATCTGATTGCCCCTTATTTTGCGCATCTGCCGGTCCGATTGTTCGAGCAGATTCACACCGTTATATAGGATTTGGCCACCGACGATTCGTCCCGGATGAAAGATCAGCCGCAGGATGGAGAGGGACAGTATGCTTTTGCCTGAACCGGATTCGCCCACGATGCCGAGCGTCTTCCCCTTGCGTACGGTAAGGCTGATATCATCCACAGCTTTCACTTCGCCCAGTTCGGTGAAAAAAGAGGTTTGCAGGTTCTTGATCGTAAGCAAACTTGATGTGTGCTGTTCCATCTTGTCTAAGCTCCCTTCGCTTTCAATTGGTCTTGGAATCATGTGTCCGGATTGGCTCCCAAATAGCTCGATTTTCGGTAAATAGCGGATCGTATGTCCTCGTGACTCCCAAATCGCACGTTTTGCAGCAAAGTAGCAGATCTATGTCCGCGTGACTCCCAATTAGCCAGTTTTGCAGCAAACCGTGAATTCTCCGACCCTAAGGTCTCAATAACAGCTCGATTTCTGTGAATTACAGATCTTACGTCCGTATGGGCACAAAACTAGCTTGTTTTCAGTAAATCGAGTGCGTGCGTCCTCATGTACTCCCAAACAGCTAGATTCGTCTGGATTAGCATGTACGAGGACTGTAGTTCCGCTATTACTTTATTTTCTTCGTGTTAGTGGAAGTACGAGGACATGAGATCCGCTATTGCTAGAAATAGTTGGCTAAATTCGTGATTTTGGGTACATTAACGGATCGTGTGTCCGGATTGGCTCCCAAATAGCTCGATTTTCGGTAAATAGCGGATCGTATGTCCTCGTGACTCCTAAATCGCTCGTTTTTGCAGTAAAGTAGCAGATCTGTGTCCGCGTGACTCCCAATTAGCCAGTTTTGCAGCAAACCGTGAATTCTCCGACCCCTAAGGTCTCAATAACAGCTCGATTTCTGTGTAAATTACAGATCTTACGTCCGCATGGGCACAAAAATAGCTTGTTTTCAGTAAATCGAGTGCGTCCGTCCTCATGTACTCCCAAACAGCTAGATTCGTCTGGATTAGCATGTATGAGGACTGTAGTTCCGTTATTACTTTATTTTCTGCATGTTAGTGGAGGTAAGAGGACTTGAGATCCGCTATTGCGAGAAATAGTTGGCTAAATTCGTGATTTTGAGTACATTAACGGATCGTGTGTCCGGATTGGCTCCCAAATAGCTCGATTTTCGGTAAATAACGGATCGTGTGTCCGCACGGGCTCGAAAATAGCTCGATTTTCGGTAAATAGCGGATCGTGTGTCCACTTGAACCAAACTGTAGATCATACTAATCCACACGCTTGCCACACAATGTAGAGTTCACACTATTGACCACATTAATCCCACACTAATCCCACAGCTAAAACTCACCAATCAATCGAAATCAATGCGCTTGTTGAAGTATCGGTAGGAGATGTCCACAAGCAGGTTCACAAGCACGAACATGATCGAGAGCACAAGCACGGTTGCCTGTACGACCGGGAAATCTCTTGCCCGGATCGAGTCGATGACGTATCGTCCCATGCCGTTCACGGCGAATACGGACTCGGTCAGCACCGCCCCGCCCAGCAGGCCGCCGAATTCCAGACCGATGACGGTAATGACGGGAATCATGGCATTTTTCAGGGCATGTCGGTAGATGATGACACGCTCTCGGACGCCTTTGGCTTGAGCGGTGCGGATGTAATCCTGGCCGATGACCTCCAGCATGCTGGAACGGGTCATTCTGGCAATGATCGCGGCGCCGCCTGTCCCGAGCGTGATCACGGGAAGGACGGTTTGCGACCACGTGCCCCAGCCGGAGGGACGGAACCAGCCTAGATCCACGGCAAAATATTGGATCAGCATGAGCCCAAGCCAGAAATTCGGCATCGATAGTCCGAACAGGGCAACGAACATGACGCCGATATCAGCGGGCGAGCTTTTTTTGACGGCGGAGATGATGCCGGCCAGAATGCCGAGAAATACAGCCAGGATCGTAGAGTATATGGCAAGCTCGACGGTGATCCAGAATCGGCTTTTGAATATTTCATCGGCGATGGGGCGGCTGCTGCGGATCGAATCTCCCAAATCTCCCTGCAGTAAACCACTGACGTAATTCCAATACTGAAGCGGCAGCGGATCGTTTAATCCCAGGTTCTCACGGATCTTCTCCACCTGCTCCTTGGGCGCCCCTTCCCCGATAATGACCTGCGCCGCATCTCCCGGAATGAGGTGCATCAGCAGGAAGACGACAATGGTAACGCCAATGACAACAGGTATCGTCTGAATTAGCCTTCGAATGGAATAGATGAGCATGGCCCGGCAGCTCCCTTCATTATTTTTTCATTTTCGGGTCAAGGACATCCCGCAAGCCGTCACCCAGCAGATTAAATGCGATAACAACGAACACGATCGACAAGCCGGGGAACAGGGCAACATGGGGGTGATCCATAATATAGTTGCGCCCATCATTCAGCATGGCTCCCCACTCCGGCGTCGGCGGCTGTGCGCCAAGACCGAGGAAGGACAAGCCGCTGGCGGTCAGGATAGCAACAGCGATCCGCAGCGTAGCCTGCACGATGATAGGGGATGTGATATTCGGCAAAATATGCCCGAAGATGATTCGTCCATCGCTCGCGCCCAGCGAACGCATGGCATCAATATATTCGAGCTTGCGGACGGCCAGCGTCGAGCCGCGCACGACTCTCGCAAAGGTGGGGATTGAGAAGATGCTGACGGCGATAATCACGTTGAACAGATTTTTTCCAAGAACGCTGACAACCGCCAATGCCAGCAAAATGCCGGGAAACGCCAGCATGACATCGGTCATTCTCATAATGAGTGCATCCCATTTACCTCCGTAATAACCGGATATGATTCCGAGTACGACACCAAAGGCTGCCCCGATGATGACCGAGATAAAACCGACCGAGAGCGTAAGACGCATGCCGTGGATAATCCTGGTGAAAATATCTCGCCCGTTGTGGTCCGTACCAAACCAATGGTCAGCGGACGGCTTCAGCAGTTTCGTAGAATAATCCACTTTGGTCGGATCATACTGGGTGAGCAGGGGGCCGAAAATTGCGACAAGAATCATCAGCAGGAGAAAGTACCCCCCGAATAAGGCCGCTTTGTTCTTCTTCAGACGGTGGTAGAAAGATTTCCATTGAACGAGACGGGTACCACTAGGTAGCGATTCATGTGTTCTGGCATCAGCGGTCATGTTAGGCACGTGAAATCATCCTTTCTCCAAGTTTGGATGTCAGCATTGGTGTCGTAGAAACGTGAGGTAAATCTGGCTTCTACTGGTATAAATATCAAATAGTAAAATATATGTTAACTGTGTATAAAATATTTTCCTATTTTGATTGAGAAGGGGGAGTTTGTTTCACATGACAGGTAATAGAAGATTAAAGTGGCTTGTCTGCATCCTGGTCATGCTTACCGTAATAGTCTCGGCGTGCGGCAGTCCAAGCAAGAGCAGTAACCCTGAAACGCCGCCAAACGGCAGTAATACGCCAGCTCCGGAGCCGGGGGCCAAGGATCCTCCCAAAGGAACGGATGATACCGGTGCAAATGAGCTTGTGATTGCCTGGCTTTCTGATCCGCCATCCATGGACCCTCATATGTCGACGGACCAGCAAACGAGCGTAATGACAACGCATATTTATGACACATTGGTGATTCATGATAAGGATCTGAATATTCAGCCGGGGCTCGCCGAGAGCTGGAAAGCGATCGATGAATTGACCTGGGAGTTCAAGCTCAGACAAGGCGTGAAGTTTACGGACGGCTCTCCATTCAATGCAGAGGTGGTCAAAGCCAACATTGATCGTATGCAGGATCCGGAGGTTGCTTCTCCACGCGCGTCGCTTGTTGGCATGATTAAAGAGGTTAAAGTCGTTGACGAATACACGGTGCAGCTTGTGACCGAGTATGCTTTCTCGCCGCTGCTTGCCCATTTGGCCCATTCTGCGGTGGGCATGATTAGTGCCGAAGCCATCAAGCTGGATTACGAGAAGGTGAAGGCAGGCGAGAAGGGAGGCGCATATCTGGCACAGAACCCTGTAGGCACGGGCGTGTTCAAATTAGAGAGCTGGAACCCCGGACAGGAAGTGAAGCTGGTTGCGAATGCCGATTATTGGGGGGATAAAGCGAAGGTTGAACGGGTCACGTTCAAGGTCGTAAGCGAAGAGGGAACGCGGATCGCGGAACTGGAAACCGGCTATGCGCATATTATCGATCCGGTGTCGCCGAGCAGCATCAGCCGCATTGAGAGCACAGACGGCATGTCTCTGAACCGTCAGGCTTCGCTGAGCTTGTCTTATATCGGGTTTAACAACGACAAAAAGCCGTTTAACGATGTGCGAGTACGGCAGGCCTTGTCGATGGCCATCAATAAGGATGAAATCATCTCGGGCATCTACGAAGGCACCGGAATTCCTGCTGTTGGTCCGCTGGCACCGGACGTGAACGGCTATGATGCTACCGTTAAGCCGATCGAACATAACATCGACAAAGCCAAAGAGCTGTTGAAGGAGGCTGGATACGAGGGTGGCTTCTCAACGACCATCTGGACCAATGATAATCCGGAACGGATTAAGGTCGCCGAGTACGTACAATCCAAGCTGAAGGAATTGAATGTTGAAGTCAAAATCGAAGTGGTCGAATGGGGCGCATACCTGGCTCAAACCGCAGAAGGCAAGCATGATATGTTTATCCTCGGCTGGTCCACGGTAACGGCTGATGCCGACTATGGCATGTATGAGTTATTCCATTCCAAGAATGTAGGGGAGCCGGGTAACCGTACCTTCACGAAGGATCCGGAACTGGATAAACTGCTGGATGCCGGGCGTAAAGAGAACGATCCTGAACAACGCAAGCTTATCTATAAACAGGCGCAAGAGAAGCTGGTTGAGTTAGCGCCGATGCTGTATATCCATCATCAGGAGTATTTAAACGGTGTCAGCAGCAAGGTCGAGGGCTTCTGGCGGCATCCGAACGGCATCATGCAGCTGCATCAAGTGTCCATTCAGCCATAAGGATGTCTGAAAGCTTTATAGCTTTGAATCGTCATGATATAAGAGATATGCATCAAGAGGCCCCTATGAGGGGGTCTCTTTTTTTGATGTTGTTCGAGTGCTGGGACAGGAGATAGGGCTGACAGCAATGGTTCGTTATCTTTGCTCGTTGGCATCAAGATGATCATACAGCTTACGAGCGGAAGGAATTGAGGTGATGTCACATTTATCACGTCAAAAGAATGAAAAAATAGATCCTTATATACGTTGACATGTATATACGAATTGATGTATATTAAAACCATGAATACTTCAGCTATGCAATTAACCCTGTTCACGATCTCGGAGCCGAACCGCTTCAACATCATTGAACTTTTAAAGCAAGGGTCGAGATCGGTCAGCGACATCGTAGAGATTCTGGGAATCGGCCAGCCCCAAGTATCCCGCCATCTGCGGATACTGAGCGAGGCCGGGCTGGTGAAAGTCCGTAAGAACGCACAGCAGCGCATTTATAGTCTTGAAGCCCAGCCGTTTCAGGAGCTGGACGTCTGGTTCGATTCATTCAGTCGATTGTGGGAAGAGCGACTCGACAAGTTCGAGGACTATATGAGCGACTTCAACGGAAAGGAGAGTTGATTCAACTTTTTTGCTAGATCCACAGGAAGATACGGCTCTGCATGCAGAGCCGATTTCACAAACAGGAGGAAGTCACATGGGCAGGACGACCATTGTCAAGAAAGACCGGGAGCAGCGGAAGCTAACCGTGGAACGTATCGTAACCATCCCTCTGAAGCTGTCCTGGCAGGGATGGACTAAGCCGGAACACATTGAACGCTGGTGGGGGCCGAGGAACTGGAATGCCACGGTATATGAGATGGATGTCAGACCGGGTGGCGTATGGCGCTACAGGCTGGCTCCTGATAAGGCAGGAGAAGGGGAAGAAGCCTTTTGCAAGGCGACCTACTCCGAAGTGACGGAGTTATCAAGGCTCGTATATACGGACACATTCACGGATCCGAACTGGAACCCCGTAGCAGGCAGCGACATGTTGACTTCGGTTACGTTTGAAGAGGCCGGGGAAGGGACCAGGCTATGCATCATTACCCATTTTGCGAGTGCAGAGGAACTGGAAGCTGCGGAAGGCATGGGAATGGTAGAAGGATACACGGATACGCTGGAACGGTTTGAGAATGAAATTAGCTTGTACATAACAGGATAATAAAAGGAGAGATGACCATGAGTTATGCAATGTCGAATGACGGTACCCGAATTTTTTATGAAAAGAAAGGGACTGGTCCAGCTATTATTCTTGTAGCTGCTGCAGCTTCGGATCACAACGATACAACGCGTCTTGGGGAGTTTCTGTCTGAACAATTCACCGTCTACAATCATGACCGGCGGGGACGGGGCAGTAGCGCGGATACGGCTCCGTATGCCGTTGAACGTGAGGTCGAAGATATCGATGCCCTTATTCAGGAGGCGGGCGGGAGCGCGTATGTATTCGGAAGTTCTTCGGGCGCTGTTCTGGCTCTGGATGCGGCGAGCAGACTCGGAAGCAGCAAAGTTAGAAAACTGTTTCTATATGAGCCGCCGTTTATCATTGACGATAGCCGCGAACCCGTACCGACAGAATACGTGCAGCATTTGAATGCACTGATGGCCGAGAGCAGGCGCAGCGAAGCCGTAGAATATTTCATGACGGCAGCGCTGGGGATCCCCGCGGAATATATCGAATTCATGAAGGCAGATCCTTCTTGGCAAGTCATGGAGGGCATGGCGCATACATTGGCCTATGACGGCATGATTATGGGGAGCACACAATCCGGTCAACCGCTGCCAACGGATCGCTGGGATGTCGATGTCCCGGTCATGGTGATGACGGGCGAGAACAGCGGGTCCATGTTCCATGGGGCCGCTAGCGCATTGGTCGACTTGCTCCCTCAGTGCGAGCACCGGATGCTGCCTGGTCAGGACCATTCTGCCGTCGTGATGGCGCCGGAAGTGCTGGCTCCTGAGGTGTCGGGTTTTCTGCAGCCTTCGGCAGACCAAATACCGAGATAAGTGTTCCTTTCTCATCAAGAAACCGTGACCCTTAGGGCCACGGTTTCTTTGTTCCCGTTCCGGTCGAAGTATTTATTCGGCCTTCTTAAACGGCTCAATAAAATGATTAAAGGCGCTGGTGCGAAACAGGTCGCGCCGGAATACAAAATGGACCTGGGAGCTGCGATAACGCTCGGGGATTTGGAAAGCCTGCAATCTCCCGGCATCCACCCAGTCCTTAACGGAAGACCGCGTTAGCAGCGAGATACCCAGCCCGGCGGCCACACCGCCCATGATGGCTTCCAACGTACCAAACTCCATAATATTCATGGGTCCCACGTTCTCTTCATGAAGCCATTGCTCCAACCGTTCACGATGGTAGCAGCCCTTGCCAAAGAACAGCAGCGGTTTGGTGAGCAAATCGCGAAGCGCAGCCTCCGTCGGTTCCGAGATGAGGACAAGCTCCTCGTCAAAGGCCCGGATTTCGTCAAAGTCTGGGTAATCCAGAGGCCCGCTGATAAACGCCCCGTCCAGTTCATACTCGTTCAGGGCTCGAATCAAGTCAGCTCTATGGCCTGTAATTAATGACAATTTCACGTCAGGATACCGTCTATGATAATCCAGCATGATACTGGGTAGATGTACCGCGGCTGTGGTTTCCGATGAGCCGATCCGCAGCGGACCCGACGGTTCTTCCGAGAATTGCGTCGATTTCACGGCTTCGTCAAGCAAACGCGTAATCTGATCGGCATATTTGAGCAGATTACAGCCGGCCGAAGTTAAGGCAACGCCGCGGCTGAGCCGATAGAACAAAGGCGTGTTCAGCTCGGATTCAAGCTGCCGGATTCTAGCGGTCACGTTCGATTGCACGTAACCTAGGTTGGCGGCAGCCTTGGTTATATTTCCTTCACGGGCAACAGCCTGGAATATTTTCAGATCCCCACTCTCCACCTTAGGAGCCTCCTTATATCCATCATTCACAGTGATGGCTCGAATCTTATTTAATTATTTTACATGATATGAAGGTCGGAATAAACTGAGGATACACTTGGTTAAGGAGAGGGGAATTCATGGCATGAGCAAACCGCGTATGCTGTTTCTGACGATATTTACGATGCTGGTCGCTGGACTTAACTTCCCGATCGGCAAAATTGCGCTCTCCTTCGGTTCCCCATTCGTGCTGCTGGCGATCCGGTTTGTGGGAGCGGGACTTCTGATGCTGCCCTTCATTGTAAGACGGCCCCATCCCAAGAGCGGCGCTGCCTGGCTGAAGCTGGCAACGATCGGGCTGTTTCAATCGGCACTCGTGATGAGTGGCATCTACCTGAGCATGCAGACGATATCCTCTGGCAGCTCCTCGGTTCTGTCCTCCAGCAACCCAATCTGGTTCATCGTGTTCAGCTTCCTGATCTTCGGTATAAGGTACCGTCTTCTTCAGTGGGCGGGCGTGATCATCGGTTTTATCGGCGTGTTTATTACGCAAGGCTTGGAGATGCAGATGCAGAGCGGATTTTGGTTTGCGCTGGGCGCAGGGATGGCCTGGGGCATGGCGACGCTGCTAAGTTCCCGTTGGGGCAAGGAGTTTGACGCTTGGGTCATGGCTGCCTATCAGATGCTGATCGGAGGCATCCTTCTGCTCATCGCAAGTCCGCTGCTGGAACAGCCGCATTTTGTATGGGGTTCGTCTCAGATCGTTAAGGAACTCTTTGTTTTGGGCTGGATGATTCTGATGAGCTCGATTGCCCAGTTCGTCACCTGGTATTATGTGCTGCGCAATAGCGATCCCAATAAAGCCAACGTGTATCTGTTCCTTATTCCCGTGTTCGGTGTATTATCCGGATGGCTTATATTAGGCGAGCAGTTGCATTGGTATACCTTGGCCGGCACAGTGTGTATCGGGCTTGGCATTTATCTGGTGAATCGGCCTAGACGAGTAGACAAAACAAAAGATCCATTCGCGATCAGGGAACGGTGTGGTACCGTATAAAGGGCAAGAAATCTAATAAATTCGGATTTAGCAGGTCACAGCGAATGGATTCGTGTGGCCTGTTTTTTGCTATGGCGAACAAAGGTTTTCTCGTCTGAACAGGTATCATGAGAAGCAATGACAAGGATGATGTTCCTAGGAAAACCCCGTCCAAACAAAATAAGTAAATTTTATTAAAAATAAATCCATGTTATATTAAATTTACTAACGCCTTTGGAGAGGGGATAGGATTCATGAGTGGTTTGAAGGAAATTGCAAAGCTCGCGGATGTCTCGGTGTCTACAGTGTCCAACGTGCTGAACGGGCGTAAGAACGTGGGGCGGGAGACGAGGGAGCGGGTGCTGAGATTATGCTCGGAGCACGGCTATTTTCCGCATAAGTCAACCAAATCCGATAGAAGCAACACGATTATATTTGTCTTCAGCGACTTTGATCGCGATTATTATTTAAAGATCATCAAGGGGATCAGCCATTGCCTGACGGAGAATGGATACGATCTTATCATCTGTACGAATAAATCCAGCACCAATTTTATGCGCAGTAAATTTGCAAGCGGTACCATAAGCCTCGATCGGAACATGACGGACGAATATTTAGTCTCGGTAGCCACGCCGCAGTTCCCTGTCGTTCTCATGGATCGGATTATTGATAATGAGTACGCCAACACCAAAAGCGTGATCGTGGACAACTACCCCGTGATGTGTGAAATGGTCCAGACCTTAGTGGATAAACAGTTTACGAATTTTGGATACATTGGCGGCTTGGAGTTTACCCTGGATCACAAGGAGCGGTTCGCCGGATTTATGGATACGCTTGCGAAGAATGGAATCGTGTTTGACCGCCGTAATTACTTTCATGGCGATTACAGCGAGGAAAGCGGATATCAGGCGGCCAAAATTCTGATCCTGAGCAACGCCTTGCCGGAAGTGCTGGTCTGTGCGAATGACAATATGGCTCTCGGCGCGATCAAAGCTTTGGAAGAGAACGGAATACGGGTCCCGGAGGATATCTCGATCACCGGATTCGATAATTCGGATGCGGCGGCGATGGCCGGTTTGACCACGATTGCAATCCCGCGTTATGAAAGCGGTTATTTGGCGGCGAAGGAGCTGCTCGAGATGATCAAGGGCACAACGGGCAGGGAGCCTTTTAAGCTGAATGCCACCATTCAGTGGAGAAAAACGGTGAGATAAACTTTATGAGTACAACTAGTAAAATATCAAGAATTTTACTAGTTTTTTTTACTTAGTATTTTTATGAAAACGCGTACAATTTTTATTGACATTCTAGGTAAACCGCCCTATGATGGGTTTGTAAACGTTTTACTTTATAGAGTCCTTAAGGGGGAGGCGTGTCACTTGAAAAAAGTAAAAAAGGTATTAAGCATACTAACAGCAACGGCTTTGGTTGCGACACTTGCAGCCTGTGGTGGTACATCTGACAAAGATTCTGGGGCAGCATCCGGGGGAGATAAGCTGAAGAAAATTACGCTCTTCCAATCGAAAGTTGAAATTACAGAACCTCTTGAAGCTTTGGTTAAAACCTATAAAGAAGAAACCGGCAATGAGGTTGAGGTATGGGGTGCCGCAGGTGACGCTTATTCGCAGCAGTTGGTAGCGAAGCTCAGCAGCAACCAGGGACCGACTATATTCAGCGTAGCTCCAGGGCCCGAGTCCGAGAAGCTGAAATCCTATTTCTCCGATTTGAGCGGTGAAGAGTATGTTAAGAACATTGCACCTGATATGGAATTGAAGGTCGAAGATAAAACCGTTGGCGTTCCATACGGCGTAGAAGGTTTCGGTCTTGTGTATAACAAGGATATGGTAGATCCGGCTAACATGAAAGATCTGGATTCCTTTACCAAGACGCTGGAGCAGCTGAAAGCCGACGGCAAGAACGGTTTGAGTTTGTCCCAGGAGGCTTACTTCTTAATCGGACACATCATCAACACGCCGTTTGCTCTACAATCCGATCCGCTGGCGTTTATCGAGCAGCTGAACAAAGGCGAAGTGAAGATGGCGGATACGAAGGAGTTCCAAGAGTGGGCAAAATTCATGGACGTGATTAAGGCGAATTCCAAGAATCCGCTGGAAGTGAAATATGATAGCCAGATGGGTGACTTTGCAACGGAAAAAACGGCTATGGTGCATCAAGGCAACTGGAGTTATTCCATGCTTGCGGACTTCGGTGATTTCGGCTCCAAAGTCGGCATGATGCCATTCCCGCTCGCCGGCAATGACAAAATCGCCGTCGGCGTGGCCAGCTACTGGGTCGTAAACAATCAGGCGGATGCTGAGGAAGTCAAAGCTGCGAACGCTTTCCTGAACTGGCTCTTTACTAGCGACAGCGGCAAGAAAGCCATCGTGGACGATTTCAAATTCATCCCGGCTTTAACGAATATTGAAGCAGGCGATCTGGATCCTTTGTCTCAAGCGGTGCACGAAGCAACAACGAAGGGTGAGACGATCACTTGGGCGTTGAACTACTTCCCATCGGGAATCATCACCAATGACCTGGCTCCGGCTACGCAGGAGTACTTCATGAATCCGGGCATGACAGGAGAACAGTTCCTGCAGAAGCTGGATGAAGTGTGGGCGAAAGCATCGAAATAACCGAGGCGGGCGACCATCATCTGATATTACAATTCCATGAAAACGAAAGCCTAGCCTCAGACGTTCTGATGATGAGCGTTAGGCTTTTGTTTTTTCTAACACGACTTCAAGGTTTGATGCCGCCTTGCGGGAATCATCCGGAACGGAAAGAAGGTATGGATTATGAGCAAAAGAAAGGATAAAGCCTGGTTTGCCCTGTTTACGGTGCCGCTTCTGTTTATTTTCACGACCGTGGTCATCATCCCGTTCATTATCGGGATTGTGTACTCCTTCGTTAATTGGGACGGCATTCCGGCGAATCCTAAAGTATTCGTAGGGTTCGACAATTACGTTCAGCTGTTCCAGGACGACCGATTCCTGACATCGGCTTGGCATACGGTTCAATTCACGCTGCTCGCTCTGGTATGCGTCAACGTTCTGGGACTGGGCTTTGCGCTGCTGGTGACGACAAAGCTCCGCTCGAGAAATGCGGCACGGACGATGTTTTTCATGCCGAACCTGATCGGCGGCCTGATTCTGGGTTACATCTGGCAGTTTATTTTTACGGATGCCTTCAGCTTCCTGGGTGAGAAAACCGGGTTTGACAGCGTGTTCTTTAACTGGCTGCTGCATCCGCAGTTTGCACTGTACGCCATCGTCGCCGTATTCACCTGGCAGCTGGCGGGTTATACGATGATCATCTACATCGCGGGCATCCAGGGGATTCCGGATGAATTGATGGAAGCGGCTAAGGTCGATGGCGCCAACATATGGCAGCGACTGAAGAGCATTGTGTTCCCGCTGTTAATGCCTTCGTTCACGATCTGTCTGTTCCTGACACTGTCCGGGGCGTTCAAAATCTATGACGTGAACCTGTCGTTGACCAAGGGCGGACCGAGCAATGCGACGGAGATGTTTGCGATGAATATTTTCAACGAGATTTTTGCTTACGGTAATTATGGTTTAGGTCAGGCGAAAGCGATCATCTTCTTCCTGATTGTTGCCGGACTTACGCTGACGCAAGTTATCATCACGAAGAGAAGAGAGGTGCAGATGTAATGAAGAAATCAGGGAAATGGCTGCTTGACATCCTGCTGTTCCTCGTTGCACTGGTCTTCTTGTCTCCGGTCTTCATCATGCTGATTAACTCGTTCAAGGATCGTGCGGAGCTGTACGAGAATGCGCTCGCGCTGCCTTCTTCCTTCAGCTTTGAGTATTATAAATTGGCGATGGAGAAGATGAATTTCTTCACCGCTCTGGGTAACTCGCTCTATGTCACCGTCATCTCGGTGATCATTGTCATCGTGCTCGCCTCCATGACGGCATGGATGCTGGTGCGGACGGATAATAAGCTGAGCAAAATCATTTTCTTCACGTTTGTAGCGACCATGCTGATTCCATTCCAGACGCTCATGATGCCGCTGATGCAGGTGATGGACTGGATTCGCAGCAATCTGCACATTCCAATGCTCAATACCCATGAGGGCTTGATCTATATGAACGTCGGCTTTACGTCCAGTATGGCGGTTTTCCTGTACCACGGGTTTATCAAATCCGTGCCGGTTGCGCTGGAGGAGGCGGCAACGCTAGATGGCTGCTCCAAGCTGGGCGTGTTCTGGAGAATCGTATTCCCGCTGCTGAAGAACATCAGTGTGACCATCGCGATTCTGAACGTCATTGCGTTGTGGAACGACTACCTGCTCCCATCGCTGACGCTGTCGGATAAAGGGCTGCGGACGATTCCGCTCTCGACCTTCTATTTCTTCGGGGAGTTCACGATTGTGTGGAACCAGGCGATGGCCGGTCTGACGCTGACGATCATCCCGGTTGTCATTTTCTATATTTTCGCTCAGAAATACATCATCAAGGGGATTGCGGCAGGTGCGGTAAAATGAGGGGAATCATTACGAGAGCCGACGATTATGCTTCCAGCCGTTCCGCCAATCTAGCGATTACCCGGACGGTAGAGGCCGGGTTCATCAAAAATGTGTCCATCATGGCGCCCGGCCCTTATCTTACCGAGGCCGCGCAGCTGTTGGCGCATCGCAAGGACATCTGCTTCGGTTTCCATATGACGCTGAACGCGGAATGGGATAACGTACGCTGGGGACCTGTTGCCGCGAAGGAACAGGTTCCTTCGCTTGTCGATCGGGCCGGATATTTCTATCAGGACCCGATCCTGTTTCAGGATCATCCGCCTTCGCTGCAGGAGATCCTTGTAGAGTGCGAAGCGCAGCTTAATAAACTGACCGCAGCAGGCTTCAATATTTCTTATGTCGATTCTCATATGCTGCCGGAGCGCTTCATACCCGGGCTGCAAGAAGAGCTGGACCGCTGGATTGAAGCGAAGGGGCTAATCAACCATCGCGATTACTATAACTTTTTCCCGGGCGGCGTTCCGGACGGGGTCGAGTCGTTTGAAAGGGTGCTTGGCGGCCTGACGGAAGACCAGTACTTCTTCCTGTCCCATCCAGCCCTATATTCGAAGGAAATGGTGCAGTGCGGCAATGCTCAAGTGGATGGGGAAGAGCTGGCGCGCGGACGCGATCAGGAGGCTTCTTTTCTTGCACGGGAGGACTTAAATGAGATTAGTGAGCGACTGGGTTTCCGCGCTATACGTTATGATGAAGCGGTACCATTACCTGGTGTATAATGGAAGGGCCATAATGAATTTACCTTATGGATACAGGGAGAGGCGAAAGGAAGATGAACATGAAGATGGTTCAATTATTGCCAAGAAGCACCCCCGAAAATCAAGGAATCTCATCGCAGTCTATCGAACGCTTTATCCGATCGATTCAGGAAAAGGAGCTGGAACTCCACAGCTTCATGCTGGTACGGCGTGGACATGTCGTAGCGGAAAGCTGGTGGAAGCCGTATGATGCGGACAAACCGCATATACTGTTCTCGCTAAGCAAGAGCTTTACCTCTACCGCGATTGGACTTTTGGTCCAGGAAGGCCGGATTACGCTGGAGGATCGGGTGATCGACTTCTTTCCGGAATACACTCCTGAAGATCCCTCGCCGAATCTGTCCGCGATGACGATTCGCGATTTGTTGATTATGGGAACGGGGCACGCCGAGGAGCCTGCCATGCAGTCCGATATTTGGGTGGCCGATTTTCTTAAACAAGCGGTTGAGCATGAACCCGGGACCCACTTTGTATATAACAGCGCAGCGACTTACATGCTCTCGGCCATTCTGCAGAAGGTCACTGGCATCACGCTGCTGGATTATTTGCAGCCCCGTCTGTTTGAGCCACTCGGCATTTATGGTGCAACATGGGAAAGCTGTCCGCAGGGGATCAACACCGGCGGATGGGGACTTAAGCTGAAGACTGAGGACATTGCCAAATTCGGTCAGCTCTATCTTCAGAAGGGGGTATGGGAAGGCCAGCGTCTGATCCCGGAAGCGTGGATTGAAGAGGCAACCTCCAAGCAGATATCCAACGGACCTGCGGATTCCTCTTCGGATTGGACTGAAGGGTACGGATATCAATTCTGGATGTGCCGCCACGGTGCCTACCGCGGCGACGGTGCCTTTGGACAATTCTGCGTCGTGTTCCCGGAACAGGATGCGGTGATTGCGATTACCTCCGGCCTTGGAGACATGCAGGCCGTGCTGAATGAGATATGGGAGCATCTGCAGCCAGCGATGGGATCTGATGCGCTGCCGGTCGACACCGGAGCGGAGGCTTCTCTTACTAGAATGCTGCAAGAGCTTAAGCTGGATCCGCCAATCGAAGAGGCGGTATCCCCAATCGAGAAGGACGTCTCCGGGATCGTCTATGATCTCGAGGAGAATGAGGAGAAGCTGCGTTCATTCTCCGTTCGATTTGAAGAAGATGGCGCGGTCATGGAGCTTGAGGGGGAACACAGCATCAATTTGGTTGTCTGTGGTCGTAACGAGTGGAAGTCGGGAACCACGAAGCTAATGATGACGGCGGATAACGAATATGCTGCCTCCATGACCTGGAAGGATGACCGGACGTTGAAGCTGACCATCCGACTGACGGAGACGCCATTCTACTCAACTACGGAATGCTCCTTCGGTGAGGAAGGCATTCATCTTGCGTACTGGATGAATCAATCGTTCGAGGGCAAGGTGGTCCGGGAGATTAAGGGCAAGGTTAAGGCATAGAGCCAGTAAAATAAGCAGCGGTACATAAAAAACCTCTCCATCGTCATGGAGAGGTTTTTTTGCATGCCGTAATCAGAATCGCTCTGACACCGCCTTCGCCTGTGTGAACAGGAGCAGGTAATCGCGCCCGCCGGCTTTGGAATCGGTCCCGGACATATTGAAGCCGCCGAATGGGTGGGTGCCCACTAAGGCACCGGTGCATTTCCGGTTCAAATACAAGTTGCCAACATGGAAATCGCGCCGCGCCTGCTCCAGGTGGGCGCGGTTGTTCGAGATCACCGCGCCGGTCAGCCCGTAGTCGGTGTTGTTGGCGAATTGGATCGCTTCGTCGAAGGAGGCGGCCTTCGTGAAGGCCACCACCGGGCCGAAGATCTCCTCTTGGGAAATACGGGCGGTGCTGGCCACGTCCGCGAAGATCGTCGGCTGGATGAAATACCCCTCCGGATCGCCCGGAAATCCGCCGAGAACCAGCGTGCCTTCGCCTTTTCCGATTTCGATATAGTCCAGAATTTTACGATAGGCCTTATCGTCGATGACGGGCCCTACCTGCGCCGCGGCGTGTAACGGACTGCCGATAACCAGTTTCTTGGAACGGTCGATAACCTTCTGCAGCACGGTATCATAGACGTCCTCATGCACGATGGCCCTGGAGCAGGCGGAGCATTTCTGGCCGGAGAAACCGAATGCGGAGGCGGTGATCGCGTCTGCCGCGAGGTCCAGATCGGCCTCACTGTCTACGATAATGGCGTCTTTTCCGCCCATTTCGGCGATGACGCGTTTGATCCATTGTTGTCCGGGCTGTGTCTTGGCCGCGCGTTCCTGAATCCGCAGTCCAACGTCGCGGGATCCCGTAAAGCTGATGAACCTGGTCAGCGGATGATCCACCAGATAGTCGCCCACTTCCTGGCCCGGTCCCGGCAGGAAGTTAACAACGCCCGGAGGCAGGCTGACTTCTTCCAGTAGCTCCACGAATTTGGCGGCAATGACCGGCGTGGTGCTCGCCGGTTTCAGCACAACGGTGTTGCCCGAGACGATGGCCGCCGTGGTCATGCCTGCCATAATCGCGAGTGGAAAGTTCCACGGCGGAATGACGATGCCGACGCCGAGTGGAATGTAATAGAGATGATTTTCTTCCTCCTCATGAACTGTTAGCGGCTGGGGCGCGCTCAGACGCTGCATTTCGCGTGCATAGAATTCCATGAAATCGATCGCTTCGGCCGTATCCGCATCCGCTTCGGCACGCGTTTTTCCAGCTTCCAGCGTCATCAGTGCGGAGAATTCAAACTTGCGTCGCCGCATGATTGCTGCAGCCTTGTACAAATATCGTGCCCGTTCGCTCGGCGCGGTGTGTTTCCACGTCTCAAAAGTCCGTGCGGCTGTCTGAATGGCTTGTTCCGCAAGTTCGGTATCGGCTTGGGATACAATGCCGATGACCTGACGTTTACGGGACGGATTGACCGACTTTAGGGTACGCTCCGTATGGATTTGGGCACCGCCGATAACCAGAGGGTACGTCTTGCCGAGTTCGGCTTCGACCGCGGATAGCGCAGCATCGTATAACTTGTTGTTCAACTCGTTCTTGAAGTCCAGAAATGGTTCATTCCGAAAAGGTACTCGCATGGAAGGCCCCTCCTTAACATGATATGATTCGGAGCTTTAGGTTTATGGTCCAGCTGCTGAATGCGTCATGGTGGGGTGTTTAGAATCTCTTGGTGAAAAGCTCGATGTTAGATATGTATGTCTTTCTGCATGCCGTCATGATTTTTGCATATGAGTTAAGATAGAGTGCATTTTGGTTTGCCTTTTGCAAAGGGGGAGCTTGCATGGACGGAACCGAACTTTACCGTAAAGTGATCCTGACGGTGTCCGGTAATAAATTCGTGAAGTGGTTGTCGATCAAGTATGGCCGAAAACTGGCGGGCAGATTCATAGCCGGCGATACCTTGGACGAGGCGCTGGATGAAATTGAGAGGCTGAATGAGAAGGGCATTCTCGTCACGCTCGATCATTTGGGGGAGGGTATCACGACGCTGGACGAAGCGGCCGGGTACCGGGAGGAGTATTTGAAGCTTGTAGAAGGGATTGCCAAGCGGGGAGTGAAATCGAACGTTTCGCTGAAGCCGACGCAGATGGGCATGGCACTGGACCCCGAGAAGGCTTACGAGAATATCAAGCTGGTGGCGAAAAAGGCGAAAGAGCACCGCAACTTCGTTCGTCTGGATATGGAGGATTCGCCGTATACCCAGGCGACGATAGACATGACGCTGCGGCTCCATAAGGAGGGGCTGACCAATGTGGGGACCGTGATGCAGGCCTACTTGTTCCGTACGGAGGAGGACGTCAAGAATTTAATCAATGCCGGTGTTAATCTGCGGCTCGTGAAGGGGGCGTACAAAGAGCCGGGAACCATCGCTTTTCAGCAGAAGCGGGAGGTCATTGACAACTATAAGAAATTGATCAAAATGCATTTTGATCAGGGTGCCTACGTTGCGATTGCTTCGCATGATGACAACATCATCGACTGGGTGAAGGTGTTTGCCGAGCAGAGTCACATAGACAAACAGGAATTTGAGTTTCAGATGCTGTACGGGCTACGGATGAACGATCAGGCAGCGCTTGCACAGGACGGCTACCGCATTCGGTGTTATATGCCCTACGGAACGATGTGGTACCCGTATTTTACGCGGCGGCTGGCGGAGAAGCCAGCCAACCTGATGATGGTGCTCAAAAATATGTTCAAGTGAGCGGGGGAAAACAATTAATTCAAAGCGAAGCGAGGACGGTAGCTCTCTAGCTACTGTCCTAGAAGAAATAATACGCCTCCGAGCAGTCCATCAGGAAGGAACGCTCCAGCGGCAAGCTGCCTAACCGCTTACGGGTGATGTGCTGTTGCCGATTGGTCTCCAGATCGGCGAGCGCCGATACGGCGAGCTGCATCCGGGCGGATCCCCACTGGTGCTGCTTCTGGGCATAGCGAACGGCCTCGGTCACGGACATGCCTTTCAGCCTCGTAAAGACGGCTGCCCAGCGGACTAGATCCGTGAATTCCCTGTTGCTTGGCAGCGCATATTCGGCATAACCAGCCGCGTCTTTGCAGCTGATTTTGAACAAACCGCAGTTCCAATCTCGTTTGCTCCAGGGGATAAAGCGTTCAGCCGAGCCCTGGTCGAAACGAAATATCTCCATATGGCGGATGGGCTCTACACTTAATGCGGGAACTTCGGTTTCGATAACGGATGTCAGTGCAGCCTCGATGAATTTCGTCATGATCTACGCTCCTTTATAGGAATGTTATATGCACGGTAAAAAGGCCTGGTGAGCAAAGATCCCCCGCTCTCCAGGCCTTATTGTCGTTAGAGGCCCTGTTCCAGTGGCCGCTTCCGCTTAAGGCTCGGGTGGTGTTCTCTCTCAAAACGCGCCTACGAGGTTAGCTGACGGATTCGGGCTTGAGAGCACCCTACCGCAGTGCCTGACCATCTAGGCACTGCGGATTCACCCCATTCACCAATAGAAGCTCCATTGGCGATTTTGGTTCCCCCGTCTCCCCATCTGTCGGGAGCTCAGCGTATAACGAATGTTTCGATTAGATGGATGAATCATACGCCGGAGGAAACTAAAAGTAAATGATCATATGGGACGGATATATTCCGAAAATTGATGAAAACCGTGTAAGAAAACGTGTACATTCAGTCGTGTCATCGATTATCATGGCAAAATCTCGGTATCTCGATAGATTGCGATAAATACAAGAAAACAAGAGAAATACATAGTATAGAGTAGTATTCGAGAGATAATGAAGCAATACTGATCAGTTCCTGCTCGACATAACGCCACATGTGTTTTTGCTCACATTTACTTCCTGCAGGGCCAGACGTATGATACGAACTATGAATTGACGGACACCAGCGACAGGCATGCAGGCAACCGTTTCATGAAGGCCTACAGGCAGTGTGAGAGCTGCATCAGGCTCTTTTATGGATCGAATCTCGGGCGAAGGCGCCATGGGCCTTCGCTGAAATTGCAGGATGATGCGACTCTCACCGCTCGAACCTGATGCTGTGTTGTTTTGCTAAACCTGGATGTTTAGTCAATGGCTAATAGAATAACATGCTACTCGTTTTCAATTTTCGCTGAGTCCTTGAATGGAAAAGGAACGGGGGAACCAGTCGGGAGATGAATCTATCTCTCAGGGGTGAATCCCATGGACAAGATAACGGTCTATGGGTAGGGCGACTCTCACGCCCGAATCCGTCAGCTAACCTCGTAAGCGTATCGAGAGAGGCAACGATTGTCGTGGACTTGGGCCACGGTGTATTTCACCGTGTCCTATTAAGGAGCCTGCGGGAAGAGTTCTTCTCTTTCCACAGGCTTCTTTGTTGTTGTCTTCTCTTTCCGAACTTAGGAGGAGAACAAAAGATGGAGAAATCGCAGGAGTTTATCCTGGTATCCGCACCGAACAAGGCCGGGGAAGAATTTATCCGCCAGCTGATCTTTAAGCGCATTTCGTTTGTGGCCATAGCCAACAACCGGGTTGAACAGGAGAGGCTGCATGAGCTGGGCTGCACCAACATGATACTAATCGATACAAGGGACGAGCAAACCTGGATCATTCCCGAGTTTCCCGTCAGCAAGGTGTTTCTGTTCGAGAGCAGCTTGAATCTATGCTGCCGCTATTTACGGATTTGCCGGACCTGGACCACAGAGTCGATTTATGTGATTACCCATTCCAGCAATCCGCGATTGATATACAAAGGGCTGGGTGCCGATGTGGTGCTTCATACGAACCATCACCAGGTATCCTTCCTGATTTCGTCCATTGTCAGCTAAGGTCTTGGCTGATATCACAACGAGGTTTTAGGAGGTTATATTCATGCAGGATTTATATATGGTGCTCATATTGGGAGGAACCTACGGACTGTTCATGCTGTTCATGTCTTGGTGTGGGCGCGTGGTTTCTGAACCGGAGGCGGATTAACCATGATGATCATTTTGGTATGCACGCTCTTTATTTTTCTGTACTTGATTTATGCGCTGATTCACCCTGAAAAATTCTAGGGAGACAGCTGAAGGAGGAAGGCATTCGCCATGGGCATTTTACAAATTGCCATCGTTATACTCGTTCTGGTGCTGCTGGTAAAGCCGCTTGGAACTTATCTATATCAGGTGTTTCGCAATGAAGGCAATGGAACGGACAGATGGTTCTCCTGGGCGGAGAAACCGATCTTCGCACTGATTGGCTTGAAAGAACGCAAGGGAATGACGTGGAAAGGTTATGCCATCAGCTTTGTGATGACGAATATCGTGCTGGTCGCGGCTGGGTATTTGATTCTGCGGTTGCAGAGAGTACTGCCCTTCAACCCGAATGGCATCGATAATATGGAATCGACCTTGTCGTTCTCTACGATCATCAGCTTTATGACCAATACGAATCTTCAGCATTACAGCGGGGAGTCGGGGTTATCCTATATGGCCCAGATGGCTGTCATTACGATGATGATGTTCACGTCTGCGGCAACCGGGCTCTGCGTGGCGATTGCTTTTATCCGGGCGGTGACTAGCAAGGGCTCAACCGTCGGTAATTTTTTTGAGGACTTCGTCAAAGCTCACACCCGGGTGTTCATCCCGGCTGCGTTCATCATTGCAATGGTACTGGTTGCGCTGCAGGTGCCGCAGACCTTGAAGCCTACGCTCAGCGTCACGACGCTGGAAGGTAGCGAGCAGCAAATAGCTGTAGGGCCAGTAGCTGCGCTTGAATCGATCAAGCATCTGGGCACCAACGGCGGCGGGTTTATGGGAGTGAACTCGGCACATCCGTTCGAGAACCCGTCCCCGCTGACCAATGTCATCGAAATCCTGTCCATGTGGAGTCTCGGGGCGGCACTTCCGTATACGTTCGGTTTATTCGCCAAGAGCCGCAAACAGGGCTGGATTATTTTCTCGGTGATGATGACCTTGTTTATCGCTTTCCTGTCGCTGAACTATGCCGCTGAAACCAATGGCAATCCGGCGCTGAACCGCTTGGGCATCGATGCCTCGCAAGGCAGCATGGAGGGCAAGGAGGTCCGGTTCGGGGTTGCTCAATCTTCTCTGTTCACGACGGTGACGACCGCGGCCACAACCGGGTCGGTCAACAACATGCATGATACACTCACGCCGCTTGGAGGGATTACGCCGCTGTCCCTGATGATGCTGAACTCTGTTTTTGGCGGAAAGGGCGTTGGGCTGATGAATATGCTCATGTACGCGATATTGGCGGTGTTCCTGGCCGGTCTTATGGTTGGTCGAACCCCCGAATTTCTAGGCAGAAAAATCGAGGCGCGGGAGATGAAGCTGATTGCGATTGTTATCCTGGTGCATCCATTTATCATCCTGGCTCCGACCGCCCTTGCGCTGATGACGGATGCAGGGCAGGCAGGCATTACCAATGCGGGCTTTCATGGCATCTCGCAAGTATTGTACGAATACACGTCTTCCGCTGCCAATAACGGTTCCGGATTTGAGGGTCTGTCAGATAACACGCCGTTCTGGAACATTACAACAGGACTGGTCATGCTCTTCGGCCGTTACATTTCGATGATTGCCCTGTTGGCGGTGGGCGGCTCGCTGATGCGGAAGCAATGGGTTCCCGAGACGCTTGGGACGTTCCGGACAGATAATAAGCTGTTTGCCGGCATTCTCATTGCAGTGGTTCTGATTATCGGTGCATTGACCTTCCTGCCTGTACTTGTGCTTGGTCCGATTGCTGAGCATCTGACGATCCGTTAATAGAAAAGGTGGCCTATTACCATGAATAATACGAGAAAAAAAGTGATGTCCAAAGAGATGGTTCGTCAGGCGCTCAAGGAGAGCTTCACGAAGCTGAACCCCGTCCTGATGATGAGAAATCCGGTCATGTTTGTGGTGGAGGCCGGCACCCTGGTTGTTTTGCTGATGACGTTATTTCCGTCCTATTTCGGGACAGAGGGCAGTATCGGATTTAATCTGACGGTGTTTGTGATTTTGCTGTTGACGCTGCTGTTCGCTAACTTCGCAGAGGCTCTTGCCGAAGGACGCGGCAAGGCGCAGGCCGACTCCCTTAAGCAATCCAAGCAGGAAATGACGGCTCATAAAGTGATGGAGAACGGAGGGGTACAATCCGTACCATCCACGGATCTTCGCAAAGGAGATATCGTGATCGTTACGCAGGGCGAGATGATTCCCGGGGACGGGGAGGTCATTGCAGGCCTTGCGTCCGTTGACGAATCGGCGATTACCGGCGAGTCCGCGCCCGTCATTAAAGAAGCCGGCGGCGATTTCAGTTCGGTTACCGGGGGTACCCGGGTTGTCAGCGATACGATCAAAATCCGGATTACGAGCGATCCGGGGGAATCGTTTATCGACCGAATGATTTCGCTTGTTGAAGGAGCCGCCCGCCAGAAGACGCCGAATGAAATTGCTCTGAACACGTTGTTGATCGTCTTAACGCTGATTTTCCTGATCGTTGTCGTTACGCTCGCACCGATTGCGAAGTATCTTGGCATCGAGCTGTCCGTTCCGGTGCTGATCTCGCTGCTGGTGTGTCTTATCCCGACCACGATCGGGGGCTTGCTGTCGGCGATCGGGATTGCCGGCATGGACCGGGTGACGCAGTTCAATGTGCTGGCGATGTCGGGCAAGGCGGTGGAGGCAGCCGGTGACATCAATACAATGATTCTGGATAAGACGGGAACGATTACGTTTGGTAACCGGATGGCCAGCCAGTTGATTCCCGTCGGCGGTGAATCGCTTGCCTCGGTTTCCCAGTGGGCAGCCGTGAGCTCGTTGCAAGACGAGACGCCGGAAGGACGCTCGGTATTGGAGCTGCTGAAGAAGGAAGGACTCGAAGTGGATGAAAGCATGGCGGCTGGGGCGGAATTCATCGAATTTAAGGCTGAGACCCGGATGAGCGGCATGGATCTGCAGGATGGACGGAAAGTCCGCAAGGGTGCGGTGGATGCCGTCAAGGCGTGGGTGCAGTCGCAAGGAGGTTCCATCCCTTCGGATTTGACGCCAAACAGTGACGCCATCGCGACAGAGGGCGGAACTCCGCTCGCTGTCGCCGTGGATAACCGCATCTATGGTCTGATCTACCTTAAGGATACCGTGAAGCCGGGCATGAAGGAACGGTTTGAGCAGCTGCGCCGGATGGGCATCAAGACGATTATGTGCACGGGCGACAATCCGCTCACCGCGGCGACGATTGCCCGTGAAGCAGGTGTCGATGATTATATCGCCGAGAGCAAGCCCGAGGATAAGATTGCCGTCATCCGCCGAGAACAAGCCGAAGGGAAGTTAGTAGCGATGACCGGTGACGGTACGAACGACGCCCCGGCGCTGGCCCAGGCCGATGTGGGGCTGGCGATGAACAGCGGTACCACCGCAGCCAAGGAAGCGGCTAATATGGTGGATCTGGATTCAGATCCATCGAAGATTATCGAGGTGGTTGCCATCGGCAAGCAGCTGCTAATGACGAGGGGCGCGCTGACCACGTTCAGCGTCGCGAACGATGTCGCCAAATATTTTGCCATCATACCGGCGATGTTTGCAGCCGCCATACCAAGCATGAATGTTCTCAACGTCATGGGACTGGGTTCTCCCATGTCGGCGATTCTGTCTGCGCTGATCTTTAATGCCGTCATTATCCCACTGCTGATACCGCTTGCGATGAAGGGCGTAGCCTATAAGCCAATGAGTTCGTCGAAGCTGCTTCAGCGCAATGTGCTGATCTATGGCTTAGGTGGCGTGATCGTACCCTTTATCGGGATTAAGCTGATCGACATGATCGTCCATCTGTGGATTTAGATATGATCATCGTAGCAGGCATATCGAGATAACTCGAAGATTGCTTTACGTGGAAGATATCAAGGGAAGGATTGAGGAATTATGAATAATCCATTGCAGCAATCATCACCGGCGCCTCATACTAAGGCGGGTTCCGCCCGTGTCTCCCTGGGCATTGCCGTAAGAACGAGTCTTGTATTTATCGTGTTATGTGGAGTTCTCTATCCGCTGGTTACGACAGGAGCTGCGCAGCTGCTCATGCCGAAGCAAGCCGGCGGCAGCTTGGTCACGGATTCCGGCGGAAAGGTGGTTGGATCGGAATTGATCGGCCAGAACTTTACGGAACCTCAATATTTTCACGGCAGGGTGTCCAGCATTGAATACAACGGAGCCGGCTCAGGCAGCAATAACTACGCACCTTCCAATCCGGATTTGATCGAACGAACGAAGGCTTCGATTGAAGCATGGAAGGAGAACAATCCGGACGTTCCGGCGAGCAAGGTGCCGATCGATCTGGTAACGAATTCCGGCTCCGGGTTGGATCCTCACATATCGCCTCAGGCAGCGGATATTCAGATTCCGCGGATCAGCAAGCTGACCGGAATTGCGGAGGCAGAGCTTGATCAGCTGGTAAAGGAACATACGGAGGGACGGGACTTGGGCGTGTTTGGTGAATCGCGCGTCAATGTATTGAAGCTGAATCTGGCTCTTGCCGAGCTTCTTGATTGATCATGGACCCATTTCGGAGAAAATCGCCGGAGGAAATCTTAAGGTCGATTGCGAAGCTCCACCATGGGAGACTCAAGGTATATATCGGGGCTGTGAGCGGTTCGGGAAAAACCTATCATATGCTTCGCGAAGGACAGACTCTAAGGCTGCAAGGCATCGATGTCGTCATATGTGCCGTATCCACGATGCAGCGTCCGGAAACGGTGGAGCAGGTCCGGAATTTGGAGCGGGTGCCCAGCATTCATTGGGTGGAGGACGGCGTAGAGAAGAAGGATCTTGATCTGGATCTGCTGCTGCAGCGCAACCCGGAGGTGGTGCTTGTTGATGGGCTTGCCCATCGGAACCGGAAGGGAGCGCGGCATGCCACGCGGCTGGATGACATCCGATTCCTGTTAAGTCGGGGGATCAGCGTCATCACGACGGTCAACGTGTATGAGCTGGAGGACGTGCAGGGCATTGCCTCCAAGCTGACAGGCATTAAAGCCAGCCATACGGTACCGGCTGATACGCTGGAGAGCGCCGATGAGGTGGTGCTCATTGACGTAACACCCGAAACGATGCTGGAACGGGCACAGGATGGCCTGCTTGGAGGCGGCAGCGTATGGAAGCAGGGCAATCTGGCCGTGCTCCGGGAGTTGACGCTCCGTCTTGTTGCTGAAGGAGTGAGCCATTCGCTGGAGCGGTACCGCAAGGAACATGGGCTCGTCGGTCCATCGGGAGCCCTTGAGCGAATACTGGTGTCCACCCAGTACCATTGGAACGGGTCTATCTATATGCGACGCGGGCAGCAGATCGCGAAGCGATTAAACGGCGAGCTGTTGGCCGTCACGTTTGTGAAACCGGGATTGGAGCTTACCAAAGAACAGGCTGCCTTTAAGCGTTCCATGGTTAAGCTCGCGGTGCGGATTGGTGCCAAGCTGGAGGAACTTCCCCTCCGTTCCCGGAGGAAGCTGGCTGACGTGCTTGTTCAGTATGCGGTGGAGCACCATGTTACACGCATTGTTCTTGGCCATTCGAAGCAGACGCGCATGCAAGAGCTGTGGCAGGGCTCGATCCTTCAGGATCTGCTGAAGAAGACGCGTGGGATGGATATTTTTATGGTGGCAGATCGGGCGGCACATGACGGGGAGCGGATCATCCCGGCTCGGCTCCATCCGCAGCGGCTCCCTTCCGAATCGTTCCATCGCTTGAATGAACAAGAGCTGGACCGGAAGATGGAGCAGGTCAAGCGGGGGCGGTTTAAAGTCTATATCGGGGCTGCCCCGGGTGTGGGCAAGACGTATGCGATGCTGCGCGAAGGCAACGATCTGCTGAAGAAGGGATTGACGGTTCTGGCTGGATTGCTGGAGACGCACGGCCGGAAGGATACGCGGGCACAGGTAGCTGATCTGGAGGTTCTTCCGCGAAAAAGGGTGGACTACCGGGGATCGCTCCTTGAGGAGATGGATACCGATGAGATCATTCGCCGCAGACCGGACGTGGTCCTCGTGGATGAGCTGGCGCATACGAACGTGCCTGGGAGCAAGTACAAGAAACGGTATAAAGATGTGCTGGACATTCTGTCGGCCGGCATTTCCGTCATTACGACCGTGAACGTGCAGCATCTGGAGAGCTTGAATGATGCTGTCGAGCAGATTACAGGCGTCCGCGTCCGCGAGACGATACCGGATCATATTCTGCAATCGGCCGATGAGGTCCAGCTCGTCGATGTGACGCCGGAGTCTCTGCAGCAGCGGATGAAGGACGGGAACATTTATGCGAAGGAGAAGGTGCATCAGGCACTCAGCCATTTTTTCAAGACGGGAAACCTTATTGCCCTAAGAGAGCTTGCCTTAAGGGAAATTGCCGATGATGTGGACGAGAGACTGGAATCCTGGCAGCGCAGCGGCTCGCTTCGGGGGCCGTGGCGCCGCGAGGAGGTTATCTATGTCATGGTTGGCAGGGGCCCGCAAGCGGAGCGGCTCATTCGACGCGGCTTCCGGATCGCTCATCGGCTGAAGGCGAACTGGTATGTGGCGTTTCCTCTGGAACGTCATCACAGTCTGTCCCATGACGACGAGCAGCGCCTGACGGCGATTCAGACATTAACGGAGCGACTTGGGGGAACCTTCATGATGCTGCCGGTAAAAAGGGGGCCAGCATGCGCCTTTTCTTCTCAATTGGTCGCAGCAGCAGACGAGGTTAAGGCAACCCAATTCATTATCGGCCAGCCGCAGATGGCCGGATGGAAGCTGTGCGCTCAGAGGAGAATGATCCGGGGCCTGCTAAGAAGCGCAAGGCATATGGATGTGCTCGTAGTTGCGGATTATGATCCGCATATTTGATGGTTGAACTGCCGGGAGCTGGATGCTTTGCGAGCACCGGTGAGTCAGGAAACGGTGGAAATGCTGAAAGTGCAGGAAGTGCAGGAAACGCGGAAAACGCAGGAATTGCAGGAATTGCAGGAATCGCAGTAAGCGCGGATAACGCAGGAATCGCGGATAACGCAACATTCCGGAAACAAGAACGCAGAGAACCCAACAAATGCGGAAGCGGAAAAACTCAAGCAATACGAGCGGGAAATACTAGCGCAAATGACACGGATAACACCAAAAGGGGGCTGTCCCATAAGTAAGTTTGCTCACTCGATAACAGCTTGATAGGTGAAAAAGCAGGGGGAATAAAAGAATGGCGGTGCCAGGGAGGTCATCCCTGCACCGCCATTTCTGTACCTCATCCGCAAATATCCTGTATTAAACAATCAACTCTGGAACCTCTTTTAGATTTGCAATATTCCTATATGCCCTTGGACGATTCCCACTATTGGGCTCGTACGGATTTGAGTCCGTTCCGTCAAAAAGTAGGCGGAGTAGAAACTGCTATTAGCAACGTTTCGCCTTCCCAGATATTCTTATAACTATGGGGGATTCTGGCATCATAATAGATGCTGTCCCCTTCTTCGAGCCTATAACGTTCATTGCCCAGTACAAACTCCAAACGCCCGGAGTGAACAAATAGAAATTCCTCGCCATCACTGTGGCCGACGCTGACGTCGCCGTAAGCTGCTCCTTCCTCCAGCACTCCCCATATCGGCCCCATTTTGTTGCTGCTTCCTTGGCTGAGCGCGTACCAGGTAATGCGGGAGCCTTCGGAATGCACCAAAGGTTTACGCTCATTTTTTCTAACGACAATGCTTCGATTCTCCTCACCAAACAAATCCGTAAAATTCACGTTTAATGCATTCGCTATGCGCTTCAGAACGCTGATGGACGGATTCGCCTTATCGCGTTCAATTTCACTGAGAAAAGACAAGGATATGGAGGCTGCTTGGGCTACCTTCTTAAGCGTTAATTTCTGTTTTTTTCGTGTACTTCGAATTGCTTCTCCGATCGAATTCATGTGCCAGTCTCCTAAATCTCGAAATTATTTCGCTGACAGCGAAATTTACTATTTTATAATAGGTGTAATTATGAGCAATATCAAGCTCTTTTACTAGGGCGGAATTACGGTGTAAAAACGTTGATTTGGCGCTATTATTGGACTAAGATTTAATCAAGGTTGACGATCGAATTTCACCCGGGTATCTGCACATCGTTCACTCAACAGAATAATTTTCATTTACAGCGAAACTTTTGAAGGTAACAAGATACTAATCACATGATTGCAACAGAAAACCGTTCCTTGTTACTCGAATTCATAGAAACGTGTCAGAAGGACGAAAGGGGCATAAAAGAATGACTACCGAAATTTCCAAAGTCTATCAAGTAGGTGATGTTACTGTTACGCGTGTCACGGAAATGATGCTTGGCGGTATTCCGCCAGAAGTGTATTTTCCGGGATCGTGGGACCGCATGTTCCTGGAGGAGAATCGGGACTCTCTTCCGTCTGGCCTGATCGATGGCAATTCTCAGCTTATCGTTAGCATTGGAACATGGGTGGTGAAAACCACGAACCATACGATCCTAATCGATACAGCTACAGGGAACGATAAAAATCTGCCTCTTAATCCGGACCTTGCCAATCTCCAGCTCCCTTATCTCAAGCGGCTGAAGGAGGCGGGGGTTACGCCGGAGGAAGTGGACTACGTTCTGCTGACGCATCTTCACGTGGACCATGTTGGTTGGAATACGAAGCTTGTGGACGGAAAATGGGTGCCGACTTTCCCAAATGCCAAATACGTATTTCCCCTCGCGGAGCAAGAATATTACTCCAGCGAGGCCAGCCACAACAAAGCAAACGAAGTAAACTTTAACGTTTACGAAGAAAGCGTATTGCCCGTTGTCGAAGCTGGCTTAACGCAAACCATCGGCCCTGAGGGCGGGCATTTTCTTGAAATTTTCAAATTCATTCCGACACCCGGCCACAGTATCGGCCAAATGTCCATCAGTCTCAAATCTGACGGAGAAGAAGCTTTGTTTGGCGCCGATGTGATGCACCATCCGTTCCAGGTTTTTAATCCGGACTGGAACTCCATGTACTGCGAATTTACCGATCAAGCCCGTATTTCACGGCTTCGGGTACTGGAATACATCGCGGATCGCCCGGTCATTTATTTCAGCACGCATTTTCCGGAAAGCGCGGCGGGATACGTGACTCGAAACGGCGACGGCTACAAGTGGGACTTTATTTAATACGACCTGACGCAAACAAAATACGAAAGGTGCTGAGCTTATGACAAACCATGATTTTCTTAACGATGTAACCATCTTGACCGAAGACCTTCGTATCGCGAGCGATACACCCGGGATTGAGCTTTATGTACGAAATAAACGGCCAGCTTCCATGAATACCTTCTCTAACGAAAAAACAATCGTGATGGTTCATGGCGCTACCTATCCAATAGGCAGTCTGTATGACGTGGAGCTAGACGGTTTCTCTTTCCTAGACTTCCTTGCCAGCCATGGCTATGATGTTTACGCTGTGGACGTTCGCAGCTACGGCAGCTCGACAAGGCCGCCTGAGATGGAGCAGCCTGCCGACCTTAATCCTCCGTTGGTCCGTACGGAAACGGGAGTCCGAGATTTTGGCACAGCAGTGGACTACGTTTTGAAACGCCGAAATTTAACGAAAGTCAATGTTTTGGGAATGTCTTGGGGAGGAACGGTTGCGGGAGCTTATACCAGTCAAAACAACGATAAAGTAAACAAGCTTTCGCTTGTTGCCCCACAATGGTTGAGCTCTAAACCGGTTCCTATCGATACCGGCGGTCCGCTTGGTTCATATCGCTTTGTTGCTGCCGGCGGCACGAAGGAACGATGGCTAAGCGCCGCGCCAGAACATAAGCGCGGCGATTTGATTCCGGATGGCTGGTTTGAACAATGGGTCAAAGCAACTCTTGCTTCCGACCCGGGGAGCCTAACCGATCATCCTGAGCATATTCGGGCGACCAATGGCCCTATCCTGGATATTCGCGAATACTGGACGGCAGGTAAAGCTTTCTATGAGCCAAAAGAAATCACTGTTCCCGTCCTTCTTGTCCATGCGGAGTGGGATATCGATGTGCCCCTTGAATTGGCTCAGAATTTCTTCACTTCCCTGACAGGAGCTGCCTATCGCCGCTGGGTCGAAATCGGAGAAGGAACGCATATGGTTTTGCTGGAGAAAAACAGGCTTCAGGCTTTTCAAGCCATCTGCGGTTTCTTGGATGAAACGTACGCGCCAGCGAAGTAAATATGCCACTGCAAGAGCGGGTTTTAGTTTTATCGCTTGCCTAATTTAGAGGCCCGCGGCATTGTCGCCTCGGGCTCTTTATTCACCGAATTTACAAAAGACGGAGAGGAACTTAATACAATGAGCCACACCGCAATAACAACAACAAAAGCACCTGCAGCTATCGGTCCTTATTCGCAAGCCATCGCTTTTGGAGATGCCATCTATACGTCGGGCATGCTTCCGATTGATGCTGAAGGAAATCTCAAAGAAGGCATCGTGGACCAAACCCATCAAATATTAAAGAACCTGCGGGCCGTCTTAGCGAAGGCTGGATTTTCTTTGGAAGACGTTGTGAAAACATCCGTTTTCATGACGGATTTAGAGCAATTTCAACAGATGAATGAAGCGTACAGCCAATATTTCATTGATCATCACCCTGCCAGAACAACCGTAGAAGTGTCCAGACTACCAAGAGATGCTGGGATTGAAATCGAGCTTATCGCAGTTAAACGCATTTAAATCTGCCCCATTATCCGTATTTCTTTGAAAGAAGGCGCATCTGCTTGCGATCTTATTTGCTTCTCTTGTTTTGTGCAACACTTTACGGGAGCAATTTCGTATTAGGCTCGCTGCTACTGCAAGCATTTCCCGCCTTGCACCTGTCGGCATACCGACTTGTGGTTTCATCGGTGTTCCTGCTTATATATTTGATTGCAACCCATCGCTTGACGAAGATTACGTTCCGTGACTCCGTTTATTTGGTACCATTCGCTCTTATCGGGATGCTGCTGCACCAAGTTTCTTTCTTTACGGGACTTCGGACAACGGACGCAACGACGGCTTCGCTCATCTTATCGTTAGCTCCGATTTTCACAGCGCTGTTTGCCCGCTTATTTTTGAGGGAACCGTTTACGATACGTATGACCGCAGGCTCGATTGTTGCCCTTGCCGGCGTCTTCTTCGTTGTTGGACATGGCGGAAGCTTAGGCATTGACATCACCGAAGGCATCTGGATCATGTTTATCTGTATGTTGGCATTATCGGGATTTATTATCCTAATGAAAAAACTGACCGAACGTATGGACTCGTTTGTCGCAACCGTGTACACCACAGTGCTGGGGTGTATTACCGTATACCCGGTAGCGGTCTGGAGCGAGCCTCACGTGCAGGTGGAGCCTGGCTTCTGGTGGTGGGTTCTCTTAATCGGATCAGCGCTGCTTATTCAAGGCTTATGCGCGATCATCTGGAATGCACAGATCCGCAAGGTGGGGGCTGCTAAAGCCTCCCTGTTTCTGAATTTGCAGCCGTTTGTCGCCATGGTTTTAGGTTATATCACGCTCGGCACCCCGGTTTCCTTAACGCAAGTGGGAGGATCTGTTCTAATTATTTGCGGCGTAGTACTAGCTACCTTACAGGGGTACAAAACAAGGAAAACGCCTGACGATAAGCTGGAATTATCCGCTGCGGAGAGGTAATGGCCTATTCTTAAAAATTTATAGGTACGAAAGCAACATTATCGAAGCGAGCTAGAAGGCGGCAATTGACCAAAATACAGAAATGGTGGTGCCAGGGATGACCTCCCTGGCACCACCATTCTTTTATTCCCCTGCTTTTTCACCAATCAAGCTGTCTTATCGAGTGAACAAACTTACTTTTGGGACAGCCCCTTTTCTCTATGCTGCCAAACTGACAAATAGCTGATTCGCAGGCTTGTCCTATTCCCCCGACAGCGTGCGGTCGCCGGTCAAATATTTCTCGGTTAAGATGGAGAGCAGACGAATGCCAACCTCATTCTCTCCGCCTTCGGGAATGATCAGGTCGGCGTATTTCTTGGAGGGTTCAATGAACGCCTCATGCATCGGCTTGACGGTTGTCAGATACTGATTGTGAATCGACTGGATGGTCCGGCCGCGGTCTTCGATATCGCGTACGACCCGGCGAAGCAGGCGTACATCGGGATCGGTATCCACAAACACTTTAATGTGAAGCAGCTTGCGCAGATTCTCATCGGACAGCACGTGAAGGCCTTCAATGATGACGATGTTGTTCGGCTTCAGTTCGAGGGTCTGATCCGTGAAGCGGGCATGGGCAGTAAAATCATACACTGGTGCGAATGCGGGTTGTCCGCTTTTCAAAATGCCGAGATGTTCGACGAGCAGCTCGTTGTCAAAGGCGAACGGATGATCATAGTTAATCGCTTCGCGTTCCTCGAAACTGAGTTCCTTATGATCCTTGTAATAGTTATCCTGTGAAATGAAAGTCACTTTATCTGAACCAAGACGGTCAATGACAGAGCGGGCAACCGTCGTTTTGCCCGATCCGGTGCCGCCGGCGATACCAATTATGAGCATGGCGAATCCATAACCCTCCCTAGAGTTTGCAATTTTATTATTGTAGCACAGCATGCGCTTATTTTCACTATGGGGACATAGAGCAAAAGATGGGATTTCCCGTATGTTCTTTATTCTTACCACGGAATAGCGAACCGAATCTGTATGTCTTATCATAGAGGATAGATTAACCATTGAATTTTTTCGGAGGGATGATCATGCATTATACGGCAATTTACCCATGCAAGCCCGTTATATATATTCAGCAGGGAGAGCATCAGGGGAGCATCGATTGGGACCGTTATGAAGCAGTGGCCTTAAGTGATACCGTGACCGGGCTTGCTACGAGAGAAGCGACCGAGGTTCGCGCCTGCTGGAGCTCCGAATGCTTCTATGTACGGTTTGTTTGCCAAGATTCTCATATCGTATCGGAGTATCAGCATCGGGATGATCCGCTGTATGAACAGGATGTCGTGGAACTGTTTATCGATGAAGCAGGAACGGGAACGGAATATATCGAGCTTGAGGTTAGTCCGAACAATGTTATATTCGACGCCCTGATCCGTAATGATGGAGGGAAGTCGATCACAAGCAGCGATATTCATTGGGATCTTACCGGTCTTCAAACCTCGGTAGAACATGACGGTAAGGGGAATTTGATATATGAAATTCGCATTCCGGCTGCGAACTTCAAGAACACTCCGCAAGCGGGACGAAGCTGGGGCGTGAATTTTTACCGCATTGATGAGGACACCCAAGGAAACCGGGAGTATCAGGCATGGAGCCCGACCGGTGAGGTGAACTACCATATTCCTTCGCGTTTTGGGAAGCTGGAGTTTGTCGATGTCATTTAGCATATCAATGTAACCGGAATGCCGTATCGGTGGATTTTCATATCCGCTGTGCGGCATTCTTGTGTTTGCGAAGAGAATGTTGCAAAAGAGATTATTCACTTACCGACCGAAAAGTAAAATTATGAGGAGTTGTTTAGATCAAGATGAATAATCCATCAACAAACGAGGTTATTTTAGATACAAGCTATCGCTTGTTTGCGGAACAAGGGTTTGAGAAATCGAGCATGGCGATGATCGTCAAGGAACTGGATGTATCCAAGCCTGCGCTTTATTATCACTTTTCTTCGAAGGAAGCTCTTACCAATTATCGCTTCCGATAAGGTTTCAAAACAGCGAACATGAAGCTGATGACCAATACAACGAGAACCTCCTCCTTGAATACCTACATAGGTTACTCCCAAATCTGGTGTATGCACAGCCCCTGCCCAAACAACGCCATCTACGGCAATGGCCACGGAGATAGCACAATAGGGAAGACTACGTGAATAGTTTACGGTACCGTCCAACGGATCAATAATCTAAAGGGGACCTTCAAAGATATTTAGCCTAGACTCCATCGGTGGTTTCTTCAGAAAGAATGCCATGTTCAGGGTAAGCACTAGCAACTGCTTCACGAATAATCTCGGAGGCAAAGTCTGTTGAGGTTACAAGTTCTTCCCTTACACCTTCATAGGTCTTCCTTATTTTAGCAACGGAAGTTCCTGATGTTTTGTTTTCAGCACTCACACCAAGGTGCTTTTTAAATTCCGAGTAGTTTGATAATCGTTCTACTTCACCTATTGCTCCAATTAGGGCCGACCTGTTATGGCTGCGGGGAAAAACAAACACAGCTTTTCCACAATGAGATTTTCATCTGCATGCTTCCCCAATCCTTGATACAATGAAACTAAACAATACATCAACGTGAAAACAGTAATGAAAGGTTAGGGATCACGAAAACATGGACTGGAAAAACGGTGCCAACGGGCATGAATTTATAGCTTCTTTTAGTGGAGGAAAAGACAGCGTTCTGGCATTATATAAAGCCATGCGGGTGGGAGAAGCCGTTGGGCTGATTGTCATGCTGGAGGAAGAAGGAAAACGCTCCAGATCCCATGGTATGCCGCCGGAAATTATAAGCGCCCAAGCGGAGTCGATCGGCCTCCCGCTATATACCGGAGCAGCAAGCTGGACGGATTATGAATCCGTCTTTACGGGTCTGTTAAAACAGGCTAAAAATCAAGGCGCCGAAGCATTGGTGACCGGAGATTTGGACATGCCTGCCCACGGCTGCTGGCATGATAAAGTTACGAAAAATGCTGGGTTAAAGCTGGGGATGCCATTATGGGAAATGGATCATTTAGAAGCTGTTCAACAATTTATCAATCTTGGTTTTGTCACGATGCTTGTCACTGTTAATCTATCGTTGGGGATGAAGGAAGAGGATTTAGGTCGGTTTCTAACCCATGAATATGTAGAAGAACTGCAAGCCCGCGGCATCGACCCTTGCGGCGAAGGCGGCGAATTTCATACGACGGTAATCGATGGACCCATTTTTAAACGCCCGATGCCCGTTCGTAAGTGTGAGATTGTTAGAGACGGTGACTATGCATTTTTACCTTTGGAGCTGGATCAGATGGCGTAATATAATTCGTCACTCTTAAAACGAATGACCGGGCAAGTATATACTTGCTCGGTCATTTTCTTTGCAAAGGATGAACTCTTCTGAGAAAATCTCTTATTGTTTTCCAAAATCTTAAGCTGACTCAGTTATGGATTTTTAAATCCTATGGATGGTCTTTACGATATAGATCGCGACTTGAATAACCTGCCTGTAGAATCATCTTCATTTCTTCCCTGTGTTTTGCTTGTGCGGCCTCTTGTTTGGCGCTGTCCACATATCGTGCCCAATCTTTTCGGTACCCCGGGGACTGGATGAAACAGAGGCGGTGCCGATTCCATGTTGCCATCTACCGTGGAAGTTTCGTAAATCCCTAAAATTTCAAACTCTACTGTCGATGTATCATCTGTTGATGTGATCTTCAACTTATCACCAACCTGTAGATCGTTTTGTTTAGCTAATTGTTTTTCAATCAGGGCTGCTTTCTTATCTTTGTCTTCTGCTGTTATTGGACGCCCCTTAATCAGTTTATTCGTTTCTTCTGTAAATTCTTTCAATAAATCAGAACTTCTCACACCGTGAATCAATGTATTTGGCATTTTCATATTCCCTTGGTTTCCACCGCCCGTTTGATAAAATTCATAATCACTAACCTCCTCTGATATCTCTAATGTATAGGACTAATCTGGAGTCTATATGGAGATATCGAGGATTAAGGTATTATAATAGCTCTTAATCCAAATAAATGAGCTAGCTGAATCCATCAAGCTATGCGCAAAAGAAAACAGAAAGGAATCAGGTGTCTATCGTGAATGCGATTCTGATTATCGAAGATCAGGAATCCCTGGTTTCGAATTAGCCGATTCCGTCATGAAATTGCTGCGCTTCAGCAGCCATAAATATCCTGGTGTGTTTTCATAAAAGAACCAAAACGAACATCTCAAGAGGGATTTTGTCCCTTTTTTTGCATGTCGTAGGACATGTTGTTTTCATTGCAGCGTTCTATATACTTTTTAGTATAGGGAAGCACTCCGCTTGGAGTAAGTGGACATGTAATAAACGGAGGTTATTGTATGAATGCTGTCATTGATGGACTGATGCTCGAGCTGGAGCAGCAGTTGGAGGAGAAGGTTGCCGAAGATCTTCGGGATCTGCTGGAGGAATATAAACAATTGGAGGGGGCTGCTCCTGCCCAGTTGCAGCTTTTCGAAGCGGAGTTCGGGATCAAGTTGCCGCAGGACTTTCGTTCGTTTTACAGTAAGAAGAACGGCAGCGGATATGGGTTTCACGTGCTCTATCCCGGTAACGAGGGGGATGGAGAATACCCGCCGTTTTACCTGATGAGCCTGGAAGAGATGAAGGAAGTCAAATCTTATTTTTGCGAGCGGGATGTACCACTGGATGCGTATTACAGTTCGGAGGAAATACAGCAGCTGGATCCGAAGATTAAACCGTATCTGTTTCACAAGGCTTGGTATCCGTTTGCCACGATGGCAGGCGGGTCGCTGTATCTAATGCTGGATTTCGATCCGGCCGAGCCGGGAACGTCCGGGCAGATCATCATGTACGTGCATGATCCTGACTTTGTGTATTATATCGCGCCTTCCTTCACGGAACTGCTTCGGGCGTCCAATCGCAATTTGCGCACCGATATTGAAGAGGTGGACTACTGATGGAACGCCAGAAAGCGCTCTTGATGCTTACATACGATGTCGTTGTGCGTGATAATCAGAAGAAGAACTAGCGAGGGGGGTGGCAGCATGAAAGGCAGGCGGGTCCTCTGGGGAGTGATCATACTGGTGGCAGCCACGCTGTTGATACCCGGCTATTTTATTGCGCGCACGTATGGGCTTTTTCAGAATGAGGTGGTCCTGACCAAATACCAGCTGGCCGTTGATGTGGATGGTGAACAAGTGGATGCTTGGCCGCTGCTGGCCGGTTTCGCCGCAACCGATAAGCAAGGGGAACTTCGTCCGTTGTACTACAGGTTGGAAGGGTCGGACCTCAACATGCTGTATCAATTGGCATACGGGCAGTTCGAGGTGGAGGCTTCCGAGGACAATCCGTTCTTGGCAGGGCGGGTTCAGTATGGCCATCTGGAGAGCGACTATATCGAGACGCGAAAAGAGTATGTGAACGCAAAGGAATACCGGCAGGACATGATCTTTTATAATGACCGTAAAGAGCCCATATTTACATACGATCCGGACGCCAAAGCGGATGGGGATATGGTGAAAGAGATTATCACCGCAGGCATGACGCGTTCCAACGGCCGAGGAGGATCGGGAGTCGTCGAGGATAAGTATCTGAATGTCACCCGATTGTTCGAGGAGAAGCTGGGCATCAGCATGCGGGTTCAGGTGGATAAGGACCGCAGGCTGGCCACGATCCATATGGAGCGGCTTAAATAGAATGCAGATATCCAAAAAGCGAGGTGCTATACATATGCAGCATACAAAAATGACCCAAGAGGTGGACCTCACGATCTCTCACCATCAGATACAAGTCCGCTCACGGGACTTTGATGAGGATTTGTGCCAATGGGGAGAAACCAATATCAAGCAGGGCGTTGTCATTCATCCCGGTTATCTGACCTTTGATCCCATCCCTGACGATGCTTTCGGTGCTTGGGTGAAGCTGGCCTTGAAAGAAGCGTTCATCGAAGATCCGAACGCGCAGCGGCGGATGGTCGTGCCGTTTGATGTTCTGGATCCCGGGAAGCTGGAGCTGTTGTCCGTCATGTCGGACGCCGTTATTGAGCTGCCGCTGCAAAAGGGGCGATACGCACTGTATTTTGAGATTTGCGAGGATGAAGAAGTGTATTATCGTTTCACTTTTGTACATGAGGGAGAAGGGATTCATGCCCGGTATCTGATGGATGATGAATGGGGCGGCAAGGCTGGAGAAGCATTGTCGGAGGGGTATTGCTGACGGGATTTTGCGTTATAACAGGGACAAGGAAGGCCTAGTTAAGGTAAACGTTCTTCAGAGCTAACAGAAAATAAGAAGAGGCCGTCTCCGTGTTGGAGAGGGCCTCTTCTTTACCGCATGCTGTGCTGTCCCTGCTTTTAGAAAGATGGTGTGCAGGAGGCACAGGCTTTGAATGGAGTGGATCTATTATTTTGCAGCGGTCACCGTAATCTGGCCATGCTTGCTTTGATCTGCCTTCAGGTTCAGAACGTCTGTCAGGAAAGCAAGTGGAACATAGATGTGGCCTTTTTTCATTACAGGAGCCGAGCCCAGCGAACGTGGGGCCATTTTACCCAAAGTGTATGCATCCTTGTTCAGCTTCACCGCGCTCCAGACAGCTCCTTTGGAGATTTCGGTGGTTTTGCTCTTGCCGTTCCACTTGACATTGAATTGCAGCTGGCGCAGCACGGATACCTGAACCATGATCTTGCCGTTTTTATCTTTGTAATAAGCGCCTGATTTTACTACGGCTGCAGCAGGCTTTTTGTCTGATCCTTTACCCGGCAGCTTTATGGCAAATTCCGGTGTACCTGTGGATCCAGGGGCGATGCTGTATTTTTGGAATACGATATAGGCTTTTCCGTCTGCGACATAGAAGGATTGCTCCGCGTCTATGCCTTGAAATCCGTCTTCGTTCGCGAAGTATTGGTCCTGATCCGCGGCAATCGCGGTTTTGACAGCTTTATCCACGATGGATTTGTAATCTTTACCGAACAGGTCTTCGAGCGTCACGCGCTGGGCTTCGGCTTCGTTCGTGAAGTTGTACGTATCCACACGAGGATCACCATTGTTCATTCCGATGCCTTCGGTGATGACCTTAAGGGAAATCAAGCTGTCGTCTTTACCATCCGATGTGAGCTCATAATTAATGGTTAGCTGATAAGGGTGCATGGTATAGCCATTCTTTTGTGCATTTGCAGCCGCTTCCGCCGCTTCTTTCTCCCATTTGTCCATATCCTTGGAAGCATGGGATTCGATAATGTCATTCAACTGGTCTTGATATTTGGTGTCAGTCAGACCTTGGAATACAGGGATCTTAATATTGGTTTCCAGCCATTTTTCCTTGGATTGCAGTGTTTTGGATGTTACCAGTTGCGGGGCAGCGGTTGGAGCGGTCACCCGATTCGTGCTCGCTGCAGCTTTGGTTTCGGCATGGACATGAGCGGATGGCAGACCCGAAGCGGAGATCATAAGGATGCCCGCTAATCCGGCAGCCGCCAGGGTTTTAGTTAATGGGGTTGTTGTTTTCATTGTTTTTTTCATTATATATTACCTCCAGGTTTAGGGTTTGATATCTACAATTTGTGATCTGAAACGGAGAAGGCAGAATCGTTCTGGAGAAGCGAAGCGGTCCCCTTTGTCCCCGGATTTCCACTGACTCATAAAATTTCAAAAGAAAATCTGGGGGCAACAGGGATCGGAAGAACGATCTGCATTCCTAGTGATGTACGGCGGATCTATCGGATGTATTCGCTGCTGACGAGCTGGTCTGCGATCACTTCCGTTGGGATTGTAAATTCCACGACGCCCATATAGCCGGGTGCAACATCGTATTCATTAAAGCTGATGACCAGTTTGCCGTTTTGGTTGATGTAGAAGTTTTGGTCCTTGGCGATCGTTTGGAACAGATCCTCCGGTACATCGGACTCCACACCGGGCTGCTCCACCCAGTAGATGTTGTCAGGATTATTCTGCATCTGCTGGCGCATCTGCTCCTTGATATTGTCACTGATGACCTGGATATAACGATCATCCTTGAACAGACTTGGCAGTGTGATCACCATCTGGTTCTTCTTGTCGATCGTATCGTATTTTCTGGATTCGGCAGAGCTTCCAGCAGATTCGACAATATAGCGCGAAAGTGTCAACAGCTGTTCATTGTCGGTGATCACTTCATAACCGCTATCGAGACTCAGATGGGCGCCGCCTTCTTTATTTAGCAGGGCGACTTCGTCTTTGAAGTTCTCATACAGCTTTTTATTTTCTTCCAGGTATTTGTTATTCAGGGTTTGCTCAAGCTCTGTATTTCCTAAGTTGGCAATGCCGGGTGTTTCAATATGCACTTCCGTGTTATCGTCTTGCTCGGCATATTCACGGATGGTGATCACCTTGATGATATGGCCCAGAACCGGCACATCGGACATGGCCTGGGCAAAGGCAGGGCTGGTATTCACTCCGGCGAACAGTAGCATGCATGCAGCTGCAGCACTAGCGAGCCAGGGCAGCGCTCTATTTTTTTTTCTTCTGGTTGCTATGGTCTTGTTGATAATCGAGCTTAGTTCGTCAGGAATAGGAGTGCTCTCGTACTGCTCTTTCATCCTATTCAGCTTGTCATGCATTATCGTTGTGCCTCCTCTTGATCTTCCTCGCTTAAGTTCACCCGCAGTCTCTGTAGTCCTTGGTATAATCTCGTTTTCACTGTGCTGACGTTCTCGTTGAGCACTTCGGCAATTTCGTCAATCTTCATATCTTCAAAAAATCGGAGTATGATGACGACCCGATACTTGTCGGGTAATTCCTCCAAAGATTGGGCCAGATCCAGATTCGGATAGTGGTCATGGCTGCCGGGTAATATAACCTCCAGGTTCTCGTCATCCATGACATGGACTTTTTTCTGTTTTCTAATGAAATCCAGGGAGGTTGTTACAATAATTCGGAAAAACCAGCTTTTTATTGAACCCGTCTGCTTCAGCTTTTCCATGGATAAAAATGCTTTGTGGATCGCGTCCTGAACGATATCGAGGGCATCCTCTTTATTTCTAACGTAGCTGTATGCCAGCCGGTAGGCGCTGTCCTGATTTTCGGTTATACATTGAATAAGAAGCTTCTCAAGCTTCCGGCCGCCACTCATGTAAATATGACACTCCTTTGGGCCCGCGCGGGTAACCATCAATTGCAATTGACTTACGGAAGCAAGACGTGCGAGTCTTGCAAAAAGTTTGATTCTGCGAAAAAAAAATTTAAAAAGTGTTTCTGTCTCATTATTCAGCCCATTCTTCCAGAATCGCAACAAGAAAAAGACCCCAGTTTTCACTGGGGTCTGGAACTCATGGTTATTCATGCTCATATTTCTGGATAACAATCGCCGAATTATGTCCGCCGAAGCCAAAGGAATTCGACATGCCAATCCGGAGCTCGGCGTTTCTCGCCTGGTTCGGTACATAATCCAAATCGCATGCTGGATCGGGATGCTCCAGATTGATCGTCGGCGGTATGATGCCTTCTTGCAGAGATTTCACGAGTGCAATGGCCTCCACGCCGCCGGATGCGCCCAGCATATGTCCGGTCATCGACTTGTTGGCCGTTACCGGAATGCGATACGCCTCCTCGCCAAACACTTGCTTAATGGCCGCTGTCTCCGAAAGGTCACCGATGACCGTGCTTGTGGCATGGGCGCTGATGATATCCACGTCGGCTGGAGAGAGGTTCGCCTCGGTCAGGGCCAGCTTCATCGCCCGTGCCGCGCCGTTGCCGTCTTCCGGTGTGGCGACCATATGATAGGCATCCGAGCTGGCGCCGTATCCGATGACCTCGCCCAGAATTTCAGCGCCTCTGCGTAAGGCATGGGAGAGGGATTCCAGAACGAGGATGCCGGCACCTTCCGCCATGACGAATCCATCCCGGTCTGTATCGAACGGCCGGCTGGCCCGGCCCGGTTCATCGTTACGGGAGGAAAGGGCGGTTGCATTCGCGAAGCTGGCTAGCGAGATGTCGGTCAATGCGGCTTCGGATCCTCCCACGATGATGATGTCGGACCGGCCGGCTTGGATGTTAAAGAAAGCCTCGCCGATCGCCGTATTGCCGATCGAACATGCCGTAACCGGTGCCAGCGTGGAGCCCAGCGCCTTGTATTTAATGCTGATGAGCGCGGCCGCCATATTGGGAATCATCATGGGAACCAGTGTAGGACTGACCCGCTCGGGACCCCGCGACGACAGCGTGCCGCTCTGATTCATCAGGGTTTGGATGCCGCCGATGCCGGAGCCGACGTAGACCCCCATGCGCTCATGATCGATCTGATCAAGATCGAGTCCCGACTGGCTTATCGCTTGATCCGCCGCAGCCAGCGCAAACTGGCAGAAGCGGTCCAACCGCCGGGCTTCCTTAACGCCAAACAGCGCGTTTGCGTCAAACTCCTTCACGACGCCTGCTATTTGTACCTTTTGTCTTGATGTGTCCAAATTTTCTATATGTGTAATACCGGACTCTCCCCGAACAAGCCGGGACCAGAACGTCTCAACATCATGGCCCAGCGGCGATATGACGCCCATACCGGTGATAACAACTCTTTCCATGGATCAACAGCCTCCTTAAGACTTTATAACTTGTCAATCTTAAGGTTATAATGTCACGTGTAGTATCCTATTACAAGATACCGTTTATCCTAGTATAAATACTGCTATCCTTAATGAGTGAAGGGGGCTTGTACAATGAATTCCCAGGTTAGGCTGCAAGCGTTGTCGGCATTCTTGAAAGGGCAGCGTGCCAAAATCTCACCCGAGTCGGTCGGACTTCCGCCCGGGACTAGACGGAGAACACCAGGCTTGCGCAGGGAAGAGGTCGCCCAGTTGGCGGGTGTTAGCACCACTTGGTACACCTGGCTCGAGCAGGGACGGGACATCCAGGTATCGTCGTCCGTGCTGGACTGCGTCGCCAATGCGCTTCAGCTAAATGCGGATGAGCGCAGATATCTGTATTCGCTGGCGCTGGAGAGCGGGGCGGAGCCTTATACGGTCAAACAAGAAGCGGTGCAGATCAGTCCGTCCCTGCAAAAAATCATCACTGAGCTAAAATATTGCCCCGTCATGATATCGGATCGGATGTGCAACATCGTGGGGTGGAACCGTGCGGCTGCATACGTGTTCCTGGATTTTGACCGCATTCCGCCCGAGGAGCGGAACATGATCCGGCTGCTCTTCACCCGCAGGGAGTTTCAACGGCTGGCGGTAAATTGGGAGCAGTTCGCCAGCGGCTTCTTGTCGATGTTCCGGTCCTATTACGGTCAATATGTCGAGGATGAGTGGTATGACCGTTTTCTGGAAGAGATGAAGCAGGGGCATCCGGATTTCAATCGGATGTGGGAGCAGAGCCAGGTCAGCTACGCCCCGGAAGTACATCTGGAGTTCCGGCATGCCAAGGCCGGGAAAATGGTATATGAGCTCACGTCGCTCAAAGTGTACGGAAATGATGACCTGCGGTGCAGCATCTATACCCCCGCCCCCGATTCGACTACGGAAGCGAAGCTGCGGCAGCTGATGGAGGAGAAGTAAGCGGAGGGGGGCTGGGTGGCGCAATCGAGGGAAGCGGCGGGGCTTGTGCGTGAAGTAGAGGACCCGATTGCCGATTACACTTGCTGCACTAGAAGTATCGGACTCCAGTTCCACTATATTGCGAGATAACGCCATAATTTCAAACTTAGAGGACACTAGGTACGTTATTGGGCTCGCTTACGGCATTTTTATGCTGTTTTTGCACAAATAACAGATCCCATGTCCGTTCAGTATCTAAAAATGATGAATTTGTTCTAAATAACGTATTCTGTGTCCGTTAATGGTAAGAATCATTCTCCTCCTACCTAACTACCAGCAGGTTGCGCGACGTTCCGGTACCAGCCATCTTGCGCAGTTGAATCAGAGTTCTCCTCGTAAGTGAATTACTTTAAGACTGACCCAATTATTACACTCGTATAGCAAGAGTACCTCAAGTTGAACCGTATTACCCTCGAAAGCGGGAGTACATTAAGTTGAACTGGATTGCCCTCGAAAGCGAGAGTACCTTGAGTGAACTGGATTACCCTCGAAAGCGAGTACCTCAAGTTGAAACAGATTACTCAAGTGAGAGTACTTCAACTGGTTCGAACCTTAGATCTTTTAGCCATACAAGCTTCATGTGCGTAAACAATTTGAAATTTTTCTAAACAACATTACCTTTCTCTAAGCACATGAAACTTCACCGAATAACAAAAGCCCCGTGTCCGCTCAGTGCCTCCGAAAAATCGCAAGTTCTTCAGTGGCCTCGTCCGCATAACGGGGCATTCTATTATTCAACATATGGTTATAGAGCGACACCTGGTGGCTGCCTAGGAGTTCCACAGGCATTCCGCTGTGCTCCACCTGTTGGGGCCGTATGTCCAGATTGAGGTCCTGATCTATGAGGAAGAATTGCCGCAGATCCATCGAATGTCGCCTATCCGTGTACTTCTTGATCCGGCGATTACGCCCAGTCGCGCCGCAGCGTGAAGAGATCCTTCAGCTCATCGGTGGACAGCTCGGTAATCCAGCCCTCGCTGCTTGAGATCACCTGATCGCTCAGCTGCTGCTTGCTCTCCAGCATCTCATCGATTCGCTCTTCGAGCGTCCCCATGGAGATGAACTTGTACACCTGGACATCCTTGGTCTGTCCCATCCGATAAGCGCGGTCGGTAGCCTGATTCTCCACCGCAGGGTTCCACCAGCGGTCGAAATGGAACACATGATTCGCCGCGGTCAGATTCAGACCAACGCCGCCGGCCTTGATCGAGAGAATCATGACATTCGGTTGCTCTTCGGGCGGCAGCGTCTGGGATTGGAATTGCTCGATCATGCGGTCGCGAGTCCGCTTGGGCGTGCTGCCGTTCAAGTACAGCACGGGCTCCCCAAGCTCTTGATGGAGCACCTGCCGCATCATCTCACCCATACCGATATACTGGGTGAAGATCAGGCAGCGCTCGCCCTCGTCCCGCAGCTCCTTCACCATGGACAGCAGCCGCTCCAGCTTGGCTGAACGGTTGACGACAGCTTCGGTGTCGAGCAAGCCGCCTCCTCCCAGCAATTCCGGAAGCGGCTCCTTCGTAAGCAGAGCCGGATGATCGCAGAGCTGCTTGAATTGTGTAAGAGCTGCCAGGATGGCCCCTTTGCGCTCGATGCCCTCGAGCTTTTGCATGCGTTCCAGCAGGCTGTTCACGGTTTGATCGTAAAGCGCACCTTGCTCAGCTGTGAGATGGATATAGGTCTTCATCTCGTTTTTGTCCGGCAGGTCGAGCTGAATTGCAGGATCCTTCTTCTTGCGTCGAAGCATGAAGGGCTTGATCAGCTTCTGCAGATCGGCCGTGCGCTGTTCGCTCCTGTCTTTCTCGATGGCTTGGATGAACCGGAGATTGAACGCGCGCAGGCTGCCGAGATATCCGGGATTGATGAAGTCATAGATGGACCACAGTTCGGACAGCCGGTTCTCAATCGGTGTGCCGGTTAGCGCGACGCGATGTCTTGCCGGGAAACTTCGCACGGCGGCGGATTGCTTGGTGTCGGCATTTTTGATATTTTGGGCCTCGTCGATGCCGATCGCTTCCCACTTCATGTCTCTTAACATTTCTTGATCGAGCGTGGCCGTCGCATAGGAAGTAAGGATGATATCGGCTTGGTAAGCCTCTTTATAGAAATCCTCGCTGCTGCTTCGTTTGCCGCCGTAGTGAAGCATGACCTGGAGCGACGGGGCAAACCGTTCAAGCTCCTTCTGCCAATTGCCCAGCACCGAGGTGGGACAGATCAGCAGGGAAGGGAGGCGTCGCTCTTCCCGCTGCATCGCCGTCTCCTTCACATGCAGCAGGTAGGCGATAAACTGCACGGTTTTGCCAAGACCCATGTCATCGGCAAGGCATGCCCCAAGCCCGTAACGCCGCAAAAAGGCAAGCCAGGCAAAGCCGTCATGCTGATAAGTCCGCAGCTCGGCCTTCAGCCCAGCCGGGACAGGAAGGTTCGGCCATTCGCTTTGTCGGCCAAGCTGGCCGATAAGCTTCACGAGGTGCTCGTTCAGCTCCACCTCAAGCTTGATCCGTTCCGGGTCCCGCGCTTCCTCAGCATCCTGCTGAGTCTGCCCTGACTCATCGTTGTTCCCGAGCAGATGCAGGTGCAGAATATCCTGGAACGATAGGCCTTCCTCACGATCTACGCCCGCCATCATCTGGCGGATTTGGGCGACCAGAGCGGGATCCAGCGGAATCCACTGGCCCCGGAACCGTACCAGCCGTTCGTTCCGGGCAACAAGATCCGCGAATTCCGCCTCGGAAAGAGTAGCTTCGCCGATGGCGATCCGCCAATCGAAATTGACCAGCGCATCCAGACCGAACAGGGAACCGCCGCTGCTTCGCTCGGCGTTCTCGCCCTCGCCCGAGCGTACCTTCGCCCGCAGTTTGGGTTTCTTCTTGCTGGCGGCTTCCCACCAAGCGGGCAGCAGGACCAGCCAACCTGACTGGAGCAGCCGCTGGCTGTCAACGGTCAGGAACTGCCATGCGGCCTCGTCGGACAGAGGCGTACCGAGCACGTCTTCAGCCGGAGCGTGAAGCATACGTGCGGGCAGTGCTGCTTGCAAACCTTGGAGCCAGCCGGAGGATCGCTCCTTGATATGAGCCGTCCATGTCTCCGGCCATGATCCATATGCCTGCCCGTCTTCAGCCAGACGAACGGCTGCAAGCGATGCAGCGTCTAACTTGTCTTGCAATACAAGCCGAAGGCGCCATGCGGCTTCTTCTTCGTCAGGCTCCAACAATTGCAGCAGCGGTCGGAATGGAGCGGTATCCGGCCGCCATCCGATGGCGATCAGCCATGACTTGTCGTCCATGCCTTCGGCTGCCGTGCGGTTCGGCGAGAAGAGAAGAGGGTATTCTCTGCGCAGGTCAGCCGCCGCCTCTTCCCTGCCGTAACACTGATCTTGAACGGCGGCAGAGAACGCTGCCCGTAAGCCCTCATTCCATATCTCGTCTGCACTCAGCAGGGAAAGACGGGACAACTCTTCCGCTGTGAACGCCTCCGGATCCCAAATCCATTGCAGCTTGCCTGATTTGAAGGCACTCAAGCTGGGCGCGTATTGCTTGTCCTGAATGCAAGCTGCCAGCGAAGGAGCAATTTCAATGAAGGGAAGACAATCCTCGTCCCATACCCATTCAATATGCTCGAGCAGTCGTCCATCCGCAAAAAACGGTATGACCTGCTCGGAAGGTAGGATGACCACTTCCATATCCTGAACGGATTGAACGGTGAGCTCTGTTCCGTAGAAGGAAGCTTCGTGCCACGCAAATAAACGGTGCTTCAGGTATTGTCCGGACACGTAACCCCGCATGACGGTAGAGCCGTATATGACGGCATCTCCGTATTCGCTTAACGCCATGTGGACCGTGATGGTTTCTGTGTGTCTGCTCATGATATCAGCTTTCCTCTCCGCAGCTCTTCTTGGAATGCACGAAGCCGGCTGTTTCGTACGGACAATGAGATAATGAACAGATCCCAGCGCTCCTGCTGCTTGAGCTTTTTATATAGCTTGGCCAACCGTTTGAGCAGCTTGACCGCTGCTTTATAGCCGGCTCGGTTCTTATGAAGGATGTACCGCTCGACGGCCTGATGGTAAAAAGGCAGCAGCAGCTCGGGCGCATTCTTCTCAATCGGCGCGAGCTCGCTGACCCGGAGCTCCAGCGGCTCCCGGCCTGTGCTTAATTGGTAGTCGATCCATTCCCGCCATCTGCCGTGCGTGATCAAGGCATTCTGATAGATGTCCTTCGCATAAGGAAGCATGTCGGCAAGACTGCTCCACATCTGTTCAGCCTCCTCGGGCAAGTGCTCTATGACGGCATCCCAATAGAACTGATAGCTGCTGAGATGCTCGTTGCGGTGACTGCCAAGCAGCGGGCCGATCTCCGGGAGCCAGTGAGCCAAGCGTTCCCATTGTTGCCAGGAATGCAGCATGTCGAAGAAGCCCAGGACGGAAGCCGGGGACAGACTGCTAACCTTGTCTGCTTCCTTGATCAGGCTCCAAGACGTTTTGTCTTGTCCGAGGTAGAAGGACATTAAGCCCTGCGCCATATACCACGAGGCACGCGAGAGGGTGCTGCCGAATTCGACTTCGGCTGCCTGTAACTGCTCTAACTCCGCCTGGATTAAGCTGTTGTCCTTTTTGGCAAACGGATAGATCCAGTACATCCAGAGCTGCATATAGACCTGGGCGTAAAATTTGCGGTTCCGCGGCTCGCTCAGCATGCTCCGCCGGACATGCGAAATGGTCTCAGTCAGTCGCTGCTTGAATGCCTCTCCATGTTCGCCGCTCTCAAGCCCTTCATGGAAGATGCGCTCGATTCTGGCCAGGATATGATCCGCTGCTACCTGCGTATGATAGCCGATGTAGGATCCGGAGGAATTCCAGGCACTAGCGGGCTGCTTGACCAGCTTCTCGAGAATAAAGAGATGAGCATGAAACTCGTATAATGATCCCATTTCCGGCGGCATCGGCGGTTTGATGTGATGGAGGGAGGCCAGTGCATTTTTGGCGTAAAATGAGTTCTGCGTATTAGCTCCCAGCGAAGCCGTGCAAACTTCGAACAGCTCATGCCATGCGGAGATCGGCAGCTCGGGCAAATGGTCCGCCTTGACTCTCCATTTTGATGCTCCGGCAGACGGCCGTTCTTGCGCTGGGCTGAAGCCGGACTCGCTTCGGTCATACGAAGAGGTGGAAGCATACGTGGTGGAATGGGCATTAACTAGGGCGTGAATGGAACGACCCTGAAGCTGGGCATAGTCAAGCAGAACAGCCACCATATGCTTGCAGCCTTCATTAACGGGACAACTGCATGTGCTGTCACTCAGCGAATGAAGATGGAGTTGGATACGGTAAGTTTCCGTTCCATCAACGGCAGCCTCAATTATCCCGGAAGCCTCTGTCAACTCGCTTGTGTGAACACGACCTTGCTTGTAATATTGAAACCCCCGTTTAATAGTCAAATCGCTGAAGTAACCGGCGGTTTGTTGAATGAGCGTCTGCCACTGTATATCATCTAACGTTTGGTTTGGGTTCATTATTGGACTCTCCTAAGAGAAATAATTCTAAGTATCCATTTAATCTATCATATTCGCATAGATGAAGAAACAAGCCGGGTCAGCTTTGCACTGGAAAAGCCCGGCAACAGGCTGCTGAACGGGCTTTTTTATGGGTGGAGCAATATGTTGGCATCCTAAGCCTAATATTGAATCGTAAACCGTCCGATCTGATCGCATTCCTCGGCGAACCAGACCTCGCCGCCGGAATCCACGGTAATGCCATGTGGTTCCGCGGAGGGGGTAGGGATCGGGTACTCGGTAATGTCCCCGTTACAGGTAATTCGTCCGATTTGATTGGCTCCCCATTCGGTAAACCATAGATCTTCGCAAACCCCCGCCGTGATGGCATGGGGTCTGGCATTCCCGGACGGGAGCTTGAATTCAGTGAATTCCCCGGCCGTTGTGATTCGACCGATTTGATTGCCGTTGATTTGAACAAACCAAAGGGCGCCATCGGCACCTGCCGTGATGCCGACCGGGCCGGATTGCTCTGTTGGAATGCGGAATTCGGTAATCTCTCCGTCCACCGTAATCCGTCCGATGCAGTTGTTCTGGTTTTCCGTAAACCACAACGCGCCGTCCGGACCGGCTGTAATATAGGAAGGGTACGCCCCTTTGCATGGTAGGTCATATTCCGCGATAACGCCTGCCGGCGTTATATTTCCGATTCGGTTGCCGGTTAGCTCGGTGAACCATATGCCTCCATCCGGACCTTCCGTCAGGCCGTAAGGAGACGAGTTGGCTTCAGGCAGTTCGAATTCCGTAAATGTTCCTTCCACTGTCATTCTTCCGATTTTATTCGCTTTGTACTCCGTGAACCAGAGGTCACCGGTATGGGTAGATAGGATGGACATGACCCCGGCATCCGGAGTCGGCACTTCGAACGTGCGCATATCCCCATCCTTGGTGAGCCGCCCGATCCGGTTTCCTTTTTGTTCCGTGAACCATATGGTCCCATCTTGTCCTGTCGTAATACCATAAGGTCCCGACTCCCGATTTGCTGTCTTGTACTCCTGTGTTATGATCTGCATGCAAACATGCCTCCCTGTATAGAAAGTTGTTAGGAATGCTTAAAGACGGATTCTTCATTTGTCTGAGCATATCCAAGTCACCGCTCATGATCGCACCCATAAGTAGGTTAATTAACTCGATATCAGCGTCCCACCAACGGATCTCCAGCAGCTCCTGATCATGCCAGGATCATAGCTTTTACGAATGCTGCATAAAAAGCCTCCCACTCCGAGATTTCGGAATAGGAGGCTGAATACGGACAAAAGAAGATACCGGCTTCATGAATAAAGAAGCTTCAAGCATCTACCCGTCACATATAAAAAAGCCGCACGAATCCTATCCCGAAAAACCTTATATCGAAGTGTTTTTCCAATGTTTGGGACAGGATTAGTAGATCATCGGCTTTTGGTTCACCCTTTCATTTCTGGTTGCCTAGACTTTACCACAGGAGATTCAGTAGTTTCAATCCTAAATGATCTGAAGTTCACATTCACAATCGCCGGTTTCTTTTCTCATCGATGTAAAGCTCGACAGCTGTTATGGCACGAATCAAAAATTTAATAAGCAGATACAATGCATACAAACCAAGCAGCTTAAAAAGTCCGTTTATAATTAATATCAACATAGGCCATATACTAAACATGGAACCCATACAGCCCACCTCCCTTCAACATTTTTCGCACAGGACCTTCCTGGCACCGGCATCAGAACCATTTTGAACTCATTATATTCCATAATATAACAATCATATCCGATTCTAACATAACAGAAGGATCGTACTCATGTTTTTACATAAGATGGGGCAAATTCTTGGAGGCTCTGCAGGAAGGGGACGACAGAGGAAGTATTTTCATTATTTGTTGATATGGACTAACCAATCCCGGTCACGATGCGTTAAAGTTTATAAGGATTCATATTTTCAGCTAAGGAGATTTAAAGAACATGACAACCCAGAAATGGACAAAACTGGCGGCAAGCGGCGCTATAGCGGCCACAATGCTGTTAAGCTCGATGGTACAGGCTCAGGCTGCGGCTGTGCACAAGAAGGACTTGGAATTGAACATCAATCATTATGTTGTCACAACGGACGTTAAACCCGTTATCGTGAATGGTACGGCGCTGGTCCCTTTGAACACGGTGAGGGAATATTTGAAGCCTATGCAGCTCCGCTGGAACAACAAGAACAAGACGGTAACCGTCAACACAGGCACCGATCAAGTCACCCTAAAGATGGGGAGCAAGGAAGCCAAGGGAAAGGGGAAGATCTACACCTTGTCTGTTCCCGCTCAACTAAAGGATGGGCGCGTCATGGTTCCTGCTCGATGGATGGGGGAGCTGTATGGTGCACAGGTAAGCTTGGATACGAAGGCCGGGATGGTCTACATCTATACACCGGAAGTTGACGTGTCGACGGCTGAGGAGAACCGGGATGTGAAGCTGTATCCGGTAAGCGCCACGAAATACGGCAGATATGAAGGAATGGTGGTCGAGGTCGAAGGAAGGAAACAGGTCTTTAAGGACTGGAACGGCGGAGATGGTATGCGTAAACCCGTCCTTCAATATCAGGATGTTACAGGCGATGGCAAGCCGGAAGTTGTGGTGTTCTATGTGAACGGGACCGGCACGGGTCTTTACATGGGGGAGATGCATGTAGTCGATGCCGAGACTCTGAAGGAAATTCCTATCGAATCATTGGAACAGGCGGTATCGAGCCATGTGCAATCCAACATTGAGAATTATGCAGACCACTTTGTGATCAAACTTTGGATCGACGGGAAGGAGTATGTCGAAAGGATCGAGGATGATTCCAAGGATAAAAGCTACCTAAATGATAAGGTTGGCTTCGGGGCCGTCGTCAGACACAAACTAGCGGAAGGCCAGCTTGTTACGGAAGCTGCGGGAAGCATCAGCCCTGCCGGCTTCGCTGGCGATCTCCAAATAACATACCGATTTCAAGAAGAGTTGAACCGGTTTGTGGTGGATGGCATTGAATATAGTAGTCTGGAAGAATGGGGGAAGTAACGGTTTATTGATGTGGAACTTTAGATCTACATATAAACGCATATCTGATGAGACGTTATGAACATGGACTAGAAGCATAAATCTTGATAGAATGATGTGCTTCGCTTATCAAAAGGGTGCTACGGCGCCCTTTTTTGTGCTTTTTTAATGTCCAGTCCATCCCACTTATTCCCTCCATACTCTCCAAAAAGGAACCAGAGAGAATGGAGCATATAGAACCTATGCAGGAAGAATTCAACCTCTTTCATAGGCCTTTATTACCATTTACTTGAGTCTTAAGATTCCTCTAAGATAGTTAATAAACCTGACACATTTTTGCTAGGGGAAGAGAGTGATTTCGTAAGTAAACGCATTCAATGTTAAGTAATATAACAAGTCCATACCATGAGGGCTTTGAACGAGGTGTTTTTATGCAGCAATGGCTTGGGAAATCGCTAAAGCATAAATTGTCGTTACTTATTATTATCGCTACGCTGGTGCCGCTGCTGTTTCTCGGTATTTTCTCTTTTAACATAGCCAAGAGTCTGACGGAGGAGAAGGCCAAGATTACAGGAATGAATACGCTTCGGCAGCTGGAAGCTTACCTGGATACGATGGTCAAAGACGTGGAGAACATCTCGCTGTTTCTCATCGGGCATACCGGTGTTCAAGCCTATCTGAAGACCGAGCAAAGCAACTATGTCCAGCAGACGACGGTTATTAATTTTTTGACGAATCTGGCCTTTTCCAAAGATTATATCGCCAACATCATTGTCGAACCGCTCGGCAGCAAAGATGCGATCTCGCACAAATCCTTGGTACGCTCCGAGTTCCGGAATATTACCGAAGTGGTCCCCGGTTATTACGAGCATCATCCCAAATGGTGGTCCTTTGTGCATCGGCAGTGGACTTTTGAAGGCGTTAGGAAAGTCATTACGTTGGCCAGACCGATCCGGAGCACGGATAAATATAAGCCGATCGGGAATCTGCAGATCAACCTGGATCAGGGCGTCATTGCTAACCAATTCCGGCAGGCCGTCCTGGAGAAGACCGGGTTTGTCCTTCTTCTTGATGAGAATAACCGGATTATCGCCGGTCCGCCGGATATGGAGACCAATCTTACACTTGCAGACTATTATCCTTCGATTGGAGAGTTTGAGGGGCTCAGCGGAAATATAGACTATGGCGAGGGGAGCAACAAGAAGACCATTCTCTATAAGAAAATGTCCAGCGTGAACTGGAAACTGGTCGGCATCATACCCTCACAGGAATACCGTTCCCAGAACCAATACTTCATCAAATTGACGGCGGTTGCCGTCACCGTGGCTATACTGCTTGCCATTATACTGGTTCTTTTCCTTATCCAGAAAATTACGAATCCGCTGTCCGTGCTAACGAAGTTTCTCAAGAATTCAAGCCCGGAAGAGCCGCTGCCTGCGCTCCCGGTTAAGACGGTCGATGAGGTCGGGCAGCTCATTATCAGTTACAACCGGCTCAGCTCCCGGATTGTGAAGCTTACCGACGAAGTGAAGCTGAACGAGTCGTTGAAGAAAGAGGCGGATATGCATGCGCTGCAGGTGCAGATTAATCCGCATTTCCTCTACAATACGCTGTCATCCATCCATTGGCTGGCACTGATGAACCAGGATGTGAAAATCGCCGAGATGGTGGGATCGCTCAGCGATTTCCTGAGGTTCAGTCTCAATAACGGGCAGGAATATTGCACGATTCAGCAGGAAATTATGCATGTCCGTCATTACGTGAATATCCAAACCATCCGCTATCCGGAAAAGTTCAAGTTTGAGGTTCATGTGGAGGAAGAGCTGTATCAGCACACCATGTTAAAGCTGCTGCTGCAGCCGTTGGTTGAAAACTCCATGCTGCACGGTATTTTGAGCCGCGACGGGATGGGGACGATTACGATTCGCGGGTACCGCGAGCCTGAAGGGATCCGCTTCGTGGTGGAGGATGATGGCATCGGAATGACGACGGATCGCCTGAAATGGCTTCAGGATCAGCTGGTTGAGAATCCGCTGCAGTACGAGAAGGGGCAGACCCCGCGCGGAAGCTACGGGCTGCGCAATGTCCATAAACGGCTTCTCCTTCATTACGGCAAGGACGCGGGCTTGCGTGTGGAGAGTACGGAAGGAGTCGGAACACGTGTCATGTTTACGATACCTGATTTACCTGAAATTCAACAATCTGAATTATCCAATAAAGGGGATGGCGACATTGAAGGTACTGATCGTTGATGATGAAGTGATCATTCGAAATGGTCTGAGTACAGTGATCAATTGGGCCGATAACGGCTTTACGGTGCTGACGCCCGCGGCTTCAGCGGAGGAAGCCCTTCAGCGTATTCCTGTTGAAATGCCCGAAATTATTTTTACCGATATTCGCATGACAGGCTTGAGCGGACTGGATATGGCACATGAAGTCAAGCAGCAGTATCCCGAGATCGAAATCATTGTTATATCGGGATATGATGAATTTTCATATGCGCAGCAGGCGATGCGGGAAGGCGTAAGTGACTATTTGCTGAAGACGAGCAGACCCGGGGAAATTATTGAGGCTGCTGTCCAAGCCAGGGAACGGCTGTTACAGCGAAGGCTTACACAAGCGAAGGGAAGGGCGCAGGAGTTGGTAGTCAGCCGGGGTTTCCTGAGAAGGCTGCTTGCTTCCGGCACTCCGCTGGACGAGCATGCCGAGGCCGAATTGTGTGAGCGATACCCGGAGCTGCGTTTGGAATCGAACGGCTCGGTGCTGCAGATCTGGATGCTGTCGGTATATCCGCTGCATCCAGAAGAAGAGGAACAATCGAACGTTAGCGAGCTGCATCGATTAATCGGCACGGAGTTGGCCGAAGTGCTGCAATGTGCGTGGCTGGAATGGAACGGCTCCCTGCTTCTGTTGGTGCGGGCAGAGCCGAGTAATGGCTGGGGGCGGGTAGATTCCGCTCTGCGGAAAATGGAATCCATGCACGCCTGCCGCATCAAGGCTGCCAGCGGCCGACGGGTCGCAAACGCCAGGGAGCTGCACATTGCGCTGGCTACCGCGGTAGAGGCCAGCTCCTACGAGTGGCTGCTGCAATCGGAACGGCATATCCGCTATGAAGATATCGAAGGACGTACAGGCATCCGCACGGTCTGTTCGATGGAAGAAGAAACCAAGCTGTCATCCCTGCTGCGTTCGGGAGAATCCGCCGACTTGCAGGCATGGGTGACGGATTTGCTGCGGCGCATCCAAAGTCAGGACCAGGCAACGCCCGGCTCGGTTCAGGCTTACCTACATTCCCTGATCGTCTCGGCACAGCGCTGGCTTATACGGGCTGCAACGTCTATCGGCTATACCAGTCCGGTGAAAGTGGAAGAGACGTACGATATCCGCGAGTTGACCAAGGATCCGGAGAAGGTGCTGGTCGATTCGCTCGGGCTCATCATGAAGGAGTACCGTGATATGGTGTCGACGACAAGTCCCGTCCAGCGAGCGATCTCCTTCATTCATGAGCATCTGGGACAGAGCTTGTCTCTCCAACAAGTGGCCAAGCATGTTCATATGAACCCCAACTATTTCAGCGAGATGTTCAAGAAGGAAACCGGGCAGAATTATATCGAATTCGTGACCCAGGCGAAACTGCGAAAAGCGATGCACCTGCTGCGGGAAACGCCAGCCAAAATCAGTGAAATCGCGAATGAAATCGGCTATGAGGATATTAAGTATTTTAACCGCCTGTTCAAGAAATGGACAGGACAAACCCCGTCGGAGTATCGGGCAAATCCTGAATTTTGTCCCTCTATCGACTGAATTATATCCCCTATGTAAGCGTTATATCCTTTTATATACTTGGACTAATCATCTTAAGACGCTTCATCATTTTCGTATATTAAAAAGGGGGATTGACCATGAGACCAAAACGTAAAATAGGTCTTGTTCTGCTGATGATGTCACTGGTCCTTGCAGCTTGCGGAGGCGGGCAAAGCAAAGAGCAGGCGGGAGGAAATGAGAGTAATCAAGAGAAGGTCAAGCTGACAATCTGGCATAACTTTGCCGGTGATGACCTGCGTGCAAAATCAGTCCGAAGCTTTATCGATCAGTTTGCTCAGGACCATCCTGAAGTTACGCTCGATGCACAAGCGATTCCACCGGACGGTTACCGTCAACGTCTGAGTACGGTTGCGGCTGCGAATGAAATGCCGGATGTATTCTTCGTATATGCAGGAAGTCAGTCAGCTGAACTTCATCAGGCGAAACTGCTTCAGCCGATTACAGAGGTGCTCGATGCGCATTCGGATTGGAAGGATAAATTCCTGCCGGGAGCGTTTGATCCATACGAGTTCGAGGACGGCCAGATCTACTCTGCTCCACTAGGCATGTCCGCAACTTCGATTCTCTACTACAACAAAGCATTGTTTGACAAACATAACGTAAAAGTTCCAACGACTTGGGAAGAAATGATGGCGGCGGTTAAAACATTCAATGATAACGGCATTACGCCGATCGCACTCGGAAACAAAGCGCCATGGGTTGCGCAATCCACCATTATCGGATCGATTGCCGACCGTGTGACAGGCACCGAATGGTTCAAGAAAGCGGCAGCACAGGATGGCGCGAAATTTACCGATCCTGAGTTTATCGAAGCGCTTGGATATTTCAAAGAGCTGGTAGATAACAAAGCCTTCCAGGAAGGCGCGAACAGCATCGACAACACGCAAGCCGAGCAGTATTTCATCCAAGGAAATGCAGCGATGATGATCAGCGGTGCATGGACACTCACGAACCTGGCGGCTTCTTCTTCGGAGGAGCAAATGAAGGATATTGAAGTGACGACATTGCCTTCGATCCCGGGCGGTAAAGGTGAGGCTAACACCATCTCCGGCGGAGCTGGCGGCGGTCTGGCCCTTAGCAGCAGAACGGAAGGGAAAGCGAAAGAATTGGCGCTGGAACTGATTTATGCGGTCAGCGGACCAGAAGCGCAAAAAGCGATTGCCGAGAGCAACTCCATGGTAATGTACGATACCGAAATCGATCAGGCCAAAGTTACTTCCTTGTACTACAAAGCCTTTAACCTGGTGAAATCCACAAGCATTACGCCGGTATACGATGCTTATCTGTCTGCAGAAGCGGCTGAAGTCATCAACAACGGTCTGCAGGAAATTATGATGGGCGGCCCCGTCGAAGGTGTGGCCCAGAAGCTACAGGATGCGCAAGCCAGATCCGCTACTCCATAAGAAACCGTTCATCACTGCACAAGGATTAGGAGGGAGGAGGCTGCCATGCCTACAGCGATGAGAAGCAAAGGATTTATAGCCATAGCTCTTCTTCCTGCGCTTCTGTTGTTTCTGATATTTGTCATTATTCCGGTCTTCTGGTCAGCTTACTACGGATTTTTCAGTTGGAAAGGGTTCGGAGACGCCACATTTATCGGTCTTGATAATTATAAAGAGATGTTCAAGGATCCGATCTTCTGGCGGGCGCTTCGAAACAACCTGATTCTGGTCGTATCATCCATTATCGGTCAGGTTCCAATCGCGTTGATTCTGGCTATTGTATTGTTCAAGAATTCGTTCTTCTCCAGGTTCATTCGGTCTGCCGTATTCATGCCGATGGTTCTCTCCACGGTTGTTGTCGGTCTCATCTGGGGTTATATTTATCATCCTCAGTTCGGAATCGCCAACTATGTGCTGGAAATGCTCGGTCTGGAGTCATGGACCCGTGCCTGGCTGTCCGATCCAAAAGTCAACATGCTGGCGATATCAATCCCGATTAACTGGGCGAACATCGGCCCTTATCTGGTCATCTTTATCGCAGCACTGCAAAATATTTCACCGGAGATCCATGATGCGGCCAAAATCGATGGGTCCACCGGCTGGAACAAGCTGATGCAAATCACGCTGCCGATGATCTGGAGCACGGTTGTCGTAACCATTGTGCTATGCATCTCGGGAAGCCTGAAAGCTTTTGACCATGTCATCGTCATGACGGGTGGCGGACCGGCGCAATCGACCGAGCTGCTAGCCACTTATATGTACAACAGCACGTTCAGCGTGTACCGTTACGGTTACGGCTCCGCCGTCTCCACGATGATTATGATTGTCAGCGCCATTCTTATCGCGCTTAACTATTTCGCAACGCGCAGAAAGTCAAGTTAACATGAAGGAGGGAGCGATGTGAATTTACAGACGACCGGGACCGGAAACGCCTCAGGGAAACGCGTCATCACGAAGGGGTTAACCGGGTTCGTAAAATTGCTGCTGATTGTGTATGCGATTCTTACGCTCTATCCCTTGTACTGGCTTTTTACGAGCGCGTTTAAATCGAATCAGGATTTCTTCACCAACCCTTACGGCTTGCCGAAGGAGTGGATGACCGAGAATTTATTCCGGGCATGGGAGCTTGGAAATATGGGCAGAGCGATGCTGAATTCAACGGTTGTGACGATTACAGCTGTCGTTCTGACCATCCTGCTCAGTGTACTTGCGGCATATGTATTGTCCAGATTCGAGTTTCGGTTCAAAAAGCTGGTGGTCGTGTTGTTTACGACCGGGCTGCTGATTCCGATTCACAGTACGCTGGTGCCCCTATTTATTATGATGAAAAATATCGGCCTGCTCGACACGTACGGTGCGCTCATTCTGCCTTATACGGCATTTGAGCTGCCAATCGCGATCTTCTTGGCGATGGCTTACATGTCATCCATTCCAAGAGAGATTGAAGAAGCGGCCATGATTGATGGCAGCGGCTGGTGGGGAATCTTCGGCAGAATGATTCTTCCGCTCTGTACGCCGATCGTGGCAACGATATCGATTCTGGCATTCCTTCGATTCTGGAATGACTTCTCCTTCGCACTCGTATTTATCAATACGCAAGCGCTGAAGACGCTGCCGCTAAGTCTGTCCTTGTTCTCGGACGGCTTCGGCACGGATTACAGCTTGACGATGGGAGCGATGGCGATCGCAGTCATTCCAACGATTGTGGCCTACCTGATCTTGCAGGAGCAGATCATGAAGGGTATGGTGGCAGGGTCCATCAAAGGTTAAATCTTTGGTCTTAAGGAAATTCAATATTCTTAAAAGAAAGGCCTCTTCCGGTTCAAAGGAAGGGGTTTTTCGTATTATTAGGTCAACTAGGATTATTAGGTTGGTCTAATTCCGTAGTGCGGTTTGTTTAAGTACTGAAGTTGGCAAAGTTTTCGCTTCTCCCTCGAAAATATTCATGCACGATTTTCGGCTACGCTATGCCGGCATATCCAATATAATAGGAAGACAAGGACAAAGAGAGCATGAGATGATGGCTTGCAAGCGATAGCCACAGTGTACGTATATGAGATCGAGGGAGGAACCACAAGTGATATCGGCTGCGAATCAACAGGAGTATTATCAGGCATTAGTGGAAAAGAAATCGGAGTACGAGGGCGTTTTTTATGTGGGCGTGAAGACCACGGGGGTGTTCTGCCGCCCGACATGTCCGGCCCGAAAACCAAAAATGGAAAATTGCGAATTTTACGAGACGGCTCAAGAAGCGCTGCTTGCTTCCTTCAGGCCCTGTAAACGATGCCGTCCGCTATCACACCCCAATCAGGTGTCCGACCTGGTCCGGCTGCTCGTTGAGGCGGTGGAAGAAAATCCGGAGAAAAGGTGGACCAACCAGGATTTTCAGAAGCTGTCCGTGGATGCTTCGACGGCGAGACGCCAATTCAAGAAGCGGTTCGGGATGACCTTCGTCGAATATGCACGGGCACGGCGGATGGGACTTGCCCTGAAGCAAATCCGGGAGGGGCATGCCGTCATCGATGCGCAGCTGTCGACCGGCTACGAGTCCAGCAGTGGCTTTAGGGATGCTTTTTCGCGCATTATGGGCGCAGCGCCTACTCGATCGGGGAATAACAAGATCTTAAAAGCATCGTGGCTCGACACGCGCCTTGGACCGATGATGGCCATCGCGGATGAGGAGGCGCTGTATTTGCTCGAATTCGTGGACCGCCGGGGCCTGGAGCGTGAGGTTGAACGCCTTAGGCTGAGAACCAAGTCGGCGATCATTCCGGGTTACACTTCTCCTATCCGTTCGATTGAGCAAGAATTGGGTGCGTATTTTGACGGGGAATTAACGGAATTTAAAACCCCCTTGTTTCTGTTAGGATCGGCATTTCAAAAAGAGGTCTGGGACCAATTATTACGGATTCCACCTGGTCAAACGTCTTCGTATGGCGAGATCGCCGCGACGATGGGAAGACCTACCGCTTACCGCGCCGTCGCCCAAGCGAATGGGGCAAACCAGCTCGCGATTGTCATTCCATGCCATCGGGTGATCAATACGAGCGGCGAATTGGGCGGATATGGCGGAGGATTGTCGCGCAAGCAGTGGCTGCTGCATCATGAGAAATCGATGAGTGCTGCAACCATACATGAATAGCTGTCTTCCAATACGAGCAAGGAAAGAAATTAGAGTTCTGGAAAATATATCGAGTTATGAATACGCAAAGCAGCCAAGCTCCTGCCTTTAAGGTGAACTGTGACCCCAATTGTGGAGGATTTATAAAAAACAGCCTGAACTTAACTAGCAAGCAGATGGCCTCTGAATTCGTCAGGGGTCATCTTTTTTAATGTCCATTGGTATCGCTCAGCATTGTAGTAACTTATGTAATCAGCAACACGCGTCCTGACTTCATGAATGGATTCACAATCCGTAAAATCAACCTCATCTTTCATATGACCGAAGAATGATTCCATGGGGGCGTTATCCCAGCAGTTCCCACGGCGTGACATGGATTGCTTCATGCCGTTCCTGGCAATGAACAACTGTGTTTTAGGGTGGAGTGCAATATGGCTTCTGGATGCATGTTACCATCTAGTCGCGCTAGTAGACGTTGAAGTGTCCGTTCGACTAGTGAGAGTTCAAGCGTGGCCCCAACGCACTCGGCGAGGATTTGCCTAGTAGCTCCATCCTTGATGCAGGAAAGATAGGCCCATTGTCCGTTTCCATATCGCAGATAGGTAATATCAGTTAGAAACACTTTCTCAGGCTCTCCTTGGTCAAACTGCCGCTGAAGCAGATTCGGACAGGTCTTGTGTTCATGTGTAGCTTTTGCCATCCTACGGTATGGATTCGCTTGACGGATCGTTGCGACCAAGCCAGCTTTGCGCATAAGACGGCGGATCTTCTTGTGATTCATGACAACACCACTTATTTGCTCAAGTCGCATCTTAATCACGAGTGCGCCTGCCTTACCATTAAGGGCCTCAAAGTGCTGCTTGATGAGGAGAATGTCCTGCTCGTCCGCTGCCATACGAACCTGACGCTTCTCCTCGGCTGCAATCCATCTGTAATAACCGCTTGGACTTACAGTGACGAGCCTACACAAATAACGAGTCATACGCTTCATTCCATATGCACGAATCGTGCGATAAATGAGCTCGTAACGCTCGGAGGGCTTTAGTGTTTCTTCTGCCTTTCGAGCGCTTCGAGCTTTTTTAGCAAGTCCACCTGCGCTTCAAGCAATTTAATCTTAGCTTTTGCTCGTTTTAATTCGTCCTCCGCCGATAGCTCGCCAAGTGGTTTTCGCCCTACACTTCCCTTACCTCGTCGTTCTATGGCAAGTCCTTCTTCACCGTACAAGTCGAAGGTGTCACGCCAACGCTTCAGGCTATGTTTGGGCTTCTTATGACCAATGTCGTCTAGGTCGAACCCAGCCCGAATGAAGATTTCTGAAGGTGTTTGCCCCTCCTTGTAGGCTCGCAGCGCCGCACGTTTGAACTCAGATGTATACGTAATGGCAGATTCAGTTACGTGCTGCACATTGGGGTTTCTCTCCAATTTTCTCATCTGCTCTATTGTAAAAACTGCTCGTTTCAATTTTCCCATCTTCATCTCGCCCCTCATCTTATACCTTGATTAAAACACAAGTGACCCACAAGAGGGTCACTTTTTTAAAGTGTCCTTCTTATGGGTCACAGTTCAAAGGATGAGCATGGGCTGCTTTTTTATTACCTCATTATATAGAAGAAAAAATTCAGCGGGGGCCTTTTGCTTGTTCCGGCCTGGCTGGTACCGTTGCCGTTGCCCGGAACTTGACCGGGGACACGCCGTAGTTGGCCCGGAATACCCGGTGAAAATAGGAATAGCTAGCAAAGCCGCAGGTTTCCGCGATTTCCTCCAGCGTCATGGTGCTGTATTTCATGCGCTCGACGGCTGCATTCAACCTAATCTCCAGGGCGTACTGGATCATGGTTTTCCCATAATACTCCTTAAACAGTTTAACGGCACGGGATAAACTGAGTCCCACATGGGAAGCAGCCTCCTCCAGCTTGAAGGTGATGGTGGCATGTTCCTCTACGAATCGCTTCAGCCGCAGGGCGGTAAAGGCAAGACGATCGGTCGGCTTGATCTCGGTAATGGCCCGGTCCAGGCAGAGGCAGAGACTCCGCAGCAGGTAGTCGGTCAGCTCCCCGATTTCCCCCTCAAGTCCGCGCCGCTTCTCCAGCAGCATCTGTCTCCACAGGCCCAGCAAATGATCGTCGAGCCCGACATGGCTGACGACAGGGCGGGGGATGCGGTTCCACCAATCATCAATCCAGGAGCCATCGCAAAATATAAAATAATCCCCGCTGGACACGCGGCCATCCTCGCCGTCTTCCTTCACCCGCAGCTCGTATTCATCGCCGGGCTTCAGCAGCAGCAGGTCGCCTGCCTGCACGTGGTGCTCGATGCCGTTGCAGTAGATTTCGCAGGAGCCTTCGGTTTGGAGACGGAACAGATAGGTCGTCAAGCCACCCCGATGGCTGTTGCTGAACTGCTGAAAGTGATAGGAATAGTCGCAGATGAGCAACCTTGCTTCCATCATGGTAACAACCCCCAGTAAAAATATAAGCAGATAGTTCATGTTGCAGCAATATTGTTTATGTTCATTTTAGCCTATTTGCATGTATGATAGTAGCAGATAGAGCAGTAACTCATTTTTGGAATCGAGGTGCGCTATAATGAGAAGAATGAACATTGGTTTGCAAATGTATACGCTGCGCGATGAGACAGCACAGGATTTCCGCGGTACGCTTCGCAAAGTGGCTGAATTAGGTTATGAAGGGGTGGAATTCGCAGGGTATGGAGACATTCCAGCCGAGGAAATGAAAACGCTTCTTCAAGAACTTGGCCTGAAAGCGATCGGCAGTCACGTAGGCCTGCACCTTCTTCGTGCAGATCTGCAGAAGGAAATTGATTACCTGAAAACCATTGGCGCTAAATATATGATGTGTCCATATGTGGCCGAAGAAGATCGTAAAGATGCCGAGGATTGGAAGAACCTCTTCTCCTTCCTGGAGGAAGTAGGGGCCGAAGCCCGCAAGCAGGGACTGATCTTTGGATACCATAACCATGCATTCGAATTCGAAACCGAGGTCGATGGCCAGTTTGTCTTTGATGCGATGTATTCCGCAACGACGCCGGAAGCTGTGCAAGTGGAGATGGACGTATGCTGGGTACAATTCGCCGGACAAGATCCGCTCACCTACATTCCGAAATACGCTGGACGTCTTCCGCTGCTTCACCTGAAAGACTTCAGCAAGGATGCGGAAGGCAACATGAAAACGCTGGAGCTGAGCCAAGGGTCGGTTAACCTGCCGGGCGTCATTCAGGCTGCATCCGATGCAGGCACGGAATGGCTGATCGTCGAGCAGGACGTATGTCAGAATCCGCCGCTGCAAAGTGTGGAGAACAGTATGAACTGGCTGAAGCAGAACTATCTGAACCAATTTTAATCTAGGAGCACAAAGGAGACTTTCAATGAGTAAAATTAAAGTGGCTGTGTTTGGCTGCGGCGCAATCGCCCAGCGCAGACATATTCCTGAATACGCGAACAATGCTAACGTGGAGCTGGTTGCTTTTGCCGATCCGGTAAAGGAACGCGCCGAAGAAATGGCAGCCCAATATGGCGGTAAAGCTTATACAGACTATCAAGAACTGCTGAAGAACGAGAAGCTCGATGCTGTTAGCGTATGTACGCCGAACTATCTGCATGCCCCAATGAGCATCGCGGCTGCGAATGCCGGTCTTCATGTGCTGGTGGAGAAGCCGATGGCAACAACGGCTGAAGAAGGAGAGCAAATGATCGAGGCAGCCCGCAAAAATGGGGTTTACCTGATGGTAGGCCACAACCAGCGTCTCATGCCTCCGCACGTGAAAGCGAAGGAAATCCTGGATTCCGGCAAGCTCGGCAAGGTGCTTACCTTCCGTACTTCCTTCGGCCACGGCGGTCCGGAGAGCTGGAGCCTCGATGGTCGCGACAGCTGGTTCTTCCGCAAAGAAGAAGCGATTATGGGCGCTATGGGTGACCTCGGCGTGCATAAATCCGACTTTATCCGTTATTTGCTGAACGATGAAATCGCGGAAGTGGCGGGTTTCATCGGAACGGTTCATAAAGACGGAACCGATGTGGACGACAACGCGACTTGCATCGTTCGCATGAAGAGCGGGGCCGTAGGCACACTGATGGCGAGCTGGACGCATTACAGAGCCGGCGATAACGGAACGGTATTATGGTGCGAGAAGGGCGCCATGATGATCGGTACCGTTAACGGTGATGAAGTGGTTGTTGAGCTGACCGACGGTACGGTGGAAACCTACAAGGTCGGCGCCATGGCAACCAATGAGAAGCAGGTTCCGAGCGGCGTCATCGACGCTTTTGTCGAATCCATTCTTACGAATACGCCTCCAAGCATTTCCGGTGAGGAAGGACTGCGTTCCTTGAACGTGATCCTGGGTGCATTCGAATCCCAAGAGACCGGTAAAATTGTGAAGCTGTAATATGATATTCAGGGAGAGCCGTCTGCGGACGGCTCTTTTTCTGTTGTGTGTGGAGCACCCTTGTACAGCTTAAAAACGAACCAGATTGTTGATTCGGACAGGCATGCCGGTTGCGATGGCGCGGTTGGCTGCAATTCCTGTCAGTATGGATCTCGCTCCATCGATATGGTTGGCCGCACGGGCGTACGGATCTTCCACGGGCTCTCCGAACAAATCATTCAGAAGAACCGGGTCGCCTCCACCATGCCCGCCTTTTTTCTCTTCGACATGAACCTCATAAGGGGCATCCAACATTGGAAGCACCCGCAGCGTTTTTCCGATTAACGCGCCTTCCTGATTCTTGTCGCCCAGCGAATTCACGTAGGATTGTTCAACAATGTTCATCTCGATCCGGCCTTTGGTGCCGTTAATTGCGATGCGATAGCCTTCCCACGGCTGATAGGCCACCAGTGAATACGTTAAAATGGCTTTGTTCTGATACCGCACGAGAACGCCCATCGTATCTTCAATATTAATGCCGTCGCCGAAAACGCTCTGGTCCCGCTGATAGCCATCTTCCGGCTCAGCATCCAGATACATGGCTTTGAGATGCGCATCGGAATCCAGATGGAGCGCGAAAGGATCCTCCTTCGCAACCTGGTTGCCGGTGGCACGATTGTAAAATTGCGTTACGCCCCGTGTTTCGGCATTCTCTCTACCATAGTACATGAGATCTCCAAATGCGAAAACGGTTTCAGGATGCGAGCCGATCCAGAAATTGACTAAGTCGAAGTGATGGGTGGATTTATGGACGAGCAGTCCGCCGCTGTTCCGCTTGTCCCGGTGCCAACGCCGGAAGTAATCCGCTCCGTGGCGGGTATTCAGCAGCCATTCGAAGTGAACCGAGGTCACCTGGCCGATGGTATCATTCATGATTAGCTCCCGTACCTTGGTATGATGGGGAGCGTAACGGTAGTTAAAGGTGACCCTGATATTTTGTCCGGTCCGCTTGACGGCATCCAGGATGGCTTGGCATTTCTCCTCGTCGATCGTTATTGGCTTCTCGGTCACGACATCGCATCCAAGCTCCATCGCGCGGATAATGTACTTGTGATGGGTCCGGTCGATGCTCGTGACAATGACGAAGTCGGGCTTCTCGTTCTCGATCATCTGGTCGAATTGGTCCGCGGTGTATGTAGGCACCTCGGCGTATTTATATTTTTCCCGCAGCAGCTGATTCGCGTAATTCATGCGAGTCTGGTTGATATCGCAAAAGGCAGCAAGCTCGGATCTGTCACGGAAATTCTGGGCCAGAGCGCCATAAAAAAATTCGGCTCGGCCGCCGGTTCCGACCAATACATAGCGTTTCTTGTCACTCATCTCTATCGCCTCCCTGAATATAGCTATAGCCTATAACAAGGAAGCACTTCTTTCGCCGCATTTTATGCGCAATCGCTTTCAAATACCGCTTATTTTGCTATAATCCAAGCAAAGGGGGCAGCGACATGACGAAGCCGTTTCGAGCGGACTACCACGATCCCAGCGGATATTTGGACATTGAATATGACCGCCGCATTGGATATTTCTCCATGACGGTTGACCATCTTCATGATCATTACGAGTTGTACTACCTGTTATCGGGTGAGCGCATATACTTCATTAAGGATCGTTCCTACCGGATCAGAGCCGGGGATCTCGTTTTCGTGGACCGGAATGCCGTTCATAAGACGCTAGACAGCGGCCGGCCCGATCATGACCGGGTTGTCCTTTATATAAGTCCGGAGTTATTTGCGGAATTGACCGTATCACCCGACCTGGCCGAAGGACTGAAGGAGCCGTTCGGCTGGGATGTTCCGATTCTAAGGCTTCCTTCACCGGGATGTGAAGTCATGGAGCGAATGGTCGGTGAAATGGTGGAGGAGATGGTCCGTCCCCAGGCGGGAAGCAGCTGGCTGCTGCGGCACCGGACGGTTGAATTGCTGCTCTTCGCCTACCGTAACCGGCATCTGGGAACGGTTCGCTCCGCCGATACCGAGCCGGTTCTTCATCCGAAGACCCAGGCGGTCGTCCGGTATCTTAACGACAACTACCAGAAGGCCTTAACGCTGCCCGAGATAGCGGAGGCGTTCCGAATCAGTCCGCACTATCTCAGCCGGCTGTTCAAACAGACAACGGGGTTTACCTTTAGCGATTATCTTAATCTGCTTCGGGTCAAGGAAGCGCAGCGGCTGTTGCGGGAGAGTGATGATCCCATCACGGATATCGCCATGCGCTCGGGATTCAGTAACTTCTCCCACTTTGGTAAGATGTTCAAGCGGGCGGTTCAGATGTCGCCGAGGCAATATCGGCAGCAGTATCGAATGCGAAGTTAGAGGGATATGGCTATGTCTTCTTTCTGGCTCACTAGAAAAAGCTGAATTGAAATAGATAGTCTCTATTTTACTACAGCGAGGAGCTAGCCCTGATTTTGTGTATGACTCAGATTTTCTGCGCTTCCTGCCGAATGAGGCCGCGCAGCGTGCGTATTGCATCAATGAAAAAGATTATGCGCGTGCCGTCGCGCCTATTCGAGAGTCTGTTATTTTTGGGCCCCTTTCGGGTACGGGAGCATGACAACCAATCAACTCTATGCGAGAAGGGGTAATAGAGGCTGTAGCCCTAGTCCCTAATAGAGGCACCACATTCATCGAATTGGATCAGCCCGTGACTGTGGTGCTTTTTGGTGTGCATATGGTATCTTGGAATTGAACGGAAAACGCCATGTTTAATAGATTCGTTGAGAGGATCGACAGTCAAAATGAAAACAAAAATACAAGAGTTGCCGCTGTCGCCGGGCGTATATCTCATGAGAGATTCGCGGGGAACGGTCATTTACGTTGGCAAATCCAAAAGTCTCAAGAAGAGAGTGCAGTCGTATTTTTACAACAATAAATCGCACTCCCCAAAAGTGAAGAAGCTGGTTCAGCATATCAAAGACCTGGAGCATATCGTCACCGACACGGAGTTTGAGGCGTTCATGCTGGAATGCAGGCTCATTCAGGACTTAAAGCCGATGTATAACCGCAAGATGAAAAATCCGCTAGGTTATAGTTATATCGTATTGCGGCAAAAGCGAGATTGGCGATGGCTGGAAATTACAGATACACTGGATGAAGGTGGTCACGACTGCTCTCGTTTTTTCGGCCCCTATACAGCCAGCAGACATAGTCTTGAACATGCAGTGCAAAAGGTTAAGGAATGCTGTAAAATCGCCTGTAATCATACACCTGCCGCTTCTTCGGCAAATACTCCCTGCTTAAATTATTCGATTGGCCTCTGTCTTGGTAAGTGTCTTGGCGGCGAAACCGGGCGGCAATTTGATGAAATCATGGATCGATTCATTGCTCTGCTTCAGGGGGACGACCGAAGTTTATATGATGAAATGGAGCGCAACATGCTCGACGCCGCAGAGCGTTTCGATTTTGAGCAGGCTGCAAAATACAGGGACGGCATGGAGGCGGTGAACTTTCTCTTAAGTAAACGGCATGTGATCGAGTTCGCTGAAGAGAATCACAGCATCGTTGTCTACGAGTATCTAGACGAAGATACGATCAAGTTATTTCTGATTAAGGGGAACGTTGTGCTGCACAGCGAGCGATGCTCTGTGGCTACCACAGTGGACATGGAATCGTTGAGGCAGAGGGTCAAAGCCTTGATTCTCAGCTATTTCACGAGGGATATGGAATGCGATGCTACCGAGGTTACCCGGGAAGATATCGATGCTGCACAAATCATCTACAGCTATTTGCAGAGCAGTGCCTGCAGCTATCTTGTTCTTCAGGATTCATGGATCGAAGAGGGTGGGGAGCCTGATATGGAGGCTGCACTGCGGAATTTTTTGAATAACTATGTTGTGTCATCTTAATGATCATGAACCGGGTTGCTACAGCCCGGTTTTTTATTATCAATAAATTTCCAACCTTCTAAACTCAAGATGAGTTGGATCTCATTTCAAAAAGACGTTCCCGAATGATCAAGGGACGTCTTTTTGTGTCTCGTTTATCTGTGAATTCCAGACGGAGGAATTGCAAGCACAGCATCATCGCATTCAAGAACTGCCGCAGTCGATCGTATCGGAATAAATCGCCAAAGTCATAGACCGATCCGACATGAAATCGATTGCCTTCCATCTATTGCCAAAATGATATTATATTATTACACTCGCGTTAGAGAATTGATGTAATCCCTGTTTTTTACGAGAGCTGATTTCTCAATTAAATCAAACTCTTTTAAAAAAAATCCGAAGTTTTGTTCAATTCATGAGTGCCGCAGGCATCTTCTTCTATAGGACCATAAATAACCGATCAAGAGAGGAGGAAGGGGAGATTTATGCTGGAAATCACGGCAGATGGGACGACCATCGAGACGATGGAGGACCGTTTCTTAACAGAGCGGGCGAAGGCAGGAGATACGGAAGCCTTCGGGGAGCTTGTTCGCCGTCATCGAACCTCGGCTCGTTCCTGGGCGCGTTCCATGACCCGGGATACCCACATGGCAGAGGATATCGTGCAGGATTCGTTAATCAAGGCGTTCCTGCATGTCGGACAACTGATCGATTCTTCCAGATTCATGGGCTGGCTGCAGGCCATTGTCCGCAGGCAGGCGCAGATGAAGCTGCGACGCGGCGGTCCTTATCGAATCGAACAGCCCTTCACCAGCCTGAAGCCATCCCGAACGATGGATTCCGCCAATATCGATTGGGGCGATGTGGATCATATTTTGCAATTTCTGTCTGTGAAGCTAACGCACAAACAGAATGAGTTGAATCCGGAGACGTTGTACTTACGCAAGGAAACGATTGAAATGATCCAGTCCTTCCTGCACGGCTTAAGCCGCAAGGAACGCGGCATTTTTGAAGCTTATTTTTTTAAACAATGGTCTCCTGATGAGATCGCCGCGATGTTCCAGACGACAACCCAGTCGGTCTATACCTACATCTATAGGGCCAAACGCAAGGTGCGTGAGGAGCATTCCCGCATGCTGATCCCTGCTTCTTCAGGGAAACCGGATCAGGAGAAGAATGGAGGAAACAGCTGGGTGAAAAAGTTGCCATTGCCTAGAACTAGAACGAGGGAAACGGCGTCTTCCCTTATCGATACCGTCTCCATGACGTCTCCATGATGCTGGACATGATGAATCATACATATAGTGTGAGCGAGCTGATGGGACGCTCCGGTTATGCGTTCCGCTTGCGAATCTCCGGGTTGTCCACCTATGCTGACGGTGCGTTTGTATTCGATTGGCAGGAGGTATTAAGGCAGCTGTTTGATGGGATGGGATATGAAACTGCATTTGTGATCGGTCAGCTTCCGGATGAAGGTATTGTTCCACTGGTACCCGTAGCCTCCGCCTTTCCTTTTGCGAAGTCAAGGAGTCCTGAGGTCATGAACTTTGTCAGGGAATACTTGATTGCGGGAACGCCGGTGATGTTTTTTGATACCTACGTTCAGAAGCCCTTCACGTTTGAATGGAGCTTGATTTACGGTTACGATGACGGTCGGCAGGAGCTTTATGTGACGGACCCGTCGGCTCCTTACATGAAAACCATAACGTACGAAGAGCTGACAACAAGTAGCTTGCGTTTTTTGTGCGGAATTAAAAAGAGACCCGAACAGGTGAATGGTACGAGGCGGGTTGCATTGCCTTCTATGGAGGAGCAGCTAAGCCGTATCGCCAGAGTCGCCGTAGAGGGTGACGGTTATTCGCCGCGCACCCCATTTCCTCATTATGTGCAGGGTTTGGCGGCTTATGATGCCTGGAGAAATCACCTGAAGCAGGGTGAAGCGCATATCAATCTGCATGGGATGAGCTATTTGATTCGCGTGTATGGGGATGCCCGGAGGCATGCCGTGACGTATCTTCGCGATCTCAAGGACCGATGGAGTGCGCAAAGGGGCTGCCATGAAACGGCTGATAGCGGAGCAGTCCATGATTCGCCGACATTGCCTGTGTATCAGATAGATGAAGCCTATGATCATCTCATAACATGTTATGAAGAATCCGCAAGGATGTGGACGGAGTTGGAAGCGCTTTTCCCATTTCCTTGCGGCACCGGCCGTTCAGATCCGGAAGCGATCGTGGCGGCAAGCGATCTTTTGAAACGGGCTCATGAACAGGAAAGGGAAGCCATGCGAAGTTTGCAATTCGTGATTGATAATATAAGGAGGGATCATAAATGACAGCACCAACTGAGCTTCGCCTCATCACAGAAGCGAACGGACATGATCTTAAATATGTGCAAACGGTGATTCAATCATTCGAAGTTTTCAGGCCAGACGTCAAAGTGGTGCTGGTCCAGGCGGAGGACAGCTATGGTGTGATGGAACAATTCCATCACGAAGGGGCTGATCTGCTGCATATCCGTGAGGGTGGTTATTCTACTCAGTTACGTAAAGGTGTTGTTCAAGATTTGCTGCCTTATCTGAGGAATGATCCGGTGCTGAAGATGGATGATTTTTATCAGGGAGCATTGACGCAGCCGATGTGGGAGGGCCAGCTAGCTGTGCTGCCGGTTGTGGATGTCGCAGTACCCCAAATTTTTTATAACAAAAAATGGTTTGCCGAAGCGAATGTACCCTTTCCTACGAATGAATGGACAGAGGATCAATTTCTTGATGCTGCGGTCCGCTTGACGCGGCACGGAGAGAACGGGGATGAATCAGGGTATGGTTTTTACATTTATCCGGATGTAGAATTTTTGGAGCCGTTTCTTATGCGCAAGGGAGGGCGGCATTTGTCGGAGGACGGTTCTGTGGGCAGGGGCTATACGGATAGCGAGATTGCGCATGCAGCGTATCAATGGATTGTAGATCTTTACCGCAAGCATCGAGTGGCTCCTATGCCGGGCGTCCAAGTGGACAACATATTCCGTTCGAATCGGTTTGCCATGATCTATGACTTTAGCTGGCATAACGGGATTGCCTACGATCCCGAGTTAAGTGAAACCTATGGTGTGGTAGGATTGCCTCATGCACAGGGCGGCAGGGATATTTATACGATGTACTCGACAGGCTACGGCATTCCTGTCACGTCCAAGCATTCGGAGCTGGCATGGGAATTGCTGAAAGAATTAGCGCTACCTTCTTCGGAGGAAGCGAGGCGTGCTTATTGGGGTGTGCCCATCACAAAAACATTGGCTAAGGAGCTTGGACGTACCGGTAACCCATGGTGGGGGCCGGCGTTGTACGCTATCGACCGAATCGAGAAGAATGCTTATCTCTCCAATCAGGTATGGAATCTGTCCAGGCAGCAAATGAATCAGGATATTGAGCGGATGATCAAGGGAGAAGCCGGCGTTGAGGAGACGTTATCCCGCTGGGCGGAGATTGTATCGTAGGAAATCTATCAGTTTCTGGAATTGGTTTTTATCACATAAGCCTCTATCCAACACGGATAGAGGCTTTGGTTTACTTATTTATTTTCAAAAGAGAGTCCTGGGAACACAGTATAATTATCGACATCAAAGAGCTTGGCTCTCTTCATCGATTTAATTTTGCCTTGAGCATTTAGCCGTTATTGAAAAATCGGCCCATCGGCATCTCCCTCGTAAAGGTGATCCCTCCATACTTATATTTCACTTCAATCTGAATGATGGGCTCATCGTTATAAAGACGGATGCCATAATTAAGCGGAATGCGCGAACCTTGACCGAGCGCGGCTCTCTTCTCGTCTGGCACGAGCTCGGGCTTTAACGGCATCTCTCGAATATCGACGAATTCGATATCGGGATCTTCATCAAGGCCTTCGCCGCCCACAAGATGAAGGGAATAACTGACGCCCAGCTCGGCTTTGGCAGGCTTCATGCCATCATTCACCCGCACGTCCAGCAGCTCCACATCGGCGAATCCTTCATTAATCACCTCGAAGATCACGGTATTTTCATCCGCGAAGGATGTGAATCCACCCACCTTGATGGGCGTGGGACGAAGGAACAGCAGGAATAGGAGGATAGCTGAGAGGAGTAACCCCGGGCCCATATATAAGAGCCTGCGGAGAGGTTTGGATTTTGGTTTCATGGTAGAGCAATCTTCCTTCTCTATATTAAATGGACAGCTTCACAACCGATTTGCCTGCCTCAATATCAGCTTTCATCGCTAAGAGATAATTCCGGGTGCGCACGTTCATCTCATTCCAGTTTACGAATTTGGAGAAGTAGACAAAGGAGTAGATATTGCGGAAGTCGATGAAAAATGGAATTCGCTGGATCCATTCCTCGCTCAGCGAATTCTCTTGAAGATAGCCGGATAAGAACGAGTCGAAGAATCGGGCCACAAACTCGGCTTTCCGGTTTTCCGAAACCGTCTGAACCGCATGATAGATGGCGATGGCGATATCGTAGGCGAACCAATGGTACGAGACATCCCCGAAATCAAAAAAGATAATCTCCCCGTTATGTACGTGAAAATTGTTATGGTGGAGGTCATTGTGAACGAAGCCGTAGCCTTCCTGGTCTCGCGGGAGGGCCTCAAGTTCCTTAAGATACTGCTTCCACTGTGCATGGACTTTTTCACCTGCAGCCTCCGGGAATGCATTGGCAAATATTACATGATCATTCCACTGGGGAAAGGCCATTTGGTGAACGAGCGAAGCTGCGGTGGAGTCCTTTTTCCCGAGTTTATGCATACGGCCCATCCCGCGCCCCCACTGCTTGATCATGGCGAAATTCGATGCCAAATCCGTTAATGGGCTGCCTGGAGCCTTTGTAAAAGCAATGACATAATATCGCTTCGACTCATGAGTTATCTCTTCAATAAGAAGATCCTGAGCGGATCGAACCGACTCCACTATGTTCAGCCCATGCTCGGCAAGATAGGCCATCCACGTGAGCTCGCGAATGATCGAGGCTTTGCGGTATTTGGATGCGTCCAAGAATTTAATAATGAAGGGGCGTCCGTCTTCACCGTTGTATTCAAATACATTCTGATCGAATCCCCCAAGTAACTTCAGTGAATAAGAACCTTGTCCGAATCGCTCGGCACCTTGATCCAAAACAGCCTGTTCCATGGAAAGTCCCCTTTATCGTATTCTCGATATGCCCGTCTGACTGACATACCGGATAAGTTACAGGTATTCACTACCAACTACAAGTCTACCGAAGATGGTGATCGGTTGCAAAAAGGGGTGGACACATGAAAAAAGGGCGCTCCCTAAGGAGCGCCTCAGGCTGTCGAGAAAGTCTCGACAGCTCTTTTTTGTATATTTAATTCAACACGACACCGCGTTAATATTATATAATATTAGTAAATAAACCGTTCGGAAGGGTGTTAAATATGTTGCGTTCTAACCGAGAAAAACAGCAGGCTTACGAGTTTGTTTCGATTGAAGAATTGGTTCCTCAAGATCATCTGCTCCGTAAAGTGGACAAGTATATCGATTTCTCTTTCATCGACGAAAAGGTCCGTCCGCTTTACTGTGCTGATAACGGGCGACCAGCCATCGACCCTGTTGTGTTATTTAAGATGATTTTCCTCGGTTATTTTTACGGCATCCGTTCCGAACGTCAACTCGAACGTGAAATTCAGACCAACCTCGCCTATCGCTGGTTTTTGGGGTTAGGTCTGACCGACAAAGTGCCGGACCATTCTACGATTAGCTGGAATCGTCGCACTCGTTTTAAAGATACGGAGATTTTTCAAGAGGTCTTTGATGAGATTGTGCTGCAAGCCATTCAGCACCGTATGGTAGGTGGACGCGTCCTGGTTTCCGATTCGACCCATGTCAAAGCGAATGCGAATAAGCATAAGTACACAAAGGAACAGGTTTTACAAAACACCCGTGATTATGTAGGTGAACTTAATGCCGCCGTAGAGGCCGACCGGAAGGCACATGGAAAAAAGCGCTAAAGCCTAGAGAGGACGTGATGGAGGAAAAGGAAGTCAAAGTGAGCACGACAGATCCGGACAGCGGTTATATGATCCGCGATGGGAAACCGGAAGGATTTTTCTACTTAGACCACCGTACCGTAGACCTGAAATACAATATGATTACGGATGTACATGTCACTGCGGGAAATGTCCATGATTCTATACCCTATTTGTCCCGTTTGGATCGTCAACAACAACGATTTGGTTTTAAAGTAGAAGCTGTTGCTCTGGATTCCGGGTACTTGACTTCACCTATCTGCAAAGGGCTGCAAAGCCGAAACATATTTGCTGTTATTGCTCACCGAAGATTCCATCCGACTCAAGGTTTATTCCCAAAATGGAAGTTCACGTATGAAGCAGAGCGTAACCTTTATATCTGCCCGGCAGAGCACGAACTGCAATACAAGACGACCAACCGCGAGGGATACCGGCAGTACGCTTCAGATCCTCAGCACTGCAAGAGGTGTCCGTTATTAAACGAATGCACGCGGTCTCGCAACCACCGAAAGGTGGTAACCCGTCACGTCTGGGAGGACAGCAAAGAATGGGTGCGAGGCAACCGGTTGAGTCGATCCGGGAAATATCTCTACCGAAAACGAAAAGAAACGATTGAGCGAAGCTTCGCGGACGCAAAAGAGCTCCACGGGTTTCGCTATTGTCGTTTGCGCGGGTTGCAGAACGTCAGGGAGCAAGCCCTGATGACAGCAGCCGTACAGAATATGAAGAAGATGGCGATCCACCTGGATCGCCTGGAAAACAGGGGGTAAACCCCATTCCCCCCTTTTGAAGTGACCATTTGAAATGTGAGAAACCCTGTACTTTGAAAAAAGTACAGGGTTTCTCGACAATCTGGGGCGCTCCCTAAGGAGCGCCTCTTTTAAACTATGATCTGCCTTCAAACGTCTGCGCCAGTATACGGAAGTCCAGCTCCACCGTGCTGGACAGCACGACATCCGCGTGCGGGAAATGCGCGGCATTGCCGATTGCCACGGCGAACATGCCGGCGCCCTTGATGGCATCAACGCCGGATGCGGCATCCTCCACCCCGATGCAGTCAGCAGGCTCTACGCCAAGCTGCGCGGCAGCGGTGAGGAAGATCTCCGGGTCCGGCTTGTTGTTCTTCAGCTTGGTCACGTCGACGATGACGTCGAACTGGTCCATGACGCCAAGCCGGGTCAATACGGCAATGGCGTTCTTGCTGGCGGACGCGATGCCGGTCTTCAGGCCGGCCGACCGGATGTCTGCCACAAACTCCGTAATGCCGGGCAGCAGGTCGGCTGGCGTAATCGTTTCGATCAGCTCGACATACAGCTTATTTTTGCGGTCGGCCAGCTGTACCAGCTCTTCATCCGAATAGCTTACAGGCTTCTCCGCTTGGCTTAACAGCAGCTTTAAGGAGTCCATGCGGGATACCCCTTTAAGATTCTCGTTGAACTCTCGCGTGAAGGGAATGCCCAGCTCGGTTGCCGTGGCTTTCCATGCCTGATAATGATACTCCGCCGTATCGGTAATGACGCCGTCCAAGTCAAAGATGACAGCTTTCAACTTACGTGTTTCGTTCATGTTTTTTACAGCTCCTTTTTCAGAAATCAGAAAGTATAAAATCGATGCATGGGACCTCTCTGATAACGCAAGAAAAATGACGGCTTACCGCAGCCTGTCTTCATGGAATATATATCGATAGATCGTTTTCTTCGTAAACCGGGAGTGATGCCATACGTATAGGTAGGGCATCACCCCCACGGCCTAAACCTAATTACTTGCTCTGAAGCGCATGTTTCACAGATTTCCCTTCTTCAAGCGTTACGGCTTTGTCGTACAGCTTGATCTCGATGGAATCCCCTTCAACAATCTCCAGGGTCACGCCGTCCTTCTCGATGGATACGCCGATGAGGCGGCCGCGGAAGTTCAGGCGGAAGGCATACTTCTCCCAGTCCTGCGGAATGGCCGGGGAGAGGGAAAGTCCGCTTTCCTTCAGGCGCATGCCGGCAAAGCCGTAGACGATGGACATCCAGGTACCGCCCATGTTAGCCATGTGCAGGCCGTCCTTCGTGTTGCCGTGCGTATTGTCCAGATCCAGGCGTGCCGTCTCGATGAAATACTCATACGCCTTGTCCATGCTGCCGATCTTCGAAGCCATGATGCTGAAGATGCAGGAGGACAGGGACGAATCATGCGTCGTGATGCCTTCATAGTAGTCATACGAACGCTGGATCGTTTCCAAGCTTTGCTCGTCTTCCAGCAGGAAGTGAGCAAGCACTGTATCCGCCTGTTTACACACTTGGTAACGGTAAATGGTCAGCGGATGGTAGTTCAGCAGCAGCGGATATTTGTCCTCCGGCGTGTTGTCGAAGTCCCATACCGCCTTGCGGAGGAACGTATCATCCTGCGGGTTAATGCCGAGTGCCTCGTCGTACGGCAGCAGCATAGCGTCCGCCGCTTTGGCCCATGCCATGATCTCGTCTTCCGTGACGCCAAGCCGGTCACAGAGGGACTTGAAGCCTTGAGCATCGTAGGATTTCAGAATGGTGCAGCTTTGAGCAGCCCATTTCAGGTTATGCTTCGCCATAACGTTGGTGTAATAGTTGTTATTCACGCAGCAGGTATATTCATCCGGCCCCGTCACCTCATCAATATGAAAGGCGCCGTTATAATAGTGGCCGATGTCGGCCCACAAGCGGGCGGTTTCGATCAACACCTCGGCCCCATAGGACATGAGGAAATCCCGATCCTGTTCGGCGAGATAATACTGAATATAACTGTAGGCGATGTCTGCGCTGATATGGTATTGCGCCGTTCCCGATGGGAAGAAGGAGGAGCACTCGGTTCCCGAAATCGTACGCCACGGGAACAGAGCGCCTTGCCGGTGACCCATTTCCCGAGCTCTGTCTCTCGCTTGCTCCAGCGTGGAATAACGATACAGCAGCAGTTGGCGTGCAATGTCCGGCTGCGTCATCAGGAATACCGGGAACATGTAAATTTCCGTGTCCCAGAAATAATGGCCTTCATAACCTTCACCGCTCAGGCCTTTGGCGGAGATGTTGCTGTGCTTGTCCCGACCGGCGGATTGCAGCAGCTGGAACAGGTTGAAGCGGATGCCTTCCTGCAGCTGGTCATCGTTCTGAATCAGCACATCGGCCGACTTCCAGTAGGCATTTAGATACTCGGTCTGCTCAGCCAGCAAGTCCTCAAACGAGGTATCCTTCAACTCCTCCTGCAGCTGGATTCCACGTTCGATCATCTCCTGCCCGTGACGAAGACTGTCGGTATACAGATTGTATTTCGTAAAGTGGATCGGTCCGGTCAATGGAATAGTAGCCGTGAATGTAACCTCTCCGGTTCCGGCTTCGAGCTGAACGTCGGCGTCGGCATCCAACTGGTGACGGGTCACACAAGCTGCGCGCAGCTTGGAGGCCATCGTCTCATCAACAACATAGGCGTCGCTGCCCTTCACACCGGCATCGATGACGGTCATCCGTTCCGCATGCCCTGCGCCGACCCGGGGGTCATTGGCATTGGTGTAGTTCTTCACTTTGCCGTTCACGGTGGAGACGATGCGAACCTGACCGTTGAAATTAACCGGTTCGATCCGTACATGGATGGCAAACAATTCCCGGTGCGTGAAGGACACCAGACGGCGAAAGGCCAGCTTGATCTCTTTGCCTTCAGGCGATTTCCACTGTACGATTCGCTCCGAATACCCCTTGTCCATATGCAAGTGGCGCTCATGTGAAGTGATCGTGCCGTGATCAAGGCGGAAAGGTTCTTTTTCTTCACCTAAATAGATCAGGACCGTTTGGGCATCAATATTGTTAACGAGTTTTTGCTGTGTATCGGGAAAGGCGAAGAGCTTCTCGCCGTAAGGGATGTCAATCACGTCGTGGAAAGCGTTCAGATAGGTGCCGCGAATGGTGGACAAACTCTCTCCGTAGCCTTCTTCGAAGTTGCCACGCACACCCAAGTAACCGTTTCCGAGTGCAAAAATACTTTCCATATTCAGCAACGCTTGCTGTGACAAATCAGGATTTGATATATTCCAGGTCATGGTCTACACTTCCTTCCTAGCATGGTTATGCTTGAATTCTAGAGCTAATCGGGGTTATGTTATACTAAAATATCAAGGTTTTTATCAATATTTTTAGGTGGTGTGGAAATAATGAAAGAGCCTTCACGCTCGGGAAACCGTCCGTTTTATCTGTCTTCCCGTATGCATTATTTGCGCGAGAATTTTATCCATCCCCCATTTGATTATGAGCACGAGCTGCTGGAAGCGATCCGCTTCGGCGATGAGAATAGAGCCATGGATATGCTTCGTAAGATTAACGAGCTGGAAGCGGCTGTGCTGGCGACGTATCCGCTTCGGTCGAAGAAGAATGCCTTGATTGCTTCCTGTACCTTATTTACCCGCGCAATCATCCGGGGCGGCGTGGATCCTGAGATTGCTTTTCACTTAAGCGATACGCTGATCCTTGAGATCGAGAAAATGACCGATGTGGAGCGGCTGGTTCATTTTGAGTATGAAATGCTGGTGCAGTTTGTTTCGATGATTCGCTCCGAGAAAGAGGATGTGTCCTTCTCTCACATTGTGAACCTGGCGATCTATTACATTAGGGAGCATATTTTTGAGGAACTGACCTTGCAGAGAGTTGCGGAATATTTGAAAGTCCACCCAAGCTATCTATCCGATCGCTTTAAGCGGGAGACGGGCGTATCCATTACAACCTTTATTAATCGGCGGAAGATTGAGGAGTCCAAACATTTGCTGGCTAATACGAACCAGTCCATATCCGAAATCGCGTTTACGTTCAAGTTTTGCAGTCAGAGTTATTATACGCAATTGTTCAAGAATTTTACGGGGATGACGCCGAGAAAATTCCGGATAAGCGGGACGGCGCGATAAAGGATGATCCCAACGAGAAGAGAGAGACACGGCTCATGAAGAAACTAAAGCAGAAGATGCTTCACTTAAGTCTGGAGAAGAAACTGATCGCGGCGTTCTCCGCCTTTATCATCGTTCCCCTCCTGCTGATCGGCGGCATCGTATCCTGGGTATACGTGGAGAATAACCGGAGTACGATGATTGATGCCGCCGTGGAGAACAACAAACAAATTATTAAAAATATCGACACCTCCCTGCAGCCGCTGCTGCGACTGTCGATGTTTCCGATTCAGGACTCCACGGTGTATGCCATTATGCGCAAGGATTACGGCAAGGTGACGTATCCATTGCTTGAACGGGGGCAGGATTTCGATAAAGTGAACGGCTTGATCCAGAGCGGGATCATGCTGTATTCGGATTTGATTGACTCCGTTGTCATCTATCACGAGAACAGTCAGTCGATTATTGGCCGAAGCAACAGGGAATATATGAACTTCGCTTATTTCAAGGAGCAGTTTACCCGTGAGCCTTTTGTCCAGAAGATCAGAGGAGCCCATGGTCGCCTTGTCCCTGTAGGGATTCGTCAGGAGCGGCTGCTGTCAGCCAAGGGAATTCCGGTCGTGTCGGTTGGCCGGGCCATCATGGATCCGTACACGAAGGAGGATCTTGGGTTTATCCTCTTTAACATTTCGGTGGATAAACTCAAGACGCTGTGGAGCGATACGGCATTTTCCGAGAATACGAATTTCTATCTGATCGATGAAGCTGATCATATCGTGCATAGCGTCCACCCCGAGGAAATCGGGCTGTCGGCATCCGAAGTATTGGGGAATGATTTTCAATATAACGCAGACGGCGAAGTGAACACGAAGATCAATCGGGATACCTACATGATTTCTTCTTCCTCTTCTTTGGCTAATTGGAAGGCGGTTACGGTCATTCCGAAGAAGGATTTGTTCTCGATTGTCTATCTTATGGTTGCCATCTTAATCGCCGCATTGATTCTGCTACTCGTGCTGTCCATCCTGATCTCGGCACGCATTGCGACCACGATCATGAAACCGCTGGCGGTGCTGAACAGCAAAATGAAGCTTGTCTCCCAAGGTCAGCTTGACGTAAGCTTTGATACGAGACAGCACGGTGAAATCGGTGTGATCAGCCATACCGTAGACCAGATGCTGCAGGAAATTCGCGATTTAATCGAGCGGATCTATGTGGAGGAAGAGGAGAAGCGGAATCTGGAGATGAATGCGCTGCAGTCGCAGATTCGTCCGCATTTTATATATAACACGCTGAACGTCATCAAGTGGATGGCCAAGATCCAGGGAGCAACCGGCATTGAAGAAGCGCTTCAGGCTTTCTCTTCAGTCATCAAGTTTACGGTGAAGAAGGAAGGCGACTACGTGACCATTGCGGAGGAAGTCCAATTCATGGAGAACTATACGAAAATTCTTGATTTCCGTTATTTTAATAAATTTGATGTCTCGTATGAGGTCGATCCAGCCGTAATGAATCATAGGACCCTGAAGTTTCTGCTTCAGCCCCTTGTGGAGAACGCGGTGTTCCATGGCTTTGAAGGTATCGATTACAAGGGCAGCCTTGTGATATCGATTTATGAGGAACGAGACGCGCTCATCATGGAAGTAAGTGATAATGGACGCGGTTTTCCGGAGGGTGGACAAGCGAAGGTGGAGCAGGGCGGTCCACAAGATACCTTTAACTCGATTGGACTTAACAATATACGGAACCGGATATCCCTTCATTTTGGGCCGGAATACGGCCTGTGGATCAAGAGGGGAGAGCATGGCGGAACTGTGGCATGGCTTCGGGTTCCGATCATCACAGAAGAAACAGGGTGATAAGCAAGTGCGAATACTTATAGTAGATGACGAGCCGCTCGTGCGGATTGGAATCAAATCGGCGATTGATTGGGAGGCCCAGGGTGTGGCTATTGTGGGTGAGGCTGGCGACGGCGAAGAGGCCCTGCGCATGATAATGGAAATCGCACCTGACGTGGTGCTGCTGGATATCAAAATGCCGAAGATGGACGGGATCGAAGTACTCCGGGCGATTAAGGAGCGGCAGCTTCCTGTGCAGACCATTGTGCTGAGCAGCTTCGATGATATTACATATGTGAAGGAAGCTTTGAAGCTGGGGGCGTTCGATTATTTTCACAAACCCGATATGAATGAACGTGAGCTGACCGCGATGCTGAAGAGCGTACGGGAACAGTTTGGAAGCCGTGGGACTCCGGCTCAGGCGGAGTCGGGTGCAGCGGGCAACCGGAAGGAGAAGATGCTATATGACGCTCTCCATGGTTATGTTCATGACCTGCACGAAACGGAACTTAAAGAGGGTAACATATACGTCGTTCTTTTTAAAATCAAGAATTATCATACGGTCATCCAAAGGTATACCAAAGAAACCGAATCCATCCTGCCGAATACGGTTCAGAACGTGGTCAGCGAGATTCTGTCCACGGAGAAGGAAGTTGAATATCTTCAACTGGATGAGCAGTGCAGCGTCGTATTCATCAGCAACAGCGAGCTGAAAAGCCTGCTGGCTTCGTTGACGCGTGTCAATAAAATGGTGCAGATGATCAGCTCCGCGCTCAAGCGCTTTGTGAACATCGACATCGTGCTGGGTATCAGCGACTGGTTTGCTGATTTTGGTGGCATTCAGAAGGGCTACGAGCAAGCAGGAACCGCGTTAGCGCATCAATTTTATAACCCGGATACGTCGATATTCTATTATCAGCATCTGAAGCAGAAGAGTGAGAGTGTCTATAAACAGGCGGATGCCTATTTAAGCCAGATGAAATCTGCACTCAGGGAAGAAGCGAACGATCGGTTTATGGAGCTGCTGTCCAAGTGGGAGACGTTTCTGGAGCAAGAAGAATGCATGGAAGAGAAGGATGTCCGCAAGGTTTACGAAGGTCTGCTGTTTATGATCGGGGAGAGCACGGGGACGCCCGGCGGGACCGTTCAAGAGGATGTAACGGCTTTTGAAGAGATCCATCATTTCCAGCAGCTGTCGGCTGCGTACCGGGCCAGATTCGAGGAGCGGTTTAAGAACCGCAACCATCTGGAGATGAAGGGATACAGCCAGCTCACGCGCAATATTATGGAGTATACAGAAGAGCACTACCCGGAGAGCCTCTCGTTAAAATTGTTCGGGGACCTATTTCATGTCAGCCCGAATTATGTCAGTCGTCTGTTTAAACAAGAGGTCGGTCAAGGTCTGTTCGATTATATTAATGAGCTCCGGATCGAGAAGGCGAAGGTGCTTCTCAAGGACTACCGCTATAAAATCTATGACGTTGCCGAGATGGTAGGATTTAATAATCAGGCCCATTTTGCGATTGTATTTCAGAAATACACGGGCTTTTCTCCTAAACAGTATAGGAAAGAAGAAGTGTGATATTTGAAAAGAAAGTGTGATTTTTCATAAAAACGCTCTTGCCGTGCAACCTATTTATAAAAAAATAGTCAATTTTAAAAAATTAATCATCATTTGATTAATTTTTTTTATTGTCCCGGCTCTTTATGATGTAGGTGTAAGGTAAAACGAAAAGAAACGTGGGGGGTAGCATCATGGGTAAATTGAACAAGAAGTTTTCGGCCATGCTGGTGTTGTGCCTGGCTCTTGTTGTTGGTTTAACCGCTTGCGGCGGCAATAAAAGCGCTGACAATAAAGATAATGGAGCCGCAGATACGGAAAAAGTAACAGTGAATTTCGGATTCTGGGGTACGGCACAGGATTTGGAGATTTATCAAAAAGCGGCGGACACCATCTCCGAGCAATATCCGGAGCTTGAACTGAAAATCAAACAATATCCAAGCAGTGAACAATTCTGGAACACGCTTCCGGGTGAAATAGCGGCCGGCGTCGCGCCGGACTTCATTAAAATGTCCAACGAAGGTGCTTACGAGTACATCAACAAAGGATTGTTCTCGCCAATCGATGACCTGGTTCCGGCAACAGGCGTTGACATGAACCGTTTCCCGGATACATCGAAGAACATCTGGAATGTGGACGGTAAGCAATACGGTGTGCCGAACAGTGATATGCCGGCGATGTTCTTCATCAATGAGCAAATGTGGAAAGATGCTGGTCTCGGCGAGTACCCAACCACTTGGGATGAAGTGATCAAAGCGGCGAAAGTGCTGAACAAAGGCGATGTGAAGGGCATTATCGTCAATCTGGATGCCTTCCATATTACGAACTACGTGAAGAGCTTCGGCGGCGGCTGGGGCAATGGTGAGACCATCAACTCGCCAGAGAACGTCAAAGCGCTGGAAATGATCATCGATATGTATGACCAAGGACTGGCTGTAACTCCTAAATCACTCGGCTTTGGCTGGGACGGCGAAGTATTCAGCAACGAGCAGGGCGCTATGAGTACAGGCGGTTACTGGTACAAAGGTTACCTGAAGGATGCAAATCCGGACCTGAAAATGGTAGCTATTCCGGTACCAAAAGGAACAACCAACGGAAGCACCATGAGCTCTGACGCTTACATGGTACTGAAAGACGCGAAGAACAAAGAAGCTGCGCTCAAAGCTGCTTATTACATGACCAATGACGATACGCAAACCGCATTCATGGAGCTTGGCTTTAATCCGGCGGTAGCCTCATTGTCCGAGCAGTATTTCGAGAAAAACCCTGAATTCAAGGCGCTGCAGCCTGCGCTGGAGTACAGCACAGACTATGGTTATCCGACAGATACCAAGCGTTTCACGGATGAACTCGTGAAAGAATTGGAAGGCTTGATTCTAGGTGGCTCCGGTAAAACGGCTCAGCAAATTCTCGACGATATTCAAAGCCAGTTCAAATAAGAAAAAGGCAACACCCGCTCCCGCTCCTTGTTCTAAGGGAGCGGGAGCGTTTGTTAAATGATCCATTCAATTTAAGCCATGGAAGCGGGGGATAAATTATGTCCGATTACAGCAGCAAGCACGCTGATATGAAAGGGAACAAGATCAGGCAATCCTGGTTCCGTTCGCTGGCAGACTCCGACAAGACGCTGGGCTGGTTGTTTACGCTGCCCTTTTTGATTTTATGGGCGTGGTGGTTTCTCTATCCATTTATCCAGTCTTTCGTAAGGAGTTTTCAGGATGCGAATTTCGCTGCCTTGGACCAGGCGAAATTCATCGGCCTCGAAAACTATGTCACCATTCTTCAAGATAAGGAATTCTTCCAGGCGCTGCTTCACTCCCTGGAAATCGTTGTCATCTCGATTCCGATTCAGACCCTGCTGGGTCTGCTCCTGGCGATCCTGGTCAACCAGAAGCTGAAGGGCAAGGGAATATTCCGGACGGTATTCTTCATTCCGTACATTACCTCGCAAATCGCGATCACCACGGTGTTCATGATGCTCTTCAAGAAGGGTACCTTCCTGACGGAATTTTTCGGAGCGTTGGGCTTCGGGAATGTGACATGGTTTGCGGATACTAACTATGCGCTCTTATTCGTATGTATTCTGTTTATCTTTCAACAAGCCGGCTTCACCATGATTGTGTATTTGTCGGGTCTACAGGAAATTCCGAAGGATCTGTATGAAGCGAGCGAGATTGACGGAGCGTCCAAGTGGAACAAATTCCGCTACATTACGGTGCCGTTCCTGAAGCCGATCACGTTCTTCATCGTGTCGGTATCCACGATTGCCGGTTTCCAGATCTACGATCAGATTGCAGCGATTTCCCGGTATGGCGCACTCGGTTCGCCAGCGGGCGCTACCAGTACGGTGGTTACGTATTTCTACCAGCACGGGATCCGTTACATGAACATTGGATACGGAAGCGCGGCGGTGGTGCTGTTCTTCATGATCATCATGCTGATTACGTATCTGCAAAAAAAATTCTTGGATGAGAAGGAGTGAGGGTAATGTTGACCCGTACGAATAACGGTCGGCTGTTTCTGTATATCGGCACGATCATCCTTGGGCTCTTATTTGCCCTTCCTTTTCTCTATACCCTCTATACGTCTATCATCCCGATGCGCTATGTCAATACGCTGACGTCGCCGGCCAACTGGACGCTCGAGAACTTTAAAATCTTCTTCACGAACGATGCCTACAACGTGCCGAGATGGTTTCTGAACACCATTATCATGACCGGCGTTGTTGTCATCGGGAACCTGATCATTAACCCGATGGCCGGCTTTGCGCTGGCCAAGCTGAATTTTAAGGGGAAAGGGCTGATTTATTGGATCGTCGTTGCCACCATGATGGTGCCATACCATATGATCCTGATCCCGGTATATGTGAATGTGGCACAGCTCGGTTGGCTGAACACATTCTGGGGGTTAACGGTACCGTTCCTATATCAAGGTCTGTACATTTTCATGCTCCGCCAGTTCTTCATCTCGGTTCCGAATGAGTTTCTGGAAGCTGCGCGGATGGATGGTCTGACGAAGATGGGCGCTTTCTGGCGGATCGTCTACCCGCTGGCCCGTTCATCACTGATTACGATGTCGATTCTTGCTTTTGCCGGAACCTGGAACAGTTACCTTGTTCCGAGTACGCTTGCGAATACACCGGAAATGTATGTGCTGGTTGTGGGTCTGAACAGCGTGAAGGATATGTTCTTTGAGAATACGCCGATGATTATGGCGGGGGTTGTCCTGTCCACGCTGCCGATCATCCTGTTCTTCTTCCTGTTCCAGCGCCAATATATTGAGGGGATTTCGAACGCCGGCGTCAAAGGTTGATATAAAAGCCTTGGGAGGGATTAGATATGGATAACGTGGAACAGCGTGCGAAGGACCTTGTCGCGCAGATGACCTTAACCGAGAAGATAGGCCAGACGGTCCAGTATGGCCGGTGCGAGGAGCAGGAGCTGAAGCTGGTTGCCGAAGGCAAGATCGGGTCCTTGCTGAATGTACATGGTCCGAAAAAGATCAATGAGCTTCAGCGTCTGGCCGTAGAGGGGACGCGGCTGGGGATTCCCCTTCTCATCGGGGATGATGTCATTCACGGTTTTCGCACCATCTTTCCGATTCCGCTCGGCGAAGCCGCCAGCTGGGATCCCGAAGGGATGGAGAAGAACGCCCGCATTGCGGCAGTAGAGGCCGCAGCGGAAGGCATCCGCTGGACGTTTGCCCCGATGGTTGACATCACGCGTGATCCCCGTTGGGGCCGCATCGCGGAGAGCACGGGGGAGGACGTCTATCTGTCCTCCCTGGCCGCTGCCGCGAAGGTCAGGGGATTTCAAAGTCCGAATGAGGACGGCTACCCGACGGTGGCGGCATGCGTGAAGCATTTTGCCGGTTACGGCTGGATCGAAGGCGGCCGGGACTATGACACGACGGACATGTCGGAGCGGACGCTCCGGGAAACCGTACTTCCCCCGTTCTATCACGGGATTCAGGCCGGGGCTCTGTCCGTGATGAGTGCCTTCAGCGAACTGAACGGCGTTCCGGCTTCCGGCAGCCGGTATCTGCTGAGGGGTATATTAAAGCAGGAATGGGGCTTTGACGGCATGGTGGTCAGCGATTGGGAGTCGATTGAAGAGCTGATCCACCATGGCTATGCGGAAGACCGAAAGGATTCCGCGTTGAAGGGATTGAACGCCGGCGTCGACATGGACATGCACGCCGGAGTCTATCTCGATCATCTGGAAACGCTGGTCCAGGAAAACCCTGAGCTGCTTAAGCTATTGGACGATGCGGTTCTCCGCATATTACAGGTAAAAATTCGCCTTGGATTGTTCGAGAATCCGTATGTGAGCGAAGACGCTGAAGGCGCCGGAGATCCGCTGAAAGAGCAAGCCATTCCAGCGGATCATCTGGCTCAGGCCAGGGACAGCGCCCGGAGATCGATCGTGCTGCTGCAGAATAACGGCGGGATTTTGCCGTTGGATACCAGTAAGCACAAGAGACTGGCGTTAATTGGGCCGCTGGCGGATGACCGCCACAATTCGATGGGCTGCTGGGCTTGGAAAGGCCGCGATGAGGACGTCGTCACGGTATGGGATGCTTTTCAATCGGAAATCGCACCTAAAGCCGAGGTATTCTATGAGCAGGGCAGCGGCATTCTGGAGGAACTGGATGGGGGAGTAGAACGGGCTGTGGAGCTCGCCAGACAGTGTGATGCCGCCGTGGTCGTTGTGGGTGAATCCGAAGCGATGACGGGCGAGCATTACAACGTAACGTCCATCACGCTTCCATCCTGCCAGGAGCGCCTGATTCAGGAGCTGAAACGTCAGACCGACACGCCGATCGTCGTCGTCCTGATGAACGGACGTCCGCTTGCCACTCCATGGCTGCATGAACATGCGGATGCTGTGGTTGAAGCGTGGCATTTGGGAACCACCACAGGTCATGCGCTTGTGGACGTGCTCACCGGCGCTTACAATCCGAGTGGTCGCCTGCCGGTTACCGTTCCGCGTGCGACGGGCCAAATTCCGATGTATTACAACCGGAAGAATACCGGACGTCCTCATTTGTACGAAGATTATATCGATTGCGATGATTCTCCGCTGTATCCGTTCGGGTATGGCCTCAGTTATACAACGTTCGAATATACGGATTTGCAGCTGGATCGGCATCAAATCGGCCGGGACGAGACCGTACATGTATCCGTGAGCATAACGAATACCGGATCCAGAGCCGGCGAGGAAACCGCGCAGCTGTATATCCGCGACTTGGTGGCAAGCTCTACCCGGCCGGTCAAAGAGTTGAAGGGATTCCGCAAGGTACAGCTGCAGCCGGGCGAGAACCGGACGGTGCATTTTACGCTGGGGCGTGAAGAACTGGGGCTCTTGGATGAGAGGCTTGCGTTTACGGTCGAGCCCGGGAAGTTCCATGTCTGGGTCGGCCCGCATTCGGAAGAAGGATTGCAGGCTGAGCTTGTGGTTGTTGAATAAACCGGAATCAAAGGGGGATTTATGCATGGACTACCGCGTAATTAAAGAAGGAGACGTATTTTTTCTGACCGGGCTTAATGGAGATATCGTCCTCGGGGATGATCAAGGCCATGGGTTATATACGAAGGATACGCGTTTCCTGAGCCGCATGGAGCTGTTCATCGACGGTGAGAAGCCTTCGCTCTTGTCCTCTACGGGCGACAAGAGTTATGTGGCATCCTTCCGCCTAATGAAGGATACAAAGGATGTAGGGGCGATTGAAGTGCTTCGGGAGCGTTTTATCTATAATGGCATCCTGTACGAGCGCTGCACCTTGACCAATTATTTTGTGACGGATTCGAATATCGAGTTCACGGTTTCCTTTGATGCCGATTTTCAGGATATGTTCCTGGTGCGTAAATATCGTACCGGGGAAGTTGGCAAGATGGAGGGTATACGGACAGGCGATCAAGATATGACGCTGGCCTATGTCGGCGCCGACAACCTGAGAAGGCAGACACGCATTACTTGGGATGCGGATGGCGGCCAAGCGGATGAATCCGGGAATGTTTCGTTCCCTTTGTCCCTGAAAGCCAAAGAGCAGAAGGTTATTACGTTCTTTGTTTCGCCGATGACGGAGCAGCATTCCGCAGCGGATCAGTTGACCTACGAAGAGGGGCTGAAGAAGCTCGAAGCCTCCTATGAAGCTTGGTACGCGAACAGCTCGCAGGTCCAGTCGGACTCCGCGCTGTTCAGCGGCTTGTACCAGAGAGGACTGCAGGATCTGCGCATGCTGACGACCGATGTAGGCTTCGGCGATACAACGGTCGCGGGGCTGCCGTGGTTCGCGGTTCCATTCGGCAGAGACAGCTTGATCACGGCCCTGTTCATGCTTCCGGTGAATCCGCTCCATGCCAAGGGGACCCTGAGAACGCTCGCAGCTTATCAAGGTGAGAAGACCGATCCTTGGCGGGATGAGCAGCCGGGCAAAATCATGCATGAGATTCGCTATGGTGAGCTGGTCACGACGAACCAATCCCCGTTCTCGCCGTACTACGGCACCATCGACTCCACGCCGCTGTTTCTGGCGCTGATCGGCGAATATTACCGCTGGACGGGCGATCTTTCCTTGGCGGAGGAGCTTAAGCCAAACATGCTGCGGGCATTGGATTACATCGATGCCGCACTTGAAGCGGGCTCCGGCTTCATGGCCTACAAACAGGAAGCGGAGAAAGGCTTTCCGAACCAGGGCTGGAAGGATTCCGCCAACTCGATCATTCATGAGAACGGGGAGTACGCGGAATCTCCGATCGCGCTGTCGGAGGTTCAGGGTTACGTGTATCAAGCGAAGAAATCGCTGGCACCCGTCTTCGCAGAGCTGGGCGAGCCGGATCTGGCCCGCAAGCTGGAGACGGAAGCCGAGGAGCTTCGCGCCCGTTTCGAAGCGGCCTTCTGGATGGAGGATCAGCAGTGTTATGCCATCGCTTTGGATAAGGACCTGCGTCAGGTCCGAAGCGTCACCTCGAACCCGGGGCATCTGCTCATGAGCGGACTGCCGGAAGAGAGCCGGGCGAAAGCCCAGTCCGAGCGGATGCTCCGAAACGATATGTTTAACGGATACGGTATCCGTACGATGAGCACAGACTCCACCGGATATTATCCGGCGAGCTATCACAATGGCAGCGTATGGCCGCATGACAATGCCATGATCCTGCTGGGTCTCGGCAAGCAAGGATTCAAAGCTGAGGCAGGCAAGGTGATCTCCGGCCTGCTGCAGGCTTCCGCACATTTTGAATACCAGCGTCTTCCGGAGCTGTTCTGCGGACATGATGCGAAGCTGGGCCATCCGGTTCCGTACCCGACAACCTGCTCGCCGCAGGCATGGGCGGCCGGAACCTCGATTGTCTTCCTACAGGCAATGCTCGGATTGTACCCGAATGCGGTGACCAAGGAAATCGCATTGTCCCCGTTCCTTCCGGAAGGGATGAATGAACTGAAGGCCGAACGGATTGCGATCGGAAGCGGCCATCTGTCCGTCAGCGTCGTGCGTGAAGCTGACGGCAGCACGTTCCGCGTGGAAGTGCTTGAGAATACAACCGGATTTAATCTCGTTGGCTGATCGGTCATAAGATGTATGGCGGAACAACCTGCCTCTTAGCATTTAAGGAGCAGGTTGTTTTTTTGTTGAAATTTTAGGAACGTATGTTCTATAATAATGAAGCGAGTTCGAACAACATATTAGTGTATACATATTGGATTGGAGAGAACATATGAATTCCTATTGTACATATGCATTACATCAGATTGAGGTTGCTATCGTTTCCATTGTTGCGATTATCGACAAGCTCGATGAAGCGGATTTGCTCGTTAAGCCGACAGAGGGTAAATATTCTGTCGGGGAACTGCTTAAGCATATCGCCGTCATCTGCCGAGCCGATTTCCACATATCCGGAGGAGCCACGCAAGAGGAGATGAGCACCTATTATGCAGGTGTATCGTTAAATAACCTGAAGGATTTACAGGCTGAATTATTAAGCAGCTATTCCTATCTGGAGCAGGCGTTTAGAGAGATGACAGAAGAAGAGCTCCATCAGGAGATGACGTCCTACTGGGGTGTCACCTATTCGAGGTATGAATGGCTGCTCGAAATCGTGGCGCATGTGTATCACCACAGAGGACAACTGCATGCGATGCTGGTTCATTGTAACGGGAAGGACCCGAAGGTACCGTTATTCGAGTAGCAATTGCGTGGAGGATTATCAGCCCTGGCCGGACAAGGATTTATTCTTGGTCGGCTTTTTTTCAGCATTTGAAAGTTCCTTTCCTCGCATAGAAATTCACATAAAAAACATACAATCGCGCATCGTCAATCCTTCTGGGAATCCTTTATAGTAATGACACAGCATGGAATGTGCTTGTCACCCACCGTTAAGCCCCCGCAGATTTACTCACGGCAATATCGTGTTACTTATCTTACAGCAGCGCGTGAACCAACATACCCACTCATTATATTTTCCGGATGATTCACTACAAACATTGCTAGTACTCAAGATTTTACCTTTGTTAGGGCTAACCAACAAGGTTATTCGCGTTTGCGGCGTGACGTGGAGTACTGCGGCGACGGTTGACCGACACAGGGCACATAGAAGTTCAAGGGAGGTGATCGGCACGAACGGAACATAAATGTAAGCGCATACTTTTTTTCTTTCAACATGCGGCCAAAAAGGCGAGATTATGTATGCAATGTACAGAAGGAAAGCATTTGATATCAGGAGGTTGGATAATGAAATCCAGAAGGTTGATGAATACAATCAAGCCTGCTGTAATGAGCTTACTCGCATGGATTCTGATATGGACACAGCTGATCATCGTGCCTGACCCGGGCTTTGCGGAACAATCCCATACCGATTCGCACCCAGCCACTCAGATTGGAGATTGGCAGCAAATGGATGGCGATCCCGCGACGGGGGAACCCGTTAGTGATAATCCGGACACAGGGCAGCCTGGTTCAGGTCATGAGGAGGTGCCTGGAGATGGCTCAGGTAATGAAGGCACTCCCGGCAGTGGATCCGGAGAAGGTAAAGCTCCTGCATCCGGGGATGCCGTAATCGTGGTGGAGCCTGGCAATCTGGCGGCGGGCAAGAATATGACAGCCAGCTCCTATAACCAGACTTATGTTGCCGGGAATGCCAATGACTCTAACCAGGCCACCTACTGGGAAAGCAATAACAATGCCTTTCCACAGTGGCTTCAGGTGGATCTGGATGGCTCCTACAATGTCAACAAAGTGATATTGAAGCTGCCCGCGAGCGGGTGGGAGACGAGATCCCAGACCTTGACCGTACAGGCCAGCAGCAACGGCTCGACGTTCACCAACCTGGCTTCATCCGCTGCCTATACATTTAATCCGGCAGACGGCAATAAGGTTACGATCAATCTGACGGCACAATCGGCGCGATATGTGCGGCTGCTCTTCACGGCCAATACGGCATGGCCTGCCGGTCAGATTTCCGAGTTCGAAGTATACGGCCAGGCTCCAACCGGGGATACAGAGGCTCCGGCTGCCCCGGGTAACCTCGCTTATACTGAGCCTGCTTCTGGTCAGATTAAGCTGACTTGGTCGGCATCAGCCGACAATGTCGGTGTATCGGGGTACGATGTTTATGCCGATCATGCGGTGAGGGCAAGTGTAGCCGGCAATGTGCTGACGTATACGGATAATCAGCCTGCTGCTGCCACTGTCAGTTACTATGTGAAGGCCAAAGATGCTGCTGGTAATGTATCTGCCGCTAGCAACACGGTGACCCGCACGGGCAGTGGCAGCGGAGGCACCGGAACCAATCTCGCACTGAACAAACCGATCACAGCTTCATCGAACGAGTACATTTATGCCGCTTCCAATGCCAATGATGGCAGCTTGAGCACGTATTGGGAAGGTGGGGCAAACAGCTATCCGCATACGCTGACCATCGACTTAGGCTCAAATTCGGACATCTCCTCGGTCGTACTGAAACTGAATCCGGATAGCCAGTGGGGAACGCGGACACAGACTATTCAGGTGCTGGGTCACGATCAGAACAGTACCACCTTCACGAATCTGGTATCCGCTGCGCAGTATACCTTTAACCCGGCTTTGGGAAATACCGTGACCATTCCGGTTGCTGCGAAGGTTAGCGCCGTACAGCTGAGAATCACCGCAAATACCGGTTCGTCCGGAGGGCAAATTGCCGAATTTCAGGTCATCGGCACGCCTGCTTCCAATCCGGATTTGACGATTACGGGAATGTCTTGGTCACCGGTGAACCCGGTGGAAACCGACAGCATTGTAGTAACGGCAGTAGTGAAGAATATCGGAACTTTGTCTTCCGGGGCGACAACAGTAAATTTCTACCACGGCAATACCAAGCTCGGTACTTCGAATGTGGCAGGATTGGCAGCCGGTGCTTCGGCTAATGTGACATTGAATCTTGGTGCGAAGGAGGCTGGTACGTATCAGCTCACAGCCAAGGTGGATGAGAACAATGCCGTTATTGAGCAGAACGAAGTCAACAACAGCTACATGCATCCGACATCCATGGTCATCAGCCCTGTTCAAAGCTCCGACCTGGTGGCAACGACGAGCTGGTCACCGGGCAATCCAGCTGCCGGAAACAGCGTGAATTTCACCGTTACGGTGAAGAACCAGGGTACGGCCGCATCCGCTGGAGGAGCCCACAACATTAAGGTGACCTTGAGCGATGCGAATACGAACAATATCATTCAGACCTTTACAGGCACAGTGAATGGCGCCATCGCCAGCGGGGCTTCGGCTCAGCCGGTGAACGTCGGCAGTTGGACGGCTGCCAACGGCAAGTATAACGTGAAGACCGAGGTGGCTGTGGATGCCAATGAGCTGCCGGTGAAGCAAGGTAACAACATCTCAACAAGCCCACTATTTATCGGGCGGGGCGCAAATATGCCGTACGACATGTATGAGGCTGAGGATGCCGTCGTTGGCGGCGGAGCGGCTGTTGTCGGGCCGAACCGCAACATCGGGGATATTGCCGGAGAAGCAGCCGGCCGGAAGGCGGTCACACTCAATTCAACAGGCAGCTTCGTAGAGTTCACGACGAAAGCCAGCACGAATAGTCTGGTTACGCGCTTCTCGATTCCGGATGCGCCTGGCGGCGGAGGGATCGATGCCACGCTGAACATCTATGTGAATGGCGTCTTTACGAAGGCAATCAATCTCACTTCCAAATATGCATGGCTGTATGGCGATGAGGCCGATCCAAGAAATAGCCCATCTGAGGGAGCACCTCGTCATATATATGACGAGGCCAACATCATGTTTGACACCACCATCCCGAAGGGCAGCAAAATCCGCCTGCAGAAGGATGCGGCCAACACAAGCCAGTACGCCATTGATTTTATCAACCTGGAACAGGTGTCGTTAATTCCGAATCCGGACCCGGCTAAATATGTCGTTCCGGCAGGTTTTACGCATCAGGACGTGCAGAACGCCTTGGATAAATTCCGCATGGATACGACGGGGAATTTGGTCGGCGTCTATCTCCCGGCTGGAACCTATCAGACTTCGAATAAGCTCCAGGTTTACGGCAAGCCCGTGAAGATCGTCGGTGCGGGTCCATGGTTTACGCGTTTTACCGCCCCATCGTCACAGAACAATACCGATATCGGATTTTCCATCAATTCAACGGCGAACGGCTCTACCTTCGCGAACTTTGCATACTTTGGCAATTACACCTCGCGGATCGACGGACCGGGTAAAGTGTTCGATTTCTCGAATGTCGCGAACATTACGATCGATAACATCTGGGTGGAGCACCAAGTGTGCATGTATTGGGGAGCCAACACGGATTACATGAAAATTACCAACTCCCGGATCCGCAACGTGTTTGCTGACGGGATCAACATGACCAATGGCAGCACGAACAATCTCGTAAGCAACATTGAGGCACGGGCAACGGGTGATGACAGCTTTGCTCTGTTCTCCGCGATTGATGCGGGAGGGGCAGACGAGAAGGATAACGTCTACGAGAATCTGACTTCGCTGCTGACCTGGCGTGCGGCGGGCCTTGCGGTATATGGAGGATACGGCAATACGTTCCGTAATATCTACATTGCGGATACGCTCTGTTATTCCGGCGTCACGATCAGCTCGCTGGATTTCGGATACCCGATGAACGGCTTCGGAGCATCGCCGCCGACCCAATTCGAGAATATCTCGATTGTCCGTGCTGGCGGCCATTTCTGGGACCAGCAGACCTTCCCGGCGATGTGGCTGTTCTCAGCCTCGAAGGTGTTCCAAGGCATTCGGGTAACGGACGTAGATATTATCGATCCGACTTACCACGGCATTATGTTCCAGACCAATTATGTTGGCGGGCAGCCGCAGAATCCGGTCAAGGATACGATCTTTACGAACATTACGATCACAGGGGCCAAAAAGAGCGGCGACGCATTTGACGCGAAATCAGGCGTAGGGATCTGGGCTAACGAAATGCCGGAACCGAACCAAGGTCCGGCCGTTGGCAGCGTGACCTTTAATAACCTGAAGATCACCGATACCGTAACGCCGATCAAGAATAACACATCGACGTTTACGATTAATGTGAATCCTTAATACTCAAGCTGTGAAGCAAGATCAGCGCGGCTTGCAGAACGAGCAGCTAAGCTACGTGCAGAGCAGACCCGAATGGTGCATTTGAAGCATGGAACCGTAAGCCGTCCGAACTTTTCGGGCGGCCTGTTCCATGTTCGATCTTAGCCTACGCTGCAGGAGGCCTTTTTCTAGATGCACCGTAACTGCGGACGGGTGAAACATGATCACACCTTTTTACTCTCGTAAATCTCCAACAAGAGCATGCTCTATTGGGGTGTAGCGGTGTCATAGTATCGTCGTTCGTGCCATGATATTTGTTACATTGAGTTGATATTCTTTTAAATTCGACAAAATAATACAAATTTCGCTATAGACTATGGCTAAATCATTCCTCTATGATAGATATTAAATAGTTTGGCGAGCTATTCTGAAAGCGCTATCCTAACCTCTTCGCTGAACCGAATGATCCTAAGTCTAGGGGGAATCCAACAAACCAGGGATATAGCAGAATCTGTTGTTAACTGAATAGTAAGCGTATACATGATATATCGGAGCCTTGATGAGTGCCGTTAACACAGATTTTACATATCGTTAATACTGTCATGATCTTATCGCTTTATCATAAGAGTGTTCGGTAGAAGGGGGACACGCACTTATGGCAGATCAAAGGACACGGCGTCTTCCCGTAATCGCTTCGATTACCAAGCTGGAACAGATCGATGCAGCTGTGAACAGCACGGTGGAGCGTGTGAACCTGATGACAGGCGATATCATAAAACTCAGGGATATCGTTAATCGACTTCACTCCTCAGGCAAAAAAGTGTTTGTTCATCTGGAGATGGTAAGCGGCATTGGCCGGGATAATTCGGCTGTGCAGTATTTGGCGGATTCGTACAAGATCGACGGGATTATTACGACGAAGACGAATACGGTATTGGCTTCGCGCCAAGCGGGCATTAGCTCGATACAGCGAGTGTTTGCCATTGATACGACAGCTTTAAGAACCGCAGTGAAAATGATCGGACAAGCCCGTCCGGATGAGGTGGAATTAATGCCGGGACTCATACCCCGCGTGATCCGCGACCTGAAGAAGGAAATTCACTGTCCGCTTATTGTGGGAGGTTTTTTACGAAGCGAGGAAGAAATCGATGAGGCGCTGGCAAATGGTGCAGACCTCGTATCTACAGGAGATACGCGTTTTTGGACATAAGATTCCTGTACGGTTGATGGATTAACTATAATTACATATTTGCTAGGGGTGGAGACGATGAGATAACCCGAGTAGCAGCTACTTTAGCTTTTATAGGAGGTGGTGGCTCTTAGGTTGCGCTCTTTTGACGTCTCTATTTTTGTGCGCTTTTTAAGGGGTAGACGGATTGATTGGATGGGGGAATCCCCCCCATATTAGGATCCGCGTGCCGTTAAACCGGCCATTTGATGAAGTGGATAGACAGTAGTGATGAAGATGAATGATGAATAGATTCGAGAGGGGACAACAGATCATCTATGAAAAAGAAATCATGGTTGTTAATGTTACTGACCATATTTATGGTTATTACCACGGCTTGCGGAGGCGGCGGTGGAAGTGAAAGTGCCGGAGGAGAGGTTTCGCTCGACGATGTGGAAGCTGCTTCGATGGATATGAAGAATGATACAACGCCTGTCAAAATCCAGTACTGGCATGCCCATGCGGATGCTCAACTGGAAGGCTTGAACTACATGATCGCAGAGTTCCAGAAGAAGTACCCACATATTACGGTAGAACCGGTGTTCCAAGGCGGCTATCCTGATCTTCACAAAAAATTATCGGCTGCAGTAGCAGCGAACGATGTACCGGCCGTTACTAATGTTGAGGTATCTTCACTCGCTAACTTTGCGGATAGCGGCGTTTTTGCCGATCTGGGTCCGTGGATTAAGCGCGACGAAGTGAAGATGGAGGATTTCGCTCAAGGTATGCTGAACGCTTATGCATACAACGGGAAACAATTCGGATTCCCTCTGATCGTCAGCACCAGCGTATTCGTCTACAACAAAACGATGCTGGACGAGCTGGGCGTAGAGCCTCCTGCGAAATGGGATGAGATCGAGGATTTCAATGCGAAAGTAACGAAAAAGGAAGGCGACAAAACGACGCGTTATGCTTTCTCTGTTCCAGGCTGGGACACATGGTACTATGACCCGTGGAACATTAACGGCGGTGGACAAATTCTGACGGAGGACCTGAGTGCCTCGGCTGTCGAGAATGAGGATTCTCTCCGTTACCTCCAGAATTTCTACAAGTGGCAAAATGACGGCAGCATGCATATGGGCTTCGGTAAAGGGGCCTCCGATAATATGCGTCAAATGTTCCTGAACGGTGAAATCGCGATGGTACAGCATACTTCCGCGATGCTGAAAATGTACCGCGAGAATGCGAACTTCGAGGTTGGCGTATCCTTCATCCCTGGTGATAAAGTACGGACCTCCAACATCGGCGGTGCGGGGATCGTCATGATGGACGGTGCCGAGGATCTGGAGAAGGAAGCGGCTTGGAAATTCATCGAGTTCATGACTTCGGCGGAGCAAAACATTAAGTGGGCTGAATCCGTTGGATACCTGCCGACAAGAAAATCCGCAATCGAGTCTGAGGAAGGCGATCAATATTTCGAAAGATGGCCGCAATACAGAGCGGTATACGAGCACTTTGACGAAGTGACACCGCGCATGCAGCACCCGGCTTACCCTGAATTCAGCGAAGTTTACAAAGAAGTCGTAGGGGAAATGGTGCTGAACAAAAAAGATCCGACACCACTTATGCAGGATGCAGCCAAGAAGATCAACGATATTCTGGCTGACTATGAGTGATGCCTATGGAGACCAATAAACATATGACAAAGGCGGCGTCCAATCGGGCGACCGCTTCGGTCTCTAAACGGATCTCCCATACGTTGATCGAGAAGTGGAAGGACTTCTCGTTCGCGGTCCCGGCGTTGTTATTCATGGGCGTGTTCCTGTATTATCCTCTGGGTTATTCCGTGTACATCAGCTTTACGAACTGGAATATGACGCGGCCCATGAAGAAGTTCGTGGGCGTCGATAACTATACGCGCTTGCTGTCAAACCCGGATTTCTATCACTCCTTGAAGGTCACGTTCTTGTACACCGTTATGGACGTAGTGTTCACGCTTGTCATCGGGCTGCTGCTGGCGCTGCTGCTCAACGTGTCATCCTCACGGTTGTTCGGTTTCATGCGCGGCGTAATCTTCATGCCGTATTATGTCTCGATGGTTGTCGCCGCCATGGTATTTACCTGGATTTACAACGGGCAATATGGGCTGCTGAATTCCATTGTCTCCTGGTTCGGCATGGAACCGGTCGAATGGCTGACCAACCCTTCGACGGCATTGCCGGCGCTGGTTGCCGTTTCGGTCTGGAAGGGCGTCGGTTTTGCGATGATCCTCTTTATCGCGGGCATGCGCGGGATTCCGGCCGAGTATTATGAGGCGGCTTCGATTGATGGAGCCAGCAAGTTCCGGCAGTTCCGCAACATTACGCTGCCGCTCTTGTCGCCTATGACACTGTTTCTTGTCATCACGAGCTTTATCTCCTCCATGCAGGTGTTCCAGTCCATCGACGTCATGACGGACGGCGGCCCGCTCAAGGCAACAAACGCGATTGTGTACTGGATCTATACGATGGCCTTTGATGAATTCAAAACAGGAAGAGCCTCGGCGCTTGTCATGATTCTGTTTGTAATCATATTGCTGTTAACATTGGTACAATGGGTGGTCAGCAGGAAGAAGGTGCACTATGAAGGATAATTATATGGCTGGGTCCGCCAAGTACCGAAAGACCATGATGGCGTTCCGTATCATCGGAGCCGTGATCGTGACGCTCGTCATGTTCTTTCCGGTGTATTGGCTGCTGATCAGCGCGCTCAAGACACAGTCTGAGATGCGGATGGCCGTACCTACATTCTGGCCGGAAACCTTTGCCTGGCAGAACTTTGCCGAAGCCTTCCGGGTTATCCCATATGCGCGATTTTTCGGCAATACGCTGCTGATGGCGGTCGGAACGATTATTCTGCAGCTGAACGTGGCGCTTATGGCGGCGTATGCATTTGCGAAGGGGAAGTTCTGGGGACGGGACGCTCTATTCTTGCTCGTTCTCGCCGCATTGATCGTACCGGAGCAGGTTATTTTCGTTCCGGTATACGTCATGATGTCCAAGCTGGATTGGCTGAATACGTTCTGGGCGCTCATCGTGCCCCACGGGGCTTCCGCCTACGCGATATTCCTGCTCAGGCAGGCGTTCAAATCGATTAACAACGACGTGCTGGAAGCGGCGCGGGTGGATGGAGCCGGTCGTTTCTCCATACTGTACAAGCTTTTATTCCCGATGGCGATGCCGACGATCGTTACCATGGGCGTGTTGATCTTCATCTCGTCCTGGAACTCGTATTTCTGGCCGCTAATCATGACTAATAACAACGACATGCGCGTGCTAACGGTAGGTATTGCGATGCTGAGGGACTCCATTGCCGGAAATGAAGCCATGTTCTTCAATGTCATTATGGCGTCCAGCGTCATGGCGATTATCCCGATCGTGCTGGTCTTTACGGTCATGCAGAAGCATATCGTGGCCGCGATGGCGAATTCGACGTTTAAATAACCGCATAACCGGATGAAGCAGGTATTCTAGACGGTATGGAAACGGTGGTCAAGGATACACCGCCATGCCGTCTCTCTGTTTTCTCCCGAAGGTTATGATCCGCTGCAGACAGCAGGGATCGGAAGGTTCATGGCGAACAGTCCTATAGAGCTTCAAATGGCATCCCGATTACGTAACTCAGTCCGTTAACGTACGGTATTGGCCGTGATCGAGGCCATCAATCGACTTAAGTTTGGAGGGAATGGTACATGGAAGTACGGGGATTGGCTCATAGAGGGTATCCGCTGAAATACCCGGAGAACACGATGCTGGGCTTTCGGAAAGCGCTGGAGCTTGGTTTCTCGCACCTGGAGCTGGATGTCCAGCTGACGAAGGACGGCGTGCCTGTTGTGATCCATGATCCAACGGTAAACCGGACGACCAACGGAACAGGGACAATCAATGCCTTCACGCTGGATGAAATACGCAAGCTGGATGCAGGTTCAGGAGAGGTCATTCCCACGCTGGAGGAAGCTCTGCGCTTTGCCAAGGATCGGATGATCGTTGACATTGAGCTGAAGCAGATGGGGGATACCTATCCCGGCCTGGAACAAAAGGTTGTTGACGTGATCAAGGATACAGGCATGGAGAAGCAGGTATTCCTCACCTCCTTCGATCATTATTCCATTGAACGAGCACGTTCCCTGGACCCTGAAATCGAGCTGGGCCTGGTGATATATGGAGCTACGCCATCGGTATTCCCTTACCTGGAGGAGATCGGCGCTCGTTATGTGTCCGTTAAATATGTTTACGTGACCCCTTCATTTATGGAGGAAGCGCGCAAGCGGGGGGTTCAGCTCATTGTCTGGACGCCGGATGATGAGGCTGTACTGGAATCTCTTGCCCAATACCCTGAGCTCTTGATCGTTACGAACAATCTGGAGGGCTGGGCCAGAGTATACAAGGAGAAGATTGCGCTGAACGCGTAACGGCTCACGAAGCCGACGTGCGTGAATACTAATATCGAAGGATCTGTCCTAAGTTGCGGCGTAGGGCGGATCCTTTTTTTGTGAAGAAGATAACAACCCATAATTCTATGTGTGTCCACTGCATGACCCAGCGGATTCGTACCATGGACGGCATCGATTTTTCTTTTATTGAAAATTTAATGAAAATTTTCAGTTGACCTGCGGACAATTGTCCGTTACAATAAAAAACGCATTACCGGACAATTGTCCGTGTATACAGAGATAAGGGAGGATAAGCTCTTGGATATGGGAGTGGGGCCAAGTTCGGCCAAGATTGATTTAAGCAAAATAAAGAGAGGGCCGATTGTTGCCGCGCTGATTATTGGCGCGTTCGTTTCCATCTTGAATGAGACACTGCTGAACATCGCTTTCCCAAGCTTGATGGAGCAGTTTGGTATTGGAGAGTCGACGGTGCAGTGGCTTTCAACATCCTATATGCTGGTTGTCGGTATTCTGGTGCCAGTCACGGCGCTGCTGCAGCTGTGGTTCACGACAAGACAGATGTTTATAGGCGCCATGACGCTATTTCTTATAGGTACGATTATTTGCGGCTTTTCACCGGTATTTGGGGTGCTGCTGGTAGGGCGTATCCTGCAAGCGGTCGGAACGGGGCTTATGCTGCCGGTTCTGATGAACACGATACTTAGTATTTATCCGCCTCAGAATCGTGGAGCCGCCATGGGGATGATCGGTCTTGTCATCATGACTGCCCCGGCGATCGGACCGACGCTGTCCGGCTTGATCGTGGACGCGCTGAACTGGCGCTGGTTGTTCTATCTGGTCATTCCGCTTGCTGCGTTCTCCATTGCATTTGCAGCGGTTTTCCTTAAGAACGTATCGATCCTGACCAAGCCGAAGGTTGATTATATCTCGATTATTCTGTCTACTATCGGTTTTGGGGGTATCGTATATGGATTCAGCAGTGCCGGAGAAGGCACTTGGTCTGATCCGAAGGTAGTATGGTGCATTACGGCAGGGGCTATCAGCTTGCTGCTCTTCGTATGGCGCCAACTGAAGATGAAGGAACCGATGCTGGATCTGCGTACCTTCAAATTTCCGATGTTCTCGCTCGTAACCGTGCTGATGCTGGTGCTGATGATGAGCATGTTCTCCACTATGATCATGCTGCCATTGTTCCTGCAGAACGCACTGGGCTTAACTGCGCTTGCAGCTGGCCTTGTCATGATGCCAGGCGGTATCATCAACGGATTGATGGCGCCGATTACAGGAAAGCTATTCGATAAATTCGGACCGAGAGTTCTGATTATCCCAGGTCTTGCTCTCTTGAGCGTCGCCATTTTCCTGTTCTCGCGCATCGACTCTTCATGGACCGGTGGTTATGTCATCTTCCTTCATGTTATGATGATGATAGGGATTTCGATGGTTATGATGCCGGCCCAGACTACAGCGTTGAATCAGCTGCCGCGATTGCTGTATCCGCATGGAACAGCCATCATGAATACACTGCAGCAGGTAGCAGGAGCCGTAGGTATGGCGCTCTTTATCAGCATCATGACAGCAGGTGCTAAAAATTACGTTGAAACAACCGGGGATCTCAATCCGGTAGAGAGCATGGTTGCCGGTCTTCATAATGCTTTTGTAATCGGACTTGTTCTTGCAATCATCGCTTTAGTACTGGGCTTATTTGTTAAACGTACAACTTCACCCGTTGAAGAAGAACAGTCTGCTGCATAAGGTTCCCGTGTGTTCAAATTAGAAAGGGATGCGTGCATTGCCGAAAGAGAATGACGAGTTGGGTCAAAAGATTTTGGATACGGCTCAGGCTTTATTTAATAAATACGGAGTCGAGGACGTCTCCATGCATCAAGTGGCGAAAACGGCTGGGATCGGGCAAGGCACCTTGTACCGCCGTTACCCCAGCAAGAGCAAGATTTGCTTCACGTTGATGGAAGCCAAGATCGATCGGTTTATGGAGGGGCTGGACGTTTACCTTCAGAGCAGCGAAGGTGAACCGGTGGCTCATCGGCTGCGGACGGTGATGACAAAGGTCATTCTGCATTTCAATGAAGATTTGGAGTGGCTAAGGGTGATGCTGACCTCTGACCGTCTGGAGGAAACCAAGAACATTATGTGCGAGAACCCGCCCTTCACGTTTTTACGGTTTCAGATTAAGCGCCTGCTGGAGCGTGCGGCGGAGCAGGGAGTACTGATGCCGCTTGACCCTCAGTTTACCTCTGTGATGCTCGCATCTCTGCCGCGCGCGGATATCATTCTCTACATGCGTGATATGGGATACAGCGCGGAGCAGATTGCGGAGGAATATTGCAGAAGCTTTGTTGACCCGCTATTTATCCATCGCTAAGTCAGATAAAGAGGCCGTTTCGGAAGACTTGATAAGTCTATCCCGGAACGGCCTTTCTGCGTACTATCTTGCACATTCGCTTATCATTTCATTGCAACATTTGGCTAATACGCCCGTCAGTATAGTAGTACATGATAATTTAAGGCACCTAGAAAGGATGATGAGCATGAATAAACAATGGAAGAAGCAAGCGGCGACATTGATGGTTGCGGCCATCGCTGTCTCTGGTGGCGCAGCGGCTTATGCAGCACCCCAGGCTGGAGGCAACCAGGAACAACAACCGGTCGTGATATCGGCTGTAATTGATTATGGGGTTCTGGTTAACGGTAAGAAAGTGGCTGGCGCCGGTTATATGAACGCCGATGCGAAGCAGGTCATGATCCCGCTGCGGAGCGTATCCGAGGCGCTCGGATTTGAACTGGGCTGGAATCAACAGGACCGCTCTGCGGAGCTGACTAAACCGGGATCCCCGATCTGGACCCTCGTGCAAACGGGGAAAGACCAGTATACGGTTAACAAAATGTACAAGTCCCTCGGCGCTGCGCCAGTAAATGTGAAGGGCACGCTTTATGTTCCGGCTAATTTCTTCAGCGAAGTGCTCCAAGCTAACGTATCGGTTGATGGCACTAAGGTGAGCATCTCGTCCGAAGAAGATGTTAAGAAAGAAACCGTCGTGGGAACCATCACGGAAGTTATCAATCATGAGGATCGCAAAGCCGTTCACATTAACGGCACGGGTACCGAAGGGATCGTACTGAACGTGGATGAGAACACCGTCATCCGTGATGCGGAAGGCAAGAAGATCGAGCTTAAGGATCTTGCAAAAGACATGAAGATTGAAGCGGTTCACAGCATGGCGATGACCATGAGCCTGCCTCCTCAGACCTATGCATTTGAAATCAGCGTTAAATTGGACAAGGAAGAGACGGACCAGCTCGCTACAGCTGGTGTCATCACGGATATCAATGCCGATGGCGGTAACCTGCGTGTTACGATCAAGGGAAAAGGACTAACGGAACAATCGCCGAGCGAAGTGATCCTGAATCTGACACCCGAGACGGTCGTCGTGAATAAAGACGGTAAAACCTTGAAAGCTACCGAATTGACCGACGACGCGGAGATTATCGGTTATTACAGCCCCGTGCTGACCAAGAGCCTGCCTCCGATCGGCAATGCCATTAAAATCGTTCTTCAATAAGTCACAAACACAACAAGCCTGGCGGCAGCGCCAGGCTTTTTTTTGGATCATTAGTGATACAGGGGAGGGATCGGGATCTCCTTATCGTAGACGGTGATGTTTAAACGCTTCTGTTCATCGAGTGAAGCGAAGAACACCTGATCGAGCGGAATTCCCCGCTCATCCAGCTGAGTCTCCAGCCATTTCCCGGTAAGGTTTAATTTTTGGAGGGTGATCGTCTGAATGCGTCCTTCTTTGACGACGGCGTAAGACAGCCCGGAATTCGGCCGTTTTAACTTCAGGTCCTCCAGCGTGACGGCGGTCTTCTCCATCTTTTTCAGTATGGATAAGACGCCACTCGGCTCCAATACCGCCATATCGACTTCAGCTATGTCAAATATCTGCTCCTCGCGCAGCATTTGCAAAATGTTATCGATGGAGTATCTGGCTTTTTTCAAATTCGGATAAATGAACTTCCCGTCTTTAACGACAATCATCGGTTCGAACGTAATCCACTTGCCGATGCGCCGGCTCTTCACATGAAGGACAGAGGCTATCTTCTGTAACACGCCGATGGCGACGATCGCGAAGGCGGTATGGATATGTTCGATTTTTGGATCTGCGATGTCTGCTCCGATCACGGAACCGAGCGACAGGATGATGATGTAGTCAAACACGGGAAGCTCGCCGATGGAACGGCGGCCCATGAATAAGGTAACGCCCAAGAGCAGCGGGTAGATGGTATAAATTCTTCCAAGCACTAACAGAAGATCTTTGAGGAGTTCCATGGCACAGACCCTTTCTGAAAATTTTACGGTCTTATTTAGAAGGGTTGGCCGATGCCATGAAAAATATGTATGCTCATCCAATTCTATGATCCCATCGTGGCTATTGTCCGGTTCCGTAGGCGTAATCAACTTAGCCTTCGCATAGGCAGGTATATTCGTGCCATCCGCAGAATACTGTACAACAAAATCGTCCATGACGGATGGAGGGAAACGGATGAAGCGCAGTTGGGTGAATTCGCCGTATTCATTTTCGCTTGGCATGTTTGCCATGATGGTCCCGAGCCAGGCGTTCAGCTCCTTTTACATCTTTTTCTACGTCGATACCTTGGGTCTTGGCATAGGGCTGGCATCCCTGGCACGAACCGTATTTCTGATCTGGGATGCGGTTAACAATCCGCTGATGGGGTATTGGTCGGATCGCACCAAAACCCGGCTGGGACGGCGCAGGCCGTGGGTGTTCGGCGCCATTCCGCTGTTCATGCTGACCTTCGTGCTCGTGTTCTCGCCGCCGGAAGGGTTGTCGCAGAACGGACTATTTATGTGGTTTTTGGTTGCCCTTATCCTGTACGAAGCTGTTGCAACCGTATTATGGGTCAATTATGGAGCGCTGTTCCCCGAGCTGTTCCGCGGAGACCGCATCCGGGCGAAGGCCTCGGCCATCCAACAGGGCTACCAGGTCGTGGCACTATTGATCGGTACTGCGTTGACCCCGATTATTTATGACGCCATGGGGTTCTCGAATATGGCGATTCTGTACGCACTGCTGTTCGGCGTGTTCATGTTTCTCTGCATGATGAGCGTCCGGGAGCAGGAGGTGTACACCGTAAGCGAGCCGCTCAAACTTGTCCAAGCGTTCCGCGAAACCTTGCGCAATAAGAAGTTTTGGGTGTTTAACCTCTCCAACTCCTTTGCCCAGACGGTGAATGGACTGATAAGCTCGACGATCCCTTTTTATGCAAAGTACGTGCTCAACATCCCGGACAATCAAGTATCGATTCTGCTGGCAGCCGTGTTTGTATCGGTCATTCCGCTGGTATTCGTCTGGTATTGGATGATCCGAAGAATGGACGGTGTGAGAGCATGGCGGTTGTCGCTCGGCGTGTATGGCCTTTCGGTCATTCCGCTCTGGTTTGGTTACGATCTGATCAGCGGGATTCTGGCAGGCATCGGCGTTGGGTTCGGTCTGGCGGGATTTCTGGTAACGCCGGCCATGGTTAGCGGCAACATCATCGACGAGGATGCGGAGCGGACGGGGCTGCGCAGAGAGGGGATCTATACGGCTGTCAGCGGATTTATTACGCGTTCCAGCGGATTGATATCTGCCCTGGCATTTTTTGTGGTAGGCATGATATTCGGATATGAAAGCGGTGACAATCCGGGAAGTGATCCGGAATCGACCTTCAGGTATTTGATCAGTGTCGTTCCATTGTGCTTGCTGGCTATTTCCTTCCTGTTATCGTTTGCAACCAAAATCGAATTCTCAAAAACTATAGGAGGCGGACACGACCATGGAGCGAAGACTGATCATCAACTGTGACGATTTCGGGCAAAGCAAGGCCATGAATGAGGCGATTCGCCATCTGCTGGAGGAGAACAAAGTCTCCTCGGCAACCATCATGACCGTGGCTCCCGGCTTTGAAGAGGCGGCCTCCTGGGCCGCACGCCGACGCCAATCCAATGTGGGGCTGCATCTGACCTTGACGAGCGAATTTGAGGCTCTGCGATGGCGCAGCTTGACGGGGCACTCCTCCCTTCATGACGCCAGCGGTCATCAATACCGGACCGTTCCGGAGTTTGAACGGGGGGCAGAGACAGGCGCCGTGTTAAAAGAGCTTGAGGCGCAGTACCGGCTGGCGAGCAAGGCCGGCATTCGGATCAGTCATGTGGATAATCATATGGGCAGCCTGTACGGGATGGAAACGGGGCGAAGCCTCATTCCGCAGATGCTGTGGAAGACTTCGCGTTGGCGCCTCCCCGCACGATTGTTCCGCTATATCTACCCGGAGGATCCGCTGCTCAGCTCGCTGCCGAATATCGAGCGTCCGGTTGCGCTCGCCTCAGGCCTTGCTGATACGTTTGGCGTGCCAATCCCGGATTATCTGCTCTCGCATCCGTTTCCTGTTGTCGAGGGAGAGACCTACGACAGCTTCAAGCAATCACTCATCGATAAGCTGTACAGACTTCCTGAAGGAGTCAGCGAAACCTATGTCCATCCAGGAGCGGAAGATGAATGGATGCTGGCGAATATTCCAAATTGGGAGAAGCGGGTATGGGAGTATCGGCTGCTGTTCGATGACGATTTTGCTTACGGACTACGGGATGCCAAAGTGATCCTGACGGATTACCGCTATGTGGAAGAGCACTTAAAGCGGCCCCGCGTGCGCTCGGCTGTTAAGCTGATGAAGGTCATGACGAAAAAATCGTGATATAGGCCTATACAGAAGAACAACCCCTGCCGCGGCACCGGCAAGGGTTGTTTGTGCTTTAAGTAGGATCGGCTTGCGCCGACATATGCTGCTCCGTATAACCTTACTTCGCTTCAGCTTCCAGCTTGGCGATCTGTTCCTTGTATTGGTCCAGCAATTTCGTCAGCGCCTTTTTGATAGAGTCGGAGTCCTTGGAATCCACCGCTTTGAAGAGATCGATTTTGGCATGGATGAACGCCAGATCCTCCTCGTTGATCTTCACTTCCAAACTTGCTGCATCACTGATCTTCACTGCCGCGAAACTTGCTGCCTCGCCTTGGATCACGTCGTATTTCACTTCACCGGACTCTGCATTCACCATTTCGGCCCTTTCCAGCGTTATGCCTTCAAGTGGCCTGATAACGTCCTTAATCTGGGTTGCTTTGAATTCCTTGATGTCCCCGCTGTCTATTAATTCCTGGATATCTTTTGCCGGAGAAGTCTTCATAGCAACGGAAACCTCGAATTCGCCTTCAGCCACTACCGGCTTCATCTCTCCGGCAACTGCAGTTGTAGCGTCGGAGAAAAAGAATGCTCCCTCAGCTCCCTCAGCTCCGGCAAGCTTGCCGTACTTCTCAAGCGTCTCCTTCCAATCCTGTACCGTTTCCGGTGCGTGTTTCTCAGCCAATTCCAGCGGATTCGGCAGAATGGAGATGGTTGCAGTAGTTTTAAGAGGCGCGCTTTTGCCTGTTTGACCCGGTACGTCACTTGGGGTATCAGCACCAGAGGCATGTACGGGCAGGGCGGCTGATCCCAGCAGGGCAGCGGATAGGGCAAGTTTACCAAACAGTTTGTGTTTCATCGTATAACACTCCTTATCGGGTTGGTTTGTCTTACAGTACCCAGTGTACGAATCAGCATTGGCAGAACATTGGTGTATTTGTGGAAAAATAATGGCATTCCCCTTCATCATCCCGGAGCTTGGTATACTGGGAGGAGACGAAGCTCGGAGGTACATGGATATGAACCAAAATTATCTCATCGCCGTGATTGACGATGATCAGCATATACGAAATTTAGTGGAGGCTTATTTGCGCAAGGAAGGCTATCGAACCGTGGGCCTTGGCACGGCTGAGGAAGGGTGGGAGATGTGGAGAACGAACCCGCCGGATATGTGGGTGCTGGATATTATGCTGCCCGGCATGGACGGTTTCGAATTGTGCCGGCGGATCCGTGCGGAAGCCGAGGTCCCGATCATCATGATCTCTGCCAAGGATAGCGAAGTGGATAAAATACTGGGGCTTGAGCTGGGAAGCGACGACTATATGGTCAAGCCATTCAGTCCCCGCGAGCTGGTTGCCCGAATCAAACGGCAGCTAAATCGATGGTACAAATTCAATCAGGCGGAGAGCGTTCCGCGGCTTGCGGCCGCTTCCCCGGAGCTTAGCAATGGACGGCTTCAGTTAATGCTGGAGGAGCGGCGCGTATTCTGGAACGGGGAAGAAGTGGATATGACGAACAAGGAATTCGAGATGCTAAAAGTGTTTGCCGAGCATCCGAACCGTGCGTTTACGAGGGACGAACTGCTGACCTCCGTATGGGGGGACGACTATTTTGGAAGCGACCGGGCGGTCGACCATCTCATCAAACGGCTGCGAAAGAAAGTGGAGCAGCTGCCGATCGAGGCGATATGGGGACATGGATACCGAATGAGAACGGATGGGGAGGAAACGTTGATATGAAGCTGGTGCATCAGATCAATCTTGCTTTTGCTTTATCGCTAATACTCGTGCTTTCCGTTACGGCCGTTGTCATTCATTACGTACTGCTGGATCACTTTATCGGTACGCAGCGCAAGGACATGCAGTCCATCGGTGCCGAGCTGACGGCAAAACTCGAAACCGCCGCCGCCCAGCGTATCCCTATTGAGAGTGCGCCTTTGGCCGTTAGCGGATTGACTTCGACACAGATTGCGGATGTAGGCGTAATCATTCAGGATGACGAAGGGAAGGTGGTCAGCTCGATTCCGGTAACTCCCGCCGCTCAGTTCATGGTAAGTCCGGCGATCGGTCCGGACATTGTGGCTACGTTCTCATCCGCAGCGGGGAGCGGGCAATTCCTCACCGAGGTGACGGCGGTTCCCCAAGGGACGATGACGCTGATCACTCCGATCAGCAAGATCAAGGCTATTGAGCAGGCGCTGATGGGGCGTTTGATGCTCGTGTTTGCGGTGGGGGGCGTAATTATGGTGATCTTAAGCCTGTTCATTACCAAGAGGCTGATTAAGCCGCTTATGCATCTGCGCGAAGAATTGAAGAAGGTGAAGGAGCGCCAGTTCTCCGAAGTCCGGCGTGTGTCCGCAAGCGGGGAGATCGGCGCAGTTGCAGAGTCCGTCTACGAAATGGCGGGTGAGCTGGAGCGGTACAACCATGTGCAGAAGCAATTTTTCCAGAATGCCTCCCACGAGCTAAAGTCGCCGCTCATGTCCATATCCGGCTATGCGGAGGGAATTCGGGACGGCGTATTCGAAGGGGAGGATATCCGCAAAGGGCTGGATATCATTATGAGCGAAAGCAGCCGGATGAGAAATATCGTGACCGAGATGACGCTGCTCGCTAAACTGGACAGTGAAGATGATATATTCAAGGCGACAGAAGTGAATTTGAGGGAGCTCGTGGAAGAGACGATCGAAAGAGTCAATCCTCTCCTGGTGAAAAAAGGACTGTTCGTGCATCCTTCCTATGGAGATGATGAATCGTTAATGGTGTATGCCGACCGGGATAAGCTGCTGCAAGCACTGCTGAACATCGTTTCGAATGGAGCAAGGCACGCAAGCAAGCACATCTACATTCAAGCGGCCATCCAGAAAGGCCAAGTCGTGCTCACCGTTTCCGATGATGGCGAAGGCATATCCGAGGAGCTGCTTCCGTATTTGTTCCACCGTTTCGTGAAGGGCAAGAACGGGGAATCCGGCCTGGGCTTGGCGATTGCCCGCGCCATTGTGGAACGCTGCGGAGGTCTGATCACGGCAGGGAATCGCACAGAGGGAGGGGCCGTCATCTCGGTAGGATTCCCTCCGTATAGGAAGACCAGCATGGTCTAATTCATGTGTGCCCCAATCAATCTTCACGAATGAAAGCTCACGATGGGGTAAGAGGGACTTTTTTGGGTATTTATACTTAAAGGAAGTCTCTTTTTTTGCGCATTCGCACATATCAATCAATATTCTCTAACAAAACGCGTAAGCTATAGAGGATTTCACGTGGGAAGGCAGAATTCTGTATATATCCGGGCAAGCTGGATGATAACAGGTGACAAGCATGATACAAAATAATCAAAAGGCGATGGTGATGTTGTCCATGGATATGCAGTATCGAATTGAAAAAGATTTTCTGGGGGAAAAACAGCTTCCTGTAGAAGCCTATTACGGCATTAATACGGTTAGGGCGGTAGAGAACTTTCCGATCAGCGGGGTACCCATTCATGCAGAATTGATTTCTGCACTGGGCGAGGTTAAGAAAGCCGCGGCGCTGGCGAACATGGAGCTTGGCCTGCTGCCGAAAAAGATAGGCAGTGCCATTATAGAGGCGGCAGACGAGATCATCGCGGGCAATCTCCGTTCCGAATTCATTGTCGATTCCATCCAGGGCGGAGCAGGCACTTCGATCAATATGAATATGAATGAGGTCTTGGCGAACCGAGCGCTGGAGATTTTGGGAAAACAGAAGGCCGAGTATTTCTACTGTAATCCTAATAATCATGTCAATATGTCGCAATCTACGAACGATGCCATTCCGACGGCGATCCGCATTGCGTCTTACCGTCTGACACAGGATCTGCTTGAGGTGTTCCGGACCTTGGTTGCCGGCATTCAGGAGAAGGCCAAGGAATTTGACGATGTCATCAAGATGGGGCGCACACATCTGCAGGATGCGGTACCGATTCGACTCGGACAAGAGTTCGGGGCTTATGCCAATGTTCTGACGCGTGACATCAATCGCATCGAGCGGGCGGCGCAAGGTTTGTTAGTCGTTAATATGGGGGCGACGGCCGTAGGTACGGGGCTTAATGCAACGCCTGACTATATGCACAGCGTTGTTCAGCATTTGATTGAGCAGACAGGCTTCTCCTTGAAGCAAGCCGAAGATTTGGTCGATGCCACCCAGAACACCGACGCGTATATGGAATTGTCGGCTGCGCTCAAAGTGTGTGCCGTGAACTTCTCGAAAATGTGCAACGATATCCGCTTGATGGCTTCCGGCCCGAGAGCGGGCTTGAACGAATTGAACGTACCGGCGAGACAACCGGGTTCGTCGATTATGCCGGGCAAGGTCAATCCGGTGATGGCCGAGGTCATGAACCAGGTGTCGTTTCAAGTTATCGGCAATGACCATACGATCAGTTTGGCATGCGAAGCCGGGCAATTCGAACTTAACGTCATGGTTCCGGTCGCAGCGAACAACTTGATGCATTCCCTCAAAATTCTGAAGAACGGTATGGATGTGTTCTACAAGAATCTGATGGTCGATCTTACAGCGAATAAGGAACGCTGCAAGTACTTCGTGGATAACAGCTACGGCATTATTACGGCGTTGAACCCGCATCTGGGTTATGACGTAGCCTCCAGACTGGTGAAGGAAGCCCAGAAGACAGGCCAAAGCATCAAGGAGATTATTCTGGAGCAAGGTCTTTTGACAGAGGAACAGATACAGGTCATCCTGGACCCTTACCATATGACATCCCCAGGCATTGCCGGAGAAGAGTTTCTGCTAAACCAATAAGGTGTACCCTTGTTTTATCGATACAAAGAGCCGACTAAGATGTAGATCTTGGTCGGCTTTTTTTGCGTTGTCGGTTATCTCGAATTGATGACATAGATAAGGTTTGTAAACCGTTTGAATCCGGTCGCAAGATGTTACCGGCAGGATAAGGGTGGTGTGTTGGTATTATGGATTGTTGAGTGCGTCTATAAGGGAGGCGATGACGTTCTTCTCGCGATCATCCAGCCCCTTATTCGTTTGCCATGGTTCGAGCTCTTGTTTCACCTGTGAAACATCCTGGTAACCAAGATGGTAAGCAATACTGGAAATGACACTTTGCCTGTTAGCATCGTCACTCAAATCAGCGAGTGCTTGAACCACGCCTTCCGTGTCTTTGGTAAACAATTCTCCTGCGATGGCGGCATATTGCTCGGCAGAGGCGCCGTCGAGATTTGTTGTTGCCAGGAACAGGCTTCTGTAATGCTCGGGTGTGATAAGGGAGCGGTAGGTATACAGCAGCTCAAGAGTCGCCAATGTTTGGCTATTACTCAGGCGGTTATATTCTGCCCAGTCTATGCCTTCCAATTGAGCAAGCATGTTCGTGACTTTATTCTCGGTACTCATGTCCTCCCCTTTATATAATGAAAATACGTTCTCCGCCGGACTGTTGTGGTCAATCACTGCAGTTGTCGCAGGTTCGGATGATGAAGTCGGCGCTTCAGCTTGATTGCTCGAGCAGGCTGTTACAAGAAATAGAACGGCCATGAGGAATAGGTAAGCAATATTGGGTTTGAACATGGATTCTCATCTCCTTTACATCCTAAACGGATATTTCCTGTAAAGAGTTACATAACGGGAGAAGAATAAAAGAATATGTTTCCAAAGTTCTGCTTATCCCGTATATATTCATAAATGTTAAGATGAAGGCTGCCAGTTCACTTTCTATTAAGTTTACCGGCAGGCTCCATCTGCCGATAAAAGTGATAGAATAAACGTTAGGTTACATTAAAGTGGCAGTATGATAAAAAGGGGTATGTGATTTTGGATAATCAATGTGGTGAAATAACTGATCTGGAGATCATTCAGCAAACTAAGCAGCAGTGTATAGACAAGGGGATGGACCCGGAGCTTGTTCCAACACATACGAATCGATTGAATGATGAGGTATTGGCCGCAAGGCGTGCAAAATATAAAGAGTACATTGAAGTGATACAAGTTTTCGTGAATAAGTTCCTTTCCTCCGGATCAGGAAACCCTGTCGTGATTACAATTACGGATAACGAGGGATTCATTCTTGATATGGAAGGGGACCCGACCATTATAGAAACAGCCCGGTATTTGGGTATTGCCGAAGGCAACGGCTATTCCCAAGTAGACGGTCCGAGCTCAATTGATCTGTGTCTCCGGTACGAACGGCCATTTACGTTGATAGGAGAGGACCATTTTCATCATATTCTTCATCGCATGGCATGTTATTCGGCTCCCTTTCACGGCGAGGATGGGAAGGCGATTATAGGAACGATCTCTCTAATGACGAACAGGGAGTTTGTTCACCCGCATTTGCATGCCTTGCTGTGCACGATGGCCGATTCCCTGGAACGGGAGATGGTTACCCGCAAACAGAACACGCAGTTGCAAACCCTGAATCAGGTGCTCCTCGGAACGAATCATTATGGCGTAATCATTACCGATGCAACGGGTCAAATTCTGGAGATGAACGAAACCAGCTTAAGCCTGCTGTGCAAAGGCGGCAGCGACCGAAACCGAGCCCAATATGTGGGTCGATCGGTCTTCGGAATTAAGCCGATTGGCGAGTTTTATGAGCGGGTGATACACCGGCAGCAAATCTGCATCGGAGAAGAGCTTTCGCTTGAGATTTCTGGAAACATGAATCACTATATACTTGATGTTCAGCCTGCTTATGACCGTGAGGGACAGCTCATGCGGGTGGTAGGTTTTCTTCGTGATATTACAGAGCTGAAGCGGACGGAGGAAGTACTGCGGAATACGGAAAAGCTGGTATTTGCCGGTCAGGTTGCCGTAAGCATCGCTCATGAAGTGCGCAATCCTCTCACCACAGTGAAGGGAATGCTCCAGTTAGCGAATAAGGACGCCTGCCTTCGGCACTATGACCTGATTATGTCGGAGCTGGAGCGGGCTAATCTGATGGTAGGGGAATTTATGATTCTGGGAAAGCCCCAGGCTGCGGTTTTTAAGCTAGAGGACTGCGGTGAAATTCTGACAGAGGTGCTCCACTTGTTTGCCATTCAGGCGGAGCTTAGCGGGATCGACATGACCCAATGCATCGGGCAGCATGCAACGATTCTATGTGACCGGAATCAGATTAAGCAGGTATTTCTTAATATTCTGAAGAATGCGATGGAAGCCTTGCCGCATGGCGGGAACATTCACATTCATCTGGATGTGCAGGAAGGATATCAACGCGTGATTTTTACGGATAACGGCTCCGGCATGACGGATGATGTGCTTCAGCGGATTGGGGAGCCTTTTCATACGACCAAGCCGGACGGCAATGGCCTTGGTATTATGATCGTCCACCGGATCATGGAGAGCCACAATGGCCGGATTGTCATCCGGAGTGAGGAAGAGCGGGGAACATCGGTCGAAATAAGTCTGCCGATCTCGAGTCAGAGCCCATCTAGTTAAGCTGATTAACTATTAAGGTTATGCAGAATTATGCGGATTAACAGAAACAGCGCTGACCATGCCGGTCCTTGAACCTCAAGGACAGGGCGCGTCAGCGCTGTTTGTTGTATGATGAAGTACTTAATCATTATTCCCAGTAACGGGACATGATGTCCGTAGCCCATTCGGGCTGCTTGGTCTTTGTCTTCGGCAAAAATTCCTCCATGACAGGCTTGATATCAACGACGGGAGTCCCGTCTATGGCATCCAGCCCTTTCACGAAAACGGACCTGCCCTCTCTGCTTACCAACTCCACCATGGTGGCTCCTAGCTTGTTGGGGCGGTTTTTGCCCCGCTGGGCGAAGATACCGACCTTGGGAAAGCTCGGATTATTTCGCGGATGTCTCGCCGCGTACTGGATGCTGTCGTCCTGGACGAGATGGAATACATAGATGATTTCAAGGTGGCTGAACGTTTCAATCCCATCCAGGGAGCATTCATCCCATTCTTTGCCCAGCTTGATCTCCGAGATAACATCCCCCCAGTAATCATCCTGAATCGCCTTTCTTTCGTTATGGATCGTTCCGATCGCCTGTATCGTATACATGCTGTTTCCTCCTTCAGGTTTATCGTTCCTTTATATAAACTTCTGGTGTTTTACCGATCACCGCTTTAAAATCCCGGATAAAATGCGACTGGTCATAATAACCCATGTCCATGGCCAGCTCCAGCACATCCTGATGATCAAGGCCTTCAAGCATCTCGGCGACATTCTGCAGTCGGTACAGGCGAATCACCCATTTAGGGTTTACCCCGACGTATTGCTTGAACAGGCGCTGAAGTGATCTCGGGCTCATCTGGAACCATTCGTAAACCTGCTCGACCCGAATGATGTCCCGGTTGTGATGAATCCGATCAATGATGGTATGAATCCGTTCGATCTGTTCATCTTCTTCGGGAAGAACGCGGCGAATAAGCTCCTCCATGTACCTAACCTTTTGCTCCGGTTCCTCTGCGGTCAATAGCTGCTGCTCCAGCGTATAGGGCTCGGCTTGGAGAATCTCCATGGTCCCTATGGAGGAATCCGTCAAACGGTCCATGGACGTGTTTACGAACGGATAGAACCCGCCGGGTCTGAACTTGATTCCGAATACTTGTCCAATGCCTTCCAGATGGTGGGAATGCCTGGTGCTGGATACGCCATAAAAAGCGGTTCGATGGGGCTGAACCACCAAGTTGGCGCAAGGATTAGGAACAACATCCTGCAGATGAGGCTCCTGATCGGTTAAATCCCAATGAATGATCCAGTAATGCTTGATGAAATAGGAAAGGTCCTTGGATGGGGGAACTCGCAGGAGCTGGAACTTCTCTCCGGCTCTGTTCATGTTCAAAATGCCGAGGCTGGACTGATGAGGATGCTGAATCATGGATACAAAAACACCTCCGATAATCCGTAACAGGCCAGGATCGATGGACCACTTGGCCCTCACACGGGACTTGTGCTTGAAGTGATTCTGCAGGTTGCAGCCTGTCGCATTTTTACAATACTTGGATCGCAGCTTCTTGATAACATCATCATATCACAGGAGGACAAGCCGGTCTTACTGCGTATTTCATGGATGGTAGGAGGAAACTAAAATGGAGCCGTTACATTATGAGTTTTATATCGGTGCTTCGCCGGAGAAGGTATGGGATGTCTTAACTTTGCCGGAGGGAACTCGGGCCACCTTTTTCGGGAGCGAGCTGAGATCTTCATTTGAAATCGGGGAGCCTTACGCTTATGTGGGTCCGGGGAATGACGGAGAGGAGACGGTTCATGTCTATGGGAAGGTTCTGGCTTATGAGCCGCAGAAGAGACTGAGTCTGTCCGAACATCCGGGTCCGTCGTATTACGCGAATCATGAGGAGCTGGAGTCTCGGATTACGTTCACCCTCGAGCCGGTAGGGAATTGTACCAAGCTGACGCTCGTCAATGATCAATACACGCCGGATCATCCGTCCCGCGCCAAGGCGGCGGACAGCTGGTGGATGGTCATGAGCATTCTGAAGACCTATGCGGAGACGGGGGAGACCCTGGATCTGGGCTGGTAGCCTCATGGTGAATAATCGGCATATGGTCGATCGAATCCAAGCATGCCCGGACCGCGCACCGTGCGCATGATTTATGGATTCGTTATATATTAAAGAAAGCCTGTTAAAGAGCCGTAATGGCTCTTTTTTTGTAGGGAATTATAGGTGGCAGGCAGCAGGGGTGGAATTGAAAAGTAATGAATCCCGCTGGCCAATTTCACTTGCCAAATATTCGATAGTGGGTATGATTTAAGTATCCATGCCGGCTTGCCGATAAGCGGCTTCTCGGCAATGGGAAAGATGGGAGTGAAGGAGACATGACGGAGCGGAGGCAACTCCCTGTCCAGCAAATTCGTATCGGTATTATCGGAACCCAGACGATCGTTGAAAAAATCATGAAGGTCATTGAAACCTTTCCTTCCTTTGACCCCGTGCCGCTTGTTTTTCAGGATGATGACGAAGCGCCGGCACTGGCTGAGCGGATCGGAGGCGAGGTTGAGGTATTGTTCCTCTCGGATCCGCTGTCCCAGCGCAAGGTGAAGGAGCTCGGACAGGTCACAATCCCTGTGCATTATGTCCCCGTCACGGACGCGGGTTTATATAAAGCGCTGTTCCATGCCGGGCAGCGGGGAAGACTGGCTGGTGGCATATCGGTGGATACTTTAACCGAGACGATGGTGGTCCGGACGATAAGGGATCTGGGTATCCCGGCTGTACAAGCTGTTATTTACGATGGACCGGCTTATGCCCCGAAGAGGAATCTGATTGATTTTCACCGTCTTCAATATAAATCCGGCGGTTGCTCTGCTGCGTTCACGGGCGTAGAATCGGTGGCCCATGAGCTGACGAGGCTTGGGGTCCCTAATGAATGGCTGCTGCCTTCCGATCAGGATATCGTGGTATCGCTCGAGCGGGCTTTGCTGTCCACGGCATCCCGCCGTAGCAGGGAAGGCCAGATCGTGGTCGGGATGATTAATATAGACGATTTCGGAACCCAGGCGTTAAGACGGAATAATGAGCACGAGGTGCAGAAGCTGAAGCTGGATATTCACCGGATGGTGCTCGATTATGTGGAATCGCTGGATGGCTATCTGACCCATCTGGGCGGTGACGAGTATCTGTTCTTCACGACGCGCGGCATCTTTGAACGGGAAACCGGAGGTTACAAAACGATTCCCTTGGCTAAAGACGTGAACAAAACCTATGGTATTTCGCTCAGCATCGGCATGGGATTCGGCCAGTCGGCCAGCATGGCGGGAACCAATGCGCGCATCGCGATGCGGAAATCCAAGGAAGTTGGCGGCAACGCCTGCTTTATTGTCCGGGAGGATGGAACGCTGATAGGACCGCTGGAGATGGCCGACCCTGTGCAGGAGGTGCTGTCCTTTACAGATGCAGAGCTGATCAAGCGGGCAGAGGACGCGGGTATGACGAGTGCCTATTTGAGCAAGCTGCTGAACCAGCGTGCCCGTTCGGGTAAATATGAATACAAGGTCCACGAGCTCGCTCACCTGCTGGACATTACCGTCCGCAGTGCACATCGGCTGCTCCAGCTGTGGACCGACAACGACTTGGTCGAGATTGCCGGAATCGAGAAGGTGCCGAGGGGGAGACCAAGGCAGATTTTCAGATTTACGTTTTTGGAATAGCGCTGTGAAATTGCTTTGGAACGGGCGCCCCTTTCGTTACGCGACGAAAGGAGGCGCTTTTTCTGCGCTGTTTTGAACGAAAAAGGCAAGTATATGCCATATCGACATGGCGAATACGTTCCAGGTTCCATCAATGCGGGGATATAAAGTGACTTTTTAAGGTATTCCGCGAAATGACAGGCTATCTGCCGGGAGAGTTCCGGAAAAGCTGCAGGCTAGATTGAACCTACCGGTGTGCATTGACCATGACGTTCGTACTTACCGTGTGCGGCAAAGCGATGCATGGAGAGGGCAAAGGCTTCTTGGAGAAAAAGGCCCGGCCTTGATAAATTTCTTTAGCGCTTGCAACCTTCCAGATGATGGAACCGTTAGTAGATAAAATGGAAAATATTTATCTTCAGGGGGTTGAAGTATGAGAAAACCGGGTTCATGGATTGCTGCTTTGATGCTTATCGTATTGCTGGTCGGCGGCTGCTCTTCGGGTTCTCAAGACAAAAGCGCTGGAGGGGCCACGGCTGTCGAATCGCAAGAAACAACGGTGGATCAAGCCTCAAACAAAACAGATGGAGGTGAGGCGGAAGCCAAAAACGAAATGGCGGTGACGAGCAAGAAGAGCGTCGAGGAGCCGGCATCGGCGGATGCCGAGCTTCCGAATATGTCATCGTCTGCCCAGGCTTCCGGCGCAGGGTTTAATTCGCAGGATTTATCAGCCGGGCTCAACAAAAAGCTGATGTACAAAGCGAATATCGTGATGGAGATTCAGGACTATGGAAAAGCGCAGTCGGAAGTCCGGAACACAGTGGCGCTTTCTGGCGGTTATATTGTTAATTTCAGCGAAACCCAGTCCAGCAGCGAAAAAGGCGGCACGTTTATTGTGAAAGTTCCTGCAAACGATTTCTCCTCCTTTTTAAACCGTTTGGAGAACATTGCGCATGAAAACCTGCAGCGAAGCATTGAAGGGCAGGACGTGACTGAGGAATACGTCGATTTGGAATCCAGGCTCAAGGCCAAACAAATCATGGAGGAGCAGTACGTCGCCTTCATGAAAAAAGCGACCAAAACGGCCGACCTTGTCGCTTTTGCCAACGAGCTGGAGCGCATCCAATCGGAAATCGAGCAGATGAAAGGCCGAATGCGTTACATTGACCAAAACGTGTCTTATTCCACGGTAGAAATCAGGCTTTACGAGACGCCACAAAAAAAGGATGATCCCAAAACGTCCGCCATTCAGGCACCGCTCGGGCAGCGGATTTCCCAAGCTTTTCAGGGCAGCATCGACGTGATCACCATCATCGTCCAATGGATTATCGTCATCCTTTCCGGCTCGCTTCCCGTATTGTTCATCGCGGTCTTCGTTCTGCTCATCCTATGGCTGGCGCGAAGATCAGGGCAGCGGAAACGGGAAGAGGTAGTCCGTAAACGAAAGCTGCTCAATAACGGGCCGGCATCTGAGCAAGGGCATCCGGAAGACCAAAAGGACGAGGAAAAACGAATGAAAGACGAATAACGGCAGGAGCAGACCCGCATCAAAAAACGCACATAAAATCCAGAGGAAGGCCAAGGCAAATCTTCAGATTTGTGTTTCTGGAATATGGTATCATATTTGTACTATAATGGAATTCGAGGTGGTTGTGATGAATAAAACGAAGGTCAAATTTACTCGCGTTGAGAAAATCGTCATCTTCACGATGTTGGGGCTGGCAGCCTCCTTTATCATTGCCTTCCTCGTGCTTCGACACATCGTGCTGAACGTTTCGTTTGCTCCCTGAGATCAGGGGGCTTTTTTTAGTATAAACATTCGAGGCTTAGCATCCTTATCTCGCAAGAAAAACTTCCTCTAAACGCGGTCTGTCTACTGAGAAAGTACGTCGATAGACGTTTTTCTTATGCTGTCATGAAGATGGTTGCAGCTCGACCGCCGGGGGGTGAAAGTCCCCGTTTCCCGGAAGCAAGTCTGCGAGTATAATGGCACATCGCTGCCTATTTAAAGACGATTTAAAGATTTGTCTTTATATCAAGCGAGGCCGTATGATGAGGATGAATCATCAATCGGAGGAGGAGATTGTTCATGTTAACCGTTGCAGAATTAGAAGCAAAGCTGGCTGAGCCTTCAGCACAGCTTGTTGCCGACCTGGCGTCTTTGGAGGGGGATATCCTTGTGCTGGGGGTCGGCGGGAAGATGGGTCCCAGCCTTGCAAGGCTGGCAGCGAACGCCGTACGTGAAGGCGGTGGCGGCAAACGGATCATCGGCGTATCCCGGTTCTCGAACCAAGAGGCCAGACGCGAGCTGGAGGAGGCGGGCGTCCAAACGATTTCGTGCGACCTGCTGAACGATGGGGAGCTGCAGCAGCTGCCCGAGACTCCTAATGTGATCTATATGGCGGGCAATAAATTCGGCACGACCGGTCGTGAATATTTTACTTGGGCAATGAATTCGTATTTGCCGGGCCGGGTGGCCGAGAAATTCAAGCAATCTCGCATGGTGGTGTTCTCGTCAGGAAATGTGTATCCGTTCTCACCGGCGGGCAGCGGCGGAGTCAACGAATCGGTAGCGCCGGAGCCGGTCGGAGAGTATGCGCAGTCCTGTCTCGGCAGAGAGCGCGTCTTTGAATATTTCTCCCACCAGAATGGTACGCCGATGGCGATCTACCGCCTGAATTATGCTATCGACATGCGTTACGGCGTTCTGCATGAGCTGGCCAGATCGATCCACGAGGACCGGCCGATTCACCTGGCGATGGGGCATGCGAATATCATATGGCAAGGGGATGCCAACGAGATGGCGCTCCGTTCGCTCCTGCACTGCAGCTCGCCTCCTGAAATCATCAACATTACGGGGCCGGAGACGATGTCGATCCGCTGGGCGGCACAGGAATTGGCGGTACGGATGGGCAAGGAAGTGACCTTTACGGGTACGGAATCCGAGACTGCACTCCTGAACAATGCTGCGAAATCCCACCAGCTGTTCGGTTATCCGAAGGTGTCTCTGCTGCAGATGCTCGATTGGACCGCAGCATGGGTACAATCCGGCGGCGAGAGCTGGAATAAGCCGACTCACTTCCAAGAGAGAAAGGGGAAATTCTAATGAGCGGACAGGTTCCTGCAACTCAACGTTTGGCCCCCGAGAAGCTTAAAGCTCTGCATGAAGGGCTCGTTATACCGGCTCACCCGCTGGCATTGGATGAGAATCGGAAGCTGGACGAACGACGCCAGCGGGCATTAACGCGTTATTATGCGGCATCCGGTGCAGGCGGTATTGCGGTCGGCGTTCATTCGACTCAATTCGAAATCCGCGACAAGGGCATCGACTTGTATGAACCCGTGTTGCGACTTGCGGCAGAAGAGGTTCGCAGGGCGGAGCTCGATCGGCCGTTCATGATGGTGGCCGGTGTCTGCGGCGAAACGGAGCAGGCTGTGGAGGAAACAGAGATTGCCCGCAAGCTTGGCTATGACGCCGTCCTTCTCAGCATGGGCGGTTTAAGCGGCTGGAGCGAAGAAGACATTCTAAAGCGCACGGAGGAGATTGCACAGAGGATGCCGGTGATCGGTTTCTATCTTCAACCGTCGGTTGGCGGTAATATCTTCTCCTTCGATTTCTGGCGGACCTTCGCCGAAATTCCGAATATCGTGGCGATCAAGATGGCTCCCTTCAACCGCTACCAGACGATGGACGTCGTTCGTGCCGTCTGTTATTCGAGCCGTAGAGATGATATTGCGCTGTACACGGGGAACGACGATAACATCGTCAATGATTTGCTGACGACGTATCAATTCCAGGTGGACGGGACGCTGGTCACCAAGCCTATCGTCGGCGGTCTGCTTGGTCATTGGGCAGTCTGGACGAAGAAAGCGGTGGAGCTGCTGGAAGAGATCAAGGAGGCACGCAAGCAGGATCGATTCGCGAAGGAATGGCTGACACGGAACGTGGAGATTACCGACTCCAATGCAGCCTTCTTCGATCCTGCACATCAGTTTGCAGGCTGTATTCCGGGTATCCATGAGGTGCTCCGCAGGCAGGGACTGCTTCAAGGCATATGGTGCCTGAATCCGCATGAGACGCTGTCTCCCGGCCAATCCGAAGAGATTGACAGAGTCTACCGGGATTATCCGCATTTGAACGATGACGATTTTATTCAAGAGCACTTGGAAAGATGGCTGGCGGACTGATACAATGAGGGCAGAATAGTTGAAAGTGGGGAATCGCGCATGCGGTTTAAAGATGTGTTTTCTATTATTGGGCCCAGTATGGTGGGGCCGTCGAGCTCTCATACCGCTGGGGCCGTGCGGATCGGAAGGGCTGCGCGGCGCATATTTGGAGCATTCCCCGATCAAGCGGAAATTGTGTTCTACGGTTCTTTTGCTGAAACCTACCGCGGCCACGGCACCGATCTGGCTGTCGTGGGCGGATTGCTCGATTTTGCCACGGATGATATGCGTATCCGGAATTCGATCGAGCTTGCCGAAGCGGCAGGCATTGAACTTAAATTTAAGACGGCACAGAATGTGGCCTTTCACCCCAATACCGTGGAGTTGAGGCTGACGGACGGCGATCATACCGATGTCATTGCAGGCGCTTCCATTGGCGGAGGCAGCGTGGAAATGCTGCGCGTGAATGGCTTCGACGTCAAGTTTACGATGAATTATCCGGTGCTGCTGGTCTTTCATGACGATACGCCGGGCATGGTCGCGCATATCACCCGGCTCCTGGAGGCCGGCGGCGTCAATATTGCCTATATGGATGTCGACCGCAAGGGAAGAGGCGGTGATGCCATGACGGTGGTGGAGTCGGATGAAGCGGTTCCGGCTGAGTTGATGAAGCATATCGAAGGGTTGCCGAGCGTGCACCGTGTCGTCGTTGCGGATTTGACAGTAGAGGAGGCGTTGTCATGAAGTTTTCTACGCTGGAGCAGATCATCGCATGCTGCCGGGAGGATCAGGTTACGATTGGCCAGCTGATGCTGAATGAACAGATCAAGGAAACGGGGAAAAGCCGGGACGAGACGTTCAAGCAAATGGCCGATTACTACGGCATCATGAAGGAAGCTGTGCACCGGGGGATCCATGAACCCGTCCCTTCCAAAAGCGGCCTGACCGGCGGCGATGCCGTACGCGTCCATCAATACATGAGCAGCGGGATACCCGCGCTCGGTACGGACGCCTGCACGGCACTGGCCTACGCCCTGTCCGTGTCTGAAGTGAATGCCTCTATGGGGCGCATCGTGGCAACGCCGACGGCAGGCTCCTGCGGCATTATCCCCGGGGTGTTCGTCAGCACGCAGGAACGCTTCGGCTGGGAAGACGAGCATTTGGTGATGGGGCTGTTCAGCGCAGGCGCGATCGGCTATGTTATCGCCAACAACTCGTTTATTTCCGGTGCGGAGGGCGGCTGTCAAGCCGAAGTTGGCTCAGCCATCGGTATGGCGGCAGGTGCTTTGACTGAACTTCGAGGCGGCACGCCGGAGCAGGCAGTTCATGCTGTTGGACTTGCACTAAAAAACTCTTTGGGGCTCATTTGTGATCCGGTTGGCGGACTGGTTGAGATCCCTTGCATCGTGCGCAACGGCTTTGGGGCCGTGACAGCACTGGCGGCATCGGATATGGCGCTTGCCGGTGTACGCAGTGTCATTCCATCCGATGAAGTTATTGACGTGATGCTGGAAGTCGGCACGGCCATGCCGTCCAAGCACAGGGAAACGGCGAAGGGTGGTCTTGCGCAGACGCCGACCGGCAAGAAAATCCTGAAGGACTTGTACGGTAAGGAAGGCAAGAAATTGCGGGAAAAGGGTGCCAAAGCAAGAAAAGACGAAATGGGTGAATGAGTTCACACTCATTTTCATAAAAGCCCAAGGCGTCAGGCTTCTCTAATGTACGATGAGGAGGAGAAGAAATTTAACATGCTCCGTGAGGGATTTCATTATGAAATCCCTCATTTTTTTTAGATATTTCTACCGCTTTAGCATTTTCCACATGTCTGAAAAGCCTGATACTACGCGGTTTTTTGGCATTTTAATGGCTTGGGTGAGAAAAAACAGCATCTCGCCGAAATACGCTTCTTTACGAAACGTGAAAGCGTTTTTATGATGTGGATGGATAGAAAAATCCGTGCCGGAAGATCGGTATCGGCTGCCGAGTGATTTTAGAATATTCCCTGCGCTGAGCTAGGGATCTTCGCCAACAAGGAGGAGTGGTAGGGAGCATCTTGCTATTTGAAACGTAGTCCAGATGAATAAACCAACACGCACAGATGAGAAGAAATAACGGGGGTAGAGTAGCGATTACACAGATTCAGTCAGCAGCATGTAAATGATCTTTTTAAAGGAGGAACGAAAATGACAAAAAAGTGGTTTCGTATGGCACTCGCATTCACACTGATAGTTTCGATCCTGGCCGCATGCAGCGGAGGGGGTAAAGAGGCAGCTCCCAAAACGGACGGAGACAAAGCCCCTCCAACGGCACCGGCAGATCCGGATCAATATGGGGATACTGGGGGGCTCGCGCTTCCTTTGGTCGATAAACCGACAACGATCAATTGGATGGTCGTCAGCGAGAAAACCAACCTGAATGATTCCCTGCTTGCAAAGGAAATCGAGAAGCGAACCGGCATCAAGGTGAATTTCCAAGCCTATTCTTCGGCTACCTTTCAAGACAAACTGAAAGTAACCGTTGCTTCCGGCAAGCTCCCGGACATTATCCATGGGCTAACGCCTCCGGAGCTGAAGAAGATCGGCAAGCAGAAAGCGGTCGTTGCCATCAACGAATATCTCGACATGCTGCCGAATTTTAAAAAGATGTATGTCGATGATAATCCGTGGGTCATTCCGTCCTACGGAGACGAATCCGGAAACATCTATACCTGGCCGGTTGCAAACATCAACCGTGACGTTAACCACGGCTTCCTGTACCGCAAAGACATCTTCGATGAGCTGGGCATCAAGGAATGGACGAATACCGATGAATTCTATCAGGCACTCAAAAAGTTGAAGGAAGCCTATCCGGATTCCTATCCTTACGCCTCCAAGACGAAAGAACATATTTTCCGCGATTGGGCCTTCGGCTGGGGAATCGGCGGAGCCAACTATCCGACGTATTACGACGAGAACGCCAAGGTGTGGAAGTACGCTACTATACAGCCCGAGCATAAAGAAATGCTCGATTTCATGAAGAAGCTGTACAACGAGGGACTCCTCGATCCGGAATTCATGACGGACACCGACGATTCCTGGACGGCGAAAATGACGTCAGGCAACAAATCCTTTGTGACCTATGACTGGATCGGACGTTTGGACCTGTTCTACAACCAGGTCAAGGACCAAAACCCGAACTATGATCTGAGATACGGCAACCCGGTCGGACCGACCGGCAACGGCAAGACGATCGAGAGCATTACGAACGGCTTCAGCATCGCGGTAGCCAACAACGACAACAAGGAAGCTGCCCTGAAGCTCCTCGACTACCTGACGAGCCCGTCCGGCGCAACGCTGGTAACGATGGGCGTGGAAGGCGAGACATTCAAGATGGAAGGCGATAAAGCCGTCTATCCGGAGCTGACCGACGTGCCGCTGGTGGACATCAGCGTGCTGGAGGACCGTTATGGTCTGTGGCTGCAAGGTCTGTATGTCAACTCCGATAAGCGCAGCGTGTACTTCAACTACACGGAGAAGGAACAGGAGGCTCAGGATAAGTTGCTGAACGGTAATAAATTCGAGCCGCTGGATCCGGTCGTGAACTTTACGGATGATGAAACCGCAACAATTGCGGAGATTCAAACCTCGCTGAAGAAATTGGCGGATGAATTTAACGCGAAATACATTCTCAACAAAAATTACGGCGATACGCAGTGGCAGCAATGGCAAGCGCAAGCCGAGAAGCAGGGAGCCAAGCAGATCGTCGATATTTTCAACGCAGCCCAGAAGAGATTGGATGAAGCTACGAATTAATCCGCGGAAGAAATAGGACTGATGGCGGCATCCGGGTACAACGCTCGGGTGCTGCTCATCATCTTAAGGAGGGAACACCATGTCAAGTGCAGGGACAGAGACAAAACTGGCCAATCCCCGCGGCGGGCTTGGAAGAAGAATGGCTTCGGCCTTTCAGCATATGAAACGGGACAGACAACTGTTGATTTTGTTTATCCCGTGCCTGTTATTTTACATCATTTTTCGTTACGGGCCCCTGTACGGCTTAATCATTGCCTTCAAGGACTACAGCGTATTCACTGGTATCATGGAGAGTGACTGGGTAGGGCTCAAGCATTTCGAGAAATTCTTCAACAGTCCGGATTTCTGGCTGTTGTTCAAGAATACGCTGCTTCTCGGCGTATATAATCTCATTTTCGGGTTTCCATTTCCCATCATTCTGGCGATTCTCTTAAACGAGGTCAGAGTCAAATGGTTTAAAAAGTCGGTTCAAACGCTCAGCTATCTTCCTTCGTTCCTGTCGGTTGTCATTATCAGCAGCATGATTATCGACTTCCTGTCGCCCAATCAAGGAATCATTAACCAGCTTATCGCCGCGCTAGGCTTTGAGAAGACGTACTTTCTCATAGAACCGAGCTGGTTCCGAACCATCTATGTTTCATCGGACATCTGGGCAACCGTCGGTTATGAGGCTATCATCTATATGGCTGCGATCGCAGGGATCAGCCCGTCGCTTTACGAAGCGGCCAAGGTGGATGGTGCCAAGAGGCGCCATATGATCTTCAGAATTACGATTCCCGCCATTCTGCCTACGATTATAATCATGTTTGTCTTGAAGACGGGATCGATGCTCCGGATCGGATACGAGAAGGTACTGCTGCTTTACAATCCGATGACCTATGAGGTAGCGGACGTATTCTCGACTTATGTCTACCGAAAAGGGCTACTGGAGAGCAACTACAGCTATGGTGCAGCCGTGGGCTTGTTTGAAGCCGTTGTCGCTATGATATTGCTGCTGTCCTCGAACTACTTCAGCAAGAGACTGGGAGGTAGCGGGCTATGGTAAACAACAAACGATTTGGCCTTCGGAACATCTCGTTATTCGGCATCATCAATACGCTGATTCTGACGTGCCTTGCCATTATTACCGTGTACCCCGTCGTATATATCACCGCCGTTTCCCTCAGTGCGACATCCGAAGTGGTGCAAGGGAATATCACCTTGTTTCCCAAGGGATTTAATCTGGACGCCTATGCCCAGGTGCTGAACGATGACCGGGTGCCGCGCGCCTACCTGAACACGATTTTTTATACCGCGCTTGGTACGGTCATTAACCTGCTGCTTACGGCAGTAGCGGCATATCCGCTCGCGCGCAAAAATTTCTTCGGGCGCAAGTTTTTCCTGTTGGCGATCATCATGACCATGTTCCTGAATCCGGGGATCATTCCGAACTACCTGATCGTATCGGAGCTTGGCCTGCTGGATAGCGTATGGGCACTCGTGCTTCCGAATGCGATCTGGACCTTTGAACTGTTAATCCTCAAAAGCTTCTATGAGAATATGTCGGAGTCCCTGCGCGAGGCAGCCGTTGTCGACGGTGCTTCCGAGTATCGCATCCTGTTCCAGATCGTGCTTCCGCTGTCCAAACCGGCGCTGGCCTCGATCGGATTGTTTTACTTCATGGGTCATTGGAACAGCTTCTTTATCCCGCTGATTTATCTGAACGATGCGAATATGTATCCACTCCAGGTTGTCCTTAGGGATATGCTGATTTTCAGTGAGAACGGAAGCAACCCGAGTCTGGTGGACGCGTCGGCGCTGGCGCCTCAAGCTATGAAGAATGCAACGATCGTGTTGTCCATGATTCCGGTGCTGCTGATTTATCCGTTTGCTCAGAAGTATTTTGCCAAAGGAGTCATGCTCGGTTCCGAAAAGGGATAACCGGAAGGTGCCGGGGGCTTTCATGTTGAATATGAAGGGATGACATCCAAGAGAGGTGAATCCGTATGAATCGATTGATCGCCAACAGAGGATTGCTCCAGATTTTCTTCGCTCTGCAACTGGTCGTCGGCATCATGTTCATATTCAATTACATCGTGTACAAGAATTCCATTACGGGAATTTACGACAAGGTGAGCGAGAACAACCGGATGGTGATCAGAAACATTATTCAGTCGTTTGATACCAGTTTCTCCTCCGTCAACAATTTAATTTTTAACATTCATGCGCTTCCTTCAGACCGGATGCAATTGGATAACGGCATGCTGGACATGGAGAAGGTCATTTCCCTTCAGGATAGCGTCACCAGCATAGTGTCCAATGTGGACATCGTGGAAGATGTGGTCGTCTCTTTCGACAATCATGATTTGGCCATTACGACACGCGGGACCAGCAATCTGGACGCTCTGTTTGACAGACGGTACAAATCCCAGAAGTTCAACTCGATGTTCTGGAAGACGTTTACCCGATCGGAGCACGAGCTTACGATCTTTCCAGCAGAGGTTTATGCGGATCAGAGCAGCGGGTATGGCCGGAATTTGATGATTGCCGTGGACGGCAACAAGGTCAGGATGTCGAACAAAAACCTCATGGTCATGATCAACGTGAACCGGCTGCTTAAAGGGATCGATTTGAACTCGATGATTCCCGGTGCCTCGCTCATCGTGCTGGATGCGAACCGGAACGTCATCTTGAGCACTGAGAAGGATCTGGATTTGGTAGGCATTCTTAACGACGTATACTTTAACCCGTCGCAGGAAGCCTCCCTCACACACGATGATTTTGAGTACAATTTTTACAAATCGGATTATAACGGTTTTATTTATATCAACAAGCTGCCGTACAAGTTTCAAAATATCGATTCCGTCACTAATGCCAATACGTGGATCATGTACGGCGCGATTGCGTTAAACGTCATTCTGTCGGTGCTGCTCAGCATTTATCTGTACCGGCCGGTGAAGAACATCGTGCAGCTGCTCGGAGGCAGTTCGCTGAAAGGGAATGATTTTGTAAAAATCCAGAGCGGCATTATCAAGGTCCAGCGGGAGAATGAATCCTTGAAGAAGCAGATGGACCTGGTGGATGAAGATATTCGCCGCGGCGTGTTTCTGCAAACGCTGGACGGCCATCACCATTCACGCGAGCAGGAAATGCAGATGCAGAAGCATTACACACATTTTTTCCAGTGTCGGCATTTCATGATGGCGGCCGTATATTTGCAGCCTGCCGGCAAGGGGGCAGCCAAGGCGGATTTTGTCCTTGAAGAGTTGACGGCCCAGATCCGAAACGGCCTGCAGGAACGCTATGAACATGTGGTGGTTTATCATATCGAAGAGCTGAGATTCCTCGCGCTTATCGGTTTGGATCAGCCGTCGGACCGCAAGCAGCTGGTACGAAAATTCGAAGAGTATATCGGCCTGTGCAACCAGGAGTTTATAGATACGTTTATGGTGTGGGGCTGCGTTAGCCAGACGTATGAGTCCAAGATCAGCAATTGCTGCGAGGCATACCGGAACATTAAGGATGGCCGATTATACCGGAGTGTGAATGCGAACACGGATATGGTTGATACAGAGCAAATCCGCTATGTCCCGGATATTTATTATCCGCTTCAGAAGATTGAGAAGCTGAGCAACTGCATGCTGAGCGGCAAGGTGGATGAAGGACTGCAGATTGTGAGTGACATTTTTCAGCAGAATGCGGACCTTCATATTCATCATCATCAGATGGTGCACATTGCGAAGAGCATGTTCTTTCTTGTCATGAAGCAGGCGGATTCGCCGTCCGTTGATCGCAATGAGCTGTTTTTGCTGGAGAGTGATTTCATCCGCAAGGTCGATCAAGCCTTTACCTATGAAGAGATCCAGAAGGCGCTAATGGAAGTGATGCGCGTGGTGGCCAATACGCGGAACCATGATCCGCGGAGCAAGCTGAATCCCGCTTTCATCTCGCAATATATCGAACTGCATTATATGGAGAATTTGTATTTGGACCATATGGCCGAAGTGCTGGATACCAGCTCGAAATATTTCTCGAATTATTTCAAGAAGACATTCGGCGTGAATTATGTGGAGTATTTGAACAAGGTCCGACTATCGCACGCACGTGAATATCTCCGGAACACGGATCTCAGCATTGCCGAAATCGGAGAGAAGACGGGGTATTCGAACTCTTCCACATTTACGACAACGTTTAAGAAGTATAGCGGCGTCTCGCCGAGCGAATATCGGAAAGCATCAGGAAAATAAGGTGGAGCAGGAGGGTTCATATTGAAGGCTGTTGCCACGATTCATGGAAAGGTGATTGTTGATCAAATCGAGAAGCCGGCTGAATTACCGGCAGGTCATGTGCAGATTCGTACCGAATACTCGGCGGTCAGCCCGGGCACGGAGATGATCTTTATACGAAGAGCATCGGATCAAAAAGTCATTATGGGTTACAGCGCCGTGGGGATCGTCGAAGACTTGGGAGAAGGCGTGAAGGGACTTGCCGTCGGTCAACGGGTGGCCTGCTATGGGGCTCCTTACGTCCGTCATGCCCAGTGGCTTACGGTGCCTTCCAATCTAACGGCGATTGTTCCGGATGGAGTGGACCCGCAAGAAGCGGCATTTGCGGGACTCGGAGCGATTGCGATCCATGCCCTGCGGGTAGCGGATCTTCGTTTTGGCGAATCGGCTGTGGTGGTCGGACTTGGCATACTGGGGCAGATGATTGCCCAGGTCGCGCACGCGGCAGCTTGCCCGGTTGCGGGATTTGATCTGAACCCGGAGCGGGTACAGGGAATGAAGCGGCATATTGCTTATGCCTACGATAACCAGGAGCAGCTTGAGGAGCAGATTCAGCGAATGACCGGCGGGCATGGAGCCGACAGTGTCATTCTGTGTGCAAGTGGCTCCGGGGAAGAACTCATTAACTCTTCGATGACATGGATTCGGGATAAGGGGAAAATCGTCATTGTTGGTGATTTGTCTATGACGTACGCCCGGGACCGGATGTTTGGCAAGGAGGCGCAGGTGCTCATATCGCGAGCAGGCGGTCCGGGCCGGTATGACGCAAGTTATGAACTCCGCAATACGGATTACCCGATCGGCTTTGTACGCTGGACGGAAGGTCGTAACATCGCGGAATATATTCGTTTGTTGGCCGAAGGGAGAATATCGGTCAAACCGCTGATCTCGCATGTGGTCCCCGTGGATGAAGCGGGCAAGGCTTATGAGCGGTACGGTCCCGGGTCAACGACGCTGGGGACGATATTTAACTACGCGGACAATGCGTGAATTCCGGGAATGGGATTCGCGGTAGAGGAACGAGAAGAGGAATCGTTATAGCTGTCTTTCCGAGCAGTGATGCCACTGCAGAAAGACGGCTTTTTGCGTGCGACGGGATCCGATCTGCCAAACTATTAATTTACAATAATATACAATTATATTATACTAGTAGTAGATATGGATAATTTATCATTTTATATCGAGATATTTACATATCTAATCTTCTTAGGATTTATACATATAAGCAGCATTCCTCGTTTCCATCGATTTTGGAAGGGTGGTGGTTTATTCGAAACCGTTTTACCAAACTGTAGCGGTAATGGCTTTCCAATTCGAAAAACAAAGGAGCGAAGCGTGATGAAAGTATTCCGAAATTCGATCATCCGTAAGTCGGCTGTGTTGTTCTGTGCTGTTCTACTGATCTTGCCAGCCGGATTGTCTCTGGCGGCCAACAAGCCGTTTCCCCAGCATACGTCGTATACGAGCGGTTCGATTAAACCAAACAATGTGACGCAGTCAGCGATGGACAGTGCGGTCAAGAACAAATGGAACAGCTGGAAAGGGTCTTTCCTGAAGCCTGCAGCGACAGGGCAATATTACGTAAAATACAATTCGGCGGGTGAGACAGTGTCCGAGGCTCATGGCTACGGGATGCTCTTCACCGTTCTGATGGCGGGATACGACAGTAATGCCCAGTCGTATTTCGACGGACTTTATCGATATTATAAGGCGCATCCGAGTAATAACAATCCATATCTGATGGCTTGGAAGCAAAACAGCAGCTTTCAGAATATAGGGGGAGCCAATTCGGCAACGGACGGCGATATGGACATTGCTTACGCACTCCTGCTTGCGGACAAGCAGTGGGGAAGCAGCGGATCGATTAATTACCTCCAGGCAGCTAAGGATATTATCAATGCTATCATGAGCAGTGACGTTAATCAGTCCCAGTGGACGCTGCGCTTAGGCGATTGGGCAACAAGCGGCATCTTCGACACCGCCACGCGCCCATCGGATTTCATGCTGAACCATATGAAGGCATTCCGTGCGGCTACTGGCGATGCCCGTTGGGATAATGTCATTAACAAAACCTATACCATCATCAACTCCATCTATAACGGCTACAGCTCCAATACTGGCTTGCTTCCGGATTTCGTAGTCAAGTCGGACAGCAATTATCAGCCTGCGGAAGGGGGATTCCTGGAAGGGGCGAATGATGGAAAATACTATTACAATTCATCCCGGACTCCTTGGCGGATTACGACTGACTATCTGATGACCGGCGATACGCGTGCGCTGAATCAATTGAACAAGATGAACACGTTCATTAAATCAGCCACAAGCAGCAATCCTGCCAACATCAAGGCAGGGTATAACCTGAACGGCACCGCGCTGGTAACTTATAACAGTGGGGCGTTCTATGCTCCTTTTGGCGTAAGTGCGATGACTTCGTCCAGCCACCAGAGCTGGCTGAATTCGGTATGGAGTTACACGGCGAACGCATCCGCAGAGGGATATTATGAGGAAAGCATCAAGCTGTTCTCGATGATCGTGATGTCGGGGAACTGGTGGTCATATTAAACATCAGGTCCTTTAAGTTTAAGGAATCATAAAATAAATCCCTGATCCGTTACGGATCAGGTTTTTTTTAGTTCTTTCCTACCAATAATTGATTTATAGTAAAAAATAATAAGAATTTGCATTGATATTTCACATAGAGCAATGTTAATATTTTGTTAAATATAAAACATTTTATATTAATATGAATTAAATTCGGGCTGAAGGCTTAACTAAGGGCATTGACATCTTGGTTTTTCTTTTTGTGAAAGGGTTTACAAGAATGAAATCGGGAACGAAGGGAGAATCGTATGCACAAGAGCATGGTGCGTAAGATGGCTGTGGCAGGGATAGCGGCAGTTTTACTGGTTGGAGGTTTAGGCTCTGCAGGTCAAGAACCTTCGACGAGCGGTCCGGAGGTAAACGCGGAGGCAGCGCCGCTAAAGAAGGGGGAGAAGGCGCCTATATTCCGAGAGGCATCCGTTCATGATCCGTCCGTCATTAAAACAGGGGATACATACTATGTGTTCGGTTCCCACCTGGCCGCCGCCAAATCGAAGGACCTGATGAGCTGGGGCATGGTGGCGTCGGGGGTCTCGAATGGCAACCCGCTGATTCCGAACGTGACGGAGGAATTGAAGGAAACGCTGGAATGGGCACAGAGTGATACCTTGTGGGCAGCCGATGTGATTCAGCTGGCAGACGGCAAATTCTATATGTACTATAACGCCTGTAAAGGGGATTCTCCGCGATCTGCCATGGGGATTGCGGTTGCAGATCAGATTGAGGGGCCTTATAAGGATACGGGCATTATTCTGAAATCCGGCATGTGGGACGAGATCAGTGAGGATGGAACCATCTATGATGCAACGAAGCACCCGAATGTGGTGGATCCGGATGTGTTCTTTGATAAGAACGGCAAGCTGTGGATGGTATACGGCTCCTATTCCGGCGGGATTTTTATCATGGAGCTGGATCCGAAGACCGGAAAACCGCTGCCTGGGCAGGGATACGGCAAGAAGCTGCTCGGCGGCAACCACAGCCGGATTGAAGGGCCGTACATGCTCTACAATCCGGTGACGGATTATTATTATCTGTATCTGTCATATGGCGGATTGGATGCGGTTGGCGGCTACAATATGCGGGTCGTCCGCTCCAAAAGTCCGGACGGTCCTTTCTACGATGCGGAGGGTAACGATATGAGAGAGGTGAAGGCGGATCCTTCCCTTCCGCTCTTTGATGACCGGTCGATTGAGCCGTATGGCGTGAAGCTGATGGGGAACTATTTGTTTAAGCGCTTGATCGGCGATCCGGGAACGGGAATTGGCACGGGGGCCGTATCGCCGGGCCATAACTCCGTCTATTACGATGAACGGAATGGAAGAACATTCCTTGTTTTTCACAGCCGCTTCCCGCAGCGGGGGGAAGAGCATGAAATCCGGGTGCATGAATTGTATATGAACCAGGACGGCTGGCCGGTATCCGCTCCATACCGCTATGCGGGTGAAGAAGCCAAGGAATCCAAGAAAATCACGCCGAATGATGCGGCAGGAGACTACAAGCTGATTCAACACGGAAAGGATATTTCGTCCGTCATCAAAGAATCGGTGCCAATGGAGCTTCATAAGAACGGCAAAGTTACGGGCGAAGCAGAAGGCACATGGAAGATCAGCGGAAAGCGGGATGTGCAGCTTACCCTGGATGGAAAGAGTTATAAAGGCGTATTAACTCCGCAGTGGGATGCGGAAGCGAAGCGGCAGGCGATGACCTTTACGGCCCTTGCGGCCGATGGAACCGCCGTGTGGGGTGTTCGTCAGTTTGATCGGAGCGACAGGGAACTTGTGGATGCCGTGCAGAAGGATCTGTTCCTCGGGGATGTGAGCGGTGTGTTCTACGATCTTGATTTGCCGTCAGAGGCTTCAGGCAGTGCGGTCATTCGCTGGAGTTCCTCTCATCCCGAGGTTGTATCAGCCGAAGGTAAGGTCCATCGTCCTGCTGCCGGGGCCGGGGACGCGAAGGTGACGCTGACCGCTCAGATAACGAAGGGTAAAGTGAAGACTTCCAAAGCCTTTGACGTGACCGTGCTGCAGCAGTCGGCAGGGCCGTTGCTGCTGAATTATCCATTCAGTGAGAATGAGGGTGGCTCGGTATTAGACAGCTCGGATAATGGATTTCACGGCAAGGTCCTTGGAGGGGCCAAGTGGAATGAGAAGAGTCGGCAGGGAGGCGGAATGGACTTTGGCGGGACAGACGGCTACATTGAGCTGCCGAGTCGGGTTACGGATACAGAGGACTTTACCTTTGCGGCTTGGGTATATTGGAAGGGTGGAGCACCCTGGCAGCGAGTGCTGGACGTAGGGAATGGACTTGCCAGGCATATGTTTCTGACACCATCCCAGCATTCGGGCGTTCTTCAATTCACGCTGCATGGCAGTGAAGGAGACCAGAGTCTCTTGTCAAAGGCACCGCTGCCGAGCCATGAATGGACGCATGTTGCGGTCACGCTGCAAGGGAATACCGGTAAGCTGTACGTGAACGGTCAAGTCGTTGCATCTGGTGATCATATGAAACTGAATCCGAATGAACTACTGGCAACGGAAGCTTATTTAGGTAAAAGCCGTTTTGCGGCCGATCCTTATTTTAACGGGAGCTTGGATGAGGTTCGGATTTATAACGAGGCGCTAACCGACAACGAAATCAAGAAGCTGGCGGAATGACTTACACAGTGCAATCATGAGTTATGAGTTATGGGTTATGGGTTTTGAGTTTTGCGTGCAGACTACCGTCTGCACGCTTTTTTGTATTGGCGTTTAAAATAACGGTTGACAGAAGGATGTATATCAGATATCTTAATATTAAGTTAAGTGACTATATAAAAGTTAGTTGGTTGAAAGGGGTAAGTTTAAAGTGTTCAAACGTTAGCGAAGATGAAGCAGGTTAATCATTCTATATGTATATATCTTTAAGTTAAGATATCGTAAGAATGGTATCGATGAATTTCTATAAATAATAAAAATGAATATGGAGGCGTATAAAATGGCTATAGATATTGGATTGTTGTTACTTCGTTTGGTGGTTGGGTTGTCGTTCATGGCGCACGGTGCACAGAAGCTGTTTGGATGGTTTGGCGGTTACGGGCCGAAAGGGACAGGCGGCTGGATGGAATCGGTTGGCATTAAGCCTGGTGTCGCAATTGCGGTGTTGTCAGGTCTGATGGAACTGGTTGGCGGGCTGTTGTTTGCTGCCGGATTTCTCACGGTGCTCGGTGCAGCGCTGATCACACTAACGATGCTGGGTGCAATTGTGAAGGTGCATGGCCGGAACGGGTATTGGTCTACAGCGAATGGATATGAGTATAATCTGCTGTTGATCGCAGTCGCAGTTGCACTGGCACTCACGGGTGCAGGTGCATATTCACTGGATGCGGTAATCTTTAACTAATCGATAATGGGGGCGTGCAGATATGAGTGATCTGACAACATTAATTAAGAGCCGGAGATCGGCTAATCTGTTTATGGAAGGGATTGAAATCCCGGATAAGGATTTGAATGATATATTTAATGAAGTTAAATATGCACCTTCGGCTTTTAATTTGCAGCATACACACTATGTTGTAGTTAAGGATCCCGATATCAAGCACAAAGTTTATGAAGCCGCCAACAAGCAGCATAAGATACTCACTGCATCGGCCGTTGTCGTTGTGCTGGGGAATAAGCAGGCCTACCGGGAAATCGGGAAAATGAACGAGGGCTTTCTGAATTTGGGCGTGATCGACAAGCTCGAATATGACATGACGGTTGAATCCGTCACGAACTTTTATGAAGCGGGTGGAGAATCCTTTATGAGGGATGAAGCGATTCGCAATGCCAGTCTATCCGCGATGCTGCTGATGATGGTGGCCAAGGACAAGGGGTGGGATACCTGTCCGATGATCGGTTTTGATCCCGTGGCTCTGCAGAAGGAACTGGATATCCCGGATGCTTATGTGCCTGCCATGCTGATCGCGATCGGCAAGGAAGATGCAAGAAAGCCACGTCCCCGGGGTTACCGCAAGCCTGTACTGGAATTTGTAAGCTATAATCAATTTTAAATGATGCATGATATGAGAGGGAGCTCCCGCTGCAGGTCTTTAGATCTGACGGGAGCTTTTTTTCATCCGCTTTGATAAACAATCCTCTCCGTTTTGACGATGATGAATATAAAGAGATCGGTGCAGCGCCAATCCTAAATACGATTGTATTCATTATATATGGGGGTGAACGAAATGAAGACGAGGAAGCGGGCGTATCAGCGATCCGGACAGATCATAGTGCTGGCTGTCATGACAATTATGTTACTGGTGGCATGCACGAAGGAGGTACCGGGATCCATACCGCAAAATAGATCGACTGCCGCCGAGCCGAGCGCAGGAGAAGCTGGGAATCCATCGGAAATGCCGGCAGCGGCAACGGTAAGCTCGCGTACGGAATTCCAGTCGGAAGATCAAAGCAATCACCAGGTTAAGCAAGAAGCGGAGTCGCCAGAGGGGGAGTCCAATTATGACCCGATTGAAGCAGTTCTCAATATGTATGAGGCGCTTCAGGCTAACGATTCTACATTATATTTCCGTTATGCTGACATTCCGAGCGTTCGTATGTCCCCCGCCAAGCTGAAGGTGTTATTCGAAGAGGCTGGCAAGCGTGAAGTGAGACCGGAACGGTTCAAGCTTTTTGATAGAGAAGGGCTGGATCGGGAGAGCCGTCAGATGTTAGCTCTTACGTACGGCAGCCAAGCCGAAATTGTGCTGGAAGAGCTTAGTCAGGGCGATCATAACCTGTGGTTTGTGACGGCGTTTACGGATGGACTTAAAGTGGTAGAGCAATCCACGGTCTATCCCGGAGCCTACGAGCTTGGAAGAGAGGCGACAATGGAAGAACTTATCGCGATAGAGATCCAGCATACGGCTGAAGATAGGGAATTTCTTGCGGCAAAAGCGAAGCAGCCTGTATGGAACCCGGTGCAGACCGTTTCCTTACTGTACCAGGCAGCGCAGGCGGAGGATGCAGAAGCCTTTTATGCGATGTCCGGTGGGGGCGAGGGATACTTTTCGGGTCAGTACGCCCGGGACATGGTGGAATTTACGGAATGGATGAAGTCTTTTGAAAGCGTGCAGCATATTTCAATCGAATCGGTTCCGCCGGAGAATATGGCCGGGAGTTATAGAGAAGAATATAATAAAAGCTTTGGCGACACATGGCAATTCATTGTGGCTTGGGACCCGAAGCATGAAGCAGGCTACCAAGGGACATACTGGATTATGGCGCCTAGCGAAGACGGAATTCAATATGTGGTAAAGCAGACGCTTACCGCCAATCTGGAATCTTTTTTCAAGTGAGGAATGGAATACATACATAACGAAGACAAATATAGCAGCGCCGCTCATGAAGTGAACGATGACCAAATCGGGTCACAATTCAAGAGCAGGGCTGCTATATTACCGTCAATGGGCTTGGTTGAATTACGGCTGAAGATTCTGGAGCATATCCATCGTTTCGTTTATTTTAGTAATGGTTTGAACGATGTTGGAATTCTGGAAGTCGGTCACTCCGTTTTGAATTTGATCCATGTAGCCGTTGATGTCAGTCAGCAGCGTGTCATTTAAACCGACCAGATGTTCATGGATGTTCTGCGCAAAAGCAGGGGCTTCAATGCCGTTAAACTCCGAGATCCGGGTTTTCATCGCTTCGAGTTCCTTGGTCAGCGTTTCCTTGGCATCTGTATTCGTAGCGGCTTGTTGGGCAAGCTCCGGAATAGACTCGGCAAATTGGGATGTTTCATTAATAAACGTGGTAGCTTCTTTTGTATAATCCAAAGAATTGTTCACGCTGTCCACCAAGGAGCAGCCGGAGAGAACTCCCAGTACAAGTGAAATCAACAATAATCTTTTGATCATTCTCATCCTCCTGTCGTCTAAACGCAGTTCTTATACGTTGTATACGTATGGCCAGGAGAATGGTTGTATTTTTTTCGCGGATTAATATTTCCCCAGCAGCCAGCGAATAAGCTCAATCAAACCCGCCAGGATGCCGCCGGACCAGGGGCTTTCGACTGAAGGAGCAGGCTGCTCGGGCTGGATGCCTTTCCCCAGCGAAGTCACGTCAACGGAAGAGGAGGAACCGGTATTTCCGCATAGATGGGGTTTGAGCTTTTGTCGGCGAACACGATATATTCCTTGCCTGTTTCAAAGGATTCCCAGCCATTGGAATAAAGAGTGACGGTATGGGAATCAGAATCTCCTTTCCACCATTCGGCAACCTGAAATACATAGCTGCTTTTGGATATATCGGCTTTAGGGTTGGACGAGGCCAACGTGCCCCTGAATACCGCATCCGAGGTTTTTAATTCTTCGGTAAGCTTTCGAGGCTCCGCGCATGACAATGCGGATGCCGTGGAGTGATCTGCGCCTAGCCATAATCCGACAGTAAGGGAAAGAGCGATCATGGCGAGAGACCCTTTTTTCATATCGACGCCTCCTTTCGGGATGATTATGTATTTAGACGAGGAGGGTTTCACCATTGTTGCAGCGTTACTTGGAAATAAATTCGACGCAAAAAGGCTCCGAGGAGGATTAAGTATTGAATTCTTAGTTTCTGCCAGAAGCGCAAATACCCCGCAAGCCAAAATGGCTGCGGAGTAGAATTGAAACTGGGCGCGCGTATCGCGGGTCGATTGCTTTTTTCACGATCAGGATTAGTGGTCCAGCATGTGAGCGGGAATAGCAGTTAGATCTGCTTTGCTTCCAGCCGTTTGGCGATGATGGACAGAAGATAATTCAGCGTGAAGTACAGCAACGACGCAAAAACAAGGGCGGGAATAACATAGTCATAGCTGGAACCGCTAAGAATTTGTACGTTGCGCATCAGCTCAGGCAGCGAAATGATCACGGCGAGCGAGGTGTCTTTAATGAGCGAGATGAACTGGCTCACCATGGGAGGGGACATCCGGCGCAGCGCTAGCGGGAGAATCACGTGCCGCAGTGTCTGCATATAAGAGAGACCCGACGCCCGGGCCGCTTCGATCTGGCCTTTATCCACCGATACGAGGCCGCTGCGGACAATTTCGGCGATCATGGCTCCTTCAAAAATGCTCAGGCCGACGACGGCCGCCCAGAAAGTGGGAATTCGAATCCCGGTCTGCGGCAGAACCATGCCGATGAAGAAAATGATCAGCAGCAGCGGCAGATTGCGGATTATATCCACCAAAAAGGCCGTTGTCCTCGACAGGAAGGGCGTTTTCGTATATCTCACGGTCCCGAGCACGGTTCCAATGATGAAGCTGAACACAATGGATAAGCCGGCAACCTGCACCGTGATCCAAAAGCCTTGAAGGAGATATCGCAGATTCGGCCAGGAGTACGCACCGATAAAATCCATCTCATGCCACCTCCTGTTTATTAGGCACACTTGCGTTTAATGTCAATTGCTTCTCGCAAAGCGGCGCTCCATATAATGGACGGCCAGGCTAAGCGGTATGGTCAGGAGCAGGTAGAACAGGGCTACAAACGTATAGACGGGAATGCCTTTGAACGTGCTCAGGTTAATCAGATCGGCATAATACATCAGGTCGAGTCCGGCGATAACGCCGAGGACCGAGGAATTCTTGACCAAATTGATCAATTGGTTGCCGATGGCCGGCAGTACGATTTTGATCGCCTGCGGAAGAATGATGTAGCGCATATTCTGGATATAACTCAGCCCGGAAGAGCGGGCCGCCTCCGACTGTCCGGAGGGCACCGCCTGGATCCCCGCCCGAATGGCTTCGGCAATGAATGCAGCCGTATACACCATCAGCCCGAGCGTACCCGAAGTAAACGGGTCAACCGGTATGCCGAGAGAGGGCAGGCCCAGGAAAAAGAAAAAGACAACCACCAGGAGCGGAATGTTGCGGATAAACTCTACATAGATGGTGCCGATGGCTTTCAATATGCGGAATGGGGCAATCCGCAGGATGGCGATCAAGGTGCCCAGCACCAAGCTGCCGATCAATCCAAGCAGGCTGGCGAGAATGGTCTGGCCCAGGCCAGCCATGAATTGATCCCAATGCTCTACCAGAATGTTAAAATCCCACAAGGTCAAAATGCCTCACCTCCAATGGGGGATGATGATCGGGTGGCTGGTCGAAAGAAGCCAGGCAGCTCCGCCCCGCAATAGGGAGGAACCTGAATGGAGCCATGACGTCTTAGGACCGGCCCGACCATTACATGCTTGCGGTTATTCCGGTTTCACGCCCATCCATTGCTCATACAATTTGTCGTATTCACCACTATCCTTCAGCTCCTTCAACAGCTCGTTGACGGTTTTCACAAACTCTGGATTTCCTTTTTTGATGGCCATGCCGTATGGTTCATCCGTAAAATTGCCGCCGACCAGCTCAAAGCTCGGGTCCTGCTGCTGCATGCCGAGGAGGATGGAATTGTCGGTGGTCAGGGCATCCCCCTGTCCCGCCTTGAGTGCGGTGAAGGCGTCCTGATAATTCTCGAATTCGAGAATGACGGCGTCGGGCGCTTTCTCACGAATATTTTGCGCAGAGGTAGAGCCCTTTACCGTGAGCACCTTCGTATCCTTGTTCAAGCTTTCCAGACCCGTGATCGGGCTTCCCTTCTTCACCAGCAGCGATTGGCCGGCTTCAAAATACACATCGCTGAAGTCCACCTGCTCCTTGCGCTCCTCCGTTATGGTCATCGTGGCGATAATGATGTCGATGTCCCCGTTCTTCAGCATGTCGATCCGGGTTTTGGAGGTAACCTCCTTCAGCTCGACCTTGGTCTCGTCACCGAGAATCTTTTTGGCCAGCGCTTTGGCGATGTCGATATCGAAGCCCTCTACATTGCCGGTGGCAGGGTCCTGCAATCCGAACAGCTTCGTATCATATTTCACGCCAGCTACAAGCTTGCCGCGTTTTTTGATCGCCTCGAGGGTATCCGTATTGCCGGAACCCCCGCACCCTGATGCGACCAGCATCATCACTAACACCAGAAGGGCCGCACTCCACCTGAAAGGCCTCGTAAATCTTTTCTTCATACACCAGATCCCCCTTAAAGATATGAATTCTCTGAACAAGCAAACTCCTAACGGCGCGTTGTCCGAGCGTGGACTCCTTGTCTCTTGCGGCAGCCATCATGACAATCCTAAAAAGCAAAGCGGCAATTCCTTTTCCACCCCTACGCACCAAGTCCGGGTTAGTGATGCAGCAGGCGGCTCAGGAACGCCCGTGCTCTCTCTTCCCGCGGCTGATTGAAAAAATCGGAGGCGGGTGTATCCTCGATAATCCGGCCTTCGTCCATAAAGACGATTCGATCTGCGGCTTCGCGGGCGAAACCCATCTCATGGGTAACCACGGCCATAGTCATGCCTTGATGAGCGAGTGAACGCATGACATCCAGCACTTCGCCGATCATCTCCGGGTCAAGTGCGGACGTCGGTTCATCAAACAGCATAATCTTCGGATTCATGGTCAATCCGCGGGCAATCGCCACCCGCTGCTGCTGACCACCGGAGAGTTGGGAAGGATAGCTGTCCGCTTTGTCCGCAATTCCGACTCGCTGCAGGTACTTCATCGCTTTTTCCGTCGCTTCCGCTTTGGACATCCCCAGCACCTTCATGGGTGCGAGAATGATGTTGTCGATCACCTTTTTGTGCGGGTACAGGTTGAAATGCTGGAAGACCATCCCGATATCCCGCCTAAATGTATTGATGTCGATCTTTCGGTTATGCAGCTTGACGCCATTCACGACAAGCTCGCCATCCGTAATGCTTTCGAGCCGATTGATACACCGCAGCAGCGTGCTTTTACCGGAGCCGGAAGGTCCAACGATGACAACGACTTCCCCCTGGGAAATGGTTAGGTCGATTTCTTTCAGAACATGGAAGGTTCCGAAAAATTTGTTGACGCGGCTAAATTCAATCAGTAGAAATCCCCTCCTATTCATTTCGAATTGGACGCTTGCATGCATGTAAGCTTGTGACCTGTCTTGGTGCCAGGCCCTTTTTACACTGGTATGGCAAAGGGAGCTTGTTCCATGCCACTTTTAGGAAAATTTAGTATCCAAGCGGTGGGGAGTGAGATATAATAGGGGGCGTATTCATATGAAGGAGGCCACATGGATAAACGTGCAAAAATAACTGAAATCGACCTGGTTCGGGGCTTTGCGATGATGGGCGTGCTGATGGTGCATGCGACGTCGTTCGCCACAGTTCAGATGCGCGGGGACGATTTTTTTGGCTTGTATAACTTCCTGAACATATTCTCGAAGGTTGGAACGACGACTTTCATATTTCTGAGCAGCTTTGTGCTGTTCTATAACTATTATCACCGCCCGTTCAAAGGCCGTGACTTGGCACGGTTCTTCAAGAACCGGCTGATGTATATTCTGGTGCCGTATCTGCTGTTCTCGGTGTTATTCTTTACGGTGGCCTGGTATCATCGCGGGGGGGAGTCAAATCTGGCGGCAATGCTGGAGAGCTTCTGGCCCAAGCTGGCGACGGGGAAATCTTACACGCACTTATATTTCATCTTCATTAACATCCAGTTCTATCTGCTGTTCCCGCTCGTGCTGATGCTGCTGAAGCGATTCCGCGGCTTCGCGGCGGTCTGCGTGCTGGTCGGCATTGTACTGCAGTGGGTGTTCTATATCGGCAATGATGCCTGGTGGGACGTAACGAACCGGAACAGCTGGTCGCTGTCGTTTCTGTCGTATTATTTTCTCGGGGCATGGATCGGCATTTATTATGACCGGGTCAAGGATTGGCTGACTTCAGCGCAGCATGCCGCAAGACCAGCCCTGCGCAAGCTGGGCTGGGTCGCGCTCTGGGCGATTTGGCTGGGCGCCGCCCTGGTGCATATCGGCCTGCGATACAATCAGCGACTGCTAGGGACGGAATATCATCCGCTGCTCTACGATGCCTTCTGGAATGTGCATACGTTAACCACTGCCCTGGTCATGCTCCAGGTCGCGCTGGTATTCGGGAATAAGAGGGTATGGTGGTTGAACGGATTCAGACGGCTCGGGGTGTATTCCTTCGGCGTTTATCTGGTGCATCCGCTGGTCCTGCTCTTCTACCGGGACTTTCCTCCGCAGACGGAGAATTCCTGGCTGATGCTGGCTTGGTATGCCGGCGGGCTCGTCTGCGCACTGGCGGTTTCGTATGTAGTGGTCTACAGCATTAGCCGTCTCGGGGGCTGGACCTGGATCTTTTTCGGCAAACTGCCGGGCAGCTTGCGGACGGGAAGATCACCCAATCGTCCTGTTCCGGCTCAGCCGGTTACGGAGGCATCATCGTAAGTTCGATAAAGTGGAAAAGGCGCAATCTTCGCAAAGAGGAGAGCGCCTTTTCTTTTTGCCCGAGTGGCGATATTTCAGAATGATTCTCTGATTTTCGGAATGAGGCTTATCATCTGGGATGTCATGCTATATTTGGTTTGATACTCGGTCTGTGGGTGGTACGAAGACGTTGCTAAGTACAGGTCAATTACATTCGTTACAGACATGAAAAGCGAGGGAGTGCCAATATGAAGGATAGCAGAGATTCCTTAGTAAACGGTTTCATAAAGGCGGACGGCAAGCGCATAGTTAATGGAGATGGTCAGGAAATTCTGCTGCAGGGAGTCGGGCTTGGCAGCTGGCTGCTGCCGGAAGGGTACATGTGGAAGATGCCGGAGCAAGGAGACCGACCTCGGCGCATCGAAGGCATGGTTAGGGACCTGATCGATGAGGAAAAGGCGGCGGCTTTTTGGGAAGCCTATTATGAGCTTTATATCGCGGAAGCCGATATCCGGCAGATCGCTGCCGAGGGCTTTAACTCCATCCGGGTGCCGATCAATGCCAGGTTTATGATGGCGGAAGGACAGCAGCCGCCTTTTGTATATCACGAAGGCCATTTGAAGCTCATCGATCGGGTGATCGATTGGTGCAGGACGTATTCGCTGTATGTTATTCTGGATTTGCATGGCGCGCCAGGCGGACAGACCGGCGCGAATATCGATGATTCCGAGCGGGATTTGCCAGAGCTGTTCACGGATCGGCTGAATGTGGAGCGAACCGTGGCGCTGTGGCGTATGCTGGCAGAACGCTATAAAGACGAGTGGATCGTGGCCGGTTACGACCTGCTTAACGAGCCGCTGCCTGACTGGTTCAGCGAGTATCATGATCGGGTGATGCCGCTGTATAAGGAAATCACCGCGGCTATACGCGAAGTGGACAAGCGCCATATGATCATTTTGGAAGGTGTCCACTGGTCAACGGATTGGAGCATTTTCGACGAGAAATTTGACGATAACCTGATGCTGCAGTTCCATAAGTACTGGAATAATCCTGACACGGAGAGCATTCAGAAGTATCTGGATCTTCGCGAAGAATGGAATGTGCCGATCTTCATGGGTGAAGGCGGCGAGAACAACCCGCAGTGGTATACGGGCGCATTCCGGTTGTTCGAGGATCATAACATATCCTGGAACTTCTGGACCTGGAAGAAGATGAACACTCAAAACTCGCCGTTCTCGATCCGCATGCCGGAAGGCTGGGAGAAGCTGACGGGTTACCTGGAAGGCGGAGAGAAGCCCTCTTCAGCCGAAGCGGAAGCGATTCTGGGCGAATATCTGGATCATCTTCCACTGGCAGCCTGCGATGCTTATCCGAACGTATCCCGGTCATTGCTGCGCCGGCTGCCCATTCAGATTCCGGCAGAGTTTTACGGATATCGGGGTGAGGGTGTCTCTTATCATATTGAGGCGAAGGCCAGTCAGGATATCGGGTTCCGGGTTCATGACGGTGTTCCGATGCGGATGATGACGGGCAAGGCGGAGAAACCAAGCTACGCTCCGGAAGGCGGCAAGCCATGGATAGAGGATAACCTGGTATGCGTGCAGCTCCGGGAAGGAGATTGGCTCGCTTATGATGCGAATTGCGCTTCCGCAGACGTTTTTCATCTGGACATTCGGGGACGCATTCCCGAGGGGACGGTGGATTTGATGCTCCAGATCGGGGATCGGGAGCCTGAGCTTATCTCCTTGTCTGACTCTGACTCTGACTCTGGCGAAGGACAGTGGGACATCCATAGGGTGGCTGAGGCTATGCCGATTGAGGAAGGCCCTGTGAATCTGGTGTTCATGGTAAATAAGGGCCGAATCGAGCTGGATTGGCTGGAATTTATTGAAGCGCGTATAAATTTATAAGGTGAAGGGAAGATAGAGCTATGACGAAACAAGCTGTAATATCAGAAGGGTTGTGCCAATGGCTGGATGGCTCGGATCTGGAGTCGAAACAGTACGAAGCGATGTTGCTGTTGAGCGTAACCGAGGATGGATGGCCGCATACGGCCATGCTCAGCGTGGGGGAGGTTTTGGCCTTAGACCGAAGCCGGCTACGACTTGCGTTATGGCAGGGGACGACTACGACTGGCAATCTTCTTCGGTCCGGACAGGGTACGTTGGTGGCGATTCATGATGGAGCGGCCTATTATGTTCGGCTGCGTCTTCAAGCGCTTCCCGATCTGCCGGATGCTAAGCATCAGCTGCAGCGTTTTGATGCGGAGGTAGTGGCTGTTCGCGAAGATACCGCCAACTATGCGGATATTATTTCGGCCGTGAAGTTTCAACTGCACAACCCGGAGGAAGTCTTGCAGCGCTGGAAGGAAACGCTGGAGGAATTACGAAAGTAAACGTTTACGGCGTGAAAAACTTGCTCAAGATCTAGCTCCCGGCATATGCCGGGAGTTGTATATGCCTACTCATGCCTAATCGGAATGATGCCGAAGAAAATAACTTTAATTTTTCCGCAGAATCTTTTGCATTGGTATTTGCTATCGGCAGTAAAATGTGTTAAGATATGAATATCGAAATCGACCTGAATTCACATATTGTAGAGGGTTGTCATTTCTGGTAACCTTGTGCAATATGTGAATTTTTTTATTCCGTCTGCGAAGAAAAAAGGTCATGTAAATATATATCAAGGAGGATTCCCCCATGCAAACAGGAACTGTTAAATGGTTTAATGCTGAAAAGGGCTTTGGTTTCATCGAAGTTGAAGGCGGTAACGATGTATTCGTTCACTTCAGCGCGATCCAAGGCGACGGCTTCAAAACGCTTGACGAAGGCCAACGCGTTGAATTCAACATTGTTGAAGGAAACCGTGGACCACAAGCTGAGAACGTTGTTAAATTGTAATTACAATTGAAGACTGCCCTTAATGTGTGACATTAAGGGCAGTTTTCTTTTATACGGCGTTTCTATTTTCTAAGACGAGAATAAGGAGGAGCGTTCATGTATTCGCGTAAAAACTCGATGGAGAGTATTCCTGAAGAAATAACAGAAGTATGGGCATGCACGAAGGAAGACTGCAAAGGGTGGATGCGGGACGATTTTGCGTTCGACACGGAACCAGTATGCCATTTGTGTCAATCCCCTATGGTCAAAGAAACGAGAAGCCTGCCGCAGCTAGTTAATACCAATAAACAACAGAAATCTCTGGCTAAGGGGATTCAGATCGAGCGCAAATAGCAGCTAATACCTAGAGAAAGCGCTGGGCAAACACAAATTCTTCTTGAAGCTACCTTCGGATTTTATGGTAAATCCGTCTATTTCTGTTTCATTTGAAGGAGAATGGTTAGTAATATGTGTACCCTTTCGTTCTCATTCAGAATGATTTACAGCATAAGGGACGCAAAATTCAAAGGAGTGAAATGTATTGAACACGCAAACCGAGGTACTGAAGCGAAACATTGACAACATGATCAGCCAGGATAACCAAGGCGGCTTGAACGATCAGGAGAAATTCATCATGCAAAAGCTGATGCGTGAGAAATACCAACAGGAACACGAAAGCAAACAGGAACAACGTGAGGAAGACAAAGGGGAATAACTGGGGAACCGTTTGATATACTTGAGGATATAAACGATAAACGTCGCCGCGACGATCCAAGGGATCGCTTGTGGCGAACAATCGTTAGCAAGAGGGAAGGCATGAATGGCAGCTATGGAGGCTGCTGTTCATGCCTTTTTTTTGTGCCTGGAATGAGCACAAGGCGCAATATTTCGTTTTTAGGATGCATTTTTTCGTAAATGCCGAAGCCTACCCGAAAAATGAGCCCCTTGAAACGAAATCTGAAACCTTTCGTGCAGAGAAAGGACGATCTACAATATAAACATAGAGAATGTAAAGGTTTTCAAAATGATAGGATCAACTTGGAGGTCATAACCATGCAAAATCAACTTCATGCCGATGTTTCCGAAACCGGTGTCGGTCCCGCAATGGAGCCTTCTGTACAGAAGAAGCTTGACAGAAAAAGATGGCTCAGAAAGCTCTATGGCCAACGACATCTTCAAATTATGGCGCTGCTCGGCGTTGCGTGGATGATCATCTTTAACTACATTCCGATGTACGGTGTCATCATTGCATTTAAAGAATTCAATATCGTGAAGTCCATCGGCGAAGCTCCATGGGTTGGACTTGAGCATTTCAAGGAGTTTTTCTCAGACGAGGACTTTACGAACGTGATGCGGAACACGCTCGGGATCAGCTTGCTGAAGCTGTTTATCGGATTTCCGCTTCCGATCATTTTTGCACTCTTTCTGAACGAGATCCGGTCCGTTCGCTACAAGAGGACCATTCAGACGATTTCTTATCTGCCTCACTTCTTGTCATGGGTCATTCTGGGCGGCATTCTGATGACCTGGCTTGCGGATATCGGGATTATCAACAATCTCTTGTTGGCTCTGCATATTATCGATGAGCCGATCACCTACCTGGCCGAACCGAAATACTTCTGGGGAATTATTATCACTTCGGATATATGGAAGGAGCTTGGGTGGTCCGCGATTATCTATCTGGCGGCCATTGCCAGCATTTCGCCTGAAATGTACGAGGCGTCGACGATTGATGGCGCAGGTCGGTTTCAGAAGATGTGGTACATCACCCTTCCCAGTATCAAATCGACCATATCCATTCTCTTCATTCTTGCGGTTGGTGGTGTGCTGAACTCCAACTTCGATCAGATTTTGGTGCTCCGAAACACGCTGAACGAAAGCGCGAGCAACGTCATCGATATTTTCGTCTACCACACCGGGATGCAGAACGGACGATACTCCTACGCGCAAGCCGTTGCATTGTTCAAGTCCGTCATTGCGATTATCCTGCTGTTGATCGCGAACAAGGTGACCAAAAAACTGAACGACACATCACTATTCTAGCGAGACCAGCGAGAAGGGAGACGAATAATCCATGTTTAAACGCAGAACCAAAGGCGAAGCCTTCTTCGATATATTCAATAATTTCGGCATGCTGATCGTATGTTTTCTGACGATCTACCCGATCTGGTACGTGCTGGTGAATGCCTTCAACGACGGGCAGGATGCCATGCGCGGAGGGATCTACTGGTGGCCGCGGATGTTCAGCCTCGAAAATTTCAGCGCGGTGTTCCAGAGCTCTGGCATCATGACGGCGATGGGCATTACCGTAACCAAAACGGTGATCGGCGTGTTCATTCACGTCCTCTTCACCGCCATGGTCGCTTATGCATTTTCGCGGAAGGGTCTTATTGGCGGTAAAATCTATATTTTGCTGGGAACCGTAACGATGTTTTTCGGCGGCGGACTGATTCCTACTTATCTGTTGATCAAGGATTTGAATATGCTTGACAGTTTCCTGGTTTACATCATACCAGCCATGTTCAGTTTCTTTGATCTTATTATCTTCATGACCTTCTTCCGAGAAATCCCGGACGGTTTGGAGGAGGCTGCGAAGATTGACGGGGCTAACGACTGGTCGATCTTCCTCCGGGTCGTGCTGCCGGTATCCATGCCGGTTATCGCGACAATCGCGTTGTTTCATGGGGTGTTCCAGTGGAATGACTATTTCACCGGCGTCATCTACATCAACAATACGGATCTGCAGCCGATCCAGACGTACCTATATAAGGTCGTCGCACAATCCAGCTCCAATCAGATGATGGCTCAGGTTCCGGGCGGCGTTGCCAAGACAGTCACCTCCCAATCGATCAAAATGGCGACCATGGTCGTAACGACGGCGCCGATCGTATTTGTCTATCCGTTTCTGCAGCGGTACTTCGTCAAAGGAATGATGATCGGCTCCATTAAAGGTTAATTCTCGGTCTCTGATCATGCAGCTTTCCTCTCCCGGGGGGAGGGGAAGTTCTTACAGGTAGCTTCTCTTGCCTAATTTGGCGGGAGTTCTATATAATCATATTTTTAAATAAGAAAAGGGGTAAACACATGAGCAAGATGCTTAAGCCAAAGAGCCTTCTGTTGTTGATGTTCGCACTGGTCATGGCCTTTACAACAGCATGCTCGTCCGGCGGTGATAATAGCGGCGCGTCGGAAAAAGAAAAAGAGGAAGAAAAGCCGGCAGAAGAAGTAAAATTGACTCAGGATCAGCCGGGATGGGAAGTCGACACCTCCCCGATTACATTTGACTGGTACATCAACTTTGCCTGGTTCCCGAACAAATGGGGCGAGGACATTACTTCTCAATACGTAACCAAAAAGACAGGGGTTAATCTTAATCTGATCGTACCTGCGGGGAACGAAGCCGAGAAGATGAATACGATGATCGCTTCCGGTACATTGCCAGATTTTATTACGCTAGGGTGGTATGAAGACGCTGTCAAAAAGATGATTGAAGGCGATCTGGTCCTGCCGCTGAACGAATTGGCTGATCAATATGATCCGTATTTCTATAAGGTAACGGACCCTGCGAAAGTGTCATGGTACACCAAGGATGATGGTAACATTTACGGTTATCCGAATGCCTCCTCATCACCGAAGGACTATGAGAAGTTTGGCGACAACATCACATCGAACCAAACCTTCTTGGTACGCAAAGACATGTATGAGGCACTGGGAAGCCCGAATATGCGCACACCGGAAGGTTTCCTGAAAGCGCTTGAGGACGCCAAGAAAATGTTCCCGGATGTGAACGGGCAGCCACTCATTCCGTTTGGATTGCATGATTTCCATGAAAAAGGAAACAGCTCTTTGGAGGGTTACCTGCAGAACTTCCTTGCCATTCCACAGGATAAAGACGGGAAATTGAATGACCGTACAACAGATCCGGAATATGTAAAATGGTTGAAAACCTTGCGTCTTGCTAATGAAAAAGGATTGATGTCTAAGGATATTTTCGTGGATAAACGTCCGCAGATGGAAGAAAAAATCGCACAGGGACGCTATTTCGCGATGCTGTACCAACGCAGCGATATGGCGAACCAGCAGAACGCGTTGTATGCAAACGATCCGAATTCCGTCTATATCGCTGTGGATGGGCCGGCTAACACCAATCTGGATCAGCCGACGCTGTCGGGTCCTTCGATCTCCGGTTGGACGGTAACCTTGATCTCGAAAAACGTAAAAGACAAAGCGCGTGCCATTCGCTTCCTGGATTACCTGATCTCCGAAGAAGGTCAGCGTGATACTTACCTTGGCGAGAAAGGCGTGACATGGGATACGATCGATGGCAAAGACCAATTCCTACCAGAGGTTGCAGAGCTGTTGAACAGCGACCGCGGCGCATTCGACAAGAAGTATGGAGCATCCCATACCTTCTGGATGATGATGGATAACAACGTTACGCAGCCTTGGGCGCCTCCGGCCGTGGAACCGTTCAAGCAGATGGAAGACTGGACTCGTGGAAAGACCGAGAGCTTCTCACAATTTGATCAACTGGATCCGGATGCAAGCTCCGAGGAAGGCATCATCAACGACAAGGTGTTGAACGAGTGGGGTAAAATCCTGCCGAAGCTGATCTTTGCCAAAACGGATGCCGAGTTCGATCAGATTTGGAACGATTACCAAGCGAAGCGTGAATCGCTGGGATTTGCGAAAGTGCAGGAATACAGACAGAAAGAATACGAAGAGAACGTGAAGAAGCTTGAGGAATTCTTGAAGTAAGGATGATCCGCTCAGGCGGATGAACAAAATGAAGACTCAAGGTACCCTATTATCGATTTTGTCGAAATAGGGTGCCTTTTGTCGCATCACGAGCTAATATAGGAGGGTATCCGATCGGCTGATGCAGCCTTACCATTCATGGCTCGGCTGCGGTCATACATAGAAAACGGGAAGTGACAGTCATGGTGACACGAATAAGATCGCTTATTCAATCGTTTACTTATTGGTTTGGCCGCAGGTCGATGCAGAGTCGTTTGGTTGCTGCGTATATCTTGATTTTGCTCATTCCGAGCATTATCGTATCGAACTATTTTTTCAAGCAGATCCGCGATACCTATATCAGCGATGCGCTCAACCAGAACTCGTTCCTGTTAGAAATTGAGAAGATGAACATGCTGAACCAGATTGAGGCGATTGAGATGGCCGCTCAGCTGGCAATTTCGGATGACGGGATCAAGGATTATCTCCGGATCAATGAAGAACCGGAGCCGGCGTGGTTAATCGATTTGGCTTGGGGGCCCTTCAAGGATATCCAACGGATCCAAACCAACAATCCGAATATCACGCACCTTCGGTTATATACGAATAATTCCAACGTAACGGAAATGTGGCCTATCATTTTCCAGGAGAAACGGATCGCAAGCGAGCCGTGGTTCCCTAAGATCAAGGATTTGAACGGTGGGGAACTCTGGGTATTCAACTACAGCGATCCCGATATTCTGCAGCGTTACGCTGCCGATGCCTCCGAGGAGCTGCCGAAGGTGTCCTTGATTCGCCAAGTCCATAGCGGGAGTTACCGTGGCGTGATCCAGGTGGATATGCTGCTCAAGCACTTTGCTCCGAAGACCTTTGCCGGTATCGTGGATGACAGCTCGCAGATGGCCATTGTCGATCAGGAAGGACAGCTGTTCATGGACAGAAGCCAATCGTTTATGACCAGTCACGAGGGACTCCGAGATGAGGTGGCGATCCAATTCGCCAATCTGAAGCAGCAGGCGGGTGACTTCGAGGAAACAGTACATGCCCGGTTCAGTTTAAACGGCTCCTCGTTCCTGCTGATTGCGACACCGATGGAACGGCTTCATGCCCATGTGCTGAATATCGTTTCACTGGAAGGGGCGCTGAATAACGTATCCAAAGCCCAGGGGCAGATTATCGCGGCGAATATTGTATTGATTTTTCTGCTGTCGATCATTACGTATTACCTGAATTCCATTATCCTGAAGAGTTTACGCCGTTTAACGGAGACGATGAAGAGAGTCCGCAAGGGTGAAGTGACTGCGACGATTGCCATCCAGGGCGGCGGCGAGGTGGGAGAGCTGGCGCATCATTTTAACAAATTGATCCGCACCATCAATGAACTGATTGCCCAGGGTGTACGCAAGCAAGCGGTGACCAAAGAAGCGGAGCTGCGAACGCTGCACAGCCAGATTGACTCTCATTTCCTATACAATACGCTGGAAAATATAAAGATGCTGGCCGAAATCGAGGGGCAGCGCACAATTTCAGACGCGCTGACCTCCCTTGGTGGGATGATGCGCTATAATTTCAAATGGTCGGGGGAGTACGTCAAACTGAAGGATGAAATTCGCCATATTCGCAATTATATTGATGTCATGAATATCCGGTTTGATGAGCCGATCCGGCTTGAACTTAACATTCCGTCTGAATTCATGGAGCTCGAGGTATTGAAAATGTCGCTGCAGCCCATCGTGGAAAATGCCGTCAAGCATGCCTGGCCCGAGTTCCCGGATCAGGAGAAGCGGATCAAGATCGATGCTATTGCCTGGGAAGAGAACCGGATCACGATTAACGTCACGGATAACGGCATCGGGATGGAGCCTTATCGGCTGGGCAGGCTGAGCGAGATTCTGCGAACGGCGGACAACGAGGAACTCCCCTCCGTAGATTACGGGCGAGGTGGAGTGCAGGCTGGAGGAATCGGACTTCGGAATGTGCACCAGCGAATCCGGTTGTTCTACGGGAATGAATATGGAATCGAAGTGAAGAGCGAAGAAGGGGAGTTCACGCAGGTGACCATGACATTCCCTAAGGTTCTGTTAACAGGAGGAGGCAGTGGACATGAGAAGTCTGATGATCGTGGATGATGAGAAGAATATCCGGTATGGGCTGAGAACGATGATTGAACGGGAATTCCCGGATCAATACGAGATCCGCTTGGCTGCCCAGGGGCAGGACGCGCTGGATTCCTTCCGCGAAGAACCGGCTGAGATCGTCATTACAGACATTCGGATGCCGGTCATGGACGGGATACGCCTCATTGAGGCGCTTGCTGGACTGGAAGAAACAACGGGGGTTAAACCCGTCGTTCTAATCCTGAGCGGATATGACGATTTTGAATATGCGAAGGCGGCGATCCATTACCAGGTGAAGGAGTACCTGCTTAAGCCGATTCGACGGGATGAGCTGTTCGCTGCCCTCCGAAAGACAGAAGAAGCCTTGATCCGGCAAGCGGAAGTGCACAACCAGGTGGCGGCCAGTGAAGTATATCTTCAGCAGCTGCAGACCCATCGGCTGAAGGAGCTGCTGGAGCTGCCCCAAGGGCTGGGGATGGACATGGAGGCTGCCGCGAGCGAAATCGGGTTTGAATCATTCGTGAAGCCATTCCGGGTAGCGGTGATGAAATACAAGTACGAAGACGGCAATTCCATGAATAAGGATGAGCTGAAGCAATTGATTGATAACATGAGAGCTTCAGTGGAAGGACGGATCAACGCTTGCTTTCTGGACAGCAAGGGGAGGGTCGTGCTCATCGGTAGTCCGGACGGGCAATTCGAGAAGCTGGCACGGCAGTTTACCGAGCGGGAGATGGACGGGCTCTTCGTTGGCATTAGCCGGGAAGGCTTCCGGATCGAAGATATCCGCATCTGTTACATTCAGGCGCTGAACGCCTTGAGCTACACATTCATCCATCCCAACGTCAAGCTGATGAGCCATGATGATATTCAGGGAGAACTGCGCACGTATCCGGTGCCGGAAGAGAGTATCCGCAAGCTGGGAAACATGCTCGGCACAGAGCGGGAGCGGGAGATCCAGGCGCTGCTGCTGGATATTTTTCATATCGGAGATATGCCGCATGTGGCCATCGATTATTTGGAGTTTGTCAGCAAGCGGATCAATGAGCAGGTGCTGGATGAGGTATTCCGTGTGTACGGGGAATCCATGGTGGAAGTGTTGAAGCTGTACCGAAAGGTGGGAACGATGGACAATTACCGTCATTTTCACACCTATTTCAGAAATCTGGAGCATTTGCTGCTGCACGTGAATGAATATGTTAAAGGGATTCGTTCCGCCCACAGTGAGCATTCCGAGATCAAGGCAGCGGTGAGTTACATGGAGGAGAATTATCACAGGCCGCTGAACATGGCGATGGTCAGCAATTATGTGTCTTTGAATTATTCATATTTCAGTGAAGCGTTTAAGGCCCATACGGGTGAGAACTTTGTGGTATATCTTAAGAAGCTGCGGATTACGAAGGCCAAGGACCTGCTCCAGGATGGTGCCATGAAGCTTGCTGACATTGGCAAAGCGGTCGGCTTCGAGAACACCAAACAATTCTCGCGCGTATTCAAAGAGCTGGAAGGGATCTCGCCGCATGAATATCGGATCAAGGTACAAACGGGTGCGGGATTGCAGCATGAATAGTCCGGCTAACGTTTTGGCATGGTCCCGCCGCATATCTTGAATTGGCGGGATCGATTTTTTTTGCGCTGGCGACGATAGATCGCATCTCGTTTTATCCTTAATATGGTAAAATAGAAAAGTCGGAGGTGCGTTATGTCGAATGCAGCGAAATGGATCTGGGTATGGATTGTTGCATTGGTGCTGGTATGCACCGTGTTTCTGATTGAACATCAGAAGAAGATCGAACAGGGGACACAAATGACCTTGCAAAGCATATTGGGCACATCTCTATTTCAAATATGGAGTCATTACACCGACATTCTGGAGTTGAAGTCCATGCCCCTTCATGAAGCGCGCCTTGCAGAAGTACGGCTGAAGCTGGCAGCTATCGAGGCGTATTCCAAGACAGCGGATGAAGCCGTCCGTTCTCAGCTGCTTAACCCCATCGCTGCAAAGTTCCTGGCTCTGTCTGACAGCATAAGGGAGAGTTATGTGGAGAACGGGCGCTTTTCGGACGAAGATATCGAGAAATACGCGATTATTATGCGGGATTCGGAAGCATTGATTCCTCTGATGTACAAGGTCTATTACGTTTCGGAATCGGTTGAGGGGGGCGAAGTCAACCTGGACATCTCCGATTACGGCGAATTGGTAGCGCTTAACAACCGGTTAAAGCAGGATCTGGATGGTTTTACTACGAAGAAGTAATTTAGTGAATCCAAGGACCCAGAGAAGAACGATAGGATGATAGAAAAAAAGACACCGGATCGGCTTTCCTGGGACATACCTGGAATTCGCGATCGGGTGTCTTTTCTATATGCAGGATTATGTAATCCCCATGTTATTTATTGAGCTGCAGTCTCTAATGTGGACAGCGTCATTTCCATTTTGCGGGTAATTTCTTTCTGCCATTTCACATCTCCAAGCTGGATCGCAAGGTTCAGCAGGTCCAAATAATCATCGATTTGCAGAGAACAGCGGCGGGAAGTCGTCTTCATAAGTCAATCGGCTCTCCTTTATATATAAACTCTCCAAGCGAAGCGTGTAGGAGCTCAAACGTCCATTCTCAACACATTCTCACTTGTCCGGTAATGATAATCATTATCATATGGCTAATTCTCATTATAAAGAGTTCCCGCACAGGTTGCAAGTCACTTTCTTAGATTTTTGCGTAAAAATGAATTAATTCATAAAGAACCGCTGCCTGTATTTACGCGGCGAGATCCCTTCCTGCTTCGTGAAACAGGAGGTGAAGTACGCTGCATGATTGAAACCGACCTCTTCAGCGACCCGACTGATGCTGAAGTCCGTCTGCATGAGGAGCATTTTGGCCTGCTCGATCCGGTAGCGCTGCAAATATTCAACAGGCGAACAGCCGAATTCCTTCTGCATGCAGCGTGCGATATAAACAGGGTGGAAGTTAATGCGTTCGCCAAGATCCTGCACCTTGAACTCCTCACGGTAATGCTTCCGCAGATACGCCGCGGCCTGCTCGGCACAGGCAGAGGAAGGGGAGGACACCGGTGTATCCAGTGCGGCGGCCAGCTGTTCGATGAGCTCTTGGAACACCACCTGCTGCCGCCATAGAAATTTGGCCTGGTGACCGTACTGAACGAGCGAAGACATGGTAGCCAGGAGCTCCAGGGCCTTTTCCGGTTGAGGAAGGGTGCCAAATTGGGGGATATTAACGGAAAAATAGTTCGGCGTCATCGCCTTCAGCTCCGGAGCCTCTTCTCTTCTAGGCGTTTGGCAGGCCTCGTCCGCATGACACTCCCCGGAGGTTTGGAAATGAAGCCAGTAATAATCGGTCTCCACCGTGCATCCCTTCGTGCCGAAATGATGCGTATCGGGACGCAGGATGAGGAACATGCTGGGTTCGATTTCATAAGGAATGCCATTCTCTGTGACATGGAGCTCCCCCTTCATGACCACGAGCAGGTCAAAGATACCGATGTTTTTACGGTTGGGATGTCCGCTATGAATAGGAGCGCGGGTGAGCCCGCTATTGATATATTCCGGCAGCGGCGGAACGGTAAAATTCAGGATTGTCATAAGAAAGCCCTTTCGTGATTCTTGAGGTTTGAATTTTGATAGTTTTCGTTCGGATAATGATATTATAACTCCAGTATACCATCTATAATCTGAGAAGGTTAAAGACCGTTTCATCATGAATTGTGTTTAACCCTTACATCATGGGCGGAGGTTGGAATGTTGGATAAAAACACAAACAAATTTACATTATGGGTTCTCGCATGGCCCATATTCATCGAGCTGTTCCTGCAGTTTTTGCTGGGAGCGGTGGATACATTGATGGTCAGCCGGATTTCCGATGATGCGGTTGCGGTGGTTGGCTTCTCCAATCAGTTGTTTCAGGCTATGACAACGTTGTTCATGACGGTTGCCAGCGGTGCCGGCATTCTCATCGCTCAGAAGATTGGTTCGCATAAAACGGGCGATGCCCGAACGATCGGCATCATGGCGGTGAGTGTCACCACGATTATCGGATTGGTGTGCAGCGGGATATTATTTGCGATGCCGGAGGCCATCGCTTCGGTCCTCCAACTGCCGGACCATTTGCTTCCGCTTGCCGGAACGTATATCTCCATTGTCGGCGGCGGGATGGTGCTGATTGCCATGATGGCTACGATGAGCACCGTCATCCGGAATACCGGCAATACGCGTGCACCGATGTATGTCGCGATCGGAATGAATATCATTCACGTTGTTATGAACTATGGGTTTATTTTCGGCGCTTTCGGGTTCCCGCAGTGGGGACTTACCGGTGTCGCGATCTCGACGGTGGTCAGCCGTCTGCTCGCTGTGCTCTTACTGCTGTATATATTCCTTCGTTCATTTGAATATCGGATCAAATGGAAGGAATTCCGTGTGTTCAACCGTCCGCTGTTCGGCGAAATTCTGAAGATTGGATGGCCGCTCGGCATCAATATGTCTTGCTGGGTGTTCACGCAGCTGATCATCTATTCCTTCATTGCAACGTTGGGCGCTGCCGAGCTGGCTGCCCGTACGTATATGAATACACTGGAATCCTTCTGCTTCTTGCTGGGTTCTTCGATTGCGATGGCTGCCCAGATTCAGATCGCGCATCTGTTTGGCGCGGGCCGGATCAAGGAGGCTTATCGGAGCGCGTATCGCGCGCTGGGCGTCGGGGCTGTTTATGTTGTAGTCAATGCCTTCCTTCTGTATGTGTTCGGGAAGCAGCTGCTAGGGCTGTTTACGGACGATAAGACGATCATTGCGATAGGCGCATCGCTCCTGGGCATGAATCTAATTCTACAGCCGGGCAAAATGCTCAACATGGCCCTCGGCAACTCGCTTAACGCCGTCGGAGACACGAGGTTTACAATGTATATTTCCCTGGGCTCGATGTGGCTGGTCGCGACCGTGCTCTCTTATGTACTTGGCATTCACATGGGATGGGGGCTCATCGGCATATACTCCTGCATGATTGCCGACGAGTATTTGCGGGGCGTGCTGTCCTTCTTCCGCTGGCGCGGGCAGAAGCACTTGAGAAAGGCAGAGCAGGTAGAGCCGGCGAGCCATCAGGGGGCGTCAATGGAGCCAATGCCAGCGCAAGCATAATGATGGGTTATGATATGAAAAAGGATACTTCGGCCGTGCGGCATCGGGGTATCCTTTTTTTGCCATACTATAAAAATAACGCATTCGAAAACTTTTTATCCGCATGGCGGGGTATTGTAAGTGATTGGCCAAGTGAAAGGAGGCAAGTACGGTTTGGTAAACGACCTTATACAACGATTAAAGATGGAATACAGCGACGAACTGTTTGAACAACTGTATCGGTTATATGCGGATCGGGCGATTCGAACGGCAACCGCAATCACCGGGAGTCCGGCAAGCGCCGCCGATGTGGTCCAGGAAACGTTTATCCGGGTTTACCGCAATCTGGAGTCCTATGATTTGAGCAGGCCCTTTGATCCGTGGTTCAACCGGATTCTCTATAACGAGTGCAACCGGTATTTGAAGAAACATGCGAGGGTGGTGCCTTCCGAGATTTCGGAGGAGAGGGATATTCCCTCGGAGAACGACACCTACGATTTTGACCGGCACGGCGAGGTATATGAGCTGGTGCAGCGGCTGGATGATCAGCACCGGATTCCCGTCATTTTGAAATATTTAAATGATGTTACCGAGAAGGATATCGCGAACATGATGGAGCTGAACGTCAACACGGTGAAGTCCAGGCTGTTCAAAGCGAGAAAGAAATTAAAGGAATGGATGCTGCAGAATAGGGGAGGGAATCAGCATGGGACATGATCCATGGGATCAAGAGATTGAAGACGGCCTGAAAAAGGGTACGGATGACGCGATGCGACATAAAGACGAGATTTGGATGGTGATCAAGGAGCGGATCCATAGCGAGCAAGCCCAGCGGCCTGCGGAAGCTGAGATTCCCTTCGCACCGCGGGAATCGAAAGGGCGCCGCCGTTCGGGACGAAGAGCGGTAGGATGGATCGCGGGAACCGCCGCTGCGGCAGCCATTGTGCTGACCGTCAGCTTCCAGACGGCACCGGTTCAGGCATTTATTGATCAGGTGAAGGAATGGTTTGCTCCCCAGAAAACGGTCGAGCAGGAGCTTGAGGGCACGCCGGAAACAAGCGTAGATCAGCTGCATGAGGGTGCGGATTACGTCATTTACATTGATGAGAGCCGGTTTAAAATGGTTCATGAATCGGGCGTGGACCGCATTGAATTGAAGGAGAAGCCGACGGATGATCGCTATCCGGAAGTGTTCATGGAAATCTCGCAGGAGGGCATCGATCCAAAGACCGCCGCGGAGCGGATCCAGGCGGAGCTGCAAGCGTATCCGAAGGTCGAGTCGAATTCGGTGGATGAACCGATTCAAGGCTGGGAAGTGCGTGCCGTTGGCGGAACCGGCGGCAAAGAGTGGGATGATCCGGTTATACGGTATTACGTATTTGATAACGGGCAGGGCGGCAGCTTTGTCGTGAAGCAGCAGTATTTCCTGGAGGCTTCCGAAGGCTTCGGTGCGCGTTTTCATAACATGATGAAGGAATTCCATATTACGACCAATACAAATGCAGAGTCTGACAGTAAGTAGATAGCTTCAGTTCATGATATAAACAAGGATAGTCCAATCGAATGATGAGAGGCTATCCTTTTTAAGTGATTAAAGATCGGTTAGAAGTGCTAGCAGATAACTATATGTAATGTTATATAACATTATCAAGGTCTAATGAATATATTGAGCACTCCCTAATTCTGGGATATATTGTTTTTAATTTATTGAAAATGCCCATAAATCAAATGATAATGATGGATATCTTTAATTGGAAACGCTTTTCCTATTGCATGTTCGATTTGTTATATTAAATAACATTAAATAGAATAGCTCTAACGAAATCATATTTTAATGTTATGTATTATGACATAAAAAGGAGAGTGCCATAATGAAACCAAAGTCAAAACGTCCTTTAGCGGTCTGGAGTACCGCTGCATTCACCGCTTTTGTTGTTTCTTTATCTCCTCTTGGAACCTATGCGGCACATGCTGCCACAGTGACGGAAGTGAAAGGAACGGTTAGTACGGCTGCACCCGTACAGACTCCTGCAACGCCGGGAAGGAATACGACGGTACCTCCTCTATCGGAAGCTTCTAAGCAATCGACCAAGCCGAATGTGCTGGTCATTGCGACAGGCGGGACTTTGGCAGGCCAATCGACGGATGCCACCAGTTTTCAATCTTATCGGGCGGGTACGCTGAAGATTGAAGATATGGTGGGCGAACTTCCGAATACGGACAAGATTGCGGATATCAGCACGCTCCAGTTCGGCAACTCCGGGTCAAGCGCTTATACCATGGCGGATTTATACGATCTTTCCCGGACCGTCGACAAAGCGTTGGAGGTATACGATGGCGTCGTTGTGACGACGGGGACGGATACGATGGAAGAGATCGCGTACTTCCTCGATCTGACGGTGCAAAGCGACAAACCCGTCGTTATCACGGGTTCCATGAGACCTTGGACGGTGATTGGTTCCGATGCCCAAGCGAACCTGTACAATGCGATCAAGCTGGCTGGAAGCGGCCGTACGGAGTCCTTCGGCACGGTGCTGATGCTGAATGATACGATTCATCTGGCACGCGGCGTAACCAAGACCAATGACTACCGTACCGACACGTTCGAAACGCCTATGCTGGGCGCGGTCGGGTATATCGATGACGAGAATATCCGTATCTACCGGGCTCCCCTCCGTGCAATGAAGGGGGAAGGTCAAGGCAAACCGGTGTTTGACCTGAGCAAAATCTCTAAAGGGGATCTGGCGAAGGTCGAAATTGCGATCTCCTATCAGGAAGCCGGCGGCGGTGCGATTAAAGGCTTTGTGGCAGACGGAGCCAAAGGCATCGTCACTTCCGGCACTGGTGCAGGCGGCATCTCGAAAGAGATGAGCGCGGCCCGCAAGGATGCTATCGAGAAGGGGGTGGTTTTCGTAACAACAACCCGTACAGGCTCCGGCAGCGTATACGGCGGCGGAGAGGGTATCATTTCAGGTGACAATCTTAGCCCTCAACAAGCCCGCGTTCTGCTGCTGCTCTCCTTGTCCTTTACGGATGATTTCAATACCATTAAGGGTTGGTTCGCAACCTACGGAACACCTGAAGTGTAATCTTAGTTACTCTATTTGGCTACTCCTTATTCCTACTGAACCATGAAATTCCTTCCACCAATATATTTGCCGCCAGGGATAACCTGGCGGTCTTTTTTTGTTCGAAAGCACGAAGGGACAAATGGCTATTTGCGGCTGTCAGATTCAGCGGCTGAAAATAACATTGCTGCCAATCGGATTATAGCCGAGGAATTCGGGATCAACCGGATGGTAACAGGGGTGTGAGCGTTGAGGATATTTTCATCGATTTATTGCTTTCTATGTCAGCTATTTGTATACTTTACAATAGTAAACGATTACTATAAGTGAGGGATCCTATGAAGAAGCCGACCACGATACATGATATAGCGAAGATGGCAAATGTTTCTTCGGCGACGGTTTCGCGCGTGTTAAGCAACAGCAGTTATCCTGTCAGCAAGGAGCTTAAAGAGCGCATCCAGCAAATCGCGAAGGAGTCCAATTATATTCCGAATATGCTCGGCAAACAGCTGAAGAAGAATAGCAGCAATACAATCGGAGTCATCATACCTTCTATTGTGAATCCATTCTATTCCTCCGTCATATTCGGGATCGAAGAGGTGGCTCGGCAGAATAGTTTTACGGTTATCGTATGCAATTCCCTGCAAGACCCGGCGCTGGAAGATGAATATTTAAGGACGATCATGGAGAAACAGGTCAAAGGCCTGATCATCTCCTCGATCTCCAAGGATAAGAGCCAGTTGACTCAGTTGATGAAGCTTGGACTGAACGTCATCGCCATCGATCAGAAGATCGACGAGGATAACATTAACCAGATTGAGTTCGACTATCACAAAGCCGGTTACATCGCAACCAAGCATCTGCAGGAGAAGGGGCATGAACGCATCGGTTACGTTACTTCCAAGCTGGATCGCCCAAGTCGCCGAAGCATCCATCAGGGTTATATGTCGGCGATGAAGGACGCGGGTCTCAAGCCGCTGGTGGTCGAGTCACCGACCGAAGAAGTGTATAATGCGATTACCGAATTCGATACGGGCAAGCAGCTCACGCAGAAATTGCTGGAGCATTCTTCGCCGCAGCCGACGGCGATTTTTGCATGCAACGACATGATGGCCTTCGGGGTGATCAACGAATTGTCACAGCGTAATATCCAAGTGCCGGAGCAGATTTCAGTTATGGGCTTTGACGGCATTGATGTTGGGCAGATGATTCATCCGCCGCTTACAACGATTAAGCAGCCCGATTACGAGATGGGGAAGATGGCCTGCAAAATGCTGCTGGATATGATGCAGGGCGACGATAGTCCGATGTTTGATGTTATGCTGCAGCCTAAATTGCTGGAAAGAAAATCGGTCCGGGATATCCGGGAAAACAAGTGAATACAAGGATGGCATAAAGCCCGGGCATCATTGCTCGGGCTTTATTTGTTTTCAGAATAAAAGATATCGATTACTATTTTTTTGTCTATCCTTCTCTTGATTCAACAAGTGGAAAACAATGCCTATTAAACCTCGGAATACCTTATGTAACGCTTGAATTCAGACTTTTATAATAAAAAAACATCGAAGAGAGCATAGAAAGCTCTATTCAAGAAAGGGCTTCCATGCTATACTCGTTACAGAAATCGATTACTATAAAAATAATGCCTTTTGGAATGAGTTGGAGCAGAAAACACGCAATCCTGTTTTGTAAACAAAAAGGAGGGTTTTCAATGTCAAAAAAGGTAAAGGTATTCACCCTGATACTGGCGTTTATGATGATTTTCACGGCATGCTCCTCATCCGGAGGATCAACCGACGGGGAAACTCCGCCGGGCGAACCGGGAGGCAGCAAAGACAAAGTGACGCTCAAGATTGGGCTTCCCGGCAGTTATGAGGTGACGAGTAAGGAAATTATCGATGGCTTTATTGCTTCCCATCCCCACATCAACGTTGAAATTCAAGAAGCGCCATGGGGGGACTTTACGTCCAAGATCGCCACGCAGATTGCAGGCAACACCATGCCGGACGTCTGGTTCCAAGAGAACGCCACCATACTTAGCTACGGACAGCGCGGTGTAGCAGAGGATTTATCCTCTTACATTGAAGCTGATTTGAAGGCAGACGAATACATCGATGGCTTGTTCTCGGCCAAAACGCCTGAAGGCAAGATCTGGGGTGTACCTCACGGTATTAACCCGATTGCACTCGCGTATAACCAGGATGTTTTTGAGAAAGCCGGCGTGCCAGTGCCCACCGACGACTGGACCTATGACGACCTGATTGAGGCCTCCAAGAAGCTGACGATCAAAGAAGGAGACAAAACGAGCCAATTCGGATTTATTGGATCCTTTTCCATAACCAATGGCTGGTTCCCTTGGATCAAGCAGGCAGGCGGCTCTGCCCTGGACGATACCCTGACGAAATCGCGGTTTGACGATCCCAAGACTGCGGTCGGTTTACAGCAGCTGTATGATGGGCTGGACCAGGGATATTTTGCGGATATCGACTTTCTAAAAGCGAACGGCGGCGAGCTCGAAGTATTCGCAAGCGGCAAGGCTGCGATGTACTTCCTCCAATACAGCTTGCAGGTGAATATGAACGAGAGTTTTGCCGATACGAACTGGGATGTTGTCAAAATTCCGAAAGGCGTTGACGGCAAACGTTATGTTCCGATGGTAGCCAACACGTGGCTGGTCTCCTCCAGAGCGAAGCAGGAATCGAAGGATGCCGCCTGGGAGTTCCTGAAATATTACCTCGGCGATGAAGTGCAGGACATGATCGTCAAGACGGGGTCCACGCTTCCCGTGAAGAAGTCGGCACTGGATCAATTGAAGGACAGCACAACCAAACCGCTGAACAAAGAGGCTTTCACGGACGGCATTAACGAAGGCGGCGTTACCCTGGATGAAAATGCTACTTGGAGCGAATGGCGCATTCTGGTGCAGCAGGTGGTCAATGAAATCATGGTAGGCAATGTCTCGGTTGAAGACGGCGTGAAAGATATTCATACCAAAGTTCAGGACGTACTGGACTCCAGTAAATAGCTTCATGGGATAAGAGCGGTGCAGTCTTGACGACGTATCGGGCTGCACCTCTCTTCCCGCTATCGAAAGGTAGGTGTGTCATGCAGAAACAAGGGTACTGGGGCTATATATTCACATTGCCGTTTGTCATTAATGTCGTGGTATTCCTCTTATTTCCGATTGTATTCTCAACATATATTTCCTTCACGGAGTGGGACTTGTTTAACGCACCGCGCTGGATCGGGCTGGATAACTGGGTGCGCGTATTGAACAAACATGAATTCTGGGTATCCATCCGAAATGTCTTTATGTTTGCACTCATCTTCGTGCCGATTCAGACGATCATGGCGTTTGTGATCGCCTTTATGCTGAATCAGGCCATTCGGGCCAAGGGGTTGTTCCGCTTGTTCTATTTCCTGCCTGTCGTTACTCCGTGGATCGCCGGCGGCGTGGTCTGGGTGTGGATGTTCAACTACCAATACGGCGTCATCAACTGGGTGTTGGAATCCATCGGCCTCGATCCTGTGAAATGGATAGATAGCAGCAATTGGTTGATGGTCGTCTCCAGCATCGCGATTGTTCAGGTATGGAAGGGCGTTGGTCAATCCATGATCATGATCCTGGCCGGGATGCAAAATGTTCCGAAAGAGGTGCTGGAAGCCTCGCAAATCGACGGAGCCAACGGCTGGAAGCAGTTGACGAAGGTGGTGTTCCCGATGGTAACGCCGATGGTATATCTCGTTATGATTCTGTCCACCATCTCGGCGTTTCAGGCATTTGATGTGTTCCTCGGCCTGTTCGGTTCCATCACCACGGGAATTCCGGAACGGAACATGGTTCCGAACCTGCTAGTGTACCGGGATGCGTTCCTGCTCTTCAAAATGGGACCGGCATCCGCAACGGCCTGGCTGCTGTTTGTCATTATTCTAGGCTTCACCTTGTTCCAGAAGTATTTTGAGAAGAAGTGGGTGCATTATGACTAAGACTACTCACCCCTTACTTAAGGTGCTCATGTACCTGCTACTGATTGTCGGTGCGGTATTCATGGTGTTCCCATTCATATGGATGCTGTCCACATCGCTGAAAACGGTAGGCGCCATCTCGCAGATGCCGCCGCAGCTCATCCCGAATCCGGTGAATTGGGATAACTATGTGACGATATGGAATAAAGTCGACTTCGGTCGATACACCCTGAACAGTTTTTTCATCGTCTCGATCGAGATGGTTGGATCCTTGATCTCCTGCGCGTTTGTGGCCTTTGGACTTGCGATGTTCACCTTCCGGCTGCGGGGGCTCATCTATATGATCATGCTGGCAACCTTAATGATTCCGTCTCAAGTGACCATGATCCCGACCTATTTCATCTGGAAGGAATTTGGCGCATTGAATTCGTATTACCCTTTGATCGTGCCCAGCTTTCTGGGCGGGGCGTTCGGTATTTTCCTGATGCATCAGTTTATCAAATCTTTGCCTAAAGAGCTGTATGAATCGGCTACGATTGATGGCTGCAGCCCGCCGGGCATATTCTTCAGAATTTATTTGCCGCTGTGCAAGCCGGCGCTGGCGGCGCTAGGAGTATTCACTTTCATGGGGGCGTGGAACAACACGCTGGGACCGCTGATTTACCTGCAAGACAAGGAATTATATACATTGCCGCTCGGCTTGCTCTACCTGAAATCGGAGAACGTCAACCAAGCAATGCTGATGGCAGGGGCCGTCATTACGACGCTTCCAGTCGTCATCGTCTATCTGTTCGCGCAGAAGCAATTTGTTCAGGGTATCGCTTCGACAGGGATGAAGGGCTGAAGGAGGAACTTACGACATGAAGAAGTACGTACTGGTCGGCGCTGGGTCAAGAGCGCTGTATATGTTTGCTAAACCGATGGTAACCGATTGGAAGGGGAACGTTGCCTTTGAAGGCGTGTATGATGCCAATCCGGTGCGGGCGCGCTTTCTTAGCGAGGAATGCGGGGGAGTTCCCGTATATGATGATTTCCACGGCATGCTTGCGGCTGTGAAGCCGGATGTTGTCATTGTGGCGAGCACGGATTACACGCACCATACCTATATCGTGCAAGCCTTGAGAGCCGGCTGTGATGTCATTAGCGAGAAGCCGATGACGATTGATGAAGATAAATGCCGTGAAATTTTGCAAGCGGAGCAGGATAGCGGTAAGAGGGTGACGGTTACGTTCAACCTCCGGTTTGCGCCTTATTTTGCGACCGTGAAGGAATTGCTGCTGCAAGAGGTCATCGGGGATGTCTACCATATTGATCTGGAGTGGTTTCTGGACCGCCGGCATGGCGCGGATTATTTCCGTAGATGGCATGCCGAGATGAAGAACAGCGGCGGACTGCTGGTTCACAAGTCCACGCATCACTTCGACATCATGAACTGGTGGATGAACAGCCGTCCTGTGGAGGTCCATGCCTTTGGAACGAGACGGGTGTATGGGGACGATCGGCAGGATCATGGAGAACGATGCCTTACTTGCCATCGGAAAGACGAGTGCGAGTTCTATATGGATATCGAAAAGGATCCGTTTCTTGAAAAATACTATCGCCAGGCTGAAGAAGCGGACGGATATTTCCGGGACCGGTGCCTGTTTGACAGCCGGATCGACATTTATGACACGATGTCGGTCAATGTCCGGTATGACAATAATGCAATGCTGACCTATTCCCTCGTCGCCTATAGCCCTTATGAGGGCTGGCGCGCTGCGATCAACGGCAGCAAAGGCCGGATCGAGGTCTCGAATATATACAGCAACGCGGATATGAAGCAAGGGGAAGCGAGCAGGATTCATATCTTCAGAACCGATGGCACGGAAGAGGTGGTCGAGGTCAATACATCGGCCGCCGGTCATGGCGGCGGGGATGCGAAGCTGCGCAAGGCGCTGTTCGAAGGCGGAATCGAAGATCCTCTAGGTCAACAAGCCGATAGCTGGGTAGGCGCCGAATCCCTTCTGATTGGTGCTACAGCCAATCGTTCCATTGCCGAAGGCCGGGCGATGAAACTTCCGGACGTTTCGCCGAAGTTTGTCAACGGGAGTTCACCGAGATGAACAGCGTTCAGGAACTGGAGCAGTATATCTGCACATTATACGACACGAGGGATCAGTTGAAGGTGCATGTGTTTGAACGTTCCGATGCCGCATTTGCAGCCGGGGATGTCATTCGGGATGCCATCGTCACACCCGAAGCGGCGAGAAAGCGGCAGGAGGAGATCAGGGGGGCTTTCCTGAGGTCCATCGGCGGGCTTCCTGATACGTTTACGTTTGCCAACCTGGAAAGGGAAGAAGGGACGTCATTCGTGGAGAGGATACAGCCTGGCGTTTCTTTGCCGAATGTATACTCGAACAAGGCGGCAGGGCGAATCAGTAAAAAGGCAGAAGGGACTTCAGAGGGCGCGTCGCTCGTCAGGCTCCGTTCCGGGCGCGCAGCGGGAGAAACAGGTGATGATGGAGCGCAAGCCAAACATCAGCCTCCGCTTAATGCACATACGGCGGGTGTCGTTAGCGGAGCTGGCTTTCAGGTAGAGAAGGTCATATTCGAGTCCAGTCCGGGGTATTATGTCACTTCGAATCTGTACCTGCCCGATCACCGGGAAGAACGTTCCGCGGCCGTCCTGTTTCTGAGCGGACACGAGCTGGGGGCGAAGCATGATGCCTATTATCAGCGCGTGATTCAGCACTTCGTTCGGGCCGGCTTGATTGTGTTGGCAATCGATCCGATCGGGCAGGGCGAGCGCCTTAGCCTTCATGATTTCGAAGATCGGGAAGGAAGCGTCATATGGGGAACGAAGGAGCATCAGCAATACGGCGTTCAGTGTCATATGCTCGGCGACAGCGTAGCCCGCTATTTCGTTCACGATGCCATGCGTGCCGTCGATTACTTATGCGAACGGCCCGATGTTGATCCGGCCCGGATCGGCGTAACGGGGAACTCCGGCGGCGGAACGCAGACGGCCATGATGATGGTTTGCGATGAACGCATTGCGGCAGCGGCTCCCGCCACATTCATCATGAACCGGCAGCTGTACATGCATGCCGGCGGCGTGCAGGATGCCGAGCAGGTATGGCCGGGTCTGTCCGGGCTGGGTTACGACCATGAGGATCTGCTTATCGCTTTTGCGCCGAAGCCGCTGATCGTGCTGGCGGCGGAGTACGATTTCTTCCCGATTGAAGGCACGCGGCGTACCGTGGAGCGAGGAAGACGCTTCTGGGAGCTGCTGGGTCAACGCGATGACCTGCAGCTTGTGACCGACGCCTCGACGCACCGCTATACGGACCGGCTGGCTGCGGCTGCGGCGGCATTTTTCGTCCGGCATCTCGAGGTGAAGGTTACTGCCAATGATGCAATGAAGAGAGAGGCACTGCCCCCGGAACAACTATGGTGCAGCCCCAGCGGTCAGGTGTACCGGGATAAGGCTGATGCAAGGTCGATCCGGGACTTCAATGCCGATCGCTGCGACCAACTGGCAGCAGCCCGGTCGCTGCTGCCGACGCAGCAAAGACAGGATCAAGCAAGGCAGTGGCTACTGGAGAGAATCTACGCCTCCCGCAAGCCTTGCGAATTGAACCCGCGCATTATTCGGCTGGGCGCAGTGGAGGGCCTTGAGGCCGATTATCGCCTGTGGTGGTCACAGGAAGGCATCATGAACAGCGGTTATGTATTCCGACTGGCCGGGGATATAACCGAACGAAAGCAGCCGCTGACCATTGCGGTTTGGCGGGGAGGGACTCGCCGATTGAAGGATCACTGGGCCTGGATTCAGGAGGCCTGTCAATCCGGCCGCGCCGTACTGGTGCTGAATACGTCCGGGGTCGGTCCTCATGAGCCTTATCCGATATACGAAAAACCTGCGCATTCCTATTTTGGCGTGCTGCATAAGCTTGCCGATGATTTGATCTGGCTCGGGGACAGTCTGGCTGCGCTGCGCACGTACGATGTCCTCCGGTGCATGGAGGTCATCTCCCACTTTGATGAGTGGCAGGGGGGAGCGATCCCGTTCTATACCGTGGATCGAGAAGGGCTTTACGTGCAGCTTGCCGCGGAGGTTGATCGAAGAATCGGTGCGATCACGGCCATTCATCCTTTGAGCAGCGCAGCCGATCTGGTCAGGGCACGGCTGCTTGAGGAGGAAGAAGCGATGAGCGTTGTGTTTCCCGGCATTTTGAAGGTGCTTGATCCCTCCGAGCTGAACGAATCGTGGGGAGTAGTATATTGCGGGCAACTAGAGGGAAAGGAAGTGGAAGGACATGAGTAAACCAAAACCATTAACGGTCACGCTGGTCGGAGCCGGTCTTCGCGGCATGATATACAGCGATTATGCGCTCCAGCGACCTGAGGAGATGCAGATTGTTGCCGTTGCCGATCCGGATGAGGTGCGGCGAAGCCGCTGCCAAGCGAAGTACGGGATAGCGGATGAGCGATGCTTTACGAGCTGGGATGAGCTTTTTGCTGGGCCCCGTCAATCGGATGCGGTCTTCATCTGTACGAGGGATCGGGACCATTATGAGCCGACGATGAAGGCGCTGGCAGCTGGGTACCATGTGCTGCTGGAAAAGCCGATGTCGCCGGAGTGGCAGGAATGCATCGATATGGGCCGGCAGGCGGAAGCCTTCGACCGTACGTTAACGATTTGCCATGTTCTCCGTTATGCGCCTTTTTTCCAAGAACTTAAACGTTTGATTGATGAAGGACGGATCGGTCGTCTGATGTCGATCCAGCACAATGAGAACGTCGGCTATTGGCACCAGGCGCACTCGTACGTGCGGGGATATTTTAATAACAGCGAGTCATCCAGCCCGATGATTTTGGCCAAATCCTGTCACGACCTCGACATTATGCAATGGCTGGCGGGAGGACAATGCCTGAGCGTTGCCTCCTATGGCCACCTGTCGCATTTTCGTCCGGAATCAGCTCCGCCTGGCGCGCCGAAGCGCTGCCTGGATGGATGCCCGGTATCCCATGAATGCCAGTATTATGCGCCGAATACGTATCTGATCGAGAATGCGGGTTGGAAGGGCGAGGCCGCGAGCAACGATCCGAGTTACGAAGCGCGTTACCAAGCGATGTTGGAGGGTCCTTTTGGCCGGTGCGTGTACCATTGCGATAACGATGTCGTGGATCACCAGGTCGTCAGCATGGAATTCGAGCATGACATTACGGCGGTGTTCACGATGAGCGCGTTCACGGAGAAATGCAACCGTACCATCAAGCTTATGGGGACTGAGGGCGAGATTAGGGCCACGATGGAAACCAACGAGATCGAGATCCGCCGCTTTGGCAGCGGCAAGCAGGAAATGATCCAACTCGTCGATCCGGAAGGACATGTAGGACATGGAGGCGGGGATATGCGCTTAATTGAGGATTTTGTGAAGTCGGTCAGATCCCAGGGGCAGCATAACAGCTCAACTTCTGCCCAAGCGTCGATACAGAGTCATCTGATGGCCTTTGCCGCCGAGCGTTCCCGCGTAGAGAAGCGCATGGTGAGGCTGGAGGAATTTATGAATAGCGACATTCTGGCTTAAATTTACAACGCTGTACAACAAGGAGGAATTATCATTATGCAATTGAACATATTGGAACATGCGGATCAAGCAGGTTTGGAGGCAGCCCGCGCTTGCGAGGCGATTCTCCGCGACACGATCGCGGAAAAAGGAAAAGCGCGCATCGTCCTGTCAACGGGCGCGTCGCAGTTTGAGTTTTTGTCGCAATTCGTGAAGCTGAATATGGAATGGGATAAGATCGAGATGTTCCATTTGGATGAATATATCGCGTTGCCGGAATCTCACCCCGCGAGCTTCCGTAAGTATTTGAAGGAGCGTTTTCTGAAATATGCGAACGTCGGCCAGGCATGGCTCATTGACGGGGAAGGAGATCCTGAGGAAACGGTGAAGCGGTTGAATGAAGAGATTGCCAAGGCTCCTGTGGATCTGGCCCTGATCGGCATTGGGGAAAATGCGCATATTGCCTTTAATGATCCGCCGGCCGATTTTGATAATGAGTCGCCTTATACCATCGTGAACCTGAGCGATACGTGCAAGAGCCAGCAGGTAAGGGAAGGCTGGTTTGCATCGAATGAGGAAGTGCCGAAGCAAGCGATAACGATGACAGTCCAACAGATTTTGAAGAGCCGCCATATCGTCTCGGTCGTGCCTCATCAGGCCAAAGCGGCTGCCATTCAGAATACCATTCAAGGCGCGGTGGACAACCGGGTGCCAGCTACCATCTTGAAGACGCATCCCAGCTGGATGCTATATCTGGATAAAGCATCGGCAGCGCCGATTTATCAATGGGCGTAGTTAGGGGGACGCCTATGTTGTGGCGTGGAAAGCTCCCGCATACCGGCGAATCGGTTGAGGTAGAGGCGGCGTTAGACGGACGGATCGCGGCTATACGCCGGTTGGGACAGAACGATAAGACGGCGTTACCTTGGATCAGCAGCGGCTGGATCGATGTGCAGGTTAACGGCTTCGGGGGATACGACTTGAATGGGACCGTGACGTCGCAGAGCGATATTGAAGGCGTGACGCGTGCGCTGCATCGGCGAGGGGTTGCCGCATACTTGCCAACGGTCATCACGGGCAGTTATGACCGGATGCGTCAAGCATTTAGCGGGTTGTCCCGGTATGTCCAGTCCGGGGAGTTCGGAAGTGCCTCTATTGCCGGCATTCATATGGAAGGTCCATATCTATCCGGTGAAGACGGCAGTCGAGGGGCGCATCCGAGGGAGTATATCCGGAATCCGGATTGGGATGAGTTTCAGCGGCTCCAGGATGCGGCTGGCGGGCTTATCCGGATGGTGACGCTCGCGCCGGAGCGCGAAGGCTCGGTTCCTTTTATAGAGAAGGTAGTCAAGGCGGGCGTGGTTGTGGCGATCGGGCATACGATGGCTACAGGGGAGCAGATCGATCGGGCGGTGCAGGCAGGAGCGACGGTATCGACTCATCTGGGGAACGGTTCACAGACCGTTCTGCCGCGCCACCCCAACTATATCTGGCATCAGTTGGCGGACGACCGGTTATGGGCAACCTTTATACCGGACGGTCACCATCTGGCGCCCCCTGTGCTGAAAGCGATGCTGCGGGCGAAACGGGACAAATCGCTGCTTGTCAGCGATGCCGTCATGTTCGGCGGCATGGCTCCCGGACGGTACAGCAGCCTCATCGGAGGCGTGGTCGAGCTGACGGCAGACGGGCGCCTGTATACGGTAGAGAATCCGGAGATACTGGCCGGATCCGCTTCTTCGCTGGACATTGGCATTGCGAATGCGATCCGCTATACGGATATGACGCTGGCGGAAGCGGTAAACGCGGTCACCATCCGCCCGGCTGTGGTACTGGCTATGCCGCAATTGGGCGGGCTTACGATCGGGAATCCGGCGAACTTGACGCTGTTCGACTGCGATTCAGACGGATCGGGTATGGCTGTCCGGGAGACAGTTGTGGCGGGCGAGACGGTGTACGGTCCTGTTTGATGGACCAATACAAAAAACCATCCTTATGCGAGCGATCATTGCGTTAGCTCGCACAGGGATGGTTTTTCTTTTGTTTTTATTTTTCGATATGCTCCACAAACCAACGGACGATATGACTCAAGCGTTTCACCCGCAGATGCGGATGGCCGCTTCGGGACAAGTTGTGATCCGCACCCGGGAAACGGATGAACTGAGTTTCCCGGCCGAGTCGCTTCAAAGCGATAAACAGCTGTTCTCCCTGTTCGATCGGGCAGCGGAGATCCTGTTCTCCGTGAAGGATGAGAAGCGGCGTATGGACGTCCTTCACGTAAGCGAGCGGGGAATGCTTCCACAGCTTCTCCAGATCGTCCCACGGATTGCCCCAGATCTGATCCTGCGTAAAGGTGTAGCCGATATCGCTGACGCCGTAGAAGGAGATCCAGTTCGATATCGAGCGCTGGGTTACCGCAGCCTGGAACCGGTCGGTATGACCGACGATCCAGTTGGTCATGAAGCCGCCGTAGCTGCCGCCAGTCACGCCAAGACGGGAAGCGTCGATATAAGTGTAGGTATTCACAACATAATCCACGGCTTCCATCAGATCCTGGTAATCCCGTCCGCCGTAATCTCCTCTAACGGTATTAACGTGTACCTGACCATACCCGTGGCCACCCCGAGGGTTGGTGTAGAATACCGCATAGCCGGCTGCAGCAAGCAGCTGGAACTCATGCATGAACGTATGTCCGTACATAGCTTGCGGACCGCCGTGAATCTCAAGCACGGCTGGGACCTTGGTGCCTTCCGTGAAGCCGGCAGGCTTCATGATCCACCCTTGAATCGGCCAGCCGTCCGCCGTCCGGAACGTAAAGGACTCCGGCGTGCTTAACGTAAGCTCGTTCCACAGCTCCTCGTTGCAGTTTGTCAGACGCTTCTCCTCGTTCTTAGCGATAGAGAAGCTGAACAGATCGCCAGGCTGCAGCGGGTCGGCAGCGGCGAACACCACGTTCTCCTCCGGTGTCAGAGCGAATTGGTACACCTCTCGTTCGCCCGATACGACCAGCTCATAGGATGAACCGTCCAGAGCAAAACGTCCAATATGAACACTGCCATCCTGGCTGAGCTGGATGTATACGGATTGGCCGTCCTTACTGAACAGCGGAGGCGTTCCGGCTCCAGCTCTCATGTCGCTGACCGCGGCGTGCCCCAGCTGAATATCCATGTCCGTGAAGAGCACGCGGGATTTTCCGCCCGATAGCGGAACCAGGTGGATTTTGGTCAGGGTGGCAAAACCACAGCTGAGGTCGCTGGCAAGCATGAGCATATACTGCCCGTCCGGGGTGAATGCAATGGAACCGATCGAGAGGGTTCCATCCGTCAATTCGGTTACGGATCCGCTATCGAGGTCCATGACAAACACATCGCCCGTCAAACGAAAATCCGGATCCGGGAATTGCTCCGTGGCAAGGCAGGTGCTGTATGCGATGCGGGTGCCGTCCGGTGACCAGGCGAAGGCATGTATATCAAAATCTCCTTCTGTAATTTGCTTGCATTCTTCCGTTGCCGGATTTACGAGGTATAGATGATGTCGACGTTCATTCCACAATCCTGCGCCATCGGCTTTATATTTAATGCGATTAATGATTTTTTCTTCAGGGAGCTTGTTTTTGTCGTCTTTGTCTGATTCTTCGCTTTCCGTAGATTCGGCTGCTTCCGCCTCACTTCTAACAAGTAGGCGTGCGCTATCCGGGGACCATTTAAAAGTGCTGACACCGTGCTTCATGTCGGTAACCGGCCTTGCTTCCCCGCCGTTGGCAGGCATGATCCATACCTGCGGCTTATCGCCCTTTTTGCGCAAGAAAGCAAGCTCCGACCCGTCAGGGGACCAAGCGGGTGCTGCATCCGCCTCGCCGGACGTGAAGGGAACATCCTGGTCTCCTTCTGCAGGAAGCAGGCGGATATGGGAACGGTAACCGTCGTACTTTTCGCTGACGGATTTATGTACATAGGCTATGGCTCCACTAGCTGGAGATACGACAGGGTCATTCACCCAGTGCATCCGGTACAAATCCTCTGGCGTTATGAGTCGCTTATCAGACATGAATCATCCTCCTAATCTTCTTGTGTGAGTTAAACATCATTATCCCAGATAATGGTATGGAAATCTAGATGAAAAGTGAAAGGGGAAATGTGAACGTTTCGTACCAAATGCTAGTAAAACAGAGGGGAAATTACAATAATTCTAGATTGTAAAATGAAGCTCTAGAACTGAAAACAGCTCATTAATTTTCAACTGGTCAATTTAGAAGCGATACGGTGTGCTTTTTGTTATAATTGAGACAGGCTCTCAATTAGGAGTATGTAAAATAAAACCAACTATATATAGCTCAGGAGGAAATAAGATATGAACGTAAGTGAAGCTATCCGCACGCGCCGCAGCCTTGGCAAGGTCAAGCCTGACGCTGTACCGCAGGAATGGATTGAACAAATCGTAGAAGCGGGAACCTGGGCGCCGAACCATAAGCTCACGGAGCCGTGGAAATTCTTTGTCATGCAAGGGGAGGGCCGCGACGTGCTCGGCAACGCACTTGGTGACATTCAGGCGGCAGGTGGTGATGATACAAGTGAAGAGGCTGTAATTGCAGCACGCGAGTCAGGACGTACAAAGGCGTACCGGGCTCCGGTTGTTATCGGTGTGGCGGTCGAACCGTCCACGGACCCCAAGGTGATTGAACTTGAAGAGTACGGAGCGGTGTTTGCCGCTATTCAAAATATGCTCCTGCAAATTCATGAGCTTGGCTTGGGTGCAGTGTGGAGAACGGGCGAGCCGTGTTTCCATACGCTGATGAATCAGGCGTTTGGATTGAAGCCTGAAGACAAAATGCTGGGTTTCCTGTACATCGGCTATCCGGATATGGAACCTAAGCAGGGGAAACGTCAACCGGCAGCGAACAAAACGGTATGGCTGAATAGTGCCGCAGACCTGTAGTTGATCTACCCTCAGCCGCAAAAATCCGGTATAATGAACCCTAAGTTTGTCTTAAGGGTGTTACGGCATCCGGGCGATTGACACTAGGGGAGTGTACATGGATGAAATTTCGGTTTAAGCAGTGGGATCTGGGGAGCAAGTTTATTTTTATAGCCACCTGTTTAGCGATAGCCTCTTTCTTTTTTAAATGGCTGGATATCGGCGTGGCTGCAGAGAATGGTTTCTTGCAGGGCGGCGTGTTTTTCATCGTATGTTTCATCTATCCATTTTTGAAAGTGGTCCGCGAGAAGAAGATGAACAAGCTGATTGCCTACGTTTTTGCGCTGGTCGCTATATTTTTGACGATGACGTACGTGTCATCCAAAACCGTAGATTTCTTCGGCCAGACAATAAGAGGGGCGGCGGCAGGGCCGTATTTGTTCTTGGTGTCATGCGGACTGCTGAGCTTCGGTATTTTTAGACGCAGGTACTAGACTCGCTGCGCATGCTTTTGTATATGGCGTGATAGGAATGAAGGGCTGAACCCGGAGGCGACATGCCTCTGACAGGGACGGCCCTTTTTCTATTTTGAGACAGATCACCACTGGGTGAGAAGGACAAAGCCGCTGATCGACACCGCGTAAATGATTAACAGCACCACGGCGTACTTTTTGGCACGGATGTTCAAGTTGAAGACGGCGGAGAGTCCGTTGTTGATTATATTTCCGATGAATAGAATGAGCATGAGCGCGAGTGCAGTGATCGCAACGATGAGCGTAGCGGTTTCCATGGGTTCGTGAATCCTCCTGTTTTAGCTGCTAGTAACGTATAAGATATATTCCATTGTAACGGACGAAGTTTAAACCCCGGTTAAATGTAGTTAAAAAATGAATGCACCTGGCAAGTGGTGTAACGTTGAGCGGGATACTGGGATTTTGATATACTGGAGAAAGCGACTTTACAACCGCTGCATTACATCAACAGGAGGGATTTCAGAATGGCCAATCAAACTTTTACCGATGGACCTACTTTGAATGACGGCGTAAAAATGCCGTGGCTGGGCCTTGGCGTATGGAAGACCAAAGAAGGCGAAGAGGTTATTCAGTCCGTAAAATCAGCAATCGCTGCAGGGTACCGCAGCATCGATACAGCTGCCATCTACGGCAATGAAGAGGGCGTAGGGCAAGCCATTCGCGAATCCGGAGTTTCGCGGGACGAGCTGTTCATCACCACCAAGGTGTGGAATGATGACCAGGGGTATGAGAAGACGCTGCAAGCTTTTGAGACGAGCCGCAAGAAGCTCGGGCTGGATATCGTTGATTTGTATCTCGTGCACTGGCCGGGAAAAGATAAATACCTCGATACGTGGAAAGCATTAATTCATCTGCAAAAAGAAGGACTCGTGCGTTCCATCGGGGTCAGTAACTTCCGGATCCGCCACCTGCAGCATATCATCGAGGAAACGGGTGTCGTACCGGTTGTCGACCAAGTCGAATTGCATCCGCTGCTCTCTCAGAAGGAGCTGCTAGGGTATGCACGCGAGAATAATATCGTCCTGGAGGCGTGGAGTCCGTTGATGCAGGGCAATCTTGATCAACCAGTGCTCGCGCAGATCGCGGAGAAATACGGAAAAACCACGGCGCAAGTCATTCTGCGCTGGGATATTCAGAACGGTGTCATCGTCATTCCGAAATCGATTAAAGAGCATCGCATTCGCGAAAATGCGGGCATCTTCGATTTCGAGCTTTCGGCGGAGGATATGGCAGCCATTGACGGCTTGAACCAAAACAAACGTTTTGGCTCCAATCCGGATGAAGTCCTGTTCTAAATTTCGCTTCCATATAAAAAGAGCGAGCACAACCCTGAATGAGGGAAGTGCCCGCTCTTTTTTACGTTATTTATCAGGATGGAGTTCGTCTTGCAGTTATCGTTCTTCGAGCCCATCCGCAGGCAACAAAGGTTCACCAATCGTACCGAGCTTTCCCTGTATTAGATCTTCGTGCAATCTTTTCAGCCAGTTCAGGTCGGTCTTGGCATGTTCATACATCCCGATCATCAGATGCTGGGCGCTGCGGGGGACGATATGTTGGTGTTCCACGTATAATTGATATGCCTGGTTCACCCGATGCTCTGCTTCCCGGATACGGGACTGCAGGATCGGGGCCAGAACGGCCGGGTCCGCGAGTTGCGAGAACGGCAGCGCAATATAGAGCGGGTGATGCACGGGCTCGATGTCCCTGAATTTTTTGAGCAGCAGCTGCTCAAAAAGCTTGCGTCCGGCATCCGTGATCCGGTAGATGGTTTTGTCCGGGCGGCTATCGCTCTGTATGGTTTCCACTGCTTTGATATATCCGTTCTCGGCAAGCCGGTCTACCGCGTAATAGAGAGAGCCCATCTGAAGCTTCGTATACTGATCCATGCCGCGATCCTTCATTTTGATCCGGATCTCGTACGGATGATGGTCTCCTTCCAGCAGCAAGCCCAGGATGGCCAGCTTCATCGACATGACATTAGGCTCCCTTAGCCTTGGCAGGCACGGTCACCCGCTCGTTGCCCATCATGAGCACAAACACGAGAGCCAGTACCGCCGGCACAAGCGCCCACAAGAACGTATTCGCAATGGAATCCGCCAAGGAAGTCGTAATCTGTTCACGCACGTTCGGCGGAAGCTGCCCCATCACTTCAGGTGAAAGAACGGCATCCGCATTTAACTCGGCACCGGCCGGCGCGTTTCCTCCGGCTTCAGCAAGTCGGCTGTTCAGGCCGTTGCGCTGGATGATCCCGAAGATCGTAATCCCCACCGTCATGCCGAAGGAGCGAAGGAAGGAGTTCGTCGATGTTGCCGCGCCACGCTGTCTGGCATCAAAGTTATGGATGGAGGCCATGCTGAGCGTGGAGAACGAGAACCCGACGCCAAAGCCGGTCAGGACCATGAAGATCGTCAACAGGTAGCGCGGCGTATCTAGGCTTATCGTGCTCAGGCAGAAAATGCCTGTGATAAAGCACAAGACGGACAGAATCATGATGTTTCTAAACGAAGTCCGGGTCGTCAGTATGCCGCCGCCTTGGCTGCCGAATACGCTGCCGAGCATCATCGGCATCAGAATGAGGCCCGAATTGGTTGCTGATCCACCGTACACGCCGCTAACAAAGATCGGGATGTAGATGGTTGCCACGATAAAGGTTGCTCCATAGAACAAGGCAACGATATTGCTCGAAGCAAACAGGCGTTTACGAAACATTTGGAACGAAATAATGGGTTCGGCTGCCCGGGTCTCTGCGAACAGAAACGCAATAAACAGAGCAATGAATCCCCCGAACAAGCCTAGAATTTGCGGTGAGTCCCATGCATAGGTTTGCCCGCCCAGTTCCAGACCGAACATCAGGCAGATGATTGCCCCTACAAGCGTTGCGGCTCCCGTCCAGTCAATCTTTTGCTTGGCATGGGAACGGGTCTCCTTATAGGAGGTCATGATGAAAATAAAGGATACAATCCCGATTGGAACGTTGACATAGAATATCCATTCCCAGCCAACGCTATCGGTAATAAAAGCACCCAGCAGCGGTCCCATAATGCTGGAGGTACCGAATACGGCACCGAGCAAACCCGTCATTTTACCGCGCTTCTCCGGCGGGAACAGGTCAAACACGATGGTAAACGCAATCGGCATTAGAGCACCGCCGCCGATTCCTTGAATCGCCCGGTAAATAATAAGCTCTGTCATGTTGTTGGCCATCCCGCAGAGGGCGGAACCGATCAAGAAGACAACCAATCCGAATATAAAGAACCGTTTCCGCCCGTACATATCGGACAGCTTGCCGAAGATCGGTGTGCCGGCCATTACGGCAACCATGTAGATTGAGGTTACCCAGACGACTTGGTCAAAGCCCTGGAGATCGCGGATAATCGTCGATAAAGCCGTGGCTACAATCGTGTTATCGATGGCGGCCATGAAGATGCCGAGCAGCAGACCGGCCACGACCAATTTGATGTTGCTTTGTTGTGCATTCATGTTAAGAATACTCCTTTTCCATATTCAACTATGTACATATTATTCAAATTTGAATAATTCGGTGGTTATATTGTAGCCGGATTAACAGATGTTGGCAAGATGTTTAATGGCACTGCCTGTCTCTACATTCTGGACAAGAAAAAACAAGGCCAACCTAAAGCTTACGGGATGACCTTGCAATAATAGGGAATCGGCTGCCGGGATGCCTTCGCGTCAAAACGCACTGTTAGCTGCTTCCAGTTAATACTTAACAGTTCATCTGCGGCGATTTGGGATCCAACTGCATAAATTCGATCCGATTGCCGTCCGGGTCCCTGGCCCAGCACTGCCAGTTGAAGTCTTTTCCTTGGACCGGCGGGACGTCGAGTTTCACGCCCTGATTGCGGAGATGATCCGCGATGCGCTCGATATGTTCCACCTCGAGGCAGAGATGGGAGAATCCGACGGGCCGTTCTACTTGCTCCGGTTTCTGTTGCCCACCATAAAACAATTCGATAAACTGTCCGTCACGCACCTTAATGTACTCGATCCAGGGTTCACCTTGATCGTTAGGAATATCAAAAGCACGGGTGAAACCAAGAATATCACAGTAAAAATGCAGAGACTTCTCCATATCGGCGACATCGAACGCCAGGTGGGCGATTCCTTTAATCATGACAGCATTCCTCCTTGGTATGTATCAACGCTTAAGGATCAGGCGAGTTCATAAATCTATTGTAGCTTATTCTGTATACGCTTCCATATATATTTGCAAAATCGGAGGAATAAAACCGGCTGTTATTCTTCGCTGAGTCAGCGCCCGGTTGAGTCAATCCGGGATACAACCGTAGCCTGCTATTGTTATGCCCTCATGCAGATGCCAAAAACCCAAGACCTGCTAAAACAGGCCTTGGGTTAGGGTAATCATCGTATTACGCAGTCATTGTTAGCATTGCCTACACGCAGGCAAAAATCTTATTCGTAGGTCAGGCTGTCCAGAATTTCCTTCACGCTCAGTTCAGCGCAAGCCATGGAAGTATCGGCAACGCCATAATACATCTTCACGACATCGCCATCGACCAAAGTGCCGCAGGAGAAGACAACGTCTCCGAAGAATCCGTTCTTCTCATAATCGGCTTCCGGCTCCATGATCGGTTGATTGGAGCGGGCGATGACTTTGGAAGGATCGTTCAGATCCAGCAGCAGGGCACCCATGCAGTAGCGGTGATCCAACGTTGCGCCATGGTACAGCTCCAGCCAGCCTTTTTCCGTGCGGAATGGTACGGCACCGCCGCCCATGCGGCCGCTGTCCCACATGCCGTTGCGCAGGCCTGCGAGATGTTTATGGTTGCCCCAGTATACGAGATTATCGGATTCGGCGATCCACATTTCCGGGTTGCCTGTGCTCTTGGTCGTAGGACGGTGCAGCGCATAGTATTTGCCGCCGATTTTCTCAGGAAAGATCAGCACGTCCTTATTGTCCGGTCCGAAAATCATCCCGTGATGCGTAAAGTTCACAAAATCCCGGGTCGAAACCATGGATTCACCTACGCCTACCGGAGATACAGCGGAGAAGTAGATGTAATACGTATCGCCGATCTGTGTAACGCGCGGGTCTTCTATACCGAAGGTTTCCAGCGACTGCGCGGGATATACCAGCGGCTTGTCGTCGATGGTAAAGCGATGCCCGTCCGTGCTGCGTGCCACTCGAATATAGGATAAGGAAGTCAAATATTCGAAGGTAGCGCTGTGATTCACATTGCGAATGACACGGGGGTCGGAGAAATCATAACGAGCATCGTCGGTACGGAATTCCAAAATGTCCAGCTCCTGTGTTTCTGCATTGAATACAGGCGCTTTGACAATCATCGGATCGGCGCTGATCGGGCGCTCCGCGACCCGAAGCAGCAGCAGCACTTCGCCGTTATATTCGGCAACGCCTGCGTTAAAGGCGCCAATCACTTCAAAGCCGGCATGATACGGCTTCACGTCGGCCGGTGTAATCAGAGGGTTCTCCTCATATCTGTATATATTCATGGTTGTTTACCCCTATCCAATATTCTTATTTATTTTGAGCTTGTCGTCGCACCCTGAAAGGCAGGAAACGGAAACCGATCTGCTTACTGTTCAAATTGGAGGAACGGATCCCGGATGGTTATGCGATGCGCTTCCGCATCGCTGATGCCGGCATAGAGATCGGCGGTTCCGTCTGCATGGCGAACGAGTCCTCCGCTAAATACAACGTCAACCAAATCCGGACGCTTGGTTTCACCAGGCAAGAATTCGGCACGTACGGCAATCAACTCCATATCGCTAAACTCGCCTGTCTGCGGGTCTAGCGCAAACACCATCGGATAATAGTGGCGCTCCCCGGCTTCGTCGAAGCTTGCCACATGGCCGAGCACGCCGACAAGCCCATTGCTCAACAAGTGCAGCTCGTTGGCTCCGCCCCATTCCGCATCGATGAATTGGTCAGCCAGAAGGGGGGCCTCGTTAACGAGTTCTACCGTCACATCCTCCAGCGAGCTCACCTTAGTAAACCCGATTTTACCTCGGCCGCCTTTTTCGCCTTGGGGACGGGTGAACACGCCGATTTCGCCGCCGGCCAGCTCCGTGAGGCGTAGATCCTTCATTGCATCGGGACCCGTGAAGAATAGGGAGAGCTCATTCAGCGTTTTGCCTTTCCAGAATACGGTTCTCCACATCAGTGCATTCTCCATCGTGGGGTGAGGAAAGATTTCAACGCCACCCAGAACCAGTTCGCCATGGATAAAGGTGAAGAACGGATCCTGAAGCGTAAAGACTGGGGCTCCTTCATTCGGTACCCAGATGCCGTCCTGCTCCACGAAGAAGCGGATTTCCGAATGCTCGCTGTCTCGCGATTCCACCCGGCCCGCAATGACGGTGACTCCATCAATCCGGAAGGGCGCCGTGATATTATATACATCTTTGTCGCCTACACCTGAAAACGAAAGCTTGACCGGGTTCTGAGCCGTGGATTTCTTGTTTTGATATTCTTGCAACAGGGTTGCGCATGTTTTTACAGAGGATTTATGCAATGCCACCGTATGATGCCTCCTTATATGAATCATAAATAATTGCGTGTTAGGATACCCAGACCGCAGCTGTGTGCGGCGGGATTTCGATTACTGATCCGCCGAGGGATGCCATCTCGCCGCTTGCAGCAGCCAGCTCCAACCTCTGGGAGGACCAATCGGATAGGTCCAGCTGAAGCGGCTGATCAGCGAATTGAAGGACAATGACGGCTTCCTCGCAGCCGGATCGTCTGGTATACGCAATTGCCGATCCCTCCAATTGCTCCAGCTTTACGTAATCACCGGAGGAGAGGGCAGCATGTTGGACTCGAATCGAGAGCAGCATTTTATAAAAAGAATACATGGAATCCGGCTGCTCCCGTTGCGCTTCCGCATGGATGTGTTCGTGCCCCGGCCCCATCCCGATCCAAGGAGCCTGATCAGAGAAGCCACCGTATCGACCGCCATTCCATTGCATGGGGGAACGGGAATAGTCGCGGCTCTTGACCCGGGCCAAGTCCAAAGCCTCCTCTTCCGTTTTTCCATTCTGAAGTGCGGCTTCGTAGTGGCCGAGGCCCTGGATATCTCTCATGTCCTCGATCCGGTGCGCGATATGGTTCCTCATCCCGATCTCGTCGCCATAGTAGATGAACGGAATGCCCTTCGCCGTTAACATGAGAGCTGCCATCAGTTTGGCTCTCTGCTCCTCAAGCTCCGTATCGCCTTTGCCAAATCTCGAGATGTGGCGCTGCATGTCATGGCTGCTGAAGAACAAGGTAGGGAGCTGATCGGATGCGTGCTGGTCTTCCATGCGTTTAATCTCGTTAAATAAATCCTCCGGCCGAAATTGCTCCTGGCTTCCCAGGTTGAAGTTGAACACCACATCGAGAAGGCCGCTGCCGCTGTAATGGCGCAGGATGTCCATATCCTCAGAACCGACCTCACCTACCATAAAAATGCCTTCCCGCTCATGCACATAACGGCAAATGTCGCCGATGGCTTCCACAATCCCGTCTTGGTTCTGATCGTACCGGTGAATCTGTTCGCCGTTGTCATCTACCGGATTATCCTGGAAATCGCCAGAGACCTTAAGGAAATTGATGACGTCCAACCGGAAGCCGTCGATTCCCTTATCCAGCCAAAATCCCATAACATCCTTCATGGCCCGCCGGACTTCCGGGTTGGCCCAATTCAGATCCACCTGTTCCTTGGCAAAGGCATGGTAATAATACTGTCCAGTGCCTTCATCCCATTCCCATGCGCTGCCACCAAAGAAGGACTCCCAGTTATTCGGTGTCCCTTGATGAACGGGAGACTTCCAGATATACCAGTCGCGCTTCGGGGAAAGGGTAGAGGATTTGGACTCCTGGAACCAGGCATGGGCTGATGAGGTGTGATTCAGCACGAGATCCACAATGACCCGGATGCCCCGCCGATGGGCTTCATGAATGAAACCATCGAAATCTTCCATCGTTCCGTATGCCGGATCGACGGCGTAGTAATCCGAAATATCGTAGCCATTATCGATCTTGGGCGATGGATAGAAGGGAGTCAGCCAAATACCGCCGATGCCGAGTTCCTTCAGGTAATTCAGCTTGGAAGTGATCCCCTTAAAATCTCCGAGGCCATCCCCGTTGCCGTCGCAGAAGCTTGGCATGTAAATTTCATAAAAGACGGTTTCTTGCCACCACTTTTTTTGGTTTCTGTCCATACGTTTCCACTCCCAGATGAAAGCTGTTTTCATCCCTTTATTTAAGAGAAGCCAGGATAGGGAGGTTGTAAAGTACAGACCCTCATATTCGAGCTTCCTGCAACGTTCCGATGCGCCTTTTGAAGCCAACGGCGTTTTATTTGAGACTGAACTGCATGCCTTCCTTGAATTTTTTGCCGAAGATCGCGAACATGATAATAATCGGCACGGTGAGCAGGACGGATGCCGCATAGAGCGGACCCGGGTAACTGCCGTATGGCCCGAACATCTGGGACAAGAGTACGTTGAGCGTCAGCATGTTGTCGCTGCGGACAACGATCATATCCCATAAAAGCTCGGTCCAGCGCTCCATCAGCAAGAAGAGGAAGATCACTGCAGTGATGGATTTGGACATGGGCAGCATGATTTTGTACAAAATCTTGAAGTCCGATGCCCCATCCAGCTTCGCTGCTTCGATAAAAGCATCCGGCACGGCTTTGAAAAAGTTGGTGTACATGAAGATCGCCCATAAACTGATGGCTTTTGGAATGATCATCGCCCAGTACGTATCGTAAAGTCCGACCTTCTGGATAATGAGAAAGTTCGGAATCAAGAGAATGATCGCCGGGAAAAACATATGGAACAACACAAAGTTATTCACGGTGTCGCGTCCCCGGAATTTCAATTTGGACAGCGCATAGGCCACCATGATTCCGAACAGCATCATAAGGAAGGTGGAGGCTACCGAGACGATGACGCTGTTGAAGAAGGCGTTCATCCATGGCCGGGCAATGCCAACCTCGCCCCCGGTAAGAAGCCATTCATAAGATTTTAAAGAGAATTTGCTTGGAACGAGCTGCCTGTCTACCTGCGCCCAATCGGCAAAAGAGTTGAGCACCATGTACAAGTAGGGGTACACCATGACGAGAAGCAGAAGGGTTGCCAGTACATAGCGGCCCGCAAGACGACGTTTACTATATTTCTTAGACCCAACCATTTCGTTTCCCCCAGCTTTCCAGCAGTTTACGAATCACGAAGATGGAGATGAACGTTACGATGGATGCCATAATGGCAATCGCAGACGCATATCCGGCTTGCAAGTTCGTAAAGGCTTGATTAAAGATTTCCATCTGCCATGTATTGGTTGCAAAGTTCGGTCCGCCGCCTGTCAGCTGGTAAACTTCCGTGAAGATGCCGAAGGTTACGCCGAACGAGAGAATGAGTGTTGTATACAAGGCAGGGTACAAGAGCGGCAGCGTGATTTTCCAGAATCGCTGCCTGTCGGTTACCCCATCAATGGCAGCTGCTTCATAGACTTCCTTATCAATGCTTTCAAGTCCCGAAGTCAGGATTAAGGCGTAATAACCCGTGAACTTCCAGGCCAAAATCAGACCGACGATAAACAGCGCCGAGAACGGTGAGCCGAGCCAGTCGATATTGATCCCGAAGGTGCCTCTCAAAAATTCATTGACCGGACTGTTGTAGGACAAGAAGCCTTGTACAATCAGGGAAGCAACAACGCCTGAGGACAGATACGGCAGGAAGAAGCCGATCAGGTACACGCTTTTGAACTTGGGCAATCCCTGAATAACAACAGCGACGGCGAGCGACATGGCGGTTACCAGTGGAACAAACAGCATCATGAACTTGTAGGTAACCCAGAAGGCGGATTGCACCCCGGGTGCGGCCATGGCCTTCCGGAAATTATCCAGCCCTACAAAATCAAATTCAGGAGCAATCAGGTCCCAATTCGTAAAAGAAAGGTATAAGGACCAAAGGAGCGGTCCCAGGAAAAATACCAATCCGAAAATAATGTAGGGACTGGCAAAAAGCCAGCCCAACTTATTGTTTTGCTTATTAATCATGATTAAAGTTCACCTTCAATCGCTTTCTTCATGTTATTCCAACCGGTTTGCGGATCGATTTCTCCGCGGATGACCTTATTAAATGCTTCTTGTCCAATCAAGGTTTGAAGCTCATTAAACTTCGGATTATCCATGGCTGGAACGCCTTTGGACACCGCTTCTGCATAAGGAGCCAGTTCCGGTTTCTCGGCGAGGATCTGCTTGAAGCCTTCCACTTCGTTCAGATCATCGCGCGCCGGAGGCAGGTTGGTTTGCTTGAACCATTTCACGTCATTTTCCTCGTTGGAATAAACCCATTTCAAAAATTCGGCGGCAGCCTGCTGCGATGCTTCCGGAGCTGCGGAGAAGATAACCAGGCCTTTTGCATCCGCGTAGGTTTTTGCATCTGCCGGATCCATATGATCCGGTACCGGAGGCAGGGTCAGGGTGAAGTTTTCTCCGTATTTAAGTTCAGGATATTTCGTTGCCCACATATCGAATGTCCAAGGACCGATATCAGTGAATACCCCCGCACCGGTTTCGAATGGATCGGTTGCATTCTGCGCCAATACACCGCCAGCTTTACGAAGGTCATCAACGAAAGTCAGCATTTCCACCCCAGCTTTATCGTCCGCGACAAGGTTTTGGCCTTCGATAAATTTGTTGCCGTCCGAAGCTGCGTTGTAGAGCAAGAAGAAATCGAACCAGCGTTTCCAGGCCGTAGGGTCTGCAAGGTCGGCGCCTTTAGCCCACATATATTTATCCGGATATTTCGCTTTCAGCTTCGTTGTGGCTTCCAGAACTTCACTGTACGTTTGAGGCGGCTCATTATATCCGATCTCTTTCAGGAAATCCGTACGCCATCCGATCAGCATCGGGTTAGAGTAGATCGGCAATACATATTGGTGGCCGTCCGCGAATTCCCAAGGAGCGATCGTTTCGGTCATGTTACGGGACTCGACCATTTCCTTAAATTGCGGCAGTTCATCAAGAGCTACAAGCGCTTTACTATTGGATAGCTGCGCGGCGAATCCGCGGTTAATATTCTCAGCTACCGTCGGTGCATTCCCGCCTGCGATGGATGCCTGAATACTTGCCTCAGAGCTTGGTGATTCTTTAATCGCGCTAACGTTTACCTTTACGTCCGGATTCACGGTTTCGTACTCTTTGGCCATCTCTTGCCAAAATGCTTGCTGCGGCGGGTTAGGTGCCGCCCAGAATTCGACGGTGGTTACGCCGTCTGCGCTTTGACCGCCATTGCTGCCGCCGTTGCCGCAAGCGGCGAGTACCGTTCCGCCTACCAATGAGATTGCTAGAAGCAAAGAAATTCTTGATTTTTTCATATTGACCCTTCCTCCTAAATGCAAGATGTCTACCAAACGTTGACACTGCTATTTTTGTAACGTTACAAAATAGGATTACTAATTACTGAAAGCGTTGTATTCACATTATTATTCATGACTAATAGTTTTGTCAACGCTTTAACCTGCGAAATACAACAAACAATTAATTCCTGTGAGGTAGATCACATGAATATATTACTTTACATAATTATTTTGTAACGTTAAAATAATGTTTGTAATGTTCGGGCGAGAGCTTTCAAATCTCTGTTTGTTTTCGGTATAGTATGATGAGAATCCATTCGTCCTATACAACTATTCTTACTATAAAGAGAAAGGAACGTTATCCTTGACCAAGCCAAAAGTTACGATGCAGGACATCGCAGAACACTTGCAAATCTCCAAAAATTCGGTTTCGCAAGCACTATCAGGTAAAGGCGGTGTCAGCGAGGAGACGCGCAAGCTCATCATGCAAACGGCCGATGAGCTGGGCTACATCTATACCGGAAATCGCAAGCGATCCTCGGATCAAGAGGACAAGGAAGAATCTACAGGCAGTATTGCTTTAGTAGCAACGGATTTTGCCTTCTCTATGCGGGGCTTTTTCGGGGAAATCTACCTTACTATAGAAAATGAAGTGCAGAAGAGAGGGAAGAAGCTGCTGATCCAATCCATTTCCCAGCAGATGATGAAGGATCAGACGCTGCCCCCTTTTATCGAGGGAAGGGAAGTTGACGGGATCTTGATCCTTTCGCATCTTAGTACCGAATATATGAACACCTTGATCGATACCGGTATTCCTACCGTGCTCATCGATCATCACCATCCGGATGTGCAAGCCGACGCTATTCTTACGAACAACCGGTTCAGCGCCTATCATGTCGTTAAGTACCTCTATGAGCTCGGGCATACACGCATCGGCTTTGTCGGCAATACTTCCTTCTCCCCGAGCTATTATGAACGTCTGGAAGGGTTCCGGCTTGCCCATCATGAACTCGGCATTGAGCTGCACCCGAAATGGATTCTTAGCGACGCGCTGGAAGATCAGGAATTTATGGAGAAGCGGCTGCAGGGGCTGGACGAACAGCCTACTGCCTGGTTCTGCGTGAATGACGGTCTCGGGTTTATCGTGAATTCGACCATTTATAATATGGGCTATCAGATTCCGGGCGATATTTCCATTGTCAGCTTTGATAACGGACAGCTTTCCAGGTTGGCTACGCCCAAGACAACCACCATGGGAGTGGACCTGAGACTATTCGGCAAAACGGCGATCCGGCAGCTGTTCTGGCGAATGAAGCAGCCGGACGCGCCGCATATGGAGCTGCTGCTACCAACAACACTTATTGAACGCGATTCGACATCGGCTCCGCGCAATTAACATAAATGATTCGATGATTTCGAGATGGAGGCATTCACAATATGACCACTCAAGCACAAGAACAAGCTGTACAGGCATATGACCGATGGCTGAACAGCGGGGTGATTGACGAAGCGTCCAAGGATGAGCTTCGCGCTATTGCACATAACAAGAGCGAAATCGCAGACCGTTTCTATAAGGAACTGGAATTCGGAACCGGCGGACTGCGGGGCGTGATCGGCGCAGGCAGCAATCGTATCAATATCTATACCGTGGGGAAAGCAACCCAAGGGCTTGCTGCTGCGCTAAAGCAGGAGTACGAATCGCCTTCGGCGGTGATTGCGTACGACTCTAGGCATTTTTCTCCCGAATTTGCGCTTGAAGCGGCACGGGTGCTCGCAGGGAATGGCGTTAAGGCCTATGTATTTCAAGCTCTCCGTCCGACGCCTGAATTGTCTTATGCCGTGCGGCATCTGAACGCAGAGGCGGGAATCGTGATTACCGCAAGCCATAATCCACCGGAATATAACGGATATAAGGTGTACGGTCCGGACGGTGGGCAGATTACGCCCGATACGGCAGCCAGAGTGATTGAGGAGATCGGGCATGTCGCTTCTTTTGAAGAAATCCGTAAGTTGGACCGGGCAGAGGCGGAAGAGAGCGGCCTGCTCGTATGGCTCGGCCAAGAGATCGATGATGCTTATACCCTCGCCGTTGCAGGCATAAGCCAAAATCCCGGAATCCTACCTGAAGCCAGCATCAATTACCGAATCGTATTTACGCCGCTGCATGGAACCGGTAACGTTCCTGTACGTGCTGTTCTAAAGCATCTGGGTTTTCAGCATGTGGATATCGTGCCGGAGCAAGAACAACCGGATGCCAATTTCTCAACCGTGCAATCGCCTAACCCCGAAGAACATGCCGCATTTGAGATTGCCATTGCCCAGGCCAAGGCATGCGCGGCTGACCTCATTCTGGGAACCGACCCGGATGCGGACCGCATGGGGGCTGCCATTCAGAATGATCAAGGACAGTATTTCATCCTTAGCGGCAACCAGTCCGGTGCCATCATGGTGCACTACTTGCTGGAATCCATGAAGAAAAAAGGAACGCTTCCGGAGAATGGTGCGATCATCAAGACGATTGTGACCAGCGAAATGGGAGCTGCCATCGCGGCTGCATACGGCATGACCGTCTTCAACACGCTGACTGGATTTAAATACATCGGGGAGAAAATGACGCAGTTCGAGAAGACCGGAGCGTTTACCTTCATTTTTGGTTATGAGGAAAGTTACGGTTATCTTGCCGGCAGCTATGCTCGCGATAAGGACGCTGTCGTTGCAGCCATGCTCATGGCCGAGGCGGGTGCTTACTATAAAACGCAAGGTAAGTCTTTATATGAAGTGCTCCAAGAGTTGTACCGAACCTACGGCTATTTCGCCGAGAAGCTGGAGACGAGAACGCTTAAGGGCATTCAAGGTATACAGCTGATTGCAGGCATCATGAGCGCTTGGCGTGAATCGGCACCAAGCGAAGTGGCGGGGATTGAACTCATCGGAACCGAGGATTTCAGCCGGGGACTGCATGGTCTGCCGCAAGAGAATGTGCTGAAATTCCATCTTGCCGACGGCAGCTGGTTCTGCCTTCGTCCGTCCGGCACGGAGCCGAAGATCAAGTTGTATTTTGCTGTTCAGGGCAGCAGGTATGAGGATGCACAGGCTAAGATCGCTGCGCTTACGGAAGATGTAATGGCTCGAATTGATGTTTATATCGAACAGCATCAGACATAGAAAAAAAAGGACTGGACCTGATCGTTCGCTGAAGAACGGGAAAGGTTCAGTCCTTTTTGGATATCGGCCAGCGGTTGGAAGGCAGGTGGGTATCATACTGCGTAAGAATTGCAAAAGCTGCGATAATCGTTTGTATTAATGATTCCAGGAACTACTGGTCTAACGCCTCTGATGCACCGGAACTTCTTTACGCCCCTGTTTCATGGGCGACTGGCATAAAGGACAGGCCTTGCTCTCCCGATCCCGTGCGCCAGCGGCGATTCTCGCGTTGACTCGCTGCCAGCCTTTGCAATTGGCGCTGGTGCACAGCCACACGTCGACGATCTCCGTTGCAGCGGGTGCAGTCTGATGCTGTAAGCTGGGAGCGGAGCCTGATCCTGAACCGATGCGTTGGCTCCTCTGGCTGGCAGTGCTTACCGTTGCCCGCCCAGCAGGTGAAGGCAAGGATGAGCGCTTGGCTGAGGTTGAGGTCTCTATGCGGACCGTACGCTTTGCCGTAAACGTCGATCGCGGCGTTGACCCGCCGCCCTTGCTTGGGACGCTGTTGCCTTGCTTGCTCTGCTCGTCCGTAACGAACACATCGCGGAAGAAGCGGGAAACCTCCGCTTTTCGCCCCCGATAAAAGCCAGGCGAACTGACAATCAATTCATCCCGCGCCCTAGTGATAGCGACATAAGCCAATCTGCGCTCCTCTTCGAGCGCATCCAGCGCCTTATCTTCTTTGTCCGATAGCGGACGCTGATCCTCCCTGCGCTCGGCGTCCAAAGCGGACGTATGCGGCAGAATGCCCTCGCTTGCCCCGATCAGGCATACTGAGGGAAACTCCAGCCCTTTGGATTTATGGATCGTCATTAACCGGACGGCATCGGCATGTTCGTCCCGTTTCATGGCCGCCATTTCCTTATGAATGATGATCAGTCGATCGACAAATTCGACGAACTCAGCGATATCGCCAAAGCGCTTCGCCGAAGCCTCCAACTCATCCAGACCTTCCTGTATGAATTCCTTATGGAGGGTGATTTCCTGGCGCTCGTCTGCCTCCAGAAACTTGTCATAGAATTGGCGCCTCATTTCCTGTACCGCCTGAAGGGGCTCCATCGCCTTTAGTCCCTTAATGAGCTTTGTGCGATCTCTAATATTCTCGATCTGAAAATCCTTCAGGCCGGGAAAGGATAGAAGATGCGATAGAGGCCCTTTCTTGGGACGCGGAGCATCCTGCTGCCGGATGAAAGCCATGCCTTTATCCCGGTTCATGTACAGCGTATGGAGCATGCCCTCCATGGCCGTGAAATTGCGTCGGTCCAGCGACAGCCGCAGATGGTCCATGAGCGGTTTGACGATCCACTGTTCGTAGAACAGATCTCCATTCTCGTAATGAATGAACGGAATCTCCCGCATCACGAGCTGTTCAAAGATAGCCCGGCTGTTGTTCGCGGTCCGGTACAGAATCGCATGATCGCGGTACTGCTTTCCGTGCTCCCGGACCTGCTCGGTAATATGGGTCAGCAGTTGCTCCGCTTCTTGGTCGGGATCGCCTGGACGAAGGTATAGCGGTACGCTGCTGCTTTTGCGGGTCGAACGCAGCTGCTTGGGGCGGCGCCGTTCATTGACGCGGATAATTTCGTTCCCCAGCCCGACGATCGAGGAGAGAGAGCGGTAATTGATATCGAGCGTCACGACCTTAGCCCCGGGAAACGTCTGGTCGAATTCCAGGATGAATTCGTTGCGTGCCCCGTTGAAGCCGTAAATGGTCTGGTCATCGTCACCTACAACCATTAAATTGCGGTGCGGGGCGACGATTTTTTTGAGCAGCTCATAAGGCAGCAGTCCCGTATCCTGGAACTCGTCGACCATGACATAACGGTACCGCCTTTGTAGGGAGGCCAGCAAACCGGGATCTTGAGACAGCAGACGGTGGGACATGACCAGAATATCATCAAAATCCATCTGGCCATGGTCTTCCTTCCACGCTTCATAACGGGTAAAAATTTGCCTTTGCTCGACTTCTGCAGGTGTTTTGACAGGCAGCTCGTCAAGTCCGGTCATACTCATTCGATGGGCAGACCAGAGCGATAGCAACGTCTCAGCTTCGTAGCTATCCTGCAAGCCCATTTCCCGCAGGATCCGCTTCATAATAAATTGCTGATGTCTGGAATTGCTTAGGATTTCCTGCCTGTAGCCGCGGGTACGCAGCAAGTATAAGAAGAAGGAGTGGAAGGTTCTTGCCGTTACTTTGGCGGTTTCGCTAGCCCGTAAGCCGGGAAGCGCCATGATGCGTTCCTTCATCTCGGCTGCCGCCTTGGATGAGAAGGTGACAAGCAGGATGGAAGACGGATCGATCTTCTTGGCCGCAATGAGGTAGCCTGTCCGGCTGACCAGCACGGAGGTCTTCCCGGAGCCGGCGCCTGCAAGCGTAAGCAGCGGTCCTTGGGTATGTCGTACAGCTTGGATTTGGGCGCGGTTCAGCAGCATTCCCCGGGATTCCAAGCCGCGAAAAAAAGCCGCATCCGGCGCGTCATCGCTGATCAGGTCCTGGCTGTTCTCGAAGGAAGCCAGCTTGGCAAACGGAATATCCTGACGCTCTCCGCCGTATGGGCGTTTATAGAAGGGTATGGATGTCATGAAATTCACCAATCATTTCGTATTTCGATTATCGTCCTACCAGTTTACCGGATTCTCGGAAGTCTGGCAAAGCGCAGGATATGGATAAGAACCCCGGGATGCGAACACTTATGAATTCATGATGTGAATTTCAGAGGCGCACGCCAGAATTGCACTGATTTGCTCCGACACGTTTAGCCTACTAGACACGCGGATACGAACCAACTTTACCCCTGAGGAAAGTGTTATATTATTTGGGAATGTTTTTAGAAGAGCAAAGAAGAGAAGGACCATGTTCAAGGAGGAATCCCATGCTGGTTGTTATTGCTATTCTGCAGCTTATTATGATCGGCATTTTGCTGAACATCAACGGCAAGCTGAAGCCGCGAGACTATATTGCTGAAGCGATGGAGAGGGACCGCCGAATCCGGGAGGAGCGGGAGAGGAAGCGGCAAATGGAGCCATGGTCACATGAGGCAAGTGCTGACAGCGCAGATCATTCATGACCTGAATCATTTATATGAATAACAGCTATCCCGGGCTCAAAATAGGGGAGTCCGGGATAGCTGTTGCCCTTATGTGATTTTGAACATCGTGAGCATGGCTTCCTGTGGTGCACGGTGCGTAGTCCGGGGGAGGCCTGGATGGCTGTTGACATTATTCATGTCAGCAAGCCTGTTGAAGTATACGGCATTCGCCAAAAGACCATCACTCGGTCCAATTCCACAGCCGCACTTCTCCGACCCGCAGGTCGCGGACCCAGGATACCTCACGCAGGGTCAACAGCTCCTTAACGGGGCCGGTAATGACAGCACCATAGAGACGAACGCCGTTCTTTTCCACGTAAGCTAACGAAGCATCTACGTCAACAAACGGAGCCACCCGGTCGGCAATCAGGTCATACTCTTGCAGCAGCCGCAGCGATTTGATGAAGTGTTCATTCCGCAGTTTACCGTCCCCATAGGTGTCTATTGAAGGGTAATGTCCGCCGCTGGATACGATTTTGCCAAACCAACCGCGTTTTTCCTCCTTATAGGAGGTCACTGTCAAATCGTCATGATGCCAGACGGGATAAGAAGGAAAGCCGACAGGATGGGAGATTACACCGTCTCCGCGGCCGAATCGGTCATCCGGCCCGGTATCGACGGCAAACCAGACGGCCTCCATATCCCGGTTCTCGAACTGCTTCAGCAACTCGTCGGTCGAGAAGAAGCGGTTAAACGATACATAAGCCTCGGCCACGGTACCCTCTGGGAGTTTTTCAAGCCTGGACCAATCACCGCTCTTGGCGGAAGAGGTGCTAGCGTTCTGTTTTTTTGACTGTTCTTTGGGATCTTCGTCTTGATTCGAGGAAGAAGTCTCCAATGGGCTATTCGGCCGGTAGAAAATCCGTGATGGACTAGTGCGTTCGTTCCAGTCCATGTCGACGGACGGCAGCCCGAACAAGAAGTTCACGGTATATTCGCCGACGGTCACTCGTTCTTCCCCTACTTTCTTGTCTATATCCCCATACATCTCCTGCATGAAGAAGACTTTGCCCTGACTGTTGAGTCGAACGTCGATGTTAGGCTGGGATATCGAGATAGCGGAAGCGATGGCATCCCGATATTTATCGTTTCGGCTTGGGTCGCCGACACCGTAGAATAACGCTGTACCAATTGAGCTAAGGATGGATACAACTAGAAACACAGAAATAACCGTCAGCGTATTCGAGATTCGGGCCTTCCATTTGCCCCTGCGCACGATTCGCTTTTCTTTCTTGGGCGAGAGGCCGGTCTGATCGTCAGCGCGCTTGTGCATAGCGCTATTAGAAATAGAGCTTGTGTTATCCATCATTTCATCCAGGTAAGCCTGGTATTCCTCCAGCTTTTCCATTTCCCGCTCTACTTCGATTTTTTCCTCGTCACTCAAATTGCCATCTGCGTAATCCTTCAGCCGCTGTTTAAATTCTTCGCTCATAGTGTCCCTTCCTTTCGTTTCATTTCCCGCAGCCGTTGCCTGGCCCGAAATAACGTGATTTTGATATGGGATAAGGTGATGCCCATAATATCCGCCGCCTCCTGGTAGGAGAATTGATGGAAATCCACCAAGATAACCGCCTGCCGCTGCTTCTCCGGAACATCCGTCAGCATTTGCCCGATTTCTCTTTGGGCTTCTTGCTGAAGCAGGATGTTCTCCGGGGTATTGCGGTCGATCATCTGATCGAAAAAACCAGCGTCCCTCACGATGCTGCGGCTGGCCTTCCGCTGATAATCCACATAAGCGTTATGGGCAACCCGAAATAGCCATGGCTTGATTCGTTCTTCCTTCCAATCCTCGAGGTACAGATATGCCCGGTAAAAGGTTTCCTGTACCAGGTCTTCCGCCGTATGGTGATCCTATGAGAGGGAGTACAAGTAACGATAAACGTCTTTCACGTAATATTGATAAATCGATTCCAGACTGTTCAGTTTCATGTCCTCCCCTCTGTGTAACACACGTTTAGCCAGAGCATAAAGTTACACTTTCGGCTATAAAGAAATTGAGTTCAGCGATTTAACCCCTAAACCGCAAAAAACAAAGCCCGCTAGATGAGCGGGCTTCCGATAGAATATGAAGTGCTGTAGAAAAGGGGGTTACCGTAAACGGTGGGACTCACGCGCCTCTGCAGCATTCGGAAATCACTTGCTATTCTTGTCTATATAGGCCGTCAGCGTTTTGTATTGCTTGCTGTCTTTTTCGGCATAGTCCAGCGCTGTTTTTCCGGACGCGTCTTGGATGGAGGCATCCACTTTGTGCTGGTTCAGCAGCTTGTCGATGAAAAAGTCATTCTTGTGGATGACAGCCAGATGAAGCGGTGTCTGACCATCGAAATTTGGCAGGTTGTAATCAAGCTCACCAGCTTTTCCGTCCATCTGTACAAACGGGTCGTAGAGGGAGGAATCGCCGTTTAGAATCAAATAGTGCAGCAGGCCGTTGCCGGTTGCTTCGTCTTGGGAATACAACTTCGCTTCACCGGCAGCGATAACAATATAAATCTTTTGCATATTCAATTCGCCGTTCACTTCGATCAGCTTGCCAAGGTTTTTCACCAAATGGCGTTCTTGAGCAGGTGCTCCTTCGGACTCGGAAGGCGTAGTCGGGCCAACCGGGATTGCCTCTCCATTCGAGGATTTGGGAATAATCCCGATCTGATCGGCACCAACAGAGCCGACCTGATATCCAAGCGCTTCCGAGAAGTCCCGGACAGGGACATAGAGCTTGTTCTGAATGACAACGGGGGACTCGGACAGCTTGGCCTCCGAACCGTTGACCAGGATCTTGGAATGGGACGGTACGGCCTTCAGATAAACGGCAGCGCCAACAACCGTACCTACTGTCAGTGCCACGCCGACGATTGCGCCGAGTGCAAAAGCAGGAATAGAAGAGAAACGTTTTTTCATAATATCCTCCCATGGCGGTATATGGACTTTTACACCATTATATACCAATACAGCGTTACCTCAATTGAATACTCGGATCCAACACGATAATTCGCTGTTCATTTAGCGCGGTGTGTAGCAGATCATCCTTCAGTTGCTGCGTGCTGGTTATGACCTCAGGCTGGTTTGTCTTGATATCCGTTGTTAGTTTGTTCACTAATCGTTCGATCGATAGCATATCCCGATATTCTGGCGGGGAGTAGTCTTCCCAGTACTGATCTTCGCTGATGCCCATCGTATCCAGAATGCGCGAGTGCTGTTCTTGCACCTGCTGCGGCTGGGTCTGGAGCGTCTTCCGAAGATCCTTGGCCCTTTGAATTCCATCTTCCAGACTCGCCGCAACGCCTTGTTCATCGGCCAATTGAAGCATTAATTCCTTTGTTGCCATTTCTTTAAGAAGCGCAGAGTCATCAGGAAGGGGCGCGGTGCTATGCGCGAGGTTATTCTTATAGGTCGTTAAATGGGTATGTGTGATGTAGGTGGAACCAACTTGAATCAGCGCCTGTCCGTTCATGTTGTCGTTCATGCGATGATTCCGGCCCGAGCGATTCGAAGCATCCGTAAAGAAGAGTATGATGCTTACCGTCAGGACGCTTGCCACAGCGATGCTGAGAATGGTGATATACTTACGGTTTATTTTCATACCTGACACCTCTCTTGGCAGGGATATATGAAAACGAAGATATATTATAGACGTTTCGTCAGCCTGAAAGGTTCTAGAAAAATGCAAAAAAACGCCTAAAGGCACAAGGTATAAGTGTTTTCAGGCGCAGAAGTTGCATGATGATGGAATGACAGGCTTCACGTTGAAACTTACTTACGAAGCAGTCGGGTTTTATGTGCATAGATAATCGCTTTGTCCGCGAGAAAGGCAGCGTAGAGGAGCAGGAAGACCGAATAAGGAAATCCGGTACCGTCGAGGCTCGGAACCAACCATTCGGCGGCAATAAAGTACAGCAGGGTCAACAGCACCGGGAGCTGCCGTTTCAGGTGGTATTTCCAAACCGACCAGATGACACCGGCAGTCCCGGCAAACAGCATGAGGAGACGGACGGCGTCCAATGCGGATTGCACGACCTTTCGGGCTTCCTCATTTCCGATCGCAGCCGCATATTTGGAGGTGCGGCCAGCAAATATGCTCCGGAAGAGATGAACCAAAGGGTTGCCTTCGATGTATCTCGATTCGAGCCACAGCGAGGCAAGGTTCCACGGACCGGACATATACATCAAACGATTGAAAAGCGGGATATTCAGCCACCATGGGGACAAGATGAGTAAATAACCCGCGCTAATAAGAATGAGCCCGCCGGTTACAATTTTGACCGGACTGCGGTACTTGACCCAAAAGGCAATGAACAATACCGGGTACAGCAGCGCCTGAAGGTTGTAGCAAGCCATAAGCGCCGTAAGCGCGCCAGCAGCCGCGTACCAGCTAGCCTGCTTCAATTCAAGCGCTCCGATGACGGCGCAGACCAGAAGAAGCATTAGGGTCTGCATGGTCGTATCCGGCAGGATCAGCCGGACAGCGCCGTAAGCCGGCCAGAATAGAGCGTAGATCATGCATGACAGAAAAGCGATTCGCGTATTAAACATGTAGCGGGACAGCACAAAAACCAAGTAGACGGAAAATGCATGGAAGAGACATTGGAGCAGCTGGTAGGCGATCAGGGCAGCATCCATGCTTCCGAACAAGGCGGTAAGTCCGGCAATCATAAGCGGCACACCGGGCATGACGCTGGAGGCATGTTCTTCCAGGTCTCCACCGGGGTGGCTGATCATGGCCGCACTTTGGATATATCGTTCTTCGATTACGCTGCTTATGCTCGGGGAACGTTCATGAAGACCGGTAAGAACCAGCAGACATGACATAACCAGAACGGCAGCAATCAGTACCAGCAGCATCCTTCGCTGCACACGGTTTAACGTCCATATGGAAAACAAAGGGTCCACTCCACTCTGTATATAATCTCTAGGGTTCAAATCAGAATTTATACCCTTATATATTAAAGAATAAACGGTGAAATAAAAAGGCTCCGCCAAAACGGAGCCCATAAGTTCAAGTTACGCTGCAGCGACAAGATCTGTCCCACGATTAAAAGCCGCTGTGATACTTATCGTTACTGGATGAACGATCCTTTGACGTCCCGTCCCGCTGCTTCTCTTCCTGGCGCTCCAGCCTGGCGTCTTCCATCGGAATCGGGTCCACATGCTGTTCACTCTCAAACTTATCGAACAGGCTTTCTTGTTCCGTCGGGTATTGTTCAGGGTGATCCATGTTGCCGGGACCGTTGTGAAGCGGAAGATCCTTTTTCTTGTCAGCCACCGTTTCTCACCTCATTTTATCGTTGTGATACTACCTTTATACCTTATTTGGGGAAGTATCAAACATGAAGAGGCGATAAAGGGGAGGGGATTGGTTTCTTTAAGATGTCTCCGAACTGGCTGCAGGCTGCTGCTGCGCTTCTGCCTTAATTCTTAAATAACGGATAAACAGCTCAACAAGCTCCGGATCGAATTGCGTGCCCGAGCAGCGGAGCAATTCTTCAATTCCCTCCTCGAAGGATTTCGTTTGCTGGTAAGGCCGTTCCGTTGTCATCGCGTCAAACGAATCGATAATGGTCAGCATCCGGCACAGCTTGGGGATTTGGCTGCCCTTGAAGCCGTGCGGATACCCACCGCCATCATATCTTTCATGGTGCAATTCGATGTAAGGAACCAGTTCCTTGAACTTCTCGTTCGTTTCTGCAATGCGTTTCCCCCAGCTGACATGCCGTTTGACGGTTTCCCATTCGCCGGCCGTGAGCTTGTCCCGTTTGTTCAAGATCCCCCAAGGAATCTCAAGCTTGCCGATATCGTGAATGAGTGCGCCGAGTACGAAATTGCGTCGCTCCACACTATCAAGCTCGAGCACTTCGCTGATATCCATGGCATAGCGGAATACCCGTTTGGAGTGTTTGAACGTATCCACATCTTTATACAAGAACAGCTTCAACTGCTGCTCGATATCGCGGACGTCTTCCGCGAAGTCGATCTCGGATTCTTTTTCGGCGCCGCTCCCGTATACATGCACATTATTCTTACCCTGCTTCTTGGCATAGTACAGCGCCTGATCGGCAAGCTCGACGAGTTGTGACTTGTCATGGATGTCAATCCGATAGGACGCAACACCAGCAGAGAATGAGAGACACCCCGAGGGAAAAATCTCGACGCCGTCAAAATAGGTATCGTTCAGTTTTTTGCGAAGCCTGTTAATGAAGGAGCGTGCTTTGTTGTCATCGTAACCCGGCATGAGAATCGTGAATTCCTCGCCGCCGAAACGGGAGGCTACCACCTCGGCCATTTCGGATTCTACCTTGAGGTAATTGCCGAGAAATCCGAGCAGCATGTCGCCTTTCAGGTGTCCGAATTGATCGTTGTATTTTTTGAAATCATCAATATCGATCATGGCCAGTGACAATGGCGTCTCATTGGTCTTGGCTTTCTTGATCTCGTCTTCCAGCAAATTTTCGAAATAACTGTGATTGTACAATCCGGTTCGTTGATCCTTGATGGCTTTCTCTTGTACCTGTTTATACATCGTGAAGAGCTGCTTGAAGGAATAGGATAGCATCACGCTGAGACCTATAAACAAGGTTAGTCCGAATACGCCGTTATGTACGATGAGTATGGAGAGAACCAGCGAAAGAATGAGCGTGCTGAGGTAAACTAGCAGTGTATCTTTCATGAAGGTTTTCAAAATATCATATAACGATCCCTTGTATAGAAGGTAGTAGTAGAAACCGACAAGGAAGACGTTGATAACAAAATAAACAACCAACGCTGCAACATACGCGCCAAATTGATTATTGTGAATAGGGCCTGCTTGTCCGCCTGCCATTTTGAAAATGAAGGAGGATCCGACGATCATCACGGTATACACGGAGAAATTAACAAAATGCTTCCAAAAGGGGATTTTTCTGTCGTAAAGCGCCATGGCAAGGGAGACGAGCAGGATGACGGACAGCGCAAAAGGTGCCCCATAGATAAAGATGCATGCCAGGTAAACAGAGGAATCCATGGACTGTAAATTACCCTCTGGCGGCAGCTGGAAGGTGAAGTAATTTAAGATGAGGGCGGCGCCTAACATCGCATAGACCCATACCCACTGTGAAGGAGTATAATGGAGAATTTCCCCTTGATGCACCAGCAGGAAGATGGAACAGCCCAGAAGAGAAAGAAAAACAAAATACAGCTGTCCCGCAAAGCCTTGAGAGAACCTAGGACGCTTAAATATGGACATAAATGATTTCTCCTCAATAAAAATCAATGGTGTATTCTCCACATTTTAAGGTATATTGCGATGCAAAACAACGAAAAAGATGTAAAAAAACAGGCTGAATTTTCCAGCCTGTTTCTTATGGAAGTCTATTATCCGAATCTGTAACCGGAAGTCAGAGCGACAACAACAGAAGCAACGATGATGGCATTCAATACGATGCGGGAATACTTGATTTTATCAGTTTTCTTCACAGTTCTCCCTCCTTTCCAGGTGGTATGATGTATGATTAATTTTGTGGTTCCACACGTTCATTGGTATCGGATTTGCGTATTAAGGTTTGAACAGGGGTATTCTTCCCGGAAGTCATTAGATGGACGATGTAGAAGAATATACCGACATTCATGATGATATCTCCGATACTGATCACCTGTGTTCTTGGGTACGGCGGGGATAACGGTATAATGTCTCCCAGGAACGGCAGGCGGGTAGAGGCGTCCATCAGATAGTGTTTGGTGATGACGGTGCTGTTGCTCAGCATGTCCACGTAATAAGGATCCAGAACGGAAGTGGCGCTCATCGATACGGGCATTCTGCCACCGTTCACTGCCATGACAAGGAAATTCAGAAAGACACCTGCCAAGATGCTGCCAAAACCTTTCTGATCCCGGTTTATCCAGAGAAAGATCATACCGGCAACGTAGATGAACATAAAGACGTAGCCACTTGCGGCTGCCAACCAATCAGAGTTCACTTGAAAGCGGAATATCAGCAGCTGCACAATCAGGAGTATGGGGAAGATTAAGCCGCCCTTCAGACGGATCTTACTGAATTGCTGCAGTCCATGACGGAGTCCGCCACGTATCAGTCCGACAATTAATCCGAGTATAATGCCGTCAAATACCATGATAGAATTCCTACTTTCATAGTTCATTATCTCTGTAATTAATAGTTCGACAGCGAATTGGTAATTCCTTCAACAAAAATCAAATTTTATGAAAAAAATTAGAAGGTCGGATGAAAAGCTTGTCCCTTCCTGTATGAATCTAATGATTTATGTATATTATAGCAGATAAAAAGGATAAATCTTCCTACTTTTTTCGTGTTTCTGTTGCAGAAAAGAGCAAATTATCGAACTTTACATACCTATGGGGGGTATAGTAAAGTTAAATGGTACAATATTATATGATAGGAGGACGACAGCATGAAACAAGTGACATTGACAGTGGAAGGCATGTCCTGCAACCATTGCGTGAACTCGGTGGAAGGCGCGCTGAAGAATGCGGGAGCTTCTGGTAAAGTCGATCTTGCATCCAATACAGTGGCCGTCGAATACGACGAAACCAAGGTCAGCCTTGAAGCATTGAAAGAAGCGATTGAAGAGCAAGGCTACGATATCGTGTCCTAACGAAAGATTCCCTGGAACAATCCAAAGCCGCGAGCTTTGGCTAAAATAGGAGCCGGCTGCTGAAGCGATCGACAGCAAGCCGGTTTTTTTGCGCTGCCAATCACCTTCCGCGTGAACTTGCACTGCTCAAGCCGAAGTTTCATAATAGATGAAACAATTCTTTCAGAGCCTAAGGAGTGGAAACTCGATGAATGATACCCTATCACTTCTGATGAACCATCGATCGATTCGTAAATATTCGGATCAGCCCGTGTCCGAGGAGCAGCTTAGGGCAGTTGTGGCAGCAGGTCAGATGGCATCAACCTCAAGCAACGTCCAGGCATACAGCGTGATTGCCGTTACCGATCCAGAGAAGAAGCAGCGGTTGGCCGCTTTAGCGGGAAATCAGGCGTATATTGTGGAATGCCCGGTATTTCTTGTGTGGTGCGCGGATCTGTATCGTTTGAAAAAAAGCACAGAGTCGCACGTGGTTGATCAAGAGACGTATGAAGATTCGACCGAGAATTTCATCGTGGCCACGGTGGATGCCGCTTTGGCTGCGCAGAATGCCGCGATCGCCGCGGAATCGCTCGGTCTTGGCATCGTGTATATAGGCGGGGTCCGCAACTCCATTGCCGAGTTCTCCGAGGCTTTGGAACTGCCGGAACTGGTCTATCCGGTATTTGGCATGTGCCTGGGCTACCCGGATCAGGAGCCGGGGCTTCGCCCTCGGCTTCCGGTGGAGGCTGTTTTGCACCGCGACAGCTATCATCGCGCGGCTACAGAGGAAGTGAAGAATTACGATCGAACCTCTTCCGAATATTTGTCTAAGCGTACCCATGGCAAAAATAACACGCCGTGGTCGGCGCTTATGGCTAAACGCCTGGCAGAGCCGGTAAGGCTGCACATGAAGGACTTCCTGAAAGGGAAGGGTTTCATGGGGCGTTAGACATGAATAGAGAAAGCCGGTACGGCGCTCTCGTAAATCAATAGAGAGAGGCGGGTACGGCTGCTCTCGTGGGAATACTCTTCGAGGGTACGGTGCTAGGAACTAAGCTCGGCCGCCTAACCGAACCCGGCCGCGGAACCAAGCCCGCCTCGGAACCAATCCCACGCCAGCGGGCTTTCGGAACCAAGCTCGGCTGGCGTGGGATTGGTGGAGTCGGAGACGCAGTGCACCGTAAGTTTGCACCGTAGCTTCCAAGCCGTGCAGTGCACCGTAAGTTTGCCGTAGCTTCCAAGCCGAGTAGTGCACCGTAAGTTTGCCGTAGCTTCCAAGCCGCAAGCCGGAACGAGTTACGGCCCGCCCGGCAGTAGCAGTATCGGACAGCAGATCCGTTATTTTCGCTATGGGCTCGTTTTTGCCGGATCTATCGGACACACGTTCCGTTAAGTAGGGTATAAGCCGAAATATGAGAGCCTTATTCGGTGAATAACGGACCTCATGTCCGCTACCATTCGAAAAATGGCGCTTTTGATCAAAATAAGGTCCGCTGAGTCCGCTAAATTGTGCAACTATTTTGTACATCGTGCGCACTGCTCCCTGTGCGCGATGCGTTGTTCGGGGCATGCTTGGATGACTGGTCGGCGCTAAACGTGCCGCCATGTACGACGCTTGAACGTAAGCTATAACACAGAAACGGGGCTGTCCCAAAAGGTCATGAAATACGGACCAAGGGACAGCCCTTTTTCAGTAGTCTCCTTTTATATGGAGATTACTGATCAGGATCATGTGTTGGCAAATCCATCTTCTCCGCATGCTGAACCCAGTCTGATCTATTTGCCAATGCCCTGCTGACGGTATTGTCCGGGCGTGATCCCTTCAAGCTTCTTGAACATTCGATTGAAGTAGGGAGGCTGATATCCTGCAGCTTCCGCAATCTCGTGAATGCGAAGATCCGTGGTCAGCAGCAATTCTTTACAGCGGTTCATGCGCACGGTTGTCAGATAGTCTATATAATTCGTGCCCGTCATCTGCTTAAACGCTTTGCTCAGCTGGGATACGCTGACACCGGCTTCCATGGCCATGGTATCCAGGGACAGGTCTTGCATCCCGTTTTGCTCGATTTGCTCCAGTACGTTTTCGACCAGCGATTTCATGGAGCTGTTGAAATTTTTTGTTAACTGATCGAGGTAGGGTTCGATGATTTCTTTCTGGAACCAGGTCACGCAGGCCTTCGGATCCCGAAGCAGGGAAAGCTGCTCCTGCAGATTGGAGAAATTGTACACCTGATATGGATTTAAGCCAGCCTGCAGCATAGACCGGTGAACGCTTGTGATTAACCGCATGAGGCCATGGTGGACATGCCACTCCGAACCTCCCCCGGCCTGAAGCGCCGTTACGAAGCGGCTTAGGGAACGCAGCGCATCTCCCTGAAGCCCAAGATTCAAGGTGTGAATGAAATCCTGCTCCAATTCCAGCGGAAAGTCGATCCAGTCGTTTTTCTGGGAAAGCACGGTTTCTGCCTCCAGCAGCTGACTGCCTGCATCAAATGATCGGTAATGCAGCGCCCGCTTGGCCTGTTCGAGAATATGGGGAACATCCGTCCAGGTTGAGCTTGGTCCTCCCAATACGATGGTTGCCGACATGCGGAGCGTATCGCGCAAAGCCCGCATGATCTGATCGCACAGCTCCTTCATCAAAAGCGACTGTTCATCGGCTTGATGGGAAGCCGGAACGATCAAGATGACGCCGAATGAGCCGTCGAAGAAATTGATGGGATGCATATACGCGCTTATGTCCTCTGCCAGCTCCTGGATCACGTTCAGGGCGGCATAGGTGAGAAGATGCTGATCGTTTTCCGTCAGAGGCGTCCGATCCTCCCCGTGGGTATGCTGCTGAAGCACGATGGCCGAGAACTGTTTATGGGTAATGTCAAGATCCATCTCTTGCAGCTTGAGCACGTATTCGGGCTCCGTCAGGTGGGCGGCTTGTCCACTCAAAAATTGATTGATATAAGCCTCCCTGATCGCGGGCAAGGACCGCTTCCATTGGCTTTGCAGCGTATCGTGCGAGAATCGGTACTGCTTCCACTCGTGTTCAATAAAATCAAGCTCATTGTATCGCAAGCTCGGTTTGGCCTGATCACCGCCAATCATATTCAGCATCTTGCTTATAGGACGATACATGCTCTTAGAGGCAAACCAGCTCACAGCCAGCGATGCCGCAAGCGCAAAAGCAAAGCAAATCAGAATGATATGGGTGTACGGCTTCGTTGGAGCAATGATCTTGGATTGCGGCGTGCCTGAAACATAGGTCCAATTTTGTTGCATTTTTTCAAATTGAACGGTGTTCACCAGCAACACATCCTGGTCCACCGGAACCTTCAACCGCAAATGATTCGCACTTCGGGCATTCTCCGGAAGCTTTAGCTGTTCCTGAATCGCGTTCATCGCTTTCGGCATGCTGCGGCTCATTCCCGACTCCCCGATGACGTGACCATGGTCGTCCAGCAGGAACGAGAGATTCTCGCTATTGCGAATGACGTGCAGCTTCGACGGATCAATATAGATGACGATCGCGCCATAGGGCGTATGACCGTTGAAGGGAAGTCGCATGACGAGCGCGTGGGAAGATTTATCCTTGTTAAAAGGCCGCTCCAGGTCATGGACCCAGAACATGTCCGAATCTCCTTCCATGAGCTTGTTGAAGCTTATCGCATCCTGTTCCTGATCCAGCGTCCGCAGGCCGAGATCAGGCTCCATGATTTTGTTTTGCTTTTTGATATACAGATAGACCTGATCTACCAAGGGATCGGCATTCCCCACTAGGTTGAGCGTACTGAACAGCTCGTTTGTCTCCTCGATATTCGATACAAAGTCCATATCCGACAACGAAGGCTTGAAATGGGGTTTCACCACCATATTGAGGGCGTAGTGGACCAACTGGGTAAATTGCTCGTCTACTTGTCTCGCAGCGTCAACCAGGGCTTCTTCGTTCCGCTGCTGATATTGGTTAATCATATGCTGGTTGCCCACATAAAGGTAAACGGCCGTAATGGCCGAGATGGGGAGGCATGTTAACAACACGGCCAGCGCGATGCTTCTCCAATACATAATACCTTTGAAAACGGATTCAGGATTCTGTTGCCTCATTACTTTAACCCCCTGTTGGCATAGACAAATCAAAGGCTTAATCAAAGCGAGCCGGTAAATGATTACTTCCTATCATAGCGAATGAGTGGATGAGTTGAAAAGATCATATCTTCCCAATTGAGGTTGGGACAACGTTATCGATTAACCGAAGCGGACGTTCATTCGTCGTGGAAAAAAAGTGCAATACAAGGAAACGAAAGGGTCCTCAATACCTTAGAGACCAAGCATTTCCCTGCGTTGTGCAGGAAGATACGGGTTATTGGAAACGGCGGAAAAAAAGTGGAATTGCAGGGAATGTTGCAAGCGTTTACATTAGAACTACATTCCGTGAACGGTATGTTGAACAAGATGACAAGGCTGAAAGTGAGGGAGTATCGATGAAAGCACAAGAAACCGTTCAGTCGGCAAAAGGAAGCGGGATCCCCCCCATTCCCATGAGATCCAAAACGAAGTGGGGGCGGATATGGTCGGATGTTTCGCGCGACAAATATTTGTACGTGCTGGCCTTGCCGGGTCTGATCTTTTTTATCATTTTCAAATATATTCCGATTACGAATCTCGTAATTGCCTTCCAGGAGTATTCTCCATACTTTGGGGTGCTCGGAAGCCCCTGGGTAGGGTTTGAGCATTTCACCCGGTTTTTCTCCAACCATGATTTCTGGATGCTGCTGCGTAATACGCTGGCGATCAGTTTTCTGAGCTTGATTTTCTTTTTTCCGGCACCGATCATTTTATCTTTGATGCTGAATGAAGTGCGGAACTCCTTCTATAAGCGGACCATTCAATCCCTGGTGTATATCCCCCATTTTTTATCCTGGGTATTGATCTACGGTCTAACCTACCTCATGTTCTCGCAATCGGAGGGCTTGTTTAATAAGTGGCTCATCTACATGGATTGGGAGACAATCGATATTCTCTCCAACCCGAACTATTTCTGGGGTATGCTGACGGGACAATCCATCTGGAAGGAAGTCGGGTGGGGGACGATCATCTTTCTCGCGGCTATCGCTGGAGTAGACCCGCAATTATATGAAGCAGCCGTCATGGATGGCGCGGGCCGTATGAGACGGATGTGGCATATTACCCTGCCGGCGATGCGCAACGTGATCCTGATTCTGTTGATTCTCCGTCTGGGAACGATTCTGGATACGGGATTCGAACAGATTTATCTGATGATGAATGCACCTGTCACCAATGTAGCCGAAGTGTTCGATACCTATGTATACCGGGTGGGGATTCGGCAGGGTGAGTTCAGCTACAGTACGGCCATCGGATTGTTCAAATCGATTGTCGGCGTCATCCTGGTGGTCACGGCCAACCGGTTGGCGAGACGGTACGGTCAAGAAAGCTTGTACTAAAGGATTGGCGAAGAGACAAGGAGGAGTAAAACATGCATGAGAAAGGATGGAAAACCAGGCTGTTCGGTTTTGTGAATAACGGATTGCTGCTGATCATCGGTTTGGCAACGATATTTCCGATTTACTATACCGTTATTTTGTCGTTTACCGATCCGGTGGAATATTATCAACGAAGCTTGATATTATGGCCGCGGGTTTGGACGCTGGATGCTTACAAGCATTTACTGTCCAACGGATTGTTTGTCACCTCGATTTCCGTGAGCGTGTTCCTGGCTACGGTTGGCACGCTGCTCAGCCTGCTTGTTACCGGGGGCTTGGCTTATGCGGTGTCCCGTAAACGCCTTCGATTTCGCAAGGCCATCATGATTATGATCCTAATCACCTTTCTCTTTACGCCGGGATTGGTGCCGCTGTATTTGGTCGTCCGCAATGTGGGACTCATTGACAGCGTCTGGTCGCTGATCCTGCCGAGCTTGACCAGCGCATGGTATGTGCTGCTCATGAAGGGATTCTTCGACAGCATTCCGGAAAGTCTGGAGGAAGCCGCGATGATCGACGGCTCGAATGATATCGGCGTATTCTGGCGAATCATTCTGCCGTTGTCGCTGCCGGCGTTGGTGGCGTTTGGATTGTTCTTTGCCGTCGGCTATTGGAATACGTACTTCAACGCACTGATGTTTATTAACGACCAGAAGATGTGGCCGCTGCAAGTATTGCTGCAAAATATGCTTGTGGACCCAACAACGATGGGATCGGGGAGCGGCGGCGGATTCGCCTTCCAAGTGAACCGTCCCGTCCCAACAGAAACGTTGAAGATGGCGGCGGTCGTGATTGCAACCGTTCCGATCATGTTAGTGTATCCATTCCTGCAGAAACACTTCGCCAAAGGGGCGATGGTAGGCTCTGTCAAGGAATGATCCGATATACGGTCTAACTGCCATCATGATCAGTCAGACGAGATGTAAATTAAAAGGGAGGTCTAATGATGAAAAAAAAGGAAACCAAGCCGGGCAAGTCGTTTTTAAAAATGTCGGGGGTGCTGCTCTTGGCAAGCTCACTCTTGCTTAGCGCATGCGGCAGCCGAGACGGAAGTGCACCGAGCGATAACGGAAGCGGAACAGACAGCAGTGAACCAACCAGCATTACGATACAGACCCTGAATTATGCCACCGAATTCATAGATAACACCAATGTACTATGGAAAGAGCTCGAGAAACGCACCAATACCAAGCTGAATATTACGTGGCTGTCGCCGTCCACGGCCGAAGAGAAGATCAATGTCATGCTTGCATCCGGCGATCTTCCGGAGGTTACTTTCGTGGAAACGATGCAGAACCCGCAGCTGCAGAAAATGCTGAAGCAGGGCGTCTTCTGGGATCTGACGCCGTTTCTTAAAGACTATCCGAATTTGAACCGCGAAGAACTGAAGGAAATGTGGGAAATCACCAAGGTGGATGGCAAGAACATCGTCATTCCTCGTTATTATCCTAGCTATGGCGGCGGAGTGTTCCCGATGATCCGCAAGGACTGGCTGGATGCCCTTAAGCTGGAAACGCCCAAAACGCTGGATGAGTTCCATAACGTGTTAAAGGCTTTTAAGGAACAGGATCCGAATGGTAATGGACAGGCCGATGAGATTCCATATGCCGCAAATCCGGGGGCTCTCGCTTATATTTACAATATATTTAATGAAACGCAAGGGTCCTGGAAGCTTCAACCCGATAATACCCTGACTCCGATTATGACGTCGGACGAGTCAAGGGAGGCCATGCTGTGGATCAAACAGGCTTATGACGAGGGCTTGTTCCCCAAAGACTTCGCGATCATGAAGTTCTCGCAGGTGATGGATACGATGCGAAGTGCCAAGGCAGGGGTAGGGGGCATGTCCATGAACCATGCCTGGGTGACCGGCGAAGCCGTGAAAGGCGTTGACCCCAAGGCGGATCTAATGCCGCTTGCTTACTTGGAGAATGCAAACGGGGTGAAGTATACGCCTTCAGGATCGCCGTACTATGGAGTGTACCTGATTCCGAAGAAAGTGCCGGAGGCGAAAGTGAAGAAAATCCTCGAGTTTTTCGATTACGGTTATAGTCAAGAAGGCAATGAGATGCTGACCTACGGAATCGAAGGTGTCCATTATAATGTGGAGAACGGGAAGAAGGTTGCAACGCCGCAGGCCGCCGTGGATAAGACGGGTGACGGCAACTTAAACAATATGATTCACCTCGTCAGCGACGATATGGCCATCAGCGCGGTAGGGATGCCGGATGAAGTTTATGAGCGAAACGTAGAGATTGTCACAGAGCGCAAGACGGTCAAGGTTCCGAATCCTTCAGGAGAGCTGTATTCGGAAGCCTATAACAAATACTATCCCGAGATTTCCAAGAAGGTGGAGGATATGCGGGTCATGGTCATCACGGGCAAAGAACCGGTTGAATCGTACGATAAACTGATCGAAACGATCAAGAGTGATCCGAAGATGAAGGAAATTACAGACGAGATGTCAAAGGCGTATCAGGAGAAGTACGTTAAATAATGGAATCCAATACCACAATGCTGCAACTTGCATTGTGGTTTTTTGGCGTGAATAACAGGAATAGCTCCTCCATGTTATATTTCTGATGTCTAATATTAAACATCCTATAATTTTACATTAAAGCATAAAATATTACATGAGGGGAGGATATAAAGTCATGGAAACGAAGGAAGGCATAAAGTTTAATATCGAGCAAGAACGGCATAAGCTTCATAAGATGAAGCAGCGGTATCGTGATTTTAATCATCCTAAAGTCCTCGGTCAATCGATCGTGCTTGATGAGTTGATTAATCAATATAACCGATTTCTTAAAGAAAACAAGCCGATTGCGTAAACAACCGACTTAAAGCTGAATGAAGATTCTTTTTATAGATCGTAAAGTCTCGCGGCGTTCTCATAAAAAATCCTGCGAGCCTCGGATATGGACAGCCCCTGAAGCTCCGCCCATGCCGCAGCCACAGCAGCCGTCATCCGAGGATGGGTCATCTGTCCGGTGAACGGACCTTCGAACGGCCAAGGACCATCGGTTTCGGTCATGACGAGATGATCCGGATACCTACATGCCATATCCCGAATTTCTTCCTCATAGAGGATGTCAGGCGTGAAGGAAATATAGTATCCGTTACCGGCCATCCGCTGCAAGGTGTCACGGGAGCCCTTGAACCAATGGAAATGGGCACGAGTGACGCCGTATTTTTCGAGCAAATCACATGCGATATCCGCATCTTCATATACAGCGTGCAGAATCACCGGTTTATGATGCTTTTTAGCAAATGCTATAAATTGCTCCAATAGATAGGCGTAAGGGCGGTTATCCCAAGGTCGGCCCTTCGATTCAGCCTCCAGCCTGGCGTAATAGGGGAGACCCACCTCTCCTACGGCGACCATCTCATCGGCATGCTCTGCCATCCAATCCAGCAGCTCTTCGGTTTCGTTCGTGGAAGGGAGGTGCTGCTCCGGATGATAACCGAAAGCCGGCCGCACCATCGGTCCGTACTGCCTGGCCAGCTCCAGGTTTCGCTTGCAGGAAGCCAGATGCATGGAGACGGAGATAACGGATTGAACCTCATGATGACGGATATCCGCGAGAATCGCTTGTTGATCGGATAACGAATAGCTGTCCAGATGAATATGAGTGTCCAACAGTGGTAAATTGGCTTCACTTTGCGTGAATGATTTCATCGTTACATAACCTCGCTTGTAAGCTTCCACGAAGCGCTTGGCTAATCATGGATGTATGTATTCCGCTGGCCTTAATCGGTCAGCGCTTATGCTGTTCTTCCCGCATGATGGCGGAAATTTCGGTTTTTAATGCGATGAAGGACGGATCCATCAGGATGTTTTCCCGGCGCGGGCGGGAGAAAGGGACTTCTACCCGTTTCAAGATGGTTCCGGGCCGGGCTGACAGGATATAGATGCTGTCCGAAAGGAGCAGTGCCTCCTCGATATGATGGGTAATCATCAGCACCGAACGGCGCGTATCCTCCCAGATATCGAGCAGCCAGCGCTGCATATCGCTGCGCGTCAGCGCATCCAATGCGCTGAACGGTTCATCCAGGCACATGACTTCCTGGGGACTCATTAGTGCGCGCAGAAAAGCCGCCCGCTGCTGCATTCCGCCTGAAAGGGTGTGCGGATACGCCTTCTCGAAGCCGGTGAGGCCGGCCCGTTCCATCCAGCTGCGGGCATGTTCCCTGGCAGCGGCTTTCGTGGTGCCTCTCAGCTCCTCGGGAAGGAGCACATTGTCCTCCACCGTACGCCAAGGGAACAGGGCTGGCTGTTGAGGCATATAGGCGATGCGGCCTTTTTCCCCGGTCACGTCCTGACCATCCATGAGGACCGAACCCGTATCCGGAGCGGTTAATCCCCCGATGATATGGAAGAGTGTGCTCTTTCCGCTGCCTGAAGGACCGATCAAGGAGACGAATTCCCCGGGTTGTACCTGAAGCGAAAGGCCATCCAGTACATGCACTTCGCTGCGCCGGTCGCGGAAGGTTTTCCGAAGGCTGCGAACCTCGAGGGCAGGTGCTGATGAGACCGACGCAGTGGACGGGTAAGCCCCGTCCTGCACAGGCAGGGATACTTGAGGTGTCATATCGATAAATGGCCTCTTTTCATATAAGATTCGAAATGTCTATTCACAAGGGGCTCAACCTTTTCGATTCCAGCGGATGAGCCGCTTCTCCAGCAGGGTGATCAGCAGCACCATCAGCAGGCTGAGCAAGACGATGACCAGGATGGCAACAAATACCCGATCCGTGCGGTAGCCGGATTTTTGCAGCATCATGTAGTAGCCGATTCCCCGGTCCGAGCCGATCCATTCCCCGATAACCGCCCCCATCACCGAATAGGTGGCCGCAATTCGAATCCCGGAGAAGATGGAGGGAAGGGCATGCGGCAGCTCCAGCTTGGTGAAAATTTGCCACGAGGTAGCCCCCGCCATCTGCATATAATTCATCATGGTGCGGTCGGTACGTGCGAGTCCATCCAGGGCCGCAACAGCGACAGGGAAGAAGCAGACCAGCGTAATCACGATAACCTTGGGCAGCATGCCGAAGCCGAACCAAATCATGAGAAGCGGGGCTAGGGCGATTGTCGGCACATTTTGGCTAAGAATAAGAAGCGGATAAAGGGCGGTTTTGAGAAAAGGCACCATGTGCAGTGCCAGCGAGATGATTAGACCGATTGCCGTACCGATTATAAAGCCGATCAGGGTTAATTGCAGGGTGGCCGCTGTATGCTGGAAGAGACCGGAAGCTCCAGTAACGGCCTCATGCCCGATGGCCGTCGGTGCAGGCAAAATAAAGGGTTCAATGTCGAACACGGATACTGCCGCCTGCCATACCACCAAAAAGAAGAGAACCGCCACAACGGGCGGCCAAACAGAACTCCACCAGCTTCTCATGGACGGTATTTCTCAGTCAGCTTATCCATGCTGATGCCGCTTGGATGATGCGCGATTTTGACCTGGGATATGATGCTGGGACTGCCCGCATTCACCAGCGCCTCGTGCATGCGCTCAACGATCCTGAGCAGCTCGGAGAGCTCTCCTTCCATGGTCGTTTCGAGTGCATGAACCTCGTATTTCACGCCTGATTCCTGAATAACCTTGATCGCTTCATCTACATAAGGGATGCTGTCGGTCCCGTTTGGCGTTCTCGGTATTACTTGAATGCTCAAGAGAGTATTCGCCATATAAACTCATCCTTTCGTGCAAGCTGTATTGTAATGGAAGAGAGGCGGCCTGCTGCAAAGGCCGTCTCTCTTCTTTAATATAGAAATAACCTTATGGCTTCTCCGGTAAAAATTCATTGGTAAATGCGCTGTCAGCGTCAAGCTCCTTCTCCAGCAGCTTGCGCTCAAACATCCAGTCTGCGTACCCCGACCATACTTCGGCTTTCTGTTCGCCCCAGCGGGATGCATCATCCTGATAACGGGGGCTCAGCCATTTCTGGCTGGCGAGAACCAGTTCGGCATCCAGGTCGGGAACAGCCTTCGTCAGCAGGGCTGCCGCATCTTCGGGATGTTGAATCGCATAGTCGTATCCTTTTGAAGTCGCCCGCATGAACGCTTTGACAAGCTCAGGGTCTTCCTGGATCTGCTTCTCGTTCGTTACGATCACCGGTGTGTAATAATCAAGCTGCTTGGAGTAGTCCTTCACATAAATCATGTCAAGCGGCTCATTGCGAAGCTCGGCTTCAATACCCGTCCAAGCATAGAAAATCCAGGCGAAATCAATGTCGCGTTTGACGGCCGTAAAATAATCGGCATCGCCCATATTGACCATATTCACCTTGCTGACATCGGCACCATCGATCTCCATGATGGACTTCATAACCGCTTCCTCCACAGGCGAACCCCAGCCGCCATAGGATTTCCCTTCAAAATCGCCTGCCTTCAAGATGCCTTTATCCTTGGGAGCCGCAAAGCCGGATGTATTATGCTGAATGATCGCTGCGATGGAAACGAGCGGCAATCCTTGGGTTCTGGCCAGCGTTACGCCTTCCTGATAGCTGATGCCAAACGGCACATTTCCGGATGCGACCAGCGTATCCGTTCCGCCTGCTCCCGGCTGGACGATCTGGACATTAAGCCCTTCTTCCTCATAATACCCAAGCTCCTTCGCTGCATACAGGCCGGTGTGATTCGTATTGGCAGACCAATCGAGCATCAGCTGTACGTCACGGAGCTTCCCGGAAGTCTGACTGTCCTCACCTGCGGCGCCTGTCTTCTTGTTCTCTCCGCTTGTACCGCATCCGGACGCAACCATCAGCAGGACGCAAGCGAGAAGCAGCGGAATCCATCTTCCCTTCTTCATCGTTTCTTCTCTCCTTTAAGTTCTCTTTCTATTACCTCGCAACTCCACAAAAAAAACGCCCTGATGATATCAGGACGCATGACGGCGTAAGTGTATACCACGGCAAATAAATAGCTGCCGCAAACATGGGCTTCCTACGCTGGCATTACCCAGATCAGGTGTAAGGGTCAGTATCATATCGGATACACTCTCAGCCGGCCAAATTCCAGCTCCCCCGGTATTTATGAAGTTTCGATCATTACATCCGCTATTATAGTCCTAACACAGCAGACCTGTCTAGTTCGAAGAGGCGCGAACGTGACAGGTCTTTGTTAGAACACTAATGCAATGGGAGAATTAATTGATGCTATGAACCTTTCACAAGGTAAAGTGTTTGAATACGGCTTCTACGCAGAGATTAGCGCTGGAAGAACTCAATCCATTCTCCTTCGGGACCGTGCACGAAGAAATAGCGGTACCCGTTCGGAAGCGTCACGATTTCCTCGTCCAAGTGAGGAACGTCAAGTCCCTGCACACGGGCATATTCCTCTTCAATGTTATCCGTGCTGACTGCAAAATGATGTACCGTTCCTTCCGAAGGCAGCGTGTCGCTGTATCCCTGAATAAGCTCGACTTCCGTCTCGTTGCTGCCGTTAAATCCTAGGAACGCCAGCTGGATGACGCCATTAGTATGGGTCAGGCGGTCCTTCAGCTCAAGTCCGACTACGGATGTATAGAAGGCGATTGTAGCTTCAAGGTCCCGGACAACAATACCAACATGATCCAATCGTTTCTGTGACATGGTTCAACACCCCTTCCGATTCATATAAGATATGACTGAAATATTATCATATAATTCCTATACGTCAAGTGGGTGTTATGTTGTTTGTGCACAGACTAATAAGATGATTTTTCTTTCATTTCCTCATCTTTACTTTTGGGTGGGCAAAAAGTAT